>NZ_JBIRRA010000001.1:0-781837 GCF_044333485.1 Streptomyces sp. NPDC020983 | reverse complement strand
ACGGCGGCGCACCCCCACGAGAAGGCCGTCAGCCGACGTCGAATCTGCACGGGTGGTGGGGGTGGGAACACCCCGCGCCGCCAGGCGCGGGCACCACGGCGGCGGGACAGCCGCGAGCCCACCCCGGGCGGGCACCGCCCGAGCGCGGCGCCGCCAGGCGCAGCACCCCCGGCGGCGGGACAGCCGCAAGCCCACCCCGGGCGGGCACCGCCCGAAGCGTCCCCCGCGGCGGGACAGCCGCCAGCCCCACCCCAAGCGGGCACAACCCGAAGTGCGTTCCCCGCGGCGGGACAGCCGCGAGCCCATCCCGGGCGGGCACCGGCCGAGGCGTGCCCCGCGGCGGGGCGGCCGCACGCCCCACCGCAGGGGGCACCGCCGGAGAAGGCCTCGCGGGCACCGCGTTGGCGGCCGGTCGGGTGACCGCGGGCGCCGACTCCGGTGGCGCCGCGACAAAGTGGGGGCCGCGCCGGTAGGAAGCGTCAAGTGCGTACGTTTCGCCACCTGATGGGTGGTTTCCGATGACCGAGGTCCACGCGGCGCCGGGCCGCGCAAGGCCCGACACCCCCCGCCGGACCCGGCGTGCTTCGCGCGGCCCGTGGTTCACGGTCGTCCTCGCCGCGCTGTTCGCGGCGATCGCCGCGGCCGGCTCGTACGGTCTGGGGGACCGCCTGTCGCTCGGGGGGTATGTCGCGGACAACGCCGAGGCGGGCGCGGCCGACGCGTGGCTGGACGCCCATTTCGGCGCGGGTGAGCCGCAGTTGGTGCTGTTGGCGCGGGTGGGGGGAGGGACGGTGGACGCGCCGGCGGCTGCCGCGGAGGTGCGGCGGATCGCCGCGGGGCTGGCGGCGGCGGGGGATGTGACGGCCGTGCGCGCGTACTGGAACTCCCCGGGGGAGGGGCTGCGTTCGCCGGACGGCAAGCTGGCGCTGATCACCGTGCGGCTGCGGGGGGACGACACGCGGGCGACGTACGCCTCGGAGCGGCTGGTGAGGGAGTTCGCCGGCCGGCACGGGCCGCTGACGCTGGATGCGGCGGGGCCGGGGCCGACGCGGACGGAGATCGTGGCGCAGACGCGGCGCGACGTGGAGCGCGCGGAGTTCCTGGGCGGGCCGCTCACGCTGCTGATCCTGGTGGCCGCGCTGGGCTCGCTGGTGGCGGGTCTGCTGCCGGTCGCGGTGGGGGGTGCGGCGGTGGCGGGGGCGCTGCTCGTGCTGCGCGTCTATGCCGCGTTCGCGCCGGTGTCGATCCTGACGATGAACCTCACGACGTCGCTCGGCTTCGGGCTGGCGGTGGACTACTGCCTGCTGATCGTGAGCCGTTACCGGGAGGAGTGCGTGCCGGGACGGGCGCGCGAGGAGGCGGTCGCGGCGGCGGTGCGGACGGCGGGGCGGGCGGTGGTGTTCTCCGCGCTGACGGTCGCGTCGTGCGCGGCGGCGCTGCTGCTCGTGCCGCTCTACTTCCTGTCGTCGATGGCGGTGGCGATCATCGCGGTGACGCTGCTGGCGGCGCTGTGCGCGGTCGTGCTGCTGCCCGCGCTGCTGCTGGTGACGGGGGGAGTCCTGGACCGCTTCGACCCCTTCGCGCCGCTGCGGCGCCGGCTCGGCAGCCCGTGGCACCGGGTCGCGCACGCGGTGATGCGGCGGCCACTGCTGTGGCTCGCGGTGGTGGGGGTGCTGCTCGGGGCGCTGGCGGCACCCGCGTTCGGGGCGCGGATGACGATCAGCGACGAGCGGGTGCTGGCCCCGGATTCGCCCGTGCAGAACGCGTCGCAGCGTGCGGACGCGGCTTTCGGCGCGCACGTGCTGCGGCCGATCCGCCTCGTCCTGCCGGGGGAGGCGGGCCGCGGGGCCGCGCGTTATCTCGCGGACGTCTCCGAACTGCCGGGTGTCGTGAGCGTGACGGGCCCCACGGGTGTGCTCGTGCACGGGCGGGTGGTGGACGGCGACGCCGCGGCCGTCCGCCGCCACACCGGACCGGGCGGCGCGTACGCGGAGGTGGTCACGGCGGGCGCGTACGACTCGGAGCAGGTGCAGGAGCTGGTCGGGACACTGCGGGCGGAGAGACCCGATCCGCGGGTCATGGTGGGCGGTCTCGCGGCGAGCGTGGCGGACACGAAGGAGGCGATCACCTCCCGGCTGCCGTGGGTGCTGGCGGCCGTCGCGCTGTGCCTGGCGTTCTTCCTCTTCGTGTTCACGGGCAGCGTGCTGGTGCCGCTGAAGGCACTGGCGATGTCCGCGCTGAGCCTGGCCGCGACGCTCGGCTTCCTGGTGTGGGTCTTCCAGGACGGTCATCTGCGGTCCGTGCTGGGCGGCTTCACGGTGGACGGGCGGCTGGAGATCTCCACGCCGGTGCTCGCGGGCGTCATCGTCTTCGTGCTGACCGTCGACTACGAGGTCTTCCTGCTGTCGCGCGTGCAGGAGGAGTACCGCGCGTCCGGCGACATGTGCGCGGCGGTGGCGCACGGATTGAGCCGCACCGGCGGCCTGCTGACGACCGCGGCGCTGGTGCTGTCCGCGCTGATGGCGATGATGGCCGCCTCCCGCGTCGAGGTGACCAAGCTCTTCGGCGTGGGCGTCGCCTTCGCTCTGGTGCTCGACGCGGTGGTGATCCGCGCGCTGCTCGTGCCGGCCGTCATGAAACTCGCCGGGCGCCTCAACTGGTGGGCGCCGCACGCCCTTTCCCGTGCGCACGCGCGCCTGGACGCCCGTGCGCGCGCCGCTGTCCCCCCGTATCTCACGAAGTGAGGCGTTCCATGCCGTCCGACATCGCGTCGCCGCACGTCGAGGTGCTCCGCGCGCTCGAACCGGTGGTCGAGGCCAACCTCAACCGCCATCTGGCCCTGGCCAAGGAGTGGTTCCCGCACGCGTACGTTCCCTGGTCCGAGGGCTCCGACTACGACGGGCCGCTCGGCGGCCGCCCCTGGCGGCCCGCTGATTCCGTGCTGCCGGGCGCGGCGCGCACCGCGCTGGTCGTCAACCTGCTCACGGAGGACAACCTCCCCAGCTACCACCGGCAGATCGCCACACTCTTCGGCCGCGACGGCGCATGGGGGACGTGGGTGGGCCGGTGGACGGCCGAGGAGGGGCGCCACGGCACCGCAATCCGGGACTACCTGCTCACCACCCGCGGCGTGGACCCCTGTGCGCTGGAACGTTCCCGCATGATCCACATGGCGCAGGGCTTCAGCTCCCCGCACGAGGACGACCCCGTGCACGCCGTCGCCTACGTGGCCCTCCAGGAGCTGGCCACCCGCATCTCGCACCGCAACACCGGCCGCATCAGCGGCGATCCGCGCTGCGAGGCCCTCCTCACGCGCATCGCCGCGGACGAGAACCTGCACATGGTCTTCTACCGCAACCTGCTCGGCGCACTGCTAGAGATCGCCCCCGCGGCGGCCGTGTGCGGACTGCGCGACGTCGTCACGGACTTCCGGATGCCCGGCCACGGCATCGAGAACTTCGCCCGGCAGGCCCGCGAGCTGGCGTACGCGGGGGTGTACGACCTGCGCATCCACCACGACGAGGTGCTGCTGCCGCTGCTGCGGTACACCGGTGTCCTGCACCTGACCGGCCTCACCGGCGAGGCCGCCCGCGCGCAGCAGGACCTCGGCGACCACCTGGCCCGGCTCGACGCCTCCGCCGCCCGCTTCGAGACCCGCCGCGCGGCCGTCCTGTCCGCGGCCCGCTCCTGAGGCGCCGCACCGCCCCCACGGCAATCGGCGTCACCCGCGGTCCGGCGCGGGAGCCGCCAGCGCCTGCACCTCGGCGTAGGAGAGGGCGCCGGCGGGCGGGAGGGAGTCGCGGACGGCGGTCGCCGCGGCCAGGACCGAGGCGAGGGCGGTGCGGTAGAGGAGGGAGCCGAGGCTGATCCTGCGCACGCCGAGGGCGGTCAGCTCGGGAAGGGCCGGACCGGTCGGCGTGTAGAGGACGTTGAGCGGCACGGTGAGGGTCCCCGTCAGAGCAGCGATCCCGGCGGGGTCCGCCAGTCCGGGGACGAACACGCCGTCCGCGCCCGCCTGTTCGTACTCCGCGAGGCGCGCGGCGGTCTCCTCCCGCCGGTGCCCGAGCCAGTGGGTGTCCGTACGGGCGTTCACGAACAGCTCCGGCGCCGCGGCCTTGACCGCGGAAACCTTCGCGGCGTGCAGCCCGACGGGGGCGAGAGTGCCGTCCGGGCGGCCGTCCTCAAGATTGACACCCGCGGCACCCGCCTCGTACAGCCGTACGGCCAGCTCGGCCACCTCCTGCGGGGAGTCGCTGAAGCCGCCCTCGACGTCCACGCTGAAAAGGAAGCCGCCCCGTCCGAGGCGACGCGCCAGCGCGAGGGTCTCCCCGGCCGTCGCCGCCGCCCCGTCCGGCAGGCCCGCGGCGGCCGCGACCCCCAGGCTCGTCGTACCGACCGCCGGGAAACCGTGCTTCACCAGCAGGGCCGCGGACGCGTGGTCCCAGGCATTGGGCAGGAGCAGCGGCGCCGCCCCGTCGTGCAGGCGCGCGAACGGAGTACGCGGGCGGCCCAGCAGTCCCTCCGCCAGGGCCAGCGCATGCGCCCGGCCCGGGCACACGCGCGGCGGGACACCGAACGTCAGAGGGACCGGATGGGTGCGGTGCGCCGACGCGAGGTCCGCGACGACGGTGTCGCCCGCCCCGATCACCCGCCCCGCGACCCGGGCCGGCCGCATCGCGACCCGCCGCAGCTCCACCACCGGCGGGGCCTCGCGGAGCACCCGGGCCAGCGGCACGGCCTCATCCGCCGCCGCGCCCTCCACAAGAGCGGACGTCGCCGCGCACGCCTGGACGAGCAGGCCGATGCGGTTCGCGGCGGCCTCCCTCGCCGCCTCGTCCGCCGGGGACGGCGCCAGACGGTCCACCAGGCGGGCCACCGCCTCGTCCGCGGCCGCCTCCGCCGCGGCGTCGGCGGCACCGAAATAGGGCCCGGACACCACGAGCACCTCCTCCGCGACCGCGTCCGGCTCCGGCATCCCCAGCACTCCCGCGAGCGTACGCACCACACGGTGCCGCAACTCCCCCTCCGGGGCCCGCGCCGCCGCCGAACGCAGCACAGCCGGCCGCACCCGGGCGAGCTCGGCCTCCACGAAAGCACGGCGCCGCGCGTGCGGCGCACCCGAACTGAACCGCGCGACAGTGGCGCGCAGCCACGCGACCCCCGCACCGGCGGCACCGTCGGCCCCCGGGGGCCGCACCGGGACCAGTGCCGGGTCCGCGAAGGCCGCGGTGATGTCCGCGGGGTGGGTGAGCACGTGCGTAGTGGGCGTCATAGGTCGACGCTAGGGGCTGGACGGTTCGGCGCCCCCCGAAGCGTCCGGCCCCCTCCCCCGCCCCCGCCCCCGCGGGCGGCGCCTTCCCCGCCGCGGGGCACGCGCTTCGGGGTGCGCCCGCCCGGGGTGCGTTTGCGGCTGCTCCGCCGCGGGGGCTTTGCGCTGCGGGGTGCGGCTTGGGGTTTGCGGCGCGATCTTCTGCCGGTGGGGGCTGGTCGCGCAGTTCCTCGCGCCCCTGGGGTCATCCGGCGGGGCATCGCGCACTCCGTGCGGTGGGTGGGGCCGGGTGCCACTCCGGGGGTACCTCCTCGGAATGCGCGTCTGACCTCTTCGGGGTTGCCTGGGCGGCGGGGTGCGCATTCCTGCGGGGGCACCCCCGGATCGTCCCCCTCCCGGTGTCTCGCCGGCGGCTGCCTGCCAGTGGGGGGCGAGGTCTTCAGAGACTGCGGTTCGCCCCTGACGGCGGCGCACCCCCACCAGAAGGCCGTCAGCCGACATCGAATCCCGCACGGGTGGTGGGGGTGGGAACACCCCGCGCCGCCAGGCGCGGGAAACTCCCGCGGCGGGAAATCCGCAAGCCCACCGCAAGCAGACACGGAAGCGGCGCCGCCAGGCGCGGGCACCCCCGCGGCGGGTCAACCGCAAACGCACCCCCGGCGGCACCGCCCGAAGCGCATCCCCCGCGGCGGGAAGCCGGAAGCCCCACCGCAAGCGGGCAGCGCCCGCCGCCGTGGTCAGGGGTGCGGGGAGCGGCGCGAGCAGCTCCCGCCGGGGGAAGGGCGAACCGCCCGTCGCGAGCGGCGTCCCCCGGGGCGGGGGGAACGGGGCGGAGCGACAGGCCCACCTCCGGCCGAAGGTCACCGCCGCCGCCGGGGGGGCGATTTACGGTGGTCCGATGGGACATGTGACGTGGTGGGCGGTGCTCTCGTCCGGATCCGCGCCCGTGCTGCTGCTCGGGGGATCGACGACGGCCGCGGTGGTGGAGGGGCCGGACTACAACCCCGTCAAACAGACGATCAGCGTCCTCGCGGCCGACAACCAGGAGGCCTACTGGGTCCTGACGGCGACGCTGCTCGCGCTGGGGCTGTGCCATCTGGCGACGGCGTGCGGGCTGCGGGCGGCCGCGCTCGCGGGGCGGGTGGCGCTGGGGGGCGGCGGGGTGGCGGCGATGCTGCTGGCGTTGTTCCCGGCGCCGGCGACGGGAGGTTCGCTGTCGCACGGCTCGGTCGTGACGATCGGCTTCGCGCTGCTGGCGCTGTGGCCGGTGCTGGCGGCGTGGCGGCGGCCGGCGGGCGGGCCGTGGGGGTTGCGGCCGGCGCCGTCGTGGGCGGTGACGGGGCTGATGCTGCTGGGGGCGGCGTGGTTCGTCGTGGAGAACCAGCGGCACGGCCCGGCGGGGGTGGCCGAGCGGGTGGTGACGGCGGCGACGGCGGTGTGGCCGGTCGTGGTGGTCGTCTCGTGCCTGCGCCACCGCCCGCGCACCGGGAGTACGCCGCAGGTGTGACCGTGCCGGGGCGGCTGCCCGTATGGCAGCGACCGGCCGGAACGTCTGCCTCACCGCGTCCGGCGGCTCCACGTCTCCTCGGGCGGGCATGGGCCGCAGGCCGCGTACGAGGTCCAGCACCCCTGACTCGGCATCCGTGGGGCGTGGGGCGCCCCCCTCCGGCGCCCCACGCCCTGGCCGGCCGGCAGCGGCGGGGGGCTCTACTCCTTGTGCAGCCGCTTGGGCGGCTGAGGGCAGGCGTCCCGGTGGAAGATGGCCACGCCGTAGACGAGCTTGCCCTTGTAGTAGACGTGCTCGATGTCCACGAGGTCCTTGCCCGGCCGCAGGTAGGCCACGCCGTCCCGCCCGGACACCGAGCCGAACAGCAGCACCCCTCCGCGGAAGTTGCTCGTGTCGGGAATCGACGAGAAGCGTTGGAAGGCCATGTCCGTGCGGCACATGATCACCGCGTGGAACGTCTCGCCGTCCGGTACCGGGAAGACGTCGATGCCCGCCGCCTTCAGCTGCTTGCGCAGTCCGGTCACCGTCTTCTTGCTCTGCGTCGGCTTCGCGGACGTGTCGTACGTGAACTTCACCAGGCCGTCGCGCTGCGGCTCGACACCGTAGGCGGTACCGGCCCCGCCGGGGAGGACGGCCAGGCTCGTGCCGACGAGCGCGGCGGCGGCCACGCCGATACCGACCCGGCGGGGGGTGACGGCGCGGCGCGGGGGGCGGGCGCGGTAGGTGTCGGCGGGCAGGTCCGCGCTGGGGCGAACGGCTTCGGCGCGCAGCGCGTCCCACAGCCGGTCCTCGAACGTGTCCGTCGTGTCGTTCATGCCGTGCTCCTGGAGAGGTCGGTGGACGCGGCCGGCGCGCCGGCCGCGGGGGTGGCGCCGTCCGGGGGCGGCCCCGCGGCCTCGCGCAGCCGGGCGCGGGCGCGGTGCAGGGTGACGCGGGCGGTCACCGAACTCATGCCGAGCGCGCGGCCGGCCTCGGCGACGGTGAGCTGGTCGACGGCGACGAGTTCCAGTACGGCCCGCTGCCGGGGCGGCAGTTCGGACATCGCCTCGATGGCGGTGCGGCCGGCGTTCTCGGCGGCGATGCGGTCCTCGACCCGCGCGATGTCGTCCGCGCCGAGGAGACGGCGTCCGGCGACGCGGGAGTTGAGGACGTCGGCACGGTGCTTGCGGCGGTACTCGGCGGAGACGACGTGCCGCGCGACGCCGTACAGCCACGCGCGCTCGTCGCGGGCGGCGCTGCGGTAGGCGTCGCCGGAGTCGACGACGGCCAGGAAGACGTCCGCGACGACGTCGGCGACGGTGTGCGGGTCGTCGAAGCGGCGGCCGACGAAGCGCGTCATGTCCTCGACGTGGCGCCGGTAGAAGGCCTCCAGTTGTGCCACATCGGTTGCGTCGCGTTCGCGTCGGCGCCTGCGTGGCCCGCCGGGGCCACTGCCGGCGGGATCGCCCCTCCGGCGTGTGGAGATCTCCACTCCGCCCTCCCCTCTCGACGCGGGCGGCTCTTCCGGCCCGCACACCTCTACGTGCGCGCCGGGCGGAAGAGCGTTACACAGCGGGGCTTTCCGCGGGAGGGCGGGGAGGGCTCAGCCGCGGCTGTCCGCCGCGAGGGTCGCTGCGACGAGGGCGTTGGCGTGGCCGTGGCCCAGGCCGTGCTCGGCCTTGAGCCAGGTGACCAGTTCCATGTGGCGGGTCAGCGGGGAGGAGCGGATGAGCTGCTGCCATTCGGCCACCGGGCGGCCGTACTTCTTCTCGATCGAGGGGAAGTAGCTCGCGGGGCCCTTGACGGCGGTGGTGGCGGCGGCGGTCATGTGCGTCTCCCTGCGGGGGTGTACGTCTCGGTCGCAGGGTGGACCGGGCGGCGGCGCCGAACTCATCGGCCGCCGCCGCCCGGGTTTCAGCCGGCCGCGGTGTAGAGGGGGGCTTCGGGGGCGGCCTGGGTCAGGACGGTGGAGCCGGTCCAGTTCAGGAAGGAGCCGCCGGGCAGGTAGTCGTCCTGGAGGAAGAAGGCGCGGGTCACGGCGGTGACGGTCAGGCTCGCACCGGTCTCGGTGACCGGCGTGCGCAGGGCGACGATCTCGGCGATGTCGGACTGCGTGGTGCCCGCGGGGAGTTCGACGGTCGTGGCGGCGGTGCCCTCGCGGGTGACGGACCAGGTCGGGTCGACGTGGTTTGAGCGGTAGAGCGTCGGGTCGCCCTTGAGGCGTACGCCGACGGACAGGCCGACCGCGCCCGCGTCGGCGGCGGGCGTCGCGGTGTGGGCGACGGCGAGGTAGAGGTACGTGCGCTGGTCGCCCAGCTCGGGGGTGGCGGGGCTGGAGGGCGATTCGATCTTGCCCTCGCGGGTCATCTCCTGGGCCATGACCGGGTAGAGCCACGGGTTGACGTCCATCATGTGCTCGCGCGGCTGGCCCGCGGGCAGTTCCTGGACGGGCGCGGGCGAGAAGCGCATCGGGTCGTCGACGGTGTCGCACAGGTTGTTGTTGGAGGTGCACGTCTCCAGCCGCGGCCGGTCGCCCTCGTACGTGCCGGCGAAGACCAGCGTCTGGTGGTTCGCGGCCTGGTAGACGCCGGTACCGGGCACCGGCCTGCCCTGGGCGTCCACCTCGACGTCGTAGGCCCACTCGATGTCCGTCGTACGGCCCCAGCGGGCCATCAGGGCGGGGGAGTTGGTGCCGCCGTCCTCGTTGGTCCAGATGACGGTGTACTGGAGGACCTTGTGGCCGGGCGTCTTCGCCGGCAGCACCTCGTGGTACTCGTACAGCGGCGCGTCCGTGGTGCTGCTCTGGAACCGGCTTCCCAGGCCGGGGAGGTTGCGGCCGTACAGGACGGGCGCGTTGCGCAGGATCAGGCCCATGTCGCTCGTCTCGCCGTAGACGGTGAGGCCGATGCCGCCGAGGACGGCGCGGGTCGCCGCCGCGGGCGAGCGGTCGGCGGCGAAGCGGAAGGTGAGGGTGTGGCGGCCGCGGGTGAGGTGGCCGAGGCTGAAGTCGCGGGTGATCGGCTGGTCGGACGGGATGACGATGTCGGTGGCGTACTGCCCGTCGACGTACGCCGACACGACCGCGGATTCGGCCCCCTTCGTGCCCCACGAGACGCCGGGTGCCCGTGAGGACAGCGTCACGACGGCCTCGCCGCTGCGGTCGGCGGTGACGTGCACGGTGTGCTCGGGGCCGCCGCGCCGCACGGTCACGGAGGGCAGGTGCGTTCCGTGCCCGGCCGAGGCGGTGGTGGACGCGGCCGCCGCGGGGGAGGCGGTCAGCCCGAGGGTGGAGGCGGCCGCCAGCAGCAGCGCCGCCCCTCCCACGCCTGCGGCGCCCGCGGTACGGCGGCGGGGGTGCGACGTGCGGGTGTCCCTCATGTCACGCATGGCAAGGATTCCTCTCGGCCGGTCTTCCTGAGCGCCCCCGACGATCCAGCAGGCGGGCGACGGGCGGGAGACGCCTTGGGCAACGTCGGCTGAACTCCCCCGCCGAAGCGGCTGGTTCGGGTGGTGTGTGCGGGACGGTCCCGGTCATGTCCTCCGGCGGCACCGGGCCCCGGCCCCGGCGGCGCACGGATGCCCGGCCCCCGGCGGGGGCGCGCCCCGCGGCCCCCGCGGTTTCAGGCCGGGACCGCGCACCGTGCGGGCTGAAACCGCGCTGCAACCGGCGTGAATGCGGCCCCCCGCAGTCTTGCCCGCATGACGACGACACCGACCACACCGAAGCCCCCGGCGGGCTCCGCGCCGGACATCGCGATCGAGGCCCGCGGGCTGCGCAAGGCCTACGGCGACAAGACCGTCCTGGACGGCATCGACCTGAGCGTCCCGGCCGGCACCGTCTTCTCGCTGCTCGGGCCGAACGGCGCCGGGAAGACCACCGCCGTCCAGATCCTCTCGACGCTGATCGGCGCGGACGGCGGCGAGGCCCGCGTCGCCGGGCACGACCTGGTGGCCGAGCCGCAGGCGGTGCGCGCGGCGATCGGCGTGACCGGGCAGTTCTCGGCGGTGGACAACCTCATCACCGGCGAGGAGAACATGCTGCTGATGGCCGATCTGCACCGCCTCGGCCGCACCGAGCGCCGCCGCGTCACCGCCGAGCTGCTGGAGCGCTTCGACCTCACCGAGGCCGCGCACAAGCCCGCCTCGACCTACTCCGGCGGTATGCGGCGGCGGCTCGACATCGCCATGACGCTGGTCGGCCGGCCGCGGGTGATCTTCCTCGACGAGCCGACGACGGGCCTGGACCCGCGGGCCCGCAACGCGATGTGGGGCGTCGTCCGCGAGCTGGTCGCGGGCGGCGTGACCGTCTTCCTCACCACCCAGTACCTGGAGGAGGCCGACGAACTCGCCGACCGCATCGCCCTGCTGAACGGCGGGCGGCTGGTCGCGCAGGGCACGGCGGCCGAGCTGAAGCGGCTCGTCCCGGGCGGCCACGTGCGGCTGCGGTTCACCGGCCCGGCCGCGTACGAGACCGCCGCCCGCGCGCTCACCGGCTCCGTCCGCGACGACGAGGCGCTCGCCCTCCAGATCCCGAGCGACGGCACGCAGCGCGAGCTGCGGGCGATCCTCGACTGGCTGGACGCCGTCGAGGTCACCGCCGACGAGCTGACCGTGCACACCCCGGACCTGGACGACGTGTTCTTCGCCCTGACCGGCCCCGCCGCGACCGTCCCCGCCCCTGCCCCTGCCCCCGCCCGTAACGACTCCGCCGAGGAGAACGCCCGATGAGCACCCTGTCCCTGGCCGTGCGCGACTCGTCCACGATGGTCCGCCGCAATCTGCTGCACGCCCGCCGCTACCCGTCCCTGACGCTCAACCTGCTGCTCACACCCGTGATGCTGCTGCTGATCTTCGTCTACATCTTCGGCGACGTGATGAGTTCGGGCCTGGGAGGGCACCCCGACCGGGCCCGCTACATCGCCTACGTCGTGCCCGGCATCCTCATGATGACCATCGGCGGCGCGTCGCTCGGCGTCGCGGTGTCGGTGTGCACCGACATGACCGAGGGCATCATCGCCCGCTTCCGCACCATGGCGATCTACCGCGGTTCCGTGCTCGTCGGGCACGTCGTGGGCGGGGTGCTCCAGGTGCTCATCAGCGTCGCGCTGGTCATCGGCGTGGGCTTCGCGATCGGCTTCCGCACCGACGCCTCGCCGCTGGAGTGGCTCGCCGCGATCGGCCTGACGCTGCTGGTGGGCCTGGCGCTCACCTGGCTCGCGGTCGGTATCGGCCTGTCCTCGCCGAATCCGGAGGGCGCGAGCAACGTCGGGCTGCCGCTGATGATCCTGCCGCTGCTGGGCAGCGCCTTCGTGCCCGTCGACTCGATGCCGGGGTGGTTCCGCTGGTTCGCGGACTACCAGCCCTTCACGCCCTTCATCGAGTCGCTGCGCGGCCTGCTGCTGGGCACCCCGATCGGGCACAACGGCTGGCTCGCGGTCGGCTGGGGCGTCGCCCTCACGGCGCTCGGCGCCCGGTGGTCGACGAGCCTGTTCAACCGCGACCCGTCGCGCGCCCGGTGACGGCGGCGAGCGCCGCGTCCCGCAACTCCTCCCGCCCCAGGGCGGCGTACTCCGCGACAGCGCCGGAGTACGCCGCCCCGTCGGCGTCCCGGGCCGCGGCCCGCGCGTCCTCCGACGCCGAGGACGGCTGCAACTCGCCCAGCACACCCATCCGTTCGGCCAGCGCCACCCAGCGCACCGCCGACGCGTCGCCGCCCGCCAGCGCGGCATGGCCCAGCGCCAGCAACAGCGTTCCGCAGACGGGCAGTTCGGCTGCCGGGACAGCCGGCCTGCCGTCGCGCGGGGTGAGCATCGCGACCAGCCGCGTGCGCAGCCGCGCCGCCAGCCCCGCGACCGGCTCCGCGCGACCGCAGCGGGCGTGCGCGCCCAGTGCCGCCGCCTGCATCTGAAGCGCCCAGGGGTCCAGGTACGGTTCGGCGCCGTCCGGTACCGCGCCGCCCGCTTCCAGCGCCGCCACCGACTCCCGCCACAGCCCGAGGCCCAGTTCCGTCAGCCCGCGTGCCAGCGCGATCCCGGCCCGCGCCGCCAGGTCGCCCGCGTCGGCGACGGCACCGGCCGTGTCGGCCGCCGCCCCCTGCCCGGCGGGCGGCTCCAGCCACTGCTCGGCCTCGTCGACGGCCCCGCGCTGGAGGCAGGCGAGCACCAGCGCCCCGCGCACGTTCATGCTGTCCGTACGGTCGCCGACCGCCTGCTGCTGGGCGAGCGTGGCCAGCAGGTGCTGGTACGCCTCCTCGCCGTGCCCCATCCGCAGCGACAGCTCGCCGATCCGGGCGTGGCCCAGCATCCGCAGCAGCGGGTGGTGCAGCGGCTCCAGGCACTCGAGCGCGCGCCGCGCGGCGGCCAGCGCCGCCACCGGCCCGTCCTCGTACTCCCACACGTAGCTCGCCACGCACTCGGCGACGCCTGCCAGCAGCGGCTGGTCGTCGCGCGCGCACAGCTCGCGCAGCGCCCCGTAGCCGGGCGCCCGCAGGTCCGGGATCACGCACAGCACCCGGGCCAGCGCCCGTACCAGGGTGTCCGGTTCGGCGGGCGGCAGGCGGCGCAGCGTGTGCAGGGGGCGCAGGGCGCGCGGGCCCAGGCCCATGAAGAGCGTCGCCGTGCAGATCGCCGCGGCCGTACGCGCCACCTCGACGTACTCCGGCTCGGGGTAGTAGTGCGACAGCGGCGGGCCGGTGTCGGCGGCGAGTGCCACCAGGCGGCCGTAGTTGGAGCCGGTGGACCAGATCGCGCCCAGCACCGCGGCCGCCGAGGCGGTCGAGGGGCCGTCGCCGCGGGCCAGCGCGTGCCGCAGCGCCAGGGCCAGGTTGTCCTGTTCGGCCCGCACGCGGTCCCACGCGTCGAACGGGTCGGTGCCGAACAGCACATCGTGCTCGCGCCGCCCGAAGTCCCGCGCCCACCCCAGGAGCCGGGAGGTCACCTCGGCGTCCTCCCCCGCGCCGGCGCGCCGGGCCGCGCAGAACTCCCGTACGGTCTCCAGCATCCGGAAGCGCACCCCGGCGACCGTGTCGGCGGCCGACAGCAGGGACTGGTCCGCGAGCTGCTCCAGCATGCCGAGCACGTCCGCGCGCGGCGGCAGGACGTGGGCGGCCGCCTCCTCGGTGAAACCGCCCGGGAAGACGGACAGCGCGCGCATCGCCGCCTGCGCGTCCTCCTCCAGCAGATTCCAGCTCCACTCCACGACCGCGTGCAGCGTGCGGTGCCGCTCCGGGGTGTCGCGGGCGGCGCCGCGCAGCAGGGCGAAACGATCCGGCAGCCGGTCCTGGAGGCGGCGCGCGATCTCGGTCACGGACAGTGCGCGCACCCGCGCGGCCGCCAGCTCCACCGCCAGCGGCAGGCCGTCCAACTGCGCGCACAGCTCCGCCACCTGCGCCGCGGGCAGCTCCACCCCGGGACGGGCGGCCCGCGCCCGCTGCGCGAACAGCTCGGCGGCGTGCGCGCGGTCCAGCTCCGGCAGCGCGTACACCGCCTCCGACGTGAGGCCCAGCGGTGCGCGGCTCGTCGTCAGCACGCGCAGGTCGCGCGAGAGCGCGACGAGCGTGCGGACCAGGTCCGCGACCCCGGCCACCACCTGCTCGCAGTTGTCCAGCACCAGCAGTGCCGGGCCCTGCCCCAGGCCCGCGGCGATCGCCGCCGCCGCGCCCTGGCCGCGCGGATCCGCCGCGCCCAGCGCGGCCGCGACCTCGGCCGCGACGTCCGGATCCGCCGACACACCCGCGAGCGGCACGAAGCACACCGTGCGCTGGTCCGCCTCCCGCGCGATCACCTGGGCCAGCCGCGTCTTGCCGAGCCCGCCCGGTCCCGCCACCGTCACCACCCGCGAGGTGTGCAGCAGCTCCGTCACCGCGGCGACGTCCGCCTCCCGGCCCACCAGCGGATTCGGCTCGTGCGGCACGCCCTTGCGGACCGCGGGCGCCTCCGCGCGCAGCAGTTCCGTGTGCACCGCCCGCAGGGCCGCGCCCGGGTCGGCGCCCAGCTCGTCCCGCAGGCGCCTGCGGTACGCGTCGTACCGCGCCAGTGCCGCCGCCGGGCCCGCCGTCACCGCCTCCGCGCGCAGCAGCTCCGCCAGCACCTCCTCGTCCCGGGGCGCCCGTCCGGCCACCTCCGCGAGCGGCTCCACGGCCTCCGCCCGGCGCCCGAGGTGCGCCAGGGCCAGCGCCCGGCGCCGCCGCAGGGCCTCGTGCGCGGCCGCGCGGTCCGCCCGCAGCGCGCCCACCGGGCCGTCCTCCCGGTCCCCGCCACCGTCCCACAGCGCGAGCCCCGCCTCCGCGGCAGCGAGCGCCCCGGCGTGGTCCCCGCGCAGCGCGCACTCCTGCGCCTGCGCCGCCCGCAGCAGCAGCGCCGAGGCGTCCACCTGCTCCTCGTCCAGCGTCAGCCGGTAGCCGGTCGGCGTCGTCGCCACCACGTCCGCCCCGAGCTGCGCCCGCAGCCGCGACACCAGCACCTGGACGGCCTTCCCCGGCCGGTCCGGCGCCTCCCCCTCGCCCCACAGCCCCTCGGCCAGCCGCCCCCCGCTGCACCCCGCCCGCTGGTCCTCCGCGAGCAGCGCAAGCAGCCCCCGCAGCCGGGGCGCCGTGATCTCCTGCCCCCGGAACGCCACACGGGCCAGCAACGTCAACTCGGTGCTCACAGCGTGCAGCGTAACCCTGCGGGCCCGCGGCGGAAGGGGGTGCTCCTGCCCCGCACGGCACCTCGGGGGCGCGGGGAAGGGGAGGTGCGGCCCCCGCGGTCCGGCGCGGGCCGGGGACCCGCCGCCCGGCCCGGCGCCGCACTCCGGGCAGGCCGGCGGTGAGGGCCTACGGGCCGGAGAGCCGCCGGTGCCACCACGGGCGGCGCCGGTGCCGCCGGCCCGGGGCCCGCGCCGCGGCGAAGGGGTCCGGCAGCGTCCGGCGTTCCAGCTCCGCGTCCAGCCGGGCCACCACCCGCTGCAGCTCCCGCCGGGCGCGCGGCGGGAGGGCGCGCAGGATGTCCTCGACGTCGTCGCGGGAGCCGGCGACGTCGCAGCACGGGCAGTCCTGGACCGGCAGGTAGAGCACACGGCCGGGCCGCCGCAGGAATCCCTCGTACGTCGCGAGCGCCCTGCTCAGGAAGCCGGGCCCGAAGCGGCCCGCCTCGACCCGCCGGACGGCGGCCTGCGCGCTTCTCCCCAGGCCTTCGACCCGGCTGTACGGGCGGGACACGGCCTCGCGTGCCCGCGGTGCGGCGCGTAGCGCGCCGGGCGGCCTACGCGGCATCGCCCTTTCGTGTCGTCATGCCCCGAACGGTACTCCGTCGCGGGGGCTCACGGGCCCGTCAACTGCTCCCGCACCCAGGCGGGACGGGGATTGGTGTGCGCCCGCCCCGCGACGACGACGGTCGGCACGGTCTCGTTCCCGCCGTTGACCTCGCGTACGGCCGCGGCGCCCGCCGGGTCCTGCCAGATGTTCACCCAGTACGCCCGCCGGGCGCGCCACCCGAGCCGGGCCCGCAGCCGCAGGCAGTACGTACACCCGGGCCGCCAGTACACGACCGCCCGCCCGTCCACCGCGCTGCGCCGCACCGCCTCCGCGGCCGTGACCGACCGGGGGAAGGCCACCGGCGAGTTGACCACCGCCAGCACCAGGAAGCCCACGATGAGGGCGGCCCCGGCACCGTGGTCCCCGCGGGCGAACGAGATCCCCCCGCAGACACCCCCGGCGACGAGCAGGACGAACGCCGTCACCCACACGCGCATCATGCCCCGCACGTTACCCCGCGCCCCGGCGAGCCGGGGCCCCGGCGGAGGTGCCGTTCCCGACGGGGGGAGGGGCCGGGCACCCGTACCCCGTCGGGTACGCCGCCCCCCGCGCGGGCCGCGCTGGATCCGGCTCACCGCCCGGGGTGCGGTACGGCCGCTACTTCTGGTCGCGGTTCCAGGGCTTGCGTTCGGCCGGGGCGCCGGGCGGGGGCTTCGGCTGGTCGTCCCGGCGGCGCCAGTTCGTGTCCGTGTCCGGGCGGCTCTTCGCGTCCTTGTTCGCGATCATCGTGGCGATCTCCGCCGGGAAGAGCTGGGCGAAGTGGCGTATGAAGACGTCGCGCAGGTCCAGGCCGAGGTCGTCGCGGTGGGCATCCGCGAGGGAGTCGAGGTTGCACTCGTTGCCGTCACCGCCGCCGCGCACGTACGCGCCGCCCATGAAGAAGCCCTGGGGCGTGCTGACCGTGCCCATCCGGCAGGGGTGGACGTCGATCAGGAGCGGCCAGCCGTCCACCGTGACGCGGACGGCCTTCTTGTTCGCGGACGCGCGCTCCTCCCAGGTGAACCGGGCCGCGTCGATGTTCCGTACGACCTTGAGCACGGCGTCCGCGGCCGCGGGTGCGGGCTGGTTGCCGGGGGGCGGGGTGGGCAGCATGGACTTCCTCTTCCCTGGGGGCGTGTGACCGGTACGGCAAGTCTCCGGACGCGGGGAGCCGCGTATTGCGCCTTGCCGCCAGGTGGCCTGAATACGCCGGGTTTTGTCCGGTACCGTCCGAGATGCTGAAATCCACCCGGAGGATGAGGTAATGGCCGGGCTTCCACCAGGACGTGCCGTCCGCCCCGCCGCCGGGGGGAGCCGGGGCGGGGCGGACGGGGGTCGCGGACGCTCCCCGGGGGCGGGTCAGCTCGTGGTGCAGCTGACGGTGGGGGTGGGGGCCGTCCCGTTGCCGGTGAAGCCGTAGGTGGTGGTGGCTCCGGCGCCCAGGGCGCCGTTGTAGGAGGCGTTGGTGACGGTCACGGCGCCGCTGGTGCCGGTGCTGGTGCCGTTCCAGACCTGGGTGAGCGTCGTCCCGGACGGGAGCGTGAAGGCCGTTTTCCATCCGGAGATGCCCGCGGTGCCGGTGTTCTTGACGGTGACCTCCGACTGGAAGCCGCCCTGCCAGGAGTTCACCGTCCTGTACGTGGCCGAGCAGCCCGAGCTGTTACCGCCGGTGGTCGAGCCGGTCGTGCCGGTCGAGGTCCCGGTGGACGTGCCGGTCGAGGTGCCGGTGGACGTGCCCGTGCTCGTACCCGTCGAACTGCCGGTGGACGTACCGGTGCTGGTGCCCGTCGACGTACCGGACGACGTGCCCGTGGAGGTACCGGACGACGTACCGGTGGAGGTACCGGACGACGTGCCCGCGCTCGTACCCGCCGTCGTACCGCCCGATGCGTCGCCGCTCAGGACCGGGGTCGTCCAGGTGCGCCACTGGGACAGGTTCGCGGACTTCAGCGACGAGACACGGAAGACCGCCGGGGCGCTGCCCGTACCGAGCAGGAACTTCTGGATGCTCGCCTGGAGCGGGGCCTTCCACTCGGGCCGCACCGCGCAGTGCGTGCCGTCCTGGACGTCGGACCAGTAGGAGATGTTGCTGCCGGCGCCGAGGGCCTTGTAGATCTCCGCGCCGCCGAGTGCGGCGAGGCTCCCGGACTTGGCGCCCAGCCAGTCGACGTGCGGGTTCTCCATGACGAACGCGCCCCGCGGGGCGATCATGCCGACGATCTCGTGCGTGTCGACGGGCAGCGCGTTCGGGTTGGACGTGAAGGAGCCGAAGGCGTCGCCGAGCCAGGGCTGTTCGGTGTAGGCGCTGTCCAGCGGCTGCGCGCCGCTGTCGGAGGGGATGCTGCGGAAGACGTCCGTGCCGCCCGAGCCGGACTCGATCGGCATCGTCAGCGCGATGCGCTGGTCGAACGCCCCCGCCACGAAGGCGCCCTTGCCGTAGCGCGAGCAGCCGGTGACGCCGGTCGCGTCGGCCCTCAGGACGGTGCCGCCGGACTGCTGGATGACGTCGATGATCCGGCTGACGCCCCACGACCAGGCCATCAGCAGGCCCGTGCTGCTGCCGGAGCCGTAGAGCGAGTAGAAGGCGCCCAGCTTGCTGCTGCGCGGGGTGCCCTCCTTGCCGACGACCGTGGGGTCGTAACTGATGACGGCGGCGCCGGACGCCTTGATCGTGGCGGTGTCGGCGCCCAGGCCGCCGAGCACGATGACGGCGGGGAAGGGGCCGGTGCCGCTCGGCAGGCTCACGCTCGCCGAGAAGCTCGCGCTCCTGCCCTGGTCGGAGACGTTGACGGTGATGCCGGTGCCGGACACCGTTCCGGTGACGCTCGCGGGCCTGCCGGGCTTGGTCCCGTAGACGGCCGTCTCCGCGCGCCGCTTGATCTCCTCGCGGCGGCAGCGCCAGTCGGCGACCGTGCCGACGCGGGTGCCGTCGAGGCGGGTGAACGGGTCGGGGAGCTGGGAGGTGGACGCCGGGTTGTTCGTCCCCACCGCGCAGTCGGCGCCGTCGTCCTCGACCGGTGAGGTGAGGGCGGCGGGCGCGGCGGCACGCGGAGCGGCCGCGGCACCCGCCTGCGGGACGGCGAGCGCGGCAGCGGCCAGGCCCGCGACGGCCGCGAAGGTCGCGACCGCCCACATTCTGGGCCGGTGTCGCCGGAACCGGGAACGGGACAAGCGCATGGGGGGACCTCCTGGGCTGGGCGGCGCGCGGCCGCCGGGTGGTGGGGGGGTGCGCCGCGTCCGGCCCGGCGGGCGGAGGTGGTGCGGGGGGCCGCGTCGGCGGCGGAGGCCAGGCCGATCTTGGGAGCGCTCCCATTGTTAGTTACGGCCCGGAAGGGTGGCAATACGCCGAACGCCGGGGCTTCAGGTTGGCCGTTTCTGCACATCTACCGGACGGTACGGCGCCGGGACGGGGGGCCCGGACGGCGGAAATCGGCCAGGGAAGTGCATCCGACCTGCACGAATGAACGGAGAGCACATTCCGGCCATGTGTCGGCAATCTTTCCGAATGTTTCCGGGCCCGGAAGCCTCCGACTGAGGCGAGCGGAACAGGAGGGAATACCCCCCAGGGGTATAGGGTTGAGGGCAGTGCACCCGCGATCGGCACGCTCACGAAGGAGCCAGGCATGGACCACTCCGGCCACCAGAACGCGCCCGCGCACCAGCAGCCCGGAGAGGGCGTCGAGGCTCCACCCGGACACGGCGCCCACGACACCCACGGCAGCGGCCACGGCGCTCACGGCAGCGGGCACGGCGGACACGACAGCGGCCACGGCGCTCACGACGCCCACGGCGGCGGGTGGAGCCGTACGACGTGGCGCACCGCCGCGCAGGCGACGCTCCACTGCCTCACCGGCTGCGCCATCGGCGAGATCCTCGGCATGGTGATCGGCACGGCGGCCGGGCTCTCCAACGGCCCGACCGTCGTGATCTCGATCGCCCTCGCCTTCGTCTTCGGCTACGCCCTGACGATGCGCGGCGTGCTGCGCGCGCAGGTGCCGGTGCGGCAGGCGGTGAGGATCGCGCTCGCCGCCGACACCGTCTCGATCGCCGTCATGGAGATCATCGACAACACCGTCATGGTGGGGGTGCCCGGCGCCCTCGACGCCGGGCTCGGCGACGGCCTGTTCTGGGGCTCGCTGGCCTTCTCACTGGTCGCCGCCTTCCTCCTCACGACCCCCGTCAACCGCTGGATGATCGGCCGCGGCAAGGGCCACGCCGTCGTCCACGCCTTCCACTGAGGCGGCTCGCACCGCCGGGCCCGACTCACTCGTCCGGGCGGGCGGCGGATGGGGTGCCCGGCGAAGAGGACCTCGCGTCCTTCGTCCAGGGCTCGACGCCGAGCTTGCCGGTCGTACCGAGGTCGAGTTCGGGGGTCAGCATGACCGGGCGTGCGCCGGGGCGGGGGACGACGCGGACGTAGGGGGCCGCCACGGCGGTGCCGCTCGTGACGGTGTTGCGCCAGACCAGGCCGGAGTGGGCGCTCTCGCCCGGGGCGAGGGTGATGCGGCGGGGCGGGGCGTCGAAGTCGGGGAGGGTGGTGATGCCGCCGGCGCCGTGGAGGACGGCGACGCCGGCGGGGGCCTTCCAGTCCTCGTCGAGGGGAGTGACGGCGGGGTAGCCGTCGAGGGTGTAGGGCACGGTGGAGCAGTTGGTGAGGTGGAGGCCGACGACACGCAGGCCCATCGCCGCGTCGCCGCGGTCGGCGGTGACGCGGACACCGGAGGAGGGGCAGCGCCCGGCCGCGGCGGAGGTCTCGGCCGCGGGGACACGGCGCACCTGGGCCAGGCGGACCCTGGTGACCGCCGTACCGGCGCTCGTGCCGGAGCTCTCCCCGTAGACGGCCGCCTGGACCTTCGTGCCCGGCGCGACGTCCGGCACCGTGCCCCGCAGGGTGGCCAGCACCTCCCCGGCGGCGTTGCGGAGTTCGACACCGACGGTGTACGTACGGGCCTGCGGGCCGTCGTTGGAGACCTCGTAGTGCACCTGGACGTTCCGCGAGAAGCCGCCGCATCCCGGGCCGCCGCCGCCCGTCACGCCGGTGATCCGCACGCCCTGCCCGGCCGCCGTGTCCTTCGCCGGGTCGGGGACCACGCAGGAGGAGGCGGTGCGGGCGCCGGGGTCATCCGCCGTCCGTGTGCCGCAGCCCGCGAGCAGCAGCAGGCCGGCGGCGAGCACGGCCGGGGGCAGAGAGGTTCGCATCGTCCCACCCAACCGGCGCGCGGGCCCCAACGCCTGTGACGGGGACCACATTTACTGCGACGGTCCTGTCACCGGCGGCCCGCGTCACGGCCGCCGGCCCCCTCACGCCGCCGTGCGGCGCCGATGGTCACCGGCGGCCCCGGCCGCCCTGCGACGGGGAGGCGTCCGCGGCCTGCCGCCGGCCGCGAACACCCACGCCCGCGGGCGTCAACCGCCCTGTGCCACGCCCGCGTGCGCGGCCAGCACCCGCCAGCGGCCGCCCTCGCGCACCCAGGTGCGGGTGTAGCGCAGCCGGGCGGCGAAGGGCTCGCCGGCAGCGGTGCCGCGCAGCACGGCCAGCAGGTAGGTGACGCCGGTCGTGCCCGCCACGGTGACGTGCAGCTCCTCCTCGTCGAAGGCCTCGACGACGAGGGTGCGGGAGCGGTGGGCGGCCAGGTCGTCGGCCTTGGTGAGCACGCCGCCGTCCGGGCCGGTGTAGCGGACGCGGTCGTCGAGCAGGCCGTCCAACGCGTCGGCGTCGCCCGCCAGGACCGCTGCCCGCAGCCGCCGTTCGGCCTCGCGCAGTTCCGCTTCGGGGCCCGCCACCTGGTCCGTCATCGCCGACTCCTCCTGTGCTCAAGGCTGTTGCCGACCCCCCACGCTAGTCCGGCCGTGCGCCCGGGCCCCCATGACCCGGGCGCACGGCGGAAGGGCGCTCAGCCGGTGACGGTCAGCTCGGTGATGCGCTGCGCCCCGTTCGCGCTGCCGGGCGCGGCCGAGACGAGGTCGAGGCGGATGCGGGCGGTGTGGACGGCGGTGAAGCTCACCGTCGTCGGGGCGCCGGAGGCGGTCGCCCAGGTCACGGCGGGGTCCTTCACCGGTACGAAGCGGTCGCCGTCCCAGGCGGAGACGGTCAGCCGCGCGGGCAGGGAGTGCGTGGCGTCGATCGTGAAGGAGACGGCGACCGCCGCGACGGTACGCGGCTCGGCCCAGGTCACGGACACCCAGTCGGCGGCGCGGGCGCCGCT
This sequence comes from Streptomyces sp. NPDC020983, assembly GCF_044333485.1. Classification (NCBI taxonomy): domain Bacteria; kingdom Bacillati; phylum Actinomycetota; class Actinomycetes; order Kitasatosporales; family Streptomycetaceae; genus Streptomyces; species Streptomyces sp. NPDC020983. The sequence goes on along the minus strand of NZ_JBIRRA010000001.1, from coordinate 759,605 downwards.
GAAGGCGGGGAGCAGGGCGGTCGCGGCCTTGCGGAAGGCGTTGGACCAGCCGGTGGCGGGATTGCCGTCGAGCATCGCGGCGGGCAGCGTGTCGGGGGCGCCGGAGTAACTGGCGTCCGCCAGCGGGTATCCGGGTGTCTCGACGGGGCCGGGGGCGAACCGGGCCGGCGGGGTGGTGACGACGGCGGAGGCGTGGTCGAGGTGGACGGCGACGGAGCCGGGCCGCAGGCCGCTCGCGGTCGCGGTGACGGTGAGGCGGCCCGCGGAGGTGCCCGCGCGGACGATGGCGAGCGCCTTGCCGTGGAAGGCGGTGCGGGTGGTGGCCTGGTAGCGCTCGGCGCTCTCCTGGCGGCCGTTGTCGAGCCCGGCGAGGGAGCCGCCGGTCACGGCGAAGGTGAGCAGGTCCTCGGCGCCGGGCACGACGACGCCGCGGGCGTCGATCACCTCGGCGGTGACGTAGAGCAGTGAACGCCCGTCGCCGGGCAGGGACCTGCGGTCGGCGGTGAGCCGTACGGAGTGCGCGGGGCCCGCCGTCCGCAGCACGTCGGTGGCGACGGTCCTCCCGCCGCGCCGCGCGACGGCCTTCAGCTCACCCGGCGCGAAGGGCACCTGCCACGTCAGGTGCAGCTTGCCGGCGCTGCCGTTGGGGCTGGTGTAACTGCCGGGGTAGGGGCCGCCGGTGACCGTGCGGTCGTCGCCGGTCGGCTCGGTCGTCTCCAGGTAGGTGCGGCCGTCCACCGTCTTCTTGGTGTCGAAGCGGCGCTCGCCGAGCGAGCGGCCGTTGAGGAACAGCTCGACGGTGTCGGCGTTGGAGTACGCCCACACCTCGACGTTCTCGCCGGGCGCGTGGTCCGTCCAGTCCATCGGCACCAGGTGCACCATCGGCTCGCGCGACCACTGGCTGCGGAAGAGGTGGTACATGTCCTTGGGGAAGCCCGCGGTGTCGACGGCGCCGAAGAAGGACGCCTTGACCGGGAAGACGGAGTAGGGCGTGGGCTCGCCGATGTAGTCCATGCCCGCCCACAGGAACTGCCCGGCGAAGAACCGCCGGTCGCGGTCCTTCTTCAGCCCGTACTCGCCGCTGATCGTCCACGAGGCGAGGTTGTTGTCGTAGCTGGAGGTGGCGCGCCTGCCCGGCGTGTAGTTCTCGCCGGTGTTGAGGTGCTCGGGCTCCTGGTAGGTGCCGCGGGTCGCGGTCTCGGAGGAGGACTCGGACTCGAAGAGGAACAGGTGCGGGTAGCGGGCGTGCAGCGCGTCCACGGAGGCCGCGGTGTTGTAGTTGAGGCCGAGCCCGTCGAGCTTGGCGAGCATGAGGTCGGCGGCGGATCCGGCCGCGGGCAGGCTGCGGTACTTGTCGGAGCCGATGACGACGGGGCGGGTCGGGTCCAGCGAGCGCACGACGTCGATGAGGCGCTGCGCCATGTCGAGCCCTGCGGTGCTGGTGGAGTCGGGGATCTCGTTGCCGATCGACCACATGACGACGGCGGGCGAGTTGCGGGCCGCGCGGACCATCTCGGCGATGTCGGCGGAGCTGTTGGCGTCGAAGAAGCGGTGGTAGTCGTAGGTGGTCTTGCCCGTGCGCCAGCAGTCGAAGGCCTCGACCATCATGACGATGCCCAGTTCCTCGCAGACGTCGATCATCTCCGGCGAGGGCGGGTTGTGGGAGGTGCGGAAGGCGTTGACGCCCATGGACTTCATGAGGGTCATCTGCCGCAGCAGCGCGTCCCGGCTGACGGCCGAGCCGAGGGCGCCCTGGTCGTGGTGCAGGTCGACGCCCTGGAGCTTGGCGTACTCCCCGTTGAGGCTGAAGCCGCGGTCCGGGTCGAGGGTGGCGTGCCGGAAACCGAAGACGGTGGGGAGGGCGTCCACGACGGCGCCGCCGACCCGGAGTTCGGCCTCCAGGGTGTAGCGGTGCGGGGCGTCGAAGGACCACAGCTGCGGCGCCCGCACCGCGAGCTCCACGGCAGCGGTGACCGGTTCGGCCGTCGGCAGGTCGAGCGGCGCGCTCGCGGTGGCCACCGCGCGGCCGTCCGGGTCGCGGACGGTGGCGACGACGGTCGCGGTGCGGGCCGCGCCGGACTCGTTGACGGCCGTGACCTCGGCCCGCACCGTCGCGGCCTCCCCGGCGGCGAGCGCGTCGGCGAGGCCGGGCGTCGTCACGTATGTGCCGTGGCGGGCGATGTGCACGGGGTCGGTCACCACGAGGCGCGCGTGCCGGTAGATGCCGCTGCCCGAGTACCAGCGGCTGCTGGGGAGCTGGTTGCGGACCTGCACGGCGAGCACGTTGGGAGTGCGGCCGTCGGTGTGCAGCAGTTCGGTGACGTCGAAGGCGAATCCGGTGTAGCCGTACGGGTGGCCGCCCACCCGCGTGCCGTTGACGTGGACGGAGCTGTCCATGTAGACGCCGTCGAACTCCACGCAGATGCGGCGCCCGGCCAGCGTCTTCGGCAGCGTGAAGGTCCTGCGGTACCAGCCGAGGCCCCCGGGCAGGAATCCGGTCCCGCCCGAGGTGCTGTCGCCGGTCGTCGGCGTCAGCTCGATGCTCCAGTCGTGCGGGATCGCGACCGCGCGCCACCGGGAGTCGTCGTAGCCGGGCTCGGCCGCGCCCTCGTAGGCGCCCGTGGGGTCGTCGGCGCCCGCGGGGTTGACGAGGACGAAGCGCCAGCCGTCGGACAGGTCGAGGCTGCGCCCGGCCGGGTCGAAGGCGGGTGCGCGGCCGTGTGTGCCGCTCTCCTCACCGGGGGTGCTCGCCTGTGCGGTTCCGGCGAGGGCGGGCAGCGCGGGGGCGGCGGCCCCCACCGCTCCGGTGACCAGGAACGACCTGCGGTTGACCGGCACTGTGACCACTCCTCGGGAGGCGTACGGGCAGCGGGTGCGGGCATGGCGCACCCACCAGAACTGATCAGCAACAAACAGAATCCACCAGGCCCCCACGGATTCTTGCAGCCTCGCTCCCGCCCGGGTCAAGAGCCGTGCGCGACCTTCCGCCGGTGTCGCCGCAGGCTGTGAGCCGCCCGTGAGGGACGGCGCGCGCCGCTCGGGTCGTCGCGCGGGGCGCGGTGCGGCGTGCTGTGATGGAGGAAGGACTGCTTGCCCGAGAGGTGCGGAGGTACGCATGGCCACCTATCGCGTAGCCCAGGTGCCCGCCGCCGGCGCGGCGCTGGCGATCGCCGAGCGCGAGGCGGCGCCGCCCGCGCGGGGGCAGGTCCGTGTCACCGTCGAGGCGTGCGGCATCTGCCACAGCGACGCCGGGTTCGTCGAGGGCGGCTACCCGGGACTGTCCTACCCGCTGGTGCCCGGCCACGAGATCGCCGGGCGGATCGCCGAACTGGGCGAGGGGGTCGCCGAGCGCGGCTTCGCGGCGGGCGACCGGGTGGCGGTCGGCTGGTTCGGCGGCTCCTGCGGCCACTGCACGCCCTGCCGCCGGGGCGACTTCATCGTCTGCGAGAACCTGAAGGTGCCCGGCTGGGCCTACGACGGCGGCTTCGCCGAATCCGTCACCGTCCCCGCCGACGCGCTCGCCCGTATCCCGGACGGGCTCTCCTCCGCCGACGCGGCGCCGCTCGGCTGCGCGGGCGTGACGACCTACAACGGGCTGCGCCGCAGCTCCGCGCACCCCGGTGACCTGGTCGCCGTCCTCGGTATCGGCGGCCTCGGCCACCTCGGCGTGCGGTACGCCGCCGCGATGGGCTTCGAGACGGTCGCCATCGCCCGCGGGCCGGAGAAGGCGGACTTCGCGAAGAAACTGGGCGCCCACCACTACATCGACAGCGCCGCGACCCCCGCCGCCGACGCCCTGCGGGCACTGGGCGGCGCGAAGGTGGTGCTGGCCACCGTCGGCAACTCCGAGGCCATCACCTCCACGGTGGACGGGCTCGGCCCGCGCGGCGAGCTGGTCGTCATCGGCGCGACCCCCCAGCCGCTCGGCATCGCCCCACTGCAGCTGATCATGCAGGCCCGGGTCGTCCGCGGCCACCCGTCCGGCACGTCGCAGGACGTCGAGGACACGATGGCCTTCAGTGCGCTGCACGGCATCACCCCGATGACGGAGACCGCCCCGCTCGCCGACGCGGACGCCGCCTACCACCGGATGCTGTCGGGCAAGGCCCGCTTCCGCATGGTGCTCCTGCCGCAGGAGGGCTGAAGCGCCCGCGGGCGCGCGCAGAGCCCGCGGACCCGACGCCGGGGTCCGGCGGCGGGTTCGCGGGCGGTGACACGCCGGGCGGCAGCCGGGCTGCGCCCCACCGTCAGGCGGCGTCGAGAGCCGCGGTGATCTTGCGGCTCATGTCGGCCAGGACCGGGACCGGCGCTCCCTTGTGCGCCAGCGACGCGGCCTCGACCGCGGTGACGACGGCGCTGCGGAAGCCCTCCGCCTCGGCCGCGTCCTGCTTCTTCAGCAGGCGCATGCTCTCGGTCAGGGCGGGCAGGACACGGTCGGCCATCTCGGCCACCGACCTGCCGTCCAGGCCGCCGATCTTCGACTTCGCCGCCAGGACGTGGCCGATGGCGCCGGTCGCCGAGGCGAGCGCGATCGAGCCGTGGGTGGCGGCCTTGTGCGGCTTGCCGGTGGCGCCCGCGGCCGCCATGAGGGAGACGGCGCCGTAGGCGGCGGTGCGCAGGGTCTGCTCGTCCTGGGCGGAGAGGGTGAGTGCCATGGTGGTGATCTCCTCGGGTTCCGGTGCCGGGTCCCCTTGCCGGGCCCCGCGCTTCCTTGTGCCACGAAGCTTGCGCAACCCGGGTTTCACCCCGGTCGCACCGTGCTTTCACCGCCGGCAGGACGGTGAAAGCGGCGGAAACCGCCCGCCGTCGGCGCCCGGGGACCTCGCGCCCGGCGCGCCTGCCGCCTCCCCGGGCGGGGAGCGGCCACCGTGGCCGTACCCACCTCATGTGAAGGAGGCCCGCCATGGCGGTGCAGCGGATGGACAACGTGCTGATCGTCGTCGAGGACCTCGACGCCGTCATCGCGTTCTTCACCGAGATCGGCCTCGAACTGGAAGGGCGCTTCCCGCTGAACGGCACCTGGGCCGAACGCGTCATCGGCCTGCGCGACGTACGGCAGGAGGTCGCGATGCTGCGCGTCCCGGGCGGCCACGGCCGGGTGGAGCTCGCGCAGTTCGAGCGGCCGAGGGCCGTCCGGCCCGAGCCGTACGAGGCGCCGTCCAACACGCTCGGCATCCGGCGCGTGATGTTCGCCGTCGACGACATCGAGGACACCGTGCGGCGGCTGCGGGCGCAGGGCGCCGAACTCGTCGACGAGATCGTGCGGTTCGAGGACGTCTACCTGCTCGGTTACGTCCGCGGGCCGGAGAACATCGTCGTCGGGCTCGCCGAGGAGCTGAACTCCCCGGCGGGCGACGGGGAGCAGTAGCCCGCGCGGCGCGCCTCAGCCCGCGGCGCCGGCCAGGCGGCGCATCACCGCCATCAGTTCGCCGGGCGGGGCGATGCTCGACACCCGGCCGGCCTCGTCGAAGTGCGTGATCGAGGTCAGGGCGCCGGCGCGCCACCAGAAGACCCGGGGGGACAGGCGGCCGGGGCCGTCCTCGTAGGCGCCCTGGCCGAACTGCGCCAGGGCGTTGACGGCCTCGGCCACATGGGGCCCGTCGAGCGGGTGGAAGACGAGGTTGTGCCGGTTCGGGACGACCAGCAGCACGCCCTCGTCCGGGATCGCGGGACCGCCCGCGGCCCGTACCGCCTCCTCCAGGACGAGCAGCTTGCTGGCCGCGAACACCGACTCCGGGTGGCCGAGGATGTGCAGGACCGCCCCGCCGGGGAGGGCGACGGTGTCGTAGCCGACGGGCTCGCGGAGCAGGTTGGCGCGCGCGGCGGCCAGCAGGGTGTCCCACTCGACGAGGGCCACCTCCCGGTCGCTGAGCACGCGGACCTCGTCCGGGGTGTCGAGGGCGATGCCCGCCAGCAGGTCCGGGGCCAGCGGCCGCAGGTAGCCGAACCGGTCCCGCGCCTGCGCGGGTATCGATTCCTCGGCGACCAGCCGCAGGTACACACCGTGCAGGGGGTCCTGGGCGGTGCCGCGGCCGGTTCGGGCCGACACGTCGCTCATGTGCTGTTCCTCGGGGTGAGCTGCCGCGGCGGGTCGCCGGGCACGTCCGGTGGGAGCGCCGACCGCCGGGTGGCGGGCGGAACCTGGCCGTCCATCAGATCACGCCGGCCCGGCGCCCCGGCCACCGGTCCCGGTGCCGCCCGGACGTGGGCAGCGGCGGCGGGGCACCCCTAGAATCGGACATATGTGCCGCCGCCCGGGGGCGAGCCCGTGGGGGGCCGCGGGGCGGGCGGGGTTCGGGGAGGGCAGTCACCGTATGAGTCGTCGCTCCGCCAGCGGTCCGCTGGCCGCGTGGGCCGAGGCGCAGCGGCGCCAGCAGCGGCAGCAGGAGGCGCAGGTGCGCGCGCAGGCGCAGGCGCAGCGGCAGCGGGCCCAGCAGCAGCGGGCGTACGAAAGGGAGGTGGCCCGGCGGGACCGGGAGCGCCAGGCGGCCTACCGGCAGGGCCAGGAGGCCGAGGCGCAGCGGCTGACGGACGAACTCGACGCCCGGGTCGCGGCGCTGGAGGGGCTGCTCGCCGCGGGGTGCCGGGCGCCCGCGTTCGGGACCGCCGCGCTCGCCCGGCCCGAGCGCCTGCAGCCGTTCGACCCGGGGCCGCTCGGCCGGCCCGTGCCGATGCCCGACCCGGCGCGCTACCACCCGCCGCAGAACACCGCGTGGGGGCGCGGCGCCCGGCGGCGCGCCGAGGACGAGGCGCAGGCCCGCTACGCCCACGACCTGCGCGCCGCCCAGCACGCGGAGGCCCAGCGGCAGGCCCAGCTCGCCGCCTACCGGCGGCAGTACGACGACTGGGCGGCGACCGCGCTCGCCGCGGTGCGCCGCCACAACGCGGAGGTCGCGGCCTCCCTCGCCGCGCTGCGCGGCGGCGACCCGCAGGCCGCCGTCGAGTACTTCTCCGCCGCCCTCTACGCCTCCACCGCCTGGCCGCAGGACCTGCCGCGCTCGGTGAGCGCCGCGTACGACCCGGCGCAGCGGCAGCTCGTGCTGACCTGGGAACTCCCGGCGTACGACGTCGTGCCGGAGACGAAGGGGGTGCGCTACGTGCCGTCCGCCGACCGGCTGAAGGAGACGCCCCGCCCGGTCACCCAGCGCCGCGCCCTCTACCGCGACCTGCTGGCGCAGTGCATGCTGCTCGTCCTGCGCGACCTCTTCGCGGCCGACGAGCCCGGCGCCCTCGACTCGGTCGCACTCACCGGCTACGTGGACGGTCACGACCCGGTCACCGGGCGCCGCTCGCAGCTGCACCTGGCCTCCGTCACCGCGACCCGTACGGACTTCGGGCGGCTCGCGCTCGCCCGGGTCAGCGCGGTCGACTGCCTGGTGGACGGCCTGCGCGGGCAACTGTCCTCCCGGCCGGACCAGTTGGCGGCGATACGCCCGGGCAGGCTGCCCGAGGACGTCGGCGGCGCGGCGGGCGGCTCCGCCGTCGTCCGGCACGGCGGCGACGACGAGCCCGACCTCTTCACGATGGACCCGCTCGACTTCGAGCAGCTCGTCGCCGAGCTCTTCCGGGCGATGGGCATGCAGGCCGTCACGACCGTGCGCTCCGGCGACGGCGGCGTGGACGTCGACGCCCTCGACCCGGCCCCGATCACCGGCGGTTCGATCGTCGTGCAGGTCAAGCGCTACCGCCACACCGTGCCGCCCACCGCCGTCCGCGACCTGTACGGCACCGTGCAGCACGCGGGCGCCAACAAGGGCGTGCTGGTGACGACGTCGCGTTTCGGCCCGACCGCGCACACCTTCGCGCACGGCAAGCCGCTCGAACTCGTCTCCGGTGAGCAGCTGGTGGAGCTGCTGCACGCGCACGGCCTGCGCGGCCGGCTCGGCCCGCCGCCCTCGGGCGCGGCCGCGCCCGCGCGCGTACCGCGGGCCGACGACGACGAACCCGCCGACGACCACAACGTGCTGGCCCTCACCTGGAACGGGGACGTGCCGCTCGACGTGTGCGCGCTGGTGTGCGCGGGCACCGCCGCGCTGAGCGACGACCACCTCGTCTTCTACAACAACGCCCGCACGCCCGACGGCACCGTCCGCGCGATCCCGGCCCCGCCGCCGGACAAGGCCGCGCTGCGGGTCGCCTTCGACGCGCTGCCCGCCCGCGCGGACCGGCTCGTGCTGGCGGCCGCCCTCGACCCGACCGCCGTCACCGCGCACACCGACCTGACCGCCTTCCGGTCGGCGAGGCTGCGGCTGCTCGACGCCGGCCGCGCCGAACTCGGCTCGCTCGCCGTGTCGGAGGGCCGTCCGGGCGAGACGGCGCTCGTCCTCGGCTCCTTCCGCCGCCGCGCGTCCGGCGACTGGGACTTCGTCCCCGGCGGAAAGGGCTACCCGGGCGGCCTGGAGGCGCTCATCCACGACTACGGCATCGACACGGAGTAGCCGGCACCGCCGGACGTCCCGTGCGCCCCTGACGTGCGCACACGTCCCGCCGGGCGCCATGACGGAACCGTGGCGCCGTCAGGTGTTCACCTGGACTTCCGGTCGCGGGCACGTCCGACCGCCTAGCGTCAGCAGCCATGGACACGGATGCGAGCACGGGCATGAGGACGCAGAGGGGCACCGCCGCCGCGGCGGGCGCGCAGGTCACGCGGCGCGGGCTGATCGCCGGGGCGGTCGCGGCGGGCCTCGTCGCGGGCGGGGTCGCCACGGGCGCGGCCCCGGCGTACGCGGCGGAGGGCGCCGGGCAGGGGCAGGACGGGGCGGCCGGCACGGGAACGGCGAAGGCCGGGCGCTTCCGGCCGCCGGTGTACGACCTGGCGGTGGACGGCGAGTCGATCGTCGCGGGCCGGGTCGACCGGCCGGTCGCACCCGGCATCGTGCTGACGTCCTTCGACCTGTTCGGGCGCACGGGCTGGCTGCGCGCGCACGTGCTGAACGCCGACCTCGGCACGGCGTCGGTGTCCGTGGACCTCGTCGCGGACCAGGTCAGCCAGGCGCGGCCGCTCAAGGGCGCGGCGGAAGGGCAGCACGCGGTCGCCGCCGTCAACGGCGACTACTTCGACATCACCGAGACCTACGCGGCCGAGGGCCCGGAGATCAAGGGCGGGCAGCTGCGCAAGGGCACGAGCACCGCGCGGACGGTCGTGGCCGTCGGCGCCGACCGCGTCGCGCGCCTCGCCGACCTCGTGATCACCGGCACGGTCACGGTCGCGGGCACCGCGCGCCCGCTCGCCGCGCTCAACTCCCCCGTGATTCCGGCCGACTCGCTGGCCGTCTACACCCCGCTGTGGGGCCCCGCCGACCGCACGCTGCTCCAGGACCCCGGCCCGTACACCGAAGTCGTCGTGACCGGCGGCGTGGTGACCGCGGTGAACGCGCAGCTGACGTCGGCCCCCGTGCCCGCGGGCGGCCTGGTGGTGCTGGGCCGCGGCGCGGCGGCGGCGCAGCTCGCCTCCGTGCGTCCCGGGGACGCGGTGAGCGTGGACTTCGCGCCGAAGAGCGACGCGCCCGGTGCGCTGACCATGGCGCTGGGCAGCGGTGCGGTGCTGGTCGAGGCGGGCAGGGCAGTGGACTTCCCGCCGAGCACGGGCAACGACGCGCCCAAGCCGCGTACGGCCGTGGGCTGGCCGCAGGGCGGGCACCGGCTGCTGCTGGTCGCCGTGGACGGCTCGGCGAACTTCTCCGCCGGGCTCGGCTTCGACGACATGGCCGTGCTGATGGCGCGGCTCGGCGCGTACGAGGCCTTCATGCTGGACGGCGGCGGCTCCACGGAGATCGTCGCGCGGCGCCCCGGCGACAGCGGCGTGAGCGTCGTCAACACGCCCTCGGACGGCGGCGAGCGGCCCGTCCCGAACGGGGTCGGGCTCTTCTCCCGCCCCGGCTCGGGGCAGTTGCGCGGCCTGGACGTGCGGCCGCAGGCCGGCCGGGTCGTGCCGGGCCTGACGGTGGACGTCGCCGTCGCCGGCTACGACGAGGCCTGGGGCCCGGCGGGAACGGGCGGCCACGAGGTCGGCTGGTCGGCGCGGCCCGGCTCGCTCGGCTCCGTCAGCGACGGCGTCTTCCGCGCCCGGCGCCCCGGCGCGGGCGTGCTGCGTGCCCACGCGGGCGCGGCGGACGGCGAGGCGGAGCTGCGCGTCCTCGGCGACCTGCACCGGCTGGCCTTCACCCGGCGCGCCCTCACCATCGACCCCGGCGCGACCGCCACCGTCGCCCTGACCGGCTACGACGCGGACGGCTTCGACGCACCCGTGGCCCCGCGCGACGTCACGCTCGACTACGACAAGGCCGTCCTCACGGTCACCGCGACGGCCGCGGGCCTGAGCGTCACCGGCGCCCCGGACGGCGGCGGCAAGACGGCCACGCTCACCGCGACCGTGCAGGGCGTCACCGCCAGGCTGCCGGTCACCGTGGGCCTGGTGGACGTCCCGCTCGGCGAGTTCGAGGCCGCGGGCCAGTGGACGGCGCTGGCCGCGCGGGGTACGGCGTCGGTCGCGGTGGTCGCCGCCGAGGACCGGCCGGGGGCCGCGGCCGGGAACCACGCGCTCCGGCTGACGTACGACTTCACCGGGCAGTCCAGCACCTCGGCGGCCTACGCGGTGGCCGCGCCCGGGCCGATCACGCTGCCGCCGGGCACCAAGAAGCTCGCGCTGTGGGTCAACGGCGACGGCAAGGGCCACTGGCTGCGCGCGATGCTGTCCTCGCAGGGCACCACCAACGTGCCCTTCACCTTCGCGACCGCCGTCGACTGGACGGGCTGGCGGCGCGTCGTCGGCGACCTCCCGGACGGCTTCTCCGACCCCGTCACGCTCGCCCGGATCTACATCGCCGAGACCGCGCAGACCAACAAGAACGCGGGCGTGCTGCTCCTCGACGGCCTGGCCGCGCAGGTCGGGCAGGAACCGGACGCCGCCGAACCGCCGCTGCCCGACCCGTACGTGGTCGAGCAGGGCGAACTGCCCGCCCGCCGCTGGACCTTCGCGGTACTGTCGGACCTGCACATCAGCGCCGCCGCCGGGCTGGACTCCTTCTCGGGGCGGCAGGCCGTCGAGGCGCTGGGCCAGGCCGTGGCGAGCGGACCGGACTTCATCCTGGTCAACGGCGACTTCGTCGACAACAACACGCAGGCGGACTTCGACCTCGCGCTCGGTCTGCTGCGCGACCACGTCCCCGCGGGCCTGCCGGTCCACTGGACCCCCGGCAACCACGAGGCGGGCCTGTCGGCCACCGGCGGCCTGGACACCTTCCTGTCCGCGACCGGCCGCCCCAACAAGCAGGTGCTGGACCACAAGGGCGTGCGCTTCATCCTGCTGGACTCGCACACCGGCGACATGCGCACCTCCGACTGGGACCAGGTGCCGCTGCTCCAGGCCGAGTTGGCGAAGGCGGCGGAGGACCGCTCGGTCACCGGCGTCGTCGTGTCCTTCCACCACCCGCTCAGCGACCCGTCCGGCGCGGGCGCCTCCCAGCTGTCCGACCAGCTGGAGGCGGGGCTGCTCCAGCAGTGGCTGGCGGACTTCCGCGAGCAGTCCGGCAAGCCCGTCGCGCTCTTCACCGGCCACGCGCACACCGCGTCCGTCACCCGCACCGACGGCGTGCTCGACATCACCACCCCGGCGGTCGGCAAGACCCCGTACAGCTCACCCGGCCAGGGCGGCTTCTTCGGCTGGATGCACGTCGCCGTCGATCCGCACCCGGCGCGCATCCGGGCCGGTGAGCCGAGCCCGGACACCCGCGAGTGGCTCGTCGCGGAGTCCCGTCCGCTCATCGACGGGATCGAGCTCACCGCCCCGGCACAACTGGCCCGCGGGGCGTCCGCGGACGTCAACGCGACGGGGGTCACCAGCGAGTTCGGCCTGCGCTTCCCGCTGCGCTTCCCGGCGAGCGTCACGTGGTCCGGCAGCCGCGGCCTGGCCGTGGCCCGCACCTCCGCCGAGGCCGCGGCCGCCCGCCGCAGCCCCGGCACCCTCGCGGTGCTCGACCTGGCGGCGGGCACCCTCACCGCGGTCGGCCGGGGCGAGGTCACGCTCACGGTGGCGGCGGGCGGGCTGACGTCCTCGGCGGAGGTCACGCTGGGCTGACCACCGGCGACGCCGCCCCGCCCCGCCGCCCGGTGAGCACACCGGGCGGCGGGGCGTTCGGCACGAAGTGGCCGGGACCTGCCGCCGGGCCCCCCGCTACTCCGGGACGACCCGGAAGCGCTCGGCCACCACGAGCGTGCCGCCGTCGACGACCGGGGTGCGGCCCAGGAAGTCGCGGACGCCCTCGCTGGTGAAGAAGTCCACGTGCGCCGCCCGCCACTGCGCCGCGTCGGCGTAGCCGCGGCCCTCGGCGTGCGCGAAGTCGTCCCCCACTTCGGCCATCGGCAGCACGGACACCTCCACCAGCTCGATCGTGACGGCGTGCCGGCCGTCCGAGTCGACGACGGAGTAGCGCTGCCCGGCCGCCGGCAGCGGCTCACCGGCGTGCTCGTAGATCTCCTTCAGTCCGGTGAGAGCCGTCTTCTCGCCGCTGCGGATCGCGGCCACCCCGCGGTCGCGCTCCGGGCCGGGGAAGGCCAGTTCGAGCACCGGCAGTTCGTGATCGCTCATACGGCGAGCGTACGAAGGGGTGTCCGGCGGCCACAAGGCGGTTCCGCGGGCGGCGTAAGGCCCGCCGGGGACGGCTCCCGGGAGTTTGCCGTACCGGCAAATGATCTTGGCCCCGGGCGCCGGGTTCCCCATGATCGGAGCAGAGCCCCTTCGGAGGAGGACACCGTGCAGCACGAGATCACCCACCGGCTCGTACCGTCGCCCGCGGGGCGGGTGCACGTGGCCGAGCAGGGCGAAGGCCCGCTCGTGCTGCTCGTGCACGGCTTCCCGGAGTCCTGGTACTCGTGGCGCGCCCAGCTGCCCGCGCTCGCCGCCGCCGGTTACCGCGCGGCCGCCGTCGACGTCCGCGGCTACGGGCGGTCGTCGCGGCCCGCGGACGCGGCGGCCTACCGGATGACGGAGCTGGCGGCGGACGCCGTCGCCGTCGTACGGGCGCTCGGCGGGGAGCCCGCGGTGGTCGTCGGGCACGACTGGGGCGCCAACATCGCGGCCGGCGCGGCGCTGCTGCACCCGGACGTCTTCCGCGCGGTGGGCCTGCTGAGCGTGCCCTACGCGCCGCGCGGCGGGCCGCGGCCGTCCGAGCTCTTCGCGGCCATGGGCGGCGAGGAGGAGTTCTACGTCAGCTACTTCCAGCAGCCCGGCCGCGCCGAGGCCGAGATCGAGCCCGACGTGCGCGGCTGGCTCGCGGGCCTCTACGCGGCCCTGTCCGGCGACACGATGCCCGAACCCGGCGCCCCCGACCCGCACTTCGTGCGCCCCGGCGGCACCATGCGCGAGCGCTTCCCGCACGGCCGGACGCCCGCCTGGCTGAGCGAGGAGGAACTCGACTACTACGCGGGCGAATTCGAGCGCTCGGGGATGACCGGGGCGCTCAACCGCTACCGGAACATGGACCGCGACTGGGAGGACATGGCACCCTTCGACGGCGCCCCCGTCCGGCAGCCGTCCCTCTTCGCCGGCGGCGCCCTCGACGCCTCAACCACCTGGATGTCCGCGGCGATCGAGGCCTTCCCCGCCACCCTGCCCGGCCTCGTCTCCAGCCATGTGCTCGACGGCTGCGGCCACTGGATCCAGCAGGAGCGCCCCGCCGAGGTCAACACCCTCCTGACCGCCTGGCTCGCCGCCCTCCCGCCCGTATGAGCACTATCGTGGGACGGTGACCACCCCGCCCGCCGAACCGCCCACGCCGCCCCTCACCGACGACGACCGCGAGTCCGCCGTCCGGCGCCTGCGCGACGCGTACGCGGCCGGGCACGTCCCGCACGAGGAGATGGACGAGCGGCTCGGCCGGGCCCTCACCGCACGGACGCCCGCCGACCTCGCGACCGCCGTCGCCTCCCTCCCGGCGGAGCCCGCCGCCCCGGAGGAGCCCGCCGTGACCATCGCCGCCGCCACCGGCCGCATCCGCCGCGGCGGCGCGTGGCGGCTCCCCCGCAGGCTGAAGGTCGAGTCCGCGTTCGGCAAGGTCCGGCTCGACCTGTCCCGCGCGGTCTTCCCGCACCCCGTCCTGGACCTCGAACTCGCCCTCGGCACGGGCAGCGCGCGCATCACCGTGCCGCGCGACGCGGTCGTGGAGGTCGGCGGCCTCACGACCACCTGGAAGGACCTGCGCTACCGCCCCCGCCCCACCACCTCGCCCACGGCCCCGACCATCCGGCTGTCCGGCGTCGTCGGCTTCGGCCGCGTCAAGATCCGCCACGCCCGCCGCTGAGCGCGCCTCCCCCGCGGGTCCCGACCCGCTGTCTGCATGAGCAGGCCCGAGCCGGTCCTAGGCTCGTTCCGGACCGCTGGTGTGCGGTGTGCGGATGTGACGGAGGTGGCCGAGGTGGCCCGGTATCTCGTCGGCTCGCGGGCGAGCAAGCTCGCCCGGGCGCAGGTGCGGCAGTACCTCGCGCCGCTGCGCGAGCGCTTCCCCGGCGCGGAGTTCACGCACCGGGTGATCCTGGAGGGCGGCGACCGCGACCGCCGGTCGGGACTCGCGGACGTCTCCGCGGGAAGCGGCGGTTCGGCGTTCAGCAGCGCCCAGGAGGCGGCGCTGGCGGGCGGCGAGGTCGACGTGGTCGTCCACTCCCTGAAGGACCTGCCCACGGCCGTACCGCCGGGACTGGTGCTCATGCCGCCGCCCGGCCGGGAGGACGTGCGCGACGCGCTGTGCGGGGCGACCCTCGCGGGGCTGCGCAAGGGCGCCCGCGTCGGTACGGGGGCGGCCCGGCGCGCCGCCCAGCTGCGCGCGGTGCGGCCGGACGTCGAGATCGTCCCGATCCGCGGCAACGTACCGCCGCGGCTGCGCAAAATCGCGTCGGAGGGCCTGGACGCGGTCGTCCTCGCCGCCGCGGGCCTGCACCGCCTCGGCCTCGACGACGCCATCGGGGAACTGCTGCCCCTCGACCTCTTCCCGCCCAGCCCCGGGCAGGGAGCTCTCGGCATCCAGGTCCGCACCGACGAGGCCTCCGCGCCGCTGCGCGCCCTCCTCGCCACCACGGCCGACCCCGCCGCCGACGCGGCCGTACGGGCCGAACGCGCGCTGCTCGCCGAGCTGCACGGCGGATGCAGCGTCCCCGTCGGGGCGTACGCCTCGCTCCTCCCGGACGGCGAACTCACCCTCCTCGCCCAGGTCAGCTCCCTGGACGGCACGACCCAGCTCACCGCCCGCCGCACCAACGCCGCCGACTCCCCCGAGGCCCTCGGCCGCGCCGTGGCGGCGGACCTCCTCTCCCAGGGCGCCCAGGCGGTCCTGGACGCGGCACGGGCGTCCTCCCGGCCCTAGGGCGTGTCCGCAAAGTCCCGCCTGGCACACGGCGCCTGGCACGCACGCTCGCTACGTTGTCGGGCTCGTCCGAGTAGGCCCACTACGAGGACGACCCTCCGCCTTGCGATCGCACGCACCAGACACCGTCTGCCCCGCCCTCCGGGCGGACGACAGGACTTTGCGGACACGCCCTAGCCGGGGCGTGCCCGCAGAGCGGCGTCGTCCGCCCGCCGGGCGGGCCCGGCTACCACCAGGCCGAGCAGCGCGCGTGGGCGTCGTTGGCGGCCTGGACGCACACCCGCGTCAGGGCCGGGCTGTTGTCGGACAGGTAGGCCGTCGAGTACGAGAAGTTGGCGCCCAGCCAGATGCGGTTCCGGAGGCCGTAGTAACTGCTGGTGTTCCCGTCGGGCGTCCAGTCCATCCAGCCGGAGCACTGCTCCATGCCCTGGTTGTCCACCCAGTTGCGGACCTCCCAGCCGGTGCTGAGGTAGCGGGAGTACATCGTGCCGTGGCAGCTCGCGCTCCAGACGTCCACCCGCGCCGTGTCCGCCGACGCCACCCCGCCGGTGCCCAGCACCAGCGCTCCGGCGCCCACCATCGTGCACGCCACCACGGCGGCTCTGCGCAGCGCGTTTCTTGTCCTCGTCATGTCCCCGCTCCTCCGTTCCGGGCATCCGGCCGATCACCGGCGCCGGACCCGATCGTCCAGGGGGACGCCAACATGGCGCCAACGAGCACCAACGCCGGTGCGCCGGACGCGGTTGGCATCGCGGGGCGGGGGCGGCGCAACGACGTGCAGGTCGACGGGCCGGGCGCACAGCTCGGACCGTGGTGCGGGCGAAACGCGGTGCGCTCCCGCGGAGGCGGCCGGGCGCCGTACGCTGGCTGTGACTTCGCCGCAAGGAGGGCAGGGCCATGGTCCCTTCGGACGACGGTACGCCGGACCCGTACGCGGATCCGCTGGTCTTCGGGCAACGGCTGCAGATACTGCGGACGCGCAAGGGCATCACCCGGGAGCAACTGGGCGGGCTCGTCGGCCGGTCGGGGTCGTGGGTGAAGGGCGTGGAGAGCGGACGGCTCAAGACGCCGAAGCTCGACGTCATCCTGCGGATCGCCGAGGTGCTCCGGGTCCGGGATCTGGCCGAGCTGACCGGCAGCCGGTCCATGAACGTCGCCATGTTCGCCGGTCCCGGGCATCCGCGGCTCGCCGCGGTCCGGGCGGCGGTGGACGCCTACCCGGTCGGTTCCGACGAGGCGGCGCCGCCGGTGGCGCATCTGCGCGCGCGGCTCGACCATGCGTGGGCGGCCCGGCACAGCGCGCCCAACCACCGTGAGGTGCTGGGGGCCCTGCTGCCGGAGCTGATCCGTGACGCGCAGGCCGCGGTACGGCAGTCCGACGGGGCGGTGGGGCGCCGCGCGGCGCAGGCGCTGCTCAGCGAGACGTACTCGCTGTGCCAGTTCTTCGTCGCCTACCAGCCGGACGCGGCACTGCTGTGGCGGGTCGCAGAACGCGGGCTGGTCGCCGCACAGGAGAGCGAGGACCCGCGTGCCATCGGCACGGCGGCGTGGCTCGCCGGTCAGGCGCACCGGGACAGCGGTCCCGCCCACTTCGACGCGGCGGACGCCGTGAACCTGCGGAGCCTGGAGTACCTGACCCCACTGCTTCCGGACGCGTCGGACGACGTGCTGGCCATCGCGGGTGCGCTGACCTTCGAGGCCGGATACACGTCCGCTCGCCGCGGGGACACGGGCACGGCGTGGCGCTACTGGGACCGGGCCCGGGCCATGGCGGAACGGCTACCCGCCGGTTACTACGACCCCGTCACGTCCTTTTCGCGGGCCATCATGGGCGCGCACGCCGTCACGGTGGCGGTCGAACTCCACGCAGGTGGCGAGTCCGTACGCCAGGCGGCGGCAGCGGAGTCCGCCGTCATCCCCTCCCGCCCTCGCCGCGCCCGGCACCGCATCGAGGAAGCCCGCGGCTACCACCTCGACGGCCAGCCGGACGTGGCCCTCGCGACGCTGGACAAGGCGCACGAGGCTGCTCCGGAGACCATCAGGTACAACGGCTACGCGAAGCGGATCGTGCTGGAGGAGACGGAGTCGCGGGATCCCGCGCGGCGCAGGCGGGCCGCCCGGCTCGCGGTGAAACTGGGCGTCCTCGCAGCGTGACCGAGGGGACACAATCTGTGCCCCTCCCCTGCGGCGCCCGCTCGTAGCGTCGTTGACCGAAAGGACCCCCGCGGCCGTGCGACCGGCCCGGGGGCGTGGTCAACGCCGTTGAGGAGCGCCGACATGCACGAGCCTAGCCGTCCCGGACACGCCTTCCGGGGGCCCGCGTGGTGAGCCCCGTGACGCACGCCGAACCCGGCGGGCAGAACGGTCTCGTGGCCGAGAAGCTGTGGCCACCCGCCCCGCAGACCGTGGGCCGGGCACGCCGGTTCCTCGTTCGCCAGCTCAGCCTCTGGGACCTGAAGCAGCTCACCGACACCGCGGAGCTGATCGTGTCCGAGCTGGTCACCAACGCGATCACGCACACGTACCCGCCGTACGGCCATCTGATCGCGACGCGGCTGGAGCGGCTGGACTCCGGCATCCGCATCGAGGTGCACGATGCGGGTACCGCCCTGCCGGAGCGCAGGCGGGCAGGCGAGGACGAGGAGTCGGGCCGTGGCCTGTGCCTGGTGGACTCCCTCACGGGCGGCCAGTGGGGGGTGAGTTGCCGGAGCGGACCCGGGAAGGCGGTCTGGGCGCTGTGCACGGAGCCCGGCGCGGGCGCGTGACCGGGCAGCCGGGGACGGGGGTGCGGATCGTCTCCGCCGTGGAGGCCTCGCGGCGGGGGGGACGTCCCGCCGGACTGGGCCGACGCGCTGCCCGGCTACCGGCCCTGCGAGGCCGGTACGCTGCCGGCCGGATTCCGCGCGGGCTACTGCTTCGAGGTGCCGCTCATCGACATGCCGGCGAAGACCCGGGCGGGCGGCCGGACCGTCGTCCACACCCACGGCCACGGCGGCGCGGGCGTGGCCCTTTCCTGGGGGTGCGCCGCCCAGGTCGCGGACCGGGTCGCCGCCCTCACGGCGCCGTGAACAGTCCCGGGAAGCGCGGGGCCAGCCACGGGCGCCGGCCCGTGGGGACGATGCCGCCGCGCGCGGCGGCGGCAACGGGCGTCCGGCGGCCCAGGGCGAGCAGGACGAACGTCACCGGCTCCGCGGTGATCGTGACGTCGGGGCGGCGCGGCGGCTCGTCGGTGACCTCCACCGTGCCGGACGTGAAGGTCACCGCGAAGGGCGGGGCCGCGGCGCCGCGCAGCCGCAGGCGGTAGCAGGCGGTGTGGCCGGATGCGGTGCGCGGGTTGACCACACGCGGCATGGCCGTGCGGAGGAACGGGACGGTCAGCGCGGCGTTCGCCGGGGTGAGCATGTGGGGGCGGCGCAGGGCCACCG
Organism: Streptomyces sp. NPDC020983; assembly: GCF_044333485.1. Taxonomy (NCBI): domain Bacteria; kingdom Bacillati; phylum Actinomycetota; class Actinomycetes; order Kitasatosporales; family Streptomycetaceae; genus Streptomyces; species Streptomyces sp. NPDC020983. The sequence continues at coordinate 740,827 of NZ_JBIRRA010000001.1, read as the reverse complement.
CGATGTCGTAGCCGTGGCCGAGGATGTGCGTGAGCAGGTACGAGCCGAAGGTCGCGAGGTCCATCGGGCCCATGGGCGTCTCGGCGGGGGCGGACGCGGGGCGGGCGGCGGCCGCGGTGGTGAAGGCGCGGGCGGAGGTGGCGATCTCCTCGGCGAGTACGTCGAGGTCGCGCTCGGGGTAGGCGGCGAGGGAGGCGGTGTTGGCGGCCGCGAGCCCGCCGGGCGTGCCGTCGCCGTACGTCCCGTGGGCCTCCCCCGCCGCGAGCCCGGCCATCAGCCGGTTCGCGAGCGCGAGATGCGCCGCCGCCTCCCCGACCGTCCACTCCGAGCGGGGTATGCGCACGCCGGGCCCGGACGCGGCCCGCAGCAGCCCGGCGATACGGTCGGCCGCGTCGTGGACGGCGGCGGCCGTGACGTCGGGGGCCGGGGGGCCGGAGGTGGCGGCGCCCGGTGCGGGGGAGTCGGGGACGGGGCTCATGGGCGAGAAGCCTGCGCCCGCCCGTGCCCGCTGTCCAGGGGCGGGGCCGAATCCGTGCAGGCCGGTGCGTTCCCTCCGCCGGGACGGGAGTCGAGCCCCCCGCACCCGCCACGCGGAGGGGGCCCCGAGCTCGTACCCCCACCCGGACCCGGGTGCGGGCGGCCCGCCCGCACCCGCCGCCCGGCGGAAGCCACCGGACCCGCGCCCGCCGGACCCGCCGCCGGGGCGCGGGCCCGGCCCCCGCCCGGACGGAAGGCCCTCCACCCGCCCGCGCCGCGCGCGTCAGTGCTCGACGGTCAGCACCGTCTTCCCCACCCGGTCGTCCGCGTCGAGGTGCCGGTGCGCCTCGACGACCTCGCCCAGTTCGAAGGTGCGGTCGACGACCGCGCGGAAGGCGCCCGCGCGCAGGCCCGCGCCGATGAACGCGGCGGCTCGGCGCAGGCGTTCGGGGTGGTGGGTGGTCTCGAAGACGAGGAAGGTGCGCAACGCGGCCGCGGGCATGCCGAGTTCGAGGCCGGGGTACGGGGTGGGCTCTCCGCTGAGGCCGCCGTAGACGATGTGGGTGCCGTCGGGGGCGACGAGACCGAGGAGTTCGCGGACACCGGGGCCCGCCACCGCGTCGAGGACGACCTCGACGCCGCGCCCTCCGGTGGCCGCGCGGACCGCCGCGGGGACGTCGTCGGTGGAGGTGACGACGACCTCGGCGGCGCCCTCGCGCAGCAGCGCGTCCTTCTTCGCCGGGCCGCGGGTCAGCGCGATCGCGCGGGCGCCGATGCGTTCGGCGACGTGGATGGCGGCCAGGCCCACGCTGCTGGAGGCCGCGTTGACGAGGACGGTGTCGCCCGGCTGCAGCCCACCGACCTGCACCATCGCCCCGTACGCCGTGAGGTACGGCATCCAGACCGCCGCGCCCTCGACCGCGCCGAGGCCCTCGGGGCGGGGCAGGACGGCCGCGGCGGGGACGACGGCGCGCTCGGCGTAGACGGCGTGGTCGTTCTGCGAGAAGGCCGGGACGACGCTCACCGGCTGCCCGGCCTCGAGCCCTTCGACGCCCGGGCCGACGCTCTCGACGACGCCCGCGGCCTCCGCGCCGAGCCCGGCGGGGAACGAGCGGACGGGCTCGATGTACCGGCCCGCGCGGAAGAGGGCCTCCGCGCGGTTGAGGCCGATCGCGTCGATCCGCACCAGCACCTCGCCGGGCCCCGGTTCGCCGGGGTCGGCGTCCTCGACCCGCAGCACCTCGGGGCCGCCGTATGCGTGGAAGAGCACCGTCCTGGTCATCGCGTCCGTCCTCGGGTCGTCAGCTCGTCAGGCGGTCCGCGTGGTCGCGGCGCCGCCCTCGAAGCCGTCAACTCCCCCGGGACGGCGCGGCCTTCCCGGTGTGCCGGGATTCACCCGGTCGCGGGCGCCGCCGCCTCCTCGTGGAAGGCCACCGCCGCCTGCGCGGGCACCCGCGGGGTGCCGCCGATCGACGTGAGGCCGCCGTCCAGGCCGGTGAGCGCCGGGGCCGCGGGGCCGACCTGCACCGCGGACTCCGTCACCGAGACGCGGCCGCCGAGCCGCGGCTCGGGCAGCACGCCCGGCTCTCCCCGTACGAGCAGGCGCACGGCCGCCCAGGGCAGGTTGAGGCCGGTGAAGGCGGTCTGGAAGATCCCGGCGGAGGGCCGCGGGTTGACCTCCAGCAGCACGGGCCGCCCGGCGCGGTGCCGCAGCTGGACGTTCGAGAGGTAGGCGAGGCCGAAGTGGCCGACGACGGCCCGCGCGATGCCGATCGCCTCCGGGTCGTCGAGCAGCAGCCGGTAACGGCCCTGCTTGGTGCGGGGGACGACGGCGAGCGGTGTCCCGCCGGGCGCGGACAGGCAGTCCACGCTCACCTCAGGGCCGTCCAGGTAGGGCATGACGAGGAATTCCGGCACGCTCTCCCCCGCCTCGGCGGCCCGCTCCAGCGCCTCCGCGACGGCCCGTACGGACACCGCCGGCACGGGCGCCGCGAGCAGGTCGCGGATCCGCAGCGGACGGTCGTCCAGCACCCGGAAGCCGAACGCCGAGAACTCCCCGGCGGGTTTGAGGCACACCCGCTCGCCGTCCGCCGTCAGTTCCCCGACGGCGGCGCGGAACCCGGCGGCGTCGCGCACCGCCCGCCACGGCGGTACGGGCACCCCGGCCGCGCGGGCGGCCTCGTACGTACGGGTCTTGCTCGTGAGCGTGGCCACCGCGGCGGGCGGTGAGCACATCAGCCGGGTGCCGAGCGCGGCGAAGTCGGCGGCGCGGCCGGCGAGGGCGGGGAGCCGGCGCGGCGGCACGAGGACGTCGATCGCGTGCCGCCGGCAGAAGTCGAGGGCGAAGGCGGCGTATTCGGCGTCGCCCACGTGCCGCGGTTCCACCTCGGACACGTCGCACGCGGCGAGCGCGGGGGCGTCGGCGTCGACGTTCGTCCCGTGGACGCGGACGGCGACCCCGTCCGGGTTGTCCCGCAGCATCCGCATCACCTGGGTGGAGGCCACGCCTGCGCTGCTGAGCCAGATCCGAAGTGCGATGGCGCGCTCCTCACGGTGGGGCCGGTACATCGGCTGCGGGGTGGGGTGAGCGGATCGTAGCCCCGTTCGATGACGGCCAGGTTTCGCGTGAGCGGACACGTGCGGCCGCAATGCGGCCGTCGCGATGCGGAGCCGGCGCGTCCGGCGGCGGCCGCGGCCCTTGCGGCGCAAGCGGCGGTCCTTGCGGCGGCAGCGGCAGCGCGCGGCAGGTGTGTTGGAGCGGTGTTGGCCGGGCGTTGGAAAGCCCTGGTTCGCTGCTGCTGTTGCCCGGCGGTCGCCGGGCAACAGCAGCAGTACGAAGGGGGACACGCACGTGTTCAGCAAGATCCTGGCCCGCGCCGCCGTGGCCGCCACGGCCGCGGGCCTGGCCCTGACCGTCGGCATGGGCACCGCCCAGGCGAGCACCACGTCGCCGTACGTCGGTTACGGGTACGAGAACAACCCGCACGCCGTGTGGTGCGTGCAGCACCTGGCGAACGACATCGCCGACGTCTTCGGCCGCCCGAAGATCAGCGAGGACGGCGTCTTCGGACCGGCCACCTACAACCAGGTGCGCTGGGTGCAGGCGGAGCTCGGCCCGGTCGTGTCCGGCGGGCTGACGGTGGACGGCGTCGTCGGCCCGAGCACCGGCTACGTCCTGCTCACGAACGGCGACGACTACTACGGCAACACCGGCTACTGCCTCGGCTACGTCCCCACCTGGACGAACGACATGCCGCCCATCGGGCACGTCGTCCTGGACTGACCCGGAGGACGGTGCGACAGCCGAGCCGTACGGCCGGGGCCCTCCGCCCCGGCCGTACGGCTCGTTTTCATGCGTCCGCGGCCGGCGGCGGCTCCGCCGTGCTGCCCCGCACCACCAGGTTCGTCGCCAGCTCCACCCGGCGCATACCGGGCTGCACCCCGCGGCCGAGGTCGATGACCAGGCGGGCCGCGGCCTCCGCCATGTCGACCAGCGGCTGGCGGACGGTCGTCAGCGGCGGCCCCATCCACGCGGACACCGGCAGGTCGTCGAAGCCGACGACGCTCACGTCCTCCGGGATGCGCAGGCCCAGCTCGCGGGCGGCCTGGTACACGCCCATCGCCTGCACGTCGTTGCCCGCGAAGAGCGCGGTGGGCCGCTCGCCGGCGGGAGCGGACAGCAGCTCGCGCGCGATGTGGTGGCCGGCCTCCGTCTGGAAGGTGCCGTGCCGGACGAGGGCGTCGTCGCACGCGACGCCGCCGGTCTCCAGCGCCGCGCGGTAGCCGTCGATGCGGGCGCGGCTGCACAGCACGCTCTCCGGGCCGCCGATGACGCCGATGCGGCGGTGGCCGAGGTCGAGCAGGTGGCGGGTGGCGGTGTAGCCGCCCTGCCAGTTGGTGGTGCCGATGGAGGGGACGTCGTCGGCGGGGTAGCCCGCCGGGTCCATGACGACGAAGGGCACGTCGCGGCTGACGAGCAGTTCCCGCTGCCCGGCGGTGAGGTCGGACATGACGAGGATGACGCCCGCCGGATCGCGGGTGAGGACCCCGTCGACCCACGGCAGGCCCATCTCCTCGCGGCCGGACGACTCCGACAGCACGACCGTGAGGCCCTCCTGCCGCGCGACGTTCTCCACGCCGCGGATGATCTCGGTCGCCCACATGCTGATCAGCTCGTGGAAGACGATCTCCAGCAGGCCGGACGGGCGCGGCCGCGCGGCGCCGCGCTTGCGCCGGTAGCCGTGGTCGCGCAGCAGCGCCTCGACCTTGTCGCGCGTGGCCGGGGCCACGTGCGCACGGCCGTTGAGGACCTTCGAGACGGTCGGCGCCGACACTCCCGCCTGCCGGGCGATCTCCGCGAGCGTCGCGGGTGCGGCGGGCGCGCGGGCGGAAGGGGCGGCGGGCTCACCGGCGGGCGCGGGTCCGCCGCCGCGCCTCGGCTCGCCGGCTGTGTCCGCTTTCCGCCGGGTGCGCGGGGTCTGACCTGTCACGTTGCCATGCTACGGAGTTTCCCTGTGCTCTTCCGCCAGCAGGGCTGCGCCCGCGAGCGCCAGGGCCCGCGTCCCGGCCGGCCCGCGGTCGCCGTCGGCGACGACCACCGCGTAGGCCCTGACCAGCGTCTCGCCGTCGTCGACGGTGACCTCGCGGTCGAAGAAGGGCGCCGGGCAGACCGCCGCGAAGGGCGTGGAACGCACGAACCACCGCACGTCCGCGCCGCCCGGCTCGTTGCCGGGCGCGTCGACGAAGGCGAGGGTGGAGGAGCGGCCGTGCCCGTCGTGCGTGCCGGTGAAGCCGAGCCAGGGGGCGCGCACCCCCATCAGCTCGTCGCCGCCGCTGCCGCCGGGGGTGTGCACGGTGCCGCCGGTGAAGTCGCGCGGGCCGCGCCAGAAGAGGCCGCCGTAACCGGCGTTGGGGCGGCCCTCGGTGGTGGGGCTGCCGATGACGCTACGGGCGCCGTGCACGTTGGTGACCGCGGTGCGGAAGACCAGCGCCCAGGCGTCCTCGCCGGGGAGCAGGGCCGCCACGAGGCGCCGCTCCTCGGTGAAGCGGTGCTCTCCGCCCTGGGCGTGCCAGTGCAGTTCCTCGGTGACGCGCAGCCGGCCGTCGCGGAGGGCGAGTTCGGGGAAGCCGACGTGGTCCATGGAGCCGTTGTTCCCGTACTGCCGGTAGCCGCTGCCGCGCCGGTAGGTCACACCGCCCCAGAAGTTGTCGTCGTCGACGTTGGGGAGGGAGAGGGCGAGGCCCTTGTGCCAGATGTGGTCGTGCGGGCGGTAGATGCTGACGGTGTCGCCGCCGAGTGTGCGGAGGGGGTGGACGTACGGGCGCGGGGACTCCAGTTGGGCGTCCCACGGGCCGTAGACGTAGCGGGCGAGCGGGCGGCCGCGGTGGGTGAGCCGCAGTGACGTGCCGACCTCGTGCGTGAGGCCGAGCCCGCCGGGCACGGGCTCGGTACCGGGGCCGCCCTCCGGCTCGGCGGGCGGTTCGGGCGTACGGGCGTCGGTCACCGGGACGTCTCCTCGGGGCTCACGGCTGCGGTCGGGGCGGGTGATGCGGGCTCGGGCGGCCAGGGCGCGCCGGGGCCCTGCATACGGCGGTGGTACGGGTCGGCCGCGCCGATTTCGCCGCGCGCGACGGGCCTGCCCCCGAAGGCGGAGGCGTACGTGGCCGCGGCGAATTCCAGCGTGCGGCGCGCCTCGGCGAGCGTCACGGGCGGCGCGGCGCCCGCCGCCACCGCGTCCAGTACGGCCGCGAACTGCGCGGAATGCCCGGACGGCTGCCCGCTCGGGCCCGCCTCCCACGCCGCGGCCACCGCGTCCTCGTGGCCGGGCGCGGGGTGCACCCGCCAGTCCGCGTCCCCGTAGCCGTACAGGTGCTCCAGTTCGACGGTGGCGTGCTCGAAGTCGAAGCGGAGGTAGCTCGTCTCGCGCGGCGACAGCAGGGAGTTGACGACGGTCGCGACGGTGCCGCCCTCGAAGGTGGCGATCGCGCACGAGACGTCCTCCGCGGCGGTGGGCCGCGCCAGCCGCGCGGCGACGGCCGTGACCTCGCGCCACTCGCCCAGCACCGCGAGCAGCAGGTCGAACTGGTGGATGCCGTGGCCCATCGTCGGGCCGCCGCCCTCGGTCTCCCAGCGGCCGCGCCACGGCGCCGCGAAGTAGGCGTCCGGGCGGTACCACAGCGTGTGGCAGACGGCGACGAGCGGGCGGCCCAGTGCCCCCGACGCCATCGCGCCCCGCAGCCGGGCGGCCCCGGAGCCGAAGCGGTGCTGGAAGACGGTCGCGAAGAAGGCGCCGCCCGCGCGCTCGGCGGCGGCGATCTCGTCGAGGTCGGCGAGGCTCAGCGTCGGCGGCTTCTCGCACAGCACCGGCACCCCCGCGGCCAGGCACACGAGCGCCTGCTCCCGGTGCAGACCGGGCGGCGTGCACAGGTGGACGAGATCCGGCCGGGCCTGCGCGAGCAGCTCGTCCAGGCCGGTGAAGCGGCCGGGCACGCGCCACTGCTCGCAGAAAGCGTCCAGCCGCTCGCGGTCGAGGTCCGCGGCCGCCACGATCTCGGCCCGGCCGCCGAGCGCGGCCAGGCTCTGGGCGTGGATCCCGGCGATCGAGCCGGTCCCGACGACGGCGACACGGACCGGGGCGCCGCTCCCGCCGGTGCTCCCGGCTCCGCCGCCCCCGCCGCCGGGGCCGCCGCTACCGTCCGCGCTGCTGCCGGGCACACGTCCTCCTGCGGGTCCGCCCCGCCGCCGGGGCCGGTCTTTCGGAAAGCTTTCCGAACGATATACGGTCCGGTGCGGGGCCACCAGCCCCGGCCCTGCCCCTCCGACCAGCATGAACGCCCGGCCGCCCCCGCGGAAGGGCGGAATCCGGAAACCGGCCCTGCGCAGCGCCCGGACGAGGGAGCGCCCGCCCGGCCGCCGACGAAGGGACGCCCGCATGACGAGCCGGACACCGCCGCTGCCCGGAGGCGTGGGCCTGTCGCGCCTGCGCGTCTACCCGTGGGAGACCGCCGACGGTCTGCACGGCGGCTCCCCGCACCTCCACCTGACCTGCACCGAGGCGTACTACGTCGTCGGCGGCAGCGGCGAACTGCACACCCTCACCGCCGCCGAGGGACTGCGCCGCACCCCGCTCGCGCCCGGCGACACCGTGTGGTTCACGCCCGGCACCATCCACCGCGCCGTCGACACCGGCGGGCTCGACGTCCTCGTCGTCATGCAGAACGACGGCCTGCCCGAGGCGGGCGACGCCGTCATGACCTTCCCGCCCGAGCACCTCGCCGACCCCGCCGCCTACGCCGCCGCGGCCTGGCTCGGCGACGGCACCCCCGCCGAGCGCACCGCCCGCGCGCGGGCCCGCCGCGACCTGGCCGTCAGCGGCTTCCTGCACCTCGCGGCGGAGGTCGAGGCGGGGCGCCCGCAGGCCCTGGAGGCCTTCCACGCCGCCGCGGCCGCGCTCGTCACCCCGCGGCTGGACGCCTGGGAGGCCGCCTGGCGGGAGCGGGCCGCGGCCGCGGCCGCCCGCACCGGCGAGCAGATCGCCGCCCTGCGCCGCGGCACACCCGCACATCTGCGGGACGCCGTCGTCGTCAGGGCCGCGGCGACGCCGCAGGACGTCCTCGGCATGTGCGGCCGCCTCGCGCCCACCCGCCGCGAGGACGCGCGCTGATCCTGCCCCCGGACATGCCGAAGGGGGCGCGCCGAAGCGCGCCCCCGGGTAGCCCCGGAGCCCGGACAAGGCAGGCTCCGGAGCCGGTCACGGCGGCGGCGCGGCAGTCAGGGAGTGCTGCCGCGCCGCCTGTTGACTTCATTCTGTCCACGGGCGGGGTGCTTTACCCCTCCGCGGCCGGGTCAGCTGGCGGTGCAGCTGACGGTGGGGCTCGGGGCCGTCCCGTTGCCGGTGAAGCCGTAGGTGGTGCTGGCTCCGGCGCCCAGGGCACCGTTGTAGGAGACGTTGCCGACCGTCACCGCGCCGCTGGTGCCGGTGTTGGTGCCGTTCCACACCTGGGTGATCGTCGTCCCGGACGGGAGCGTGAAGGACGTCTTCCACCCGGAGATGCCCGCGGTGCCGGTGTTCGTGACGGTGACCTCCGACTGGAAGCCGCCCGGCCAGGAGTTCACCGTCTTGTAGGTCGCCGAGCAGCCCGAGCTGTTACCGCCGGTGGAGCCGCTCGTCGATCCCGACGACGTACCGGTGGACGTCCCTGTGGACGTACCGGTCGAGGTGCCCGTCGAGGTGCCCGTGGACGTCCCCGTCGAGGTGCCGGTGGAGGTGCCCGTCGAGGTGCCCGTCGAGGTGCCCGTGGACGTCCCCGTCGAGGTGCCCGTGGACGTACCGGTGCTCGTACCCGTCGACGTACCGCCGTTGGTGGCGCTGGTGCCGCTGCCCAGGGCGGCGATCACCGCGTCGTACGCCGGCTTCTTCTGGTAGTTGCCGTCGAACAGCAGCGGGGTGTCCTGGCTGTGCCAGCTGTACTTGTCGGTGATGCCCCACACCGTGATGCCGGTGCAGCGGCTGACACCCATGCACGCCTGGACGATCTTGCTGTAGTCGTTGGCCTGCGAGGTGCCCGAGCCCGCGACGTCGACCTCGGTCATCTGCACGTCCACGCCGAGGTCGGCGAAACGCTGGAGGTTGGCCTGCATGTCGGAGGTGACGGGCGACTGCGGGTTGAAGTGGCCCTGGAAGCCGACGCAGTCGATCGGGACACCGCGCGCCTTGAAGTCCTTGACCATGTTGTAGATGCCGGTGCTCTTGGCGTTGATGCCGTCGGTGTTGTAGTCGTTGTAGCAGAGCTTGGCGTTCGGGTCGGCGGCCCGCGCGGTGCGGAAGGCTTCCTCGATGTAGCCGTCACCCAGCTTGTCCTGGAAGGGCGAGCTGCGGTGGGTGCCGGAACCGCCGTCGTTGAAGGCCTCGTTGACGACGTCCCAGGCGTAGATCTTGCCCTTGTAGTGGTTCATCACCGTGGTGATGTGGTTCTTCATCGCGGCGTCCAGCGCGCTGGCGCTGAGGTTCGAGACCCAGCCGGGGAGCTGCTGGTACCACACGAGCGTGTGGCCGCGGATCAGCATGTTGTGCGCCTGGGCGTGGGCGACGATCTGGTCGCCGGGGCCGAAGTTGAACGAGTTCTGGGACGACTCGATGGTGTCCCACTTCATCTCGTTCTCGGGCGTCACCGCGTTGAACTCGGCGTCCAGCGTGGACGCGTACTGCGCCTCGCCGAGGTGGCTCGTCGACACCGCGGTGCCGAAGTACCGGCCGCTGGCCGCCGCCGAACTGGCCAGGGTGCCGGCCGCGTGCGCGGTGCCGGCCGTCGCCATCAGGCCGAACGTGGCGACCGCGCCCGCGGTGGCCGCCGCGATGGCGACCCGGACACCGGCACCGGTACGTCTGCGGAACCGGCCGAGGTCCCGGAGGGAATGACTGAACACTTCCAACCTCTTCTTTCCTCTTCAGCTGGCAGTCCGGACAGCGCGGAGCGCACCGTCCGAACGGGTGGGGGTCCATTCGCGAGGGTGGGGTCGGCCACGGGAGTTGTGCCGCGGGTGCGGCGTGGCCGGGAGGAGGGTGGATCGTTGGCCAGTGTGAACCCTGGTCTTCGAAACGTCAACGACCTCTTTCCGAAACAACCGGAGTCCTGCGCACGGCGGTTGACGGGGCGTCGGCAGGGTGGCGCACACCCTTGTCGTGGGCGGTTTTCCGGTGCGGGGCGCGGGGTAGGCGGGGTCGCCGGGTGGAACGGCGACGGGACGGCGGAACGTCGCCGGATGTATTGACTCCGTCACTTTTCGGCCCTATGGTGCCCGAAACATTCGCGACAGGGTCGAAAATTTTCGCAAAATCTCACACGGGCCCCACCCCCGTGCCACCACCCCGGCGGAGAGGGAGCCTTCGCCGGGACGGCCCACCCTGACGTCATCCGGAAGGAACCAGGCCATGCCCCCCACACGCGGGCCGAACGACCCGAAACGCACCACCCGGCTGCGGACGCTCCTCGTAGCCTTGGGCGCCACCGTCGCCGCCGTCGCCGCCAGCGTCAGCGTGTCCTCGCAGAGCGCAAGCGCCGCCTCGCTCACCGAGGTGACCAACTTCGGCAGCAACCCCGGCAACCTGCGGATGTACGAGTACGTGCCGAACACCGTGCAGGCCAACCCGCCCGTCCTGGTCGCGGTCCACTACTGCACCGGCACCGGTCCCGCCTTCTACTCCGGGACCGAGTTCCACACCCTGGCCGACCAGTACGGCTTCATCGTGGTCTACCCGGACGCCAACGTCAGCGGCCAGTGCTTCGACGTCTCCTCGTCCGGCGCGCTCACCCACAACGGCAACAGCGACCCGGCGAGCATCGCCCAGATGGTGAGCTACGTCGAGCAGCACAACAACGCCGACGCCGGCCGCGTCTACGTCACCGGCGCGTCGTCCGGCGCGATGATGACCGACGTCCTGCTCGGCGACTACCCCGACATCTTCAAGGCCGGCGCCGCCTTCATGGGCGTGCCCTTCGGCTGCTTCGCCACCAGCGACCCCTCGGGCTGGAACAACGCCTGTGCCAACGGCCAGATCAGCCACACCCCGCAGGAGTGGGGCGACATGGTCCGCGCCGCCTACCCCGGCTACAGCGGCCCGCGCCCGCGCGTGCAGCTGTGGCACGGCACCGCCGACACGACGCTGAACTACAACAACTTCGGCGAAGAGATCAAGCAGTGGACGAACGTGCTCGGCGTCAGCCAGACCCCGGTGGTGACCGACAGCCCGCAGTCCGGCTGGACGCACACCCGCTACGGCGCGAACAGCACGCAGGCACCCGTCGAGGCCTTCAGCATCTCCGGCGTCGGCCACTCCCTGCCGATGAACGGCATGGCGGCGAAGGCGATCGCCTTCTTCGGCCTGGACGGCTCGGGCGGCACGACGGGCGGCACCTCCACCGGTACGAGCACCGGCACCTCGACGGGCACGAGCACCGGCACGTCGTCCGGTACGTCGACGGGCACGAGCACCGGCACCAGCACGGGTACCAGCACCGGTACGTCCACCGGCACCTCGACCGGCACGACCGGCTCGACCACCGGCGGTAACAGCTCGGGCTGCTCGGCCACGTACAGGACGGTGAACTCCTGGCAGGGCGGCTTCCAGTCGGAGGTCACCGTCAAGAACACCGGCACCGCGGGCATCTCCGGATGGAAGACGTCCTTCACGCTCCCGTCCGGGACGACGCTCACCCAGGTCTGGAACGGCACCAGCACCGGCACCAGCGGCGCCGTGACCGTCACCAACGCCTCCTACAACGGCGCCCTGGGCGCCGGAGCCACCACCACCTACGGCTTCACCGGCAACGGGACGGCCCCCACCCCCACCGTCAGCTGCACCACCAGCTGACCGAGCGGGGACATACCATCCGAACCAGCAGCAAGACCCCGCAGTACCGCACGACAGGAGCACCGCCGTGACCACCACAGCAGAGGACCCGGCCGGCCGTCTGGGCCGGAGCGCGTCCGTCGTCGAGTCCACCCGGCAGGTCGGTTCGTACCTGGCCCTGACCTTCGACGACGGACCGCACCCGGACCACACCCCGCGTCTGCTGTCCGTGCTGCGCGAGCACGGGGTCACGGCGGTCTTCTGCCTGTGGGGCGCGCACGCGGTCGCGCACCCGGAGATCGTCCGGGCGATCGTCGCCGAGGGCCACACGCTCGGCAACCACGGCATGCACCACGACGACATGAGCGACTGGGACGAGGAGCGCGTCCGGGCCGACCTGGAGCAGACGTCGGCGGCGATCCGGGCCGCGGTGCCCGGCGCGGCCATCCCGTACTTCCGGGCGCCCTTCGGCAACTGGGGCCGCACCCCGGCGGTCGCCCGGCGGCTCGGCATGGTGCCGCTCGGCTGGCGGGTCGCGGCCGAGGACTGGGAGCCGCCGGGCACGCCCGAGCTGGTCCACCGGGTGGAGACGCGGCTGACGCCGGGCGCGGTGGTGCTGCTGCACGACGGCGGGGGCGACCGCTCGCAGACCGTCGACGCGGTGGCGGCGCTGCTGCCGCGGCTGAGCGCCCGGGGCTGGCATTTCACCGGCCCCGCCCGTACCTGCCGGGCCGCGTGAAGCCGCAGGTCACAGGGCCCACGTTCACCCCAACAGCCCACACCGGCTGCCGCCCGCCCGCCGAGGCCCGAGGCTGGACGGCATGCGGTCGAACAGGGCCACGCTGCTGCCGGGGGTCATGGCGCTGGCCTTTCTGGGGGCCTGCTCGGTACCGGACCGTCCGGTGCGGGAGCCGCACTCCCATGCCGTGCTCCACCCCGCGGCCCTGCGCCCCGTCGTCATCGGCCGCGCGGCCTGGCACGCCGACCAGGCGGCCGTCCGCCCGGGTCTGGTCTACGACCGCGACGTCAGGGCCGTGTTCATCCACCACACGGACAACCCCAACACGTACGACTGCGCCAAGGACGTCCCCGGCATGCTGCTCGTCCTCGAGCAGCAGCACATAGCGAGGGGCTGGGACGACCTCGGCTACAACTTCGTCGTCGACCGCTGCGGCGGCATCTACGAGGGCCGCACCGGCAGCATCGACCGCGACGTGCGCGGCGCCCACACCGAGGGCTTCAACGCCGACACGATCGGCATAGCCGCCCTCGGCAACTTCGGCCCGGGCCAGAAGGTCCCCCGCGCGATGCTCCGGTCCATCGCCGAGATAGCCGCCTGGAAGCTCGACCCCGCGGAGACCCCCCTCGGGCATGTCCGCCTCATCTCGACCAACGGCGGCAGCCGCTTCTCGAAGGGCACGCCCGTCTCCGTGAACGTCATCTCCGGCCACCGCGACGTCTACGAGACCGACTGCCCCGGCCAGGCCCTCTACGACGCCCTGCCCTGGATACGGAGGACGGCCGCGGCCCTGCGCGCGAAGGCGACGTGGGCCGGCTGAGACCGCGGCGTCGCCGGCCGGGCGCGCGGGGCGGGCCGCGGGAAGGGCGCCCTTTCGGCTACACCGCCGGGACGGGAGCGTCCCACTCGATGCGGTGGTCGAACATCCAGGCCATCCGCTCCGGCTTGGCCAGCCGCGAGAAGGCGCGCAGCATCCAGGCGTTGGCGACCCGCCCGACCGGCCCCGCCGCCTTGGCCCTGTTCTTGCGCGTGGTGGCGGCGATGATCTTCTCGACCCGGGGGCGGCGCAGGTGCTCGTAGGCGGCGAACGCCTCCCCGTACGGCAGGTCGCGCAGGCAGCGGGCCAGCTGGACGGCGCTCTCGACCGCCAGTGAGGCGCCCTGGCCCGAGCTCGACGAGGGCGCGTGGGCGGCGTCGCCGACCAGCACCATCCGGCCCCGGCTCCAGTGGGCCACCCTGGGCATGTTCTCCACCGAGCCGACGACCACCAGGTCGGCCGGGTCGGTCCGGTCGATGAGCTGCTGGGCGGGGGTGCGGTCGCCGGCGAACTTCGGCCGCAGCTCCGCCAGCCATGCCGCGGCCGGGGTCCGCCGGGCCTCGGCCTGCGACATCGGCTCCCGGTGCGGCAGGTTGACGAACCACAGGGCCGACGCGTCCTCGTACACCTGGTAGCCGAGGAAGGCCTGCTTGCCGAAGCTCATCGGCATCCGGCCGCCCGTGCAGGGCAGTCCCGAGTCGCGCACCTTCGCGCCGAAGCTGATGAGCCCGGCGTGGGCGGGGCCGGGCGCGTCCGGGTCGATGAGCGTGCGGACCGTGGAGCGGATCCCGTCCGCGCCGACCAGCACGTCGGCCGTGGCGGTGGTGCCGTCGGCGAAGTGGGCCGTCACGCCCTCCGGTGTCTCCACGGCGGACACCAGCCGCTTGCCGTGCTCGATCCTGACGCCGCGGCGTGCGGCCTCCTCGCGGAGCACCCGGTACAGATCGGCGCGCCAGAGCAGCTGCATCGGGGGGACGCCGGGCGGGTTGCCGAATTCGCCCAGCCGCCGGCCGGCCCAGTCCTGCATCTCGATGGCCGTCATCGGGACCCCGAACGGCCGGACCGGCTCGGCGAGCCCGAGGAGGTCCAGCGCGTCCATGCCGTTGGGCGCGAGGGTCAGCCCGGCCCCGACGGCGTCGGCGGTGCCCTCGTACGCCTCGTGGACCGTGGCCCGGATGCCGGCCCGGTGCAGGGCCATCGCGGTCACGGGTCCTGCGATGCCGCCGCCTATGACAAGAGCAGTGCGAATCACGGCCGTTTTCCCTTCGACGGATGGAGGATCTCGACGGGCTGATAGTTGCACTGTATCTAGTTACACGTCAACTAGTAGCGTTGCCGCTATCATCGACGGCATGAGCACACCGGTCCGCAGTTCGCCCCTGGGCCTCACGGTGCTGGGCATGCTGCACACACAGCCCCTGCACCCCTACGGCATCCAGCGGCTGATCAAGCAGTGGGGAAAGGACCAGGTCGTCAACGTCAGCCAGCGCGTGAGCCTCTACCGCACGATCGAGCGGCTGCACGCGGGAGGACTGGTGACCGTCAAGGAGACCGAGCGCGACCAGCAGTACCCGGAACGGACGGTCTACGAGATCACCGATGCCGGACGCGCCGCGGCCCGCTCGTGGCTGGAGGAGATGCTCGCCGTCCCCAAGCAGGAGTTCCCGGACTTCCCCGCGGCCCTCTCCCACCTGATGATGCTGACGCCGCAGGAGGCGCTGCGGGTCCTGGAGCGGCGTGAGGAGCGGCTTGCCGCCGCACAGGCCGTCCTGGACGCGGGACTTGCGGCCGGCGCCGACCTGCCGCGCGTCCTGATGCTCGAAGCCGAGTACGTGCACGCCGTGGCCGCCACCCAGCTGGCCTGGGTCCGCTCCACGGCCGAGGACCTCCGCGAGGGCCGCCTCACATGGTCCCAGCAGGAACTGTCCGCGCTCGCCGCCTCCTACCCGGCCGGCGAGCGCTGAGCACCGCCGCGCCCTCAGCCCGTCGCGGCCGTGTACGCGGACCAGATCGCCGCCGGGAAGATGCTGCCGGTGTGCTCGTGGGGGCGGGTGCCCGTGGTGCCGGTCAGGGGCTCGGTCTGCTGGGACGTGGGGTTGATGCGGAAGAGGGCCACGGTCGTGGCCGCGGTGGGGGTCCAGCCCGCGTACCAGGCGGATGTGTTGCCGGGGGAGGTCCCGGCGAGGCCCTTGCGGCCGGAGCCGCGGTCGAGTGCGGTGGCGACGGCGGCGGCGACCCCGGGGGTGAAGGGGTGGGTGACGGCGGGGGCCCGGAGCGGGGCGGGGTCCCCGTCGCGGGTGACGCGCAGGACGGAGTAGGGGGCGGTGTGGGTGCCGTGCGCGGCGAAGGTGGCGTAGGCGCTCGCGACGCGGATGGGGCTCGGGGTGGCCGTGCCCAGGGAGAACTGGGGGACCTGCTCGCCGAAGCCGCTGTCGGGCAGCAGCCCCGCGTCGACCGACGCGCGGCGGACGCGGTCGATGCCGACGTCCATGCCGAGCTGGACGACGGGCGTGTTGACGCCCTCGGCGACCGCCTTGCGCAGCGGGATCCGGCCCCATGAGCGGCCGCCGTCGTTCGCGACGCGGACGATCTTGCCGTCACGGCTCCAGTACGGTCCCTCCGGGGTGCGGACGGTCACCTTGTCGTCGCCGTCGTAGAGGGTGTCCGGGGTGACGGGGGTGCGCGGGGCGCCACGGGTGAGCTGGACGCCGTCGCGCAGTCCGGCCGCGTAGACGAGGGGGGCGTAGACGGTGCCGACGGGGACGATCGTGATGTTCGCGTCGTCGAAGCCCTGCTTGACGTAGTCGGGCCCGCCGTAGAGGGCGAGGATACGGCCGTCCGGCGCGACGGACGCGGCACCGGCCCGTACGTCCCGGTCGGCGGGGCGGGCCGCCGGGTCCAGGGCCGCCAGCCGGGTTCGGACGGCGGCCGCGAGGGCGGTGACCCGCGGCTTCTCGAAGGTCGTGTAGATCTGGTAGCCGCCGCGGTCGAACTGCGCGTCGGAGATGTCGCTGTGCGCCGAGACGTACGCGCGGGCGGTGTCGACCAGGTAGCCGGTCTGGCCGCCGAGCCCGGCGGGCCGGGGCGGGGCCTGCGGCTCGGGGAAGACGGTGATGGCCCTGCGCGCCGCGGCCGACAGGTGGCCGGTCTGCACCATCCGGTCCAGCACCCACGACCAGCGCCGCACCGCCCGCTTGTGGTTGGCGGGGCCGAGTGCCGGGTCGAACATCCCCGCGCCCTTGAGCAAGGCGGCCAGCAGCGCGCTCTCGCTCACCGTCAGCTGCGAGACGTCCTTGCCGTAGTACGCCTTCGCCGCCCGCTGCACCCCGTACGCGCCGCGCCCGAACCAGCTGGTGTTGAGGTAGCCGTCGAGGATCTGGTCCTTGCTGAGCTTGCGGTCCAGCTTCACCGCGAGGAACATCTCGGTGATCTTGCGGGAGAACGTGCGGGACTGGCTGAGGTAGACGTTCTTGACGTACTGCTGGGTGATCGTCGAGCCGCCCTGCGCCTCGCCGCCGGTCGCCATCGCCTTGACCGCCCGCGTGAGACCGCGCAGCGAGATGCCGGAGTCGGTGTAGAAGGACGCGTTCTCCGCCGAGAGCACCGCCGCCTGGAGCGAGGCGGGGATGCGGCTGAGCGGCATCGACTGCCGGTCGACCGGGCCGACGCGGGCCATCTCGGTGCCGTCCGCCCAGTAGTAGACGTTGTCCTGCTGGGTCGCGAAGGCGTTGAGGTCGGTGGGGATCTCCGTGCGCGCGTAGCCGTAGCCGACGAGGCCCGCCAGCAGCGCCAGCACCCAGCAGAAGGCCAGCAGCGTCTGGCGCGGCGAGGGGAGCCAGCGCCGTACCCCGCGGCGCCCGGGGCGGGGGTAGCGCGGGCGCAGCACGCGCAGGACGCGCCGCGCCGCCGCCGGGAAGCGCGGCCGCTCCCCCACGCCATTCCGCCGCGCGCGGGGGCCGCGCAGCCACCGCAGGGCCTCGCTCGCTTTCCGCACGTCTGCCGCCTCCCGTCCGAGCGCGCCGCGGAACGCCCGCGGCGGGCGTCACCGTAGGAAGCGCAACGGGACCGGACCTGGACCGGTTGGCGACAGCTGTGTAACAGCCGTCCGGGCGGGGCCCGTTGCGGTCCTGTGACGAATCGGGCCAGGCGCGGTCATGTGGCCGCCGGACGGTGGCGGCATGAGCACCGCGACGAAGCGCTTCCCGGCCCTGCGCCGACTGGCCCGGCGGGCCGGGGTGCGGGGCCGACGCCGTACCGCCGCCGTGTGCGGCCTGCTGTGCACGGGGCTGCTGGGCACCGCCGGGGCCGTCACCGTGGCCGTCACGCACGGCGGTTCCGGCGGCAGCGGCCCGGCACGGACGGCACGGGCCGGGGCCGCGCCGGCGGCGAGCGCGCCCGCGTCCTCGCCGCGTACGACGACAACGCCCGCGAGCAGCCCCCCGGCCTGGGACGGCAGGACCCGGGTCATCGGGGACGGTTCGACGTCCGACACCGGCCCGCAGCCGCACCAGCTCGTCCCGCACAAGCTCGCACCGGGCGAGAAGCCCCCGCAGTTCGTGGTCTTCTCGTGGGACGGCGCGCTGGAGAACGACGACCACCTGTTCTCGCGCTTCCGCGAGGTCGCCGAGCAGAACGGCGCCCACATGACGTTCTTCCTCAGCGGCATCTACCTCGTCCCGAAGGACAAGCACAGCCTCTACCACCCGCCCCGGCACGGCCGCGGCGACTCCGCGATCGACTTCCCCACCGACGAGCACATCCGCTGGACGCTGGAGCAGCTGCGGCTCGCCTGGAAGGACGGCGACGAGATCGGCACCCACTTCAACGGCCACTTCTGCGCCCCGGACCCGGGCGGCGGCGGCACGTGGAGCACCGCCGACTGGGGCAGCGAGATCGCGCAGGCCTACGACTTCGTGGAGCACTGGAAGACCGACACCGGCTTCACCGACATCCCGCCGCTGCCCTTCGACTACTCCAAGGAGCTGGCCGGCGGGCGCGCGCCCTGCCTGGAGGGCCAGGCCGCCCTGCTGCCCGCGGCGAAGGCGAACGGATGGCGCTACGACGCCAGTTCGCCGGGCGACTTCCAGCTGTGGCCGGCGAAGAAGGACGGGATCTGGGACTTCCCGCTCCAGCTCATGCCCTACCCGGGCCGCGACCGGCAGGTCCTGGCGATGGACTTCAACTTCCTCTACAACCAGTCCGGCGGCGACGTGACGCAGGGCGACCCGGCCCGCTTCCCGGCCTGGGAGAAGGAGGCGCGGCAGGCGTACCTCGACGGCTTCGAGCGCGTCTACAACGGCAGCCGCGCCCCGCTCTTCGTCGGCAACCACTTCGAGACGTGGAACGGCGGCATCTACATGCAGGCCGTCGAGGACGTCGTCAAGGACGTGTGCCACCGCAAGGACGTGCAGTGCGTGTCCTTCAAGGAGCTGAGCGACTGGCTCGACGCCCAGGACCCGGCCGTCCTCGCGAAGCTGCGCACACTGGACCCGGCGGAGTCACCGGACTGGTCGGCGTTCCTGAAGTGACGCGCGGGACGACGGCCCGGCAGGCTCCTCCCGGGAGGAGCCGCTCCCGGGGGTACCTCCCGCGGCGTCCCTTGTGCGCCCCGGAGTATGTGATCGTCCCGTAACAAAAACGGATGCCAGGGCCAAGGGTCCGGATACTGAGGGGCATGGCACGGCTGCTGGTGATCGAGGACGACGGCGCGGTCCGCGAAGGGCTCCGGCTTGCCCTGCGGCGGCAGGGGCACGAGGTCGCCGCGGTCGCCACCGGTGAGGAGGGGCTCGCGCAGCTGCGGGCCCGGCGCCCCGACGTGGTCGTGCTCGACCTCATGCTGCCCGGGATGCCGGGCCTGGAGGTGTGCCGGCGGATCCGCGCCGACGACGACCAGGTGCCGATCATCATGGCCACCGCGCGCGGCGACGACGTCGACATCGTCGTCGGGCTGGAGGCGGGCGCCGACGACTACGTGGTCAAGCCCGTGCAGGCGCGGGTGCTGGACGCGCGCATCCGCGCCGTGCTGCGCCGCGTCACCGGCGGCGCCTCGGGGGCGGGTGGCGCCGGACCGGTGCCGCGGCCCGAACGGCACGGCGACCTCACGATCGACCGCGCCGCCCTGACCGTCTCCCGGCACGGCGTGCCCGTCCCCCTCGCGCCCTCCGAACTGCGCCTGCTGCTCGTGCTGTCCGCGTCCCCCGGCCAGGTCTTCAGCCGCCAGCAGCTGCTCGAAGCGGTGTGGGAGCACAGCTACCACGGCGACTCGCGGCTCGTGGACGCGTGCGTGAAGCGGCTGCGCACCAAACTCGACGAGCCCGCCGAGGAGCGCTGCATCCAGACCGTGCGCGGCTTCGGCTACCAGTTCCGCCGCTTCCCCGCCACGCCGGCCGGGCGGGTCGCGCAGTGACAGCAGAGCGGGCCGGGGAGCAGCCGGTCGGGGCGGCGCCGGCGCGCCGCGGGATGCCGCGCGGGGGCCTGCGGGTACGGCTGCTGGTCGCCTTCGCGCTGGTCGCCGTCGTCGCCACGCTCACGACCGGCGGGCTCGCCTTCCGCGCCGCCCGCATCGGGCTGCTCCAGCAGGGCCAGGACACCGTCATCACGCAGTTCCGCGACGACGTCGACAGCCAGGCCGGCTCACTCGGCTTCCCGCCCGACCAGCAGGAGCTGTCCGCCTTCGCCTCGAACGTCGCGCACGCCCAGCGCACCGTCACCTGGCGCGTCATGGCCACCTACGGCGACCTCACCGCGACCTCGGAGCCCGGCGACAGCTTCCCCGAACTCACCCCGGAGATGCGCGAGTCCGTCCGCACGAAGGCCGCCACCGTCTTCCAGCGGGTCGCCACCAAGCACGGGCCCGCGCTCGTCGTCGGCCTCCCCGTCGACTTCGCCTCCCCCGGCCCGCCCGGCACCCCCCGGCAGCCCTCCGGCGTCGCCGTCTTCCTCACCGTCTCGCAGGTCGACGAGCAGGGCTCCGTGGACGCGCTCGTCTCCGCCGTCGAACGCGCCACCGTGCCCGCGCTGCTCGTCGCCGTCCTGCTCGCGCTGCTCGCCGCCCGCGGGGTGCTGCGGCCGGTACGCGAACTGCGCCGCGCCACCCGGCGGATCGCCGAGGGCCACCTGGAGACCCGGCTCGCCGTCCACGGCTCCGACGAACTCGCCGACCTCTCCCACACGTTCAACGACACCGCCGCCGCGCTGGAGGCCTCCGTCGCCGAACTGCGCCGCATGGAGGGCCGCGCCCGCCGCTTCGCCGCCGACGTCTCGCACGAGCTGCGCACGCCGCTCGCCGCGATGGCCGCCGTCACCGACGTCCTCGACGAGGACGCGGCCCGCCTCGACGGCGACACCGCGACCGCCGTCCGGCTCATCAGCCAGGAGACCGTCAAGCTCGTACGGCTCGTGGACGACCTCATGGAGATCTCCCGCTTCGACGCCGGAGCCGCCGACCTGCACCTCGACGAGGTCGACCTCGCCGAGTCCGTACGCCGCACCCTCGCCACCCGCGGCTGGCAGGACGCCGTCACGACCGACCTCCCGCCGCCCGACGCGGCCCGCGGGCGCGTCGACCCGCGCCGGCTGGACGTCGTCGTGGCCAACCTCGTGGGCAACGCGCTGCGGCACGGCGCGCCGCCCGTCACCCTCACCATGACCGTGCGCGCGCTGCCGGGCGGCGACCACGAGGCCGTCATCGAGGTCACCGACCACGGGCCCGGCATCCCGGCGGACGTGCTGCCGCACGTCTTCGACCGCTTCTACAAGTCCGACACCTCGCGGACCCGAACGGAGGGCAGCGGCTTGGGCCTGTCCATCACCGCCGAGAACGTCCACCTGCACGGCGGCACCATCACCGCCGCGGACCGCCCCGGCGCGGGCGCGGCCTTCACGGTGACGCTGCCGCTGCGCCGCGACTCATGAGGCGCACCCTGCACCGCGGGGGCCGGGGGGCTCCCGGCCGGGAGAGCCGCGGGGCACGCACCGCGCCGGCCGTGCTCTGCGCGGTCGCCGGCCTGCTCTGCCTCGCCGGGTGCGGCATCCCCACCACGGGCGTGGTCGAGGCCGGGGAGCCGGGGAGCGGGATCCGCCCGGCGACCACGCTGTACTTCGTGCGTGCCGCGGACGGCAGCCTCGCCACCGTCGAGCGCGAGGAGGGCGTGCAGCTGGGGACGGAGGGGGCGCTGAAACTGCTCTTCGCCGGGCCCGGGCCCATGGAGGAGAAGTTCTTCGGGCTGACGACCCTGGTGGGCGCGCCGCCCAGCCCCTTCACCGTCCACCGCGCGAAAGGCAGGCTCACGGTCGACCTCGGCCCGGACGCCGGCCGCCTCCCGCCGGGAGCCGTCGACCAGATCGTCTGCACGGCCACCACGGCGGAGGCCGTCCGCACCCCCGCCGCCGCCCCGCCCGACGTCACCGTCACCGCCGCGGGCCGGCCCCTGCCCGGCTCCCTCCCGGGCCCCGCCGCCTGCCCGGCGGTCTCGTCCGCGACCCCGGTGGCGCCCGAACAGGACGGGGCGAACCGCGGACCGTCCGCGCTGCCGGTCGCCGTACCGCATCAGCCGCAGACCGCCGACGGGACCCCGGGCCGGCAGGCGCGCTGACCGTCAGCGCCGAAGATCGTCCTTGCCCGTGAAGAGCGGGATCATCCGGTCGCGCTCGGCCACGGTGAAGGGCGGGTCCTCCAGGGGGGCGGGCCGGACCGGGCTGAGGACCGCCGCCACGACGTCCGGGCGCAGGGCCGCGGCCTGGGGCGCCGACAGGCTCATGACGTCGAGGAAGGCACGGCACGCGCCGCGGCGGCGGGTCGCGGTGCGCATGAGCAGGTCGGAGTAGCGGGTCATCACCGCCCCGAGCGGCCCCGGCGCGCGGCCCTCCGCCTCCGGATAGCGCAGGTCCTGGCCCGCGGCCAGCGCCCACGCCGCGTCCGCCGCCCGTGCCGCCCCGCGCTGCACCCGGCGGGCCAGGCCCGGGCCCGGGCGGCGGGTGATCTCGTCGCGCAGCACGAGCGCGTGCCGGGCGGCGACCGACATGCCGTGCCCGTAGAGCGGGTTGTACGTCGCGAGCGCGTCGCCCAGCACGACCAGGCCCTCCGGCCACACCCGCATCCGCTCGTAGCGGCGCCGCTGGTTGACGGTGCTGTGCGACACCGTCACGTCGCTCAGCGGGGTGACCCGGGAGACGAGGTCGGCGATCACCGGGTGCCGCAGGCCGCGTGCGAAGGCCTCGAACGCGTCCGGATCCGCGGTCGGCCGGGCCCCGCGGGTGCCGGAGAGCGTCACGAGCCAGCGGCCGTCCTCGACCGGCAGGATCGTGCCGTTGAGGCCGGGCACGGGCTGCCGCGGGTCGGCCTGGATGTTCACCGCCGGGAAGTCCGCCGTGCCGGGCGGCGCGCGGAAGAAGCGGCTGGCGTAGCCCAGGCCGGAGTCGACGAGGTCGGTACGCACCGGGGGCAGGCCCAGCCGGTCCAGCCAGCGCGGCATGGAGGAGCCGCGGCCGCCGGCGTCCACGACGAGATCGGCCTCCAGCGTCTCGTCGCGCCGCCCGTCCCGCACGAGCACGCCGGTGACGGCGGTCGCGGTGCCGCGCAGCCCCAGGACCGAGCGGCCCGGCAGCGTCCGCACCCCGGGGCTGCGGGTGACCCGGTCCCGTACCACCCAGTCGAGCAGGTCGCGCGTCGCGGAGAGGAAGAACTGCTGCTCGGGGAAGCGGGTGAGCCAGCCCCCGGAGGTCAGGACGACGAGGTCGGACGGGACGGCGATACGGCGGCCGCCCGCCGCGAGCAGCGCGTCCACCGCGCCGGGCACCAGCGACTCGAGGGCGCGCGCCCCGCCGGACCACAGCAGGTGGGCGTGCCGCGCCTGCGGAACCCCCTGGCGGGGCAGGGGGCCGTGCGGAAGCTCGTACCGCTCGACGATCGTGACGTTCATCGTCTCGGACAACGCCGCTGCCGCGAGCATGCCGGTGAGGCTGCCGCCGATCACCACCGCCTGGCCCGTCCGCCGGCCGACCCCCGCCATGAGCACTCTCCTTCGCCGCCACTCCCCGCAGACCTGCCCCGCGGACCACGCCCGCCAACCCTGCGGGCTGCCCCATTCTGCCGCCCCCGGCGGACCCGCCGGCAGGAGGCCGCTGCGCCCGCCGCCCGGGGGGGCGCCGCGGGGCGGACCCCCGCAAGGGGGGACTCGCGGTCCCAGGAACCGGAGGGCTCTGGGTGGCGCACCCTGCGGGAGGGATCGTGGGAGGGGAACCACCACCGCAGTGAAAGGCGGCACGCGACATGACGAGCACCCTCGGAGGGACGTTCACGCCGGCGCCCGGTCTGACCCTCACCCGTATGGGATACGGCGCGATGCAGCTCGCCGGCCCGCACGTGTTCGGGCCGCCGAAGGACCGGCCGGAGGCGGTGCGCGTCCTGCGGACCGCGGTCGAACTGGGCGTCAACCACATCGACACCAGCGACTTCTACGGCCCGCACGTGGTCAACGAGATCATCCGCGAGGCCCTGCACCCGTACCCCGAGGACCTCGTCCTGGTCACGAAGGTCGGCGCCCGGCGCGACGACCAGGGCGCGTGGCTGCCCTCGCTCTCGCCGGACGGCCTGCGCTCGCAGGTCGAGGACAACCTGCGCAACCTCGCGGTGGAGGCGCTGGACGTCGTGAACCTGCGGGTCGGCGACGTCAACGGGCCCGCGGAGGGCTCGGTCGCGGAGGGCTTCGGCGTCCTCGCCGAGCTGCGCGAGCAGGGCAAGATCCGGCACCTGGGCCTGAGCAACGTCAACGACGCGCAGCTCACGGAGGCGCAGGCCATCGCGCCGGTCGTGACGGTGCAGAACCTCTACAACATCGCCCACCGCGTCGACGACGCCCTCGTGGACCGGGCCGCGAAGGAGAACATCGCCTTCGCCGCCTTCTTCCCGCTCGGCGGCTTCACCCCGCTCCAGTCGGCGACGCTGGAGGCCGTGGCGGCACGGGTGGGCGCGACCCCGCAGCAGACCGCGCTGGCCTGGCTGCTCCAGCGCTCCCCGGCCATGGTGCTGATCCCCGGCACGTCGTCGGTGGCGCACCTGCGGGAGAACGTCGCGGCGGCGGAGCTGGTGCTGCCCGCGGACGCGGTGGCCGAGCTGAACGCCGCCTGACGTACCGCCGTTTCGGCCGGCCCGGCGCCGGCGGAGGGGGCCTTGGCCGTGGCGCCGCGGCCAAGGCCCCGCTGAGCGGCATCGCCGGCTTCGGCGAGATCAACGGCGCTGACCGTACGGCTCATGGCCTTCGGCCGGGACACCCCGCTCAACGCCGTCCGCGGCCACGACCACGCGGCCGGCCTCGGCACGCCGACGCCGGCCTGCCTGCGGTCCTCCGGCCGCCACTGACCGCGCACCGCTCCTCCGGGTGCCGCCGTCACGGAGCCGGGTCCCCCGGGAGGCCCGGGGCCCCGGCTTTCCGTCACGGTGGTGCGGGGCACGGCGGGGGCTCAGGGCCGGGAGGCGCGGGGGATGCGCTGCTCCACCCAGATGATCTTCCCGTCCTTGGTGTGGCGGGTGCCCCACCGCTCGGCCATCTGCGCCACCAGGAACAGGCCGCGCCCGCCCTCGTCGGTGGTGGCGGCGTAGCGCAGGTGCGGGCTGGTGCTGCTGGCGTCGGCGACCTCGCAGATGAGCGTGCGGTCCAGCAGCAGCCGTACGTCGATGGGCCCGGTGGCGTAGCGGATCGCGTTGGTGATCAGCTCGCTGAGGATCAGCTCCGTGGTGAAGGCCAGCTCCTCCAGGCCCCACGCGGCCAGCCGGCCGGTCGCCGCGGTGCGTACGGCGGCCACCGCGGCCGGGTCGGAGGGCACGTCCCAGCGGGCGATCCTGCTCGCGGGCAGCGCCCGCGTCGCCGCGACGAGCAGCGCGATGTCGTCGGTGGGCGCGGCGGGCAGCAGGGCGCGGACGACCGCGTCGCACGTCTCGTCCGCCGTCCGCTCCGGGTGGCCGGACAGCGCGGTGAGCAGCCCGTCCAGGCCGACGTCGATGTCGCGGCTGCGGTCCTCGACCAGGCCGTCGGTGTAGAGGACCAGCCGGCTGCCCTCCGCCAGGCGGAACTCGGCCGCCTCGAAGGGCAGTCCGCCCAGGCCCAGCGGCGGGCCCGCGGGCACGTCCAGCAGCTCCACCGTGCCGTCCGGACCGACGAGCGCGGGCGGCAGATGGCCGGCCCTGGCCATCTCGCAGGTGCGCGTCACCGGGTCGTAGACCGCGTACAGACATGTCGCGCCGGTGATCGGGGCCGCGCCGCCGGTGGCGCCGGAGCGGGGCGTCTCGTCCTTGTCGATCCGGCCGACCAGGTCGTCCAGGTGGGCCAGCAGCTCGTCGGGCGGCAGGTCCAGCGTGGAGAAGTTGAAGACCGCGGTGCGCAGCCGTCCCATCGTGGCCGCCGCGTGCATGCCGTGCCCGACGATGTCGCCGACCACCAGGGCGACGCGCGCGCCCGGCAGCGGGATGACGTCGAACCAGTCGCCGCCGACGCCCGCCTGCGCGGGCAGGTAGCGGTAGGCGACGTCCAGCGCGTTCTGCTCGGGCAGGCCGTGCGGCAGCAGGCTCTGCTGGAGGTCGACCGCCATCGCGGTGTTCCCGGTGATGGCGGCGTCGATCTGCTCCTGCGTGCTGTACCTGGTGTCGAACAGGCCGGTGTTGCGGCCGACCCTCAGTACCGCCACCCGGTCCGCGACCGCCCGCACCTCGTCCAGCTCCGGGCTCACCAGCAGCACCCCGAGCCGCTGTTCGCGCAGCCGCTGCACGAGTTCCAGCACCCGGGCCACCTGCCGGGGGCCGAGCGCCGCCGTCGGCTCGTCCAGGATGACCAGCCGCGGCTCGCCGACGAGTGCCCGGGCGATCGCCACCGCCTGCCGCTGCGCGCCCGACAGCGACGCGACGGGCTTGCGCAGGCTCTCGACCGGCACCGACAGGCTGTCCAGCAGGGCGCGGGCGCGCTTCTCCATCCGGATCTCGCTGAGCATGCCCAGCGTGCGCAACTCACGCCCGAGGAACAGGTTCTGGACGGTGTCGAGGTTGTCGCACAGCGCCAGGTCCTGGTGGATCGTGGCGATGCCCAGGTCCAGGGCGTCCTGCGGGCGGCGCAGCTCGACCGGCCGGCCGCACCACTCCACCACGCCCTCGTCCGCCGGGGTCACCCCGGAGAGCACCTTGACCAGCGACGACTTGCCCGCACCGTTGCCGCCGACGAGGCCGACGACCTCGCCCGCCCGGACGGTCAGGCCCACATCGCAGAGCGCCTGCACCGCGCCGAACCGCTTGGAGACACCGCGCACGGCCAGCAGCGGGCTGTCGCTCACGCACACCACCTCCTGCCCCGGGCCCCGGCTGTCCGGCCCCGGCCTGCCGCCGGGTCGGCCCCGCGTACGGAAGTCTGCCCCCGGGAGCGGGTGAGCGCACCAAGCCCGTGCAACGACCGCGCAACGGCCCGGCAACGGCCGCCGCGCGACGCCCGCCCGGGGCGGATCCGGGAAACGCCGGCGGCCGCGGGCGCCCCGTGGGGGCCCGCGGCCGCGGTGTGGTCAGGCAGTCCTGAGGCGGAAGCTCAGGCGGTGGGACCCTGGTGGTCGTGCACCGCGGGCTGGCCCATGGCCGGCTGCGGCTGCACCCCGCCCGCCTGGAGCTGCTCGGCCTGCTCCTTCGAGATCTCCTGGGCGGCGCCGCAGAAGGTGCACTGCGTCATGTATTTGGTGTTGAGCGGGAAAAGCGGCACGAAGAAGAGCGTGAACTTCGTGACGCGCTTCTTGAGCGAGTGCGCCGCCGGATTTCCGCAGCGCCCGCAGACCAGCGTGAGCATGGCCAGCGCGTAGAGGTAGGTCCGCGTGCCGAAAATGATCATGAGTCCCCCCACACAACGGGAATGCCTGTCTCAGCAGAGTGTGCCGTACGAAGCCGGCACCAGGACATGCGGGGGCGCCACCTCCTTTCCGGTTTTCCGGGCCGCCCGCCCGGCGAGCGCCCGGCTCACTCGGTCCGCAGACTCGCCGCGGTCGAGGTGCGGGCGGCCCACCCGGCGGGCAGCAGCGCCCCCGCTGCGGCGATGACCAGGCCCGCGAGAGCGAGCAGCGTGACGACCACCGGGTGGAAGACGGCGAGGTCGGCGTGCGGGACACGGGTGCCGGCCGCCGAGCCCATCGCCGGGACGACCACGCCGTGCAGCGCCATCCCGGCGGGGACCCCGACGACCCCGGCGAGCAGGCCGAGACCGGCCACCGACGTGACGACCATTGCGACCGTCTGCCGCGGTGACATGCCCAGGGCCTTCATCACCCCGATGTCGTGGACGCGTTCGCGGGTGTCCAGCACCACGGTGTTGAGCACGCCGAGCCCGGCGACCAGCACCAGCATCAGGGTGAGGGTGGCGATGAGCGTGTCCATCGCCACGATGGTGGCGCTGGTGCCGCTGCCCGACGGGAACGCCTCGACGCCGAGCGGGGCGAGTGCCGTGTCGAGACCCGCCACATAGGTGTCCGTATCGGTCCCTTGGGCGAGTTTCACGTGAAACATCTCCGGCTGCGCCTCGACGCCGATCGCCGTGAGCGTGCGGTAGTCGGTCGAGAAACGCAGGGCGTCGTCCACGATCAGCGCCTCGCCGACGATCGTCACCCGCGCACTGCGCCCGTCGCCTTCGAGCGTGACCGTCCCGCCGACACGGGCGCCGGTGGCCTCCAGGAAGCGGTGCCCCACCACGATCTGGCCGGGCCCGGTGAACCAGTGGCCGGAGACCATCTGCAGGCCCGCCCAGGAGGCGTCACCCTGGTAGGCGTCCGCCCGCGCCGCTCCCGGCACCCCGGCGACACCCACCTGCGCCTCGCTCTCGCCGACGTAGCCGGCGGTGCCCTGCTGCGCGGTGATCGCGCTCACGAGCCGGCCGCGGTCCACCGGGGCGGGGCGGCCCACCGGCGCGGGCGGCGCACCGCCGGTGTTCCCGGCGGCCCCCGGCGGCGGCGCGTCCACCGGCGGGGCGTACACGGGCACGGTGACCTGGCCGGGGTTGTCGCGGTTCAGACCGTCCTGGATCGCCGACAGCGACGAGCCCAGCCCGTACGCGAACGTCACGCCGATCGCGCCGAACGCGACCGCGACCCAGATCGTCGCGGAACGCCCCGGCCGTGCGAACGGCCCCGCGAGCCCCATCGTGACCGCCCGCGGCAACGGCAGCCGGGAGGCCACCCGTGCGGCCAGCCGCCCCCGCCCGACCCGCGGCGTGCGGCCGATCGCGAGCGCCTCGACCGTCCGCAGCCGGGCCGCCCGCAGCGCCGGCGCCAGCGCGCTCGCCACCACCAGCGCCAGCATCCCGGCGGGCACCGCGACGTCCAGCCACCACGCCACCGCCAGCGAGCCCGCACCGTACGCGTCCGAGGCCTGACTCAGCAGCGGTACGGACGCCAGGTTGCCGACCAGCACACCCAGCGCCGTGCCGGCCGCGGCCGGGATCAGCGCCTGCCCGATGTACGCGCGCCCCACCTGGCCGGGCGTCAGCCCGAGTGACTTGAGCACGCCGATGCGCCGGGTGCCCGCGCTCACCGCCCCGCTCACCACGATGCCGATGATCAGCACCGACATCACCAGCCCCAGCACACCGAAGGCCACGATGAAGGGCACGAACGTCGCACTTCTCTCGTCCGCGACATGCTTGGTCGTCAGGTACGACAGCCCCGCGGTGAGCGCCCCCTTCGGCGCGTCCGCAGCCACCGCCGCCCTCCCCGCCGCGACCTGCGCGCTCGTCCCGGCGTGGGCGAAGCGGTAGAGCATCTCGTACGACGGTGTGCCGCCCGGCTTCACGAACGCGGCCGCCTGCGCGGGCACCACCCAGGCGTCCGCCGTCTTGCTGACCGACCGCGCGAGCCCGACGATCTCCAGCTTCGGCGAGCCGGGCAGGCCGGGGAACTCCGCGGTCGCGCCGAGCCGGAAGAGGTTCGGGCCGTCGTCCTGCGACGCGAGCACGATCTGGCCCGGGCCGGTGAGCCAGTGGCCCTTGAGCATCGTG
Organism: Streptomyces sp. NPDC020983; assembly: GCF_044333485.1. Taxonomy (NCBI): domain Bacteria; kingdom Bacillati; phylum Actinomycetota; class Actinomycetes; order Kitasatosporales; family Streptomycetaceae; genus Streptomyces; species Streptomyces sp. NPDC020983. Next base: position 711,436 of record NZ_JBIRRA010000001.1, on the reverse strand, counting down.
ACGGCGTCCACCGGGCCGCCCCGGTCGGCGCGGCCCGCGATCGTCAGCGGCCCGGCCTCCGAGACGATCGTCCCGCCGCCGCTCCCGGTGATCCGCGGGGAGGCGGCGACGACGGCGAAGGGCCCCGCCGCGGCCGTGACCCCCGCGGCGTGCGCGGTCGCTGCGACCTGCGCCCGTGTCGCCCTGCCGCCGTCGAAACGGGCCGTCAGATGGGCGCCGCGCTGCTGCGCGAAAGCGTGGTCGAAGGGCGCGCGCGAGGCGACGACCAGACCCGCGGCCATGATCGACGCGGTCACCGCCATCATCGTGGTCAGCACCATCACCACCGTCTGGACGCGCCGCCGCCCGACCCCCGCCCGCACCACCTTGCCGAGCGCGCTCACCGGGCCACCGCCGCGGTGCCGTTCGCGGTGCCGCTGCCGCTGACGTCGCGCACAATCCGACCGTCGACCAGCTCGATCGTGCGGCTCGCACACGCCTCCGCGAGCGCGAGGTCGTGGGTGACCAGCAGGATCGTCTGGCCGTCCGCGTTCAGCTCGGTGAGCAGCGCGCGCACCTCCGCGCCGGAGGCGGTGTCGAGCGCGCCGGTCGGCTCGTCGGCGAGCAGCAGCGCCGGACGGTTCATCAGCGCCCGCGCCACCGCGACGCGCTGCCGCTCGCCGCCCGACAGCCGCCCGGGATAGGCGCGGGAGTGCCGGGCGATGCCCAGGTAGTCCAGCAGCTCCGCCGCCCGCGCGCGGGCCTGTGCCCGCCCGGCGCCGACGAGTTGCGAGGGCAGCAGCACGTTGTCGAGCACCGTCAGGTCGTCGAGCAGGTTGAAGAACTGGAAGACCATGCCGATGCGCTCGCGCCGGTAGCGGGCCGACCCGGTCTCGCTCAGCCGGTCGACCCGGACTCCGTCCACCGTGACGCTGCCCTCGGTCGGCCGGTCCAGGCCCGCGATCATGTTGAGCAGCGTCGACTTGCCGCTCCCCGAGGGCCCGAGGACCGCGAGCGCCTCGCCCGCCCGGACGGTCAGATCGAGCCGGTCCAGCGCGGGCGGGCCGTCGTCGTAACTCTTGCGCACCTCGTGGATGTCGATCAGGGGTGCACTGGTCATGGGGGTCCTCCGCCGGACGTCGGGTCAGTGCGCCAGACGCTAGGAGCGGGGGCGGCGGCAGCGCGTCGGCCGTCGTGTGGAAGACGGCTACCGCCGTGGTCGGACCCCGTCCGGCGTCATCCCGGGGATGTACGCGGCTGGTCTGACGCGGCCGGGCGGGACGCTACGGCGGGGGGATGTGGGGGGCGGTGGGGGCCCGGCACACTGAGCGGGTGAGCACGTCGGAGCCGGTGGGACCGGTCAGCGCAAGGCCGCGGGGGCCGGCCGCGGGGGCCGCCCGCCTCAGGGACGCCCTGGGCGGGCTGCTGCGGCCCGCCGCGCCGGCGCCGGGCCGGTCGGCGGCGCCGCCGCAGCCGCTGTCGCGCTGGGCCTGGACGGCGGACGTGAGCGCCGCCGTCGTGCTGGCCGCCGCCACCGCGTACGCCACGGCCAACGGCGCGACGGGGGACGGCCCCTTCCGCTACGACCCCAAGGTCGTCGCCGGTCCCGGCATCCCCAGCCCGCCCGAGCCGCCTCCGTTCCCCGGCGGGCGCCCCTTCCCGGTGGATCCGCACACGATCCTGAGCAGCGCGCTCCAGCCCTCCGTGTGGCTGGTCGCCCTGGGGGCGCTCACGGCACTTCCCCTCGCGCTACGCCGCCGCTGGCCGCTCGGCGCGTTCACCGCGGTGCTCGGCTCGTCGCTGCTCTTCCACGCGCTGGCCTCGGCCACCTGGTCGACGAACGGCGTGGACGACCCGGCGGCCCCGTTCACCTTCATCTCGACCGTGCTCGCCGCCTACGCCGCCGCCCTCTACAGCCCCTACCGGCGGCGCGCGATCGGCGCCCTCGTCACCGGCGGGGTGCTGCTGCTGATAGCGCGCGACGAGGCACTCCCGTCCGTGTCGCCGGGCTTCGTGCCCTTCATGCTGCTGCTGCCGCTGGGCCTGGCCGCCAACACCGTGCACATCTGGCGGCAGCGCATGCGCACCATGCAGGCCGAGCAGGCCGCCGCCACACGGCTCGCCGTCGAGCACGAGAGGGCCAGGATCGCCCGCGAGCTGCACGACGTCGTGACGCACAACGTCAGCATGATGACCGTGCAGGCCGGCGCGGCCCGCACAGTGCTGGACAAGGAGCCCGAGATGGCCCGCGAGGCGCTGCTCGCCGTCGAGGCCGCGGGGCGCGCCGCGATGGCCGAACTGCGCCATGTGATGGGCCTGCTGTCGATGACGACCACCTCGCCGGACGCCCACGGCCCCGGCGGCCCGGACGCCGCCCCCGAGGCGGAGCTGGCCCCGCAGCCCGGGCTCGGCCAGGTCGGGGCGCTCGCCGAGCGGGTGCGCGGCACGGGGGTGCCGGTCGAGTTCACCGTGACCGGCACCCCCGTCCCGCTGCCCCCGGGTGTCGACCTGGCGGCGTACCGGGTGGCGCAGGAGGCCCTCACCAACACCGTCAAGCACGCGTCCGGCGCGAGCGTCGCCGTGCGCGTCGCCTACCACCCCGGCGAGGTCCACGTCGAAGTGGCCGACACCGGCGGGACCCCCTCCCCGGCCGCCGCCTCCGGAAACGGCCGCGGGCTGATGGGCCTGCGCGAACGCCTCGCCGTCTACGGTGGGACCCTCGACGCCGGACGCCGCATATCCGGCGGCTACCGGGTCCGGGCCGTCATCCCGGTGGGGGACGTGTGAACGCGGTAACGGAGGGGCCCTTGCGGGTCGTCATCGCCGACGACCAGGGCCTGGTGCGCACCGGCTTCCGGATGATCCTGACCGCCGCCGGCATCGAGGTCGTCGCCGAGGCCTCCGACGGCGAGGAGGCGGTGGCGGCGGTGCGCCGCACCCGCCCGGACATCGTCCTCATGGACATCCGCATGCCCGGTCTCGACGGCCTGGAGGCCACCCGCCGCATCCTGGGCGGGGCCCCCGACGACCCGCGGGTCCTGATCCTCACGACCTTCGACCTCGACCGCTACGTCTACGCCGCCCTCGCCGCCGGGGCCAGCGGCTTCCTCCTCAAGGACGTCACCCCCGAATACCTCGTCGCCGCCGTCCGCCTCGTCCGCTCCGGCGACGCGCTCCTGGCTCCCGCCATCACCCGCCGCCTCGTCGAACGCTTCGCCGCGAGCCCCGCCGGGGCCTCGACCGTCCACCGTGACCTCGCGGCACTCACCCCGCGCGAGTCCGAGGTCCTGCGCCACCTCGCCGGCGGCCTCAGCAATGCGGAGTTGGCCGCCGCCCTGGGGGTGAGCGAGGCGACCGTCAAGACGCATGTGACGCGCATCCTCTCGAAGCTGGGGCTGCGCGACCGTGCGCAGGCGGTGGTGGCGGCGTACGAGTGCGGCCTCGTCACCCCGGGCTCCGCCCGCCCCCACTGAACGCCCGCCCCTGCCGTGGGGCTGCCGCCGTCGTCCCCCGCGCCCCTGGGGGCCCGGCGGGTCAGGAGCGGGCGGCCCCGGCGCGGGTCAGGAGGCGGCGGCTTCCAGTGCCTGGAACTGCTCGTCGGTGAGCTGGATGCCCGCGGCGGCCGTGTTCTCCTCCAGGTGGGCGACGGAGGAGGTGCCGGGGATCGGGAGCATGACGGGGGAACGGCGCAGCAGCCAGGCGAGGGCCAGCTGGGAGGGGGCCGCGTCGTGCTCGATGGCGATGCGGGTCAGGGGGCTGTCCGTGCCCGCGAGCGCACCCGTCGCCAGCGGGAACCACGGAATGAAGCCCAGGCCGCGCGCCTCGCAGTAGTCGAGGACGGGCTCGGACGCACGGTCGGCCAGGTTGAAGCGGTTCTGCACCGACGCGATCGTCGCCGTCCGGCTCGCCTCCTCGATCTCCGCGACCGTCACCTCGCTCAGACCGATGTGCCGGATCTTGCCCTCCGACTGGAGTGCCGCCAGCTCCCCCACCTGCTCGGCGACCGGCAGCTTCGGGTCGATCCGGTGCAGCTGGAGCAGGTCGATGCGCTCCACCCCCAGATGCCGCAGGCTCAGCTCGACCTGCTGCCGCAGGTACTCCGGCCGCCCCACCGGCACCCACACCCCCGGGGCCGGCCGGGTGAAGCCCGCCTTCGTCGCGATGACCAGGTCGTCCGCGTACGGGTGCAGCGCTTTCCGCAGGAGCAGGTCCGCGGTGAAGGGCCCGTAGGCGTCGGCCGTGTCGATGAAGTTGACGCCCAGCTCCGCCGTCCGGCGCAGCACCCGCACCGCCTCGTCCGGATCCGCCGGATCCCCCCACACCCCCGGCCCGGTCAGCTGCATCGTCCCGTATCCCAACCGGGTGACGGGCAGATCCCCGCCCAGCAGGAAACTCCCGGAGGCCAGTGCCACTGGCGTGGTCGGCTCGGACATGGCGTTCTCCCTTCGCTGAGCCGACCTTATGCCTCCCACCGGCGGGCCGCCGCCGACGCCTCGGGGGCCGCCGGCCTCCCGCCCCTCCGCCCGCCAGGCCCCGGCGCCCGCCCTCCGGCCGGAAGCGGAGCGCCCCGGGTGGGCGCCCCACCGGCCCGTGGTCCGGAAACGCCGGCAGCCGCCTCTCCGGGCCGGTGACGTGGCGCACCGCGGCGTTACCGGGTGCGCGCGTACGGCGCAAGGTCGCACAGGGGCCCTTACCGGCGGCCGGAGAAAAGCGTATGGCGCCCCCGCCCGCGTCCCCCGAAAGGGCGCCCGGCTGTTGACAGCACAGGTTTATCGGCAATACTGCCCGCCGTGGAGCAGCGCACAGGTTCGATCACACCGGCGATACACCCCGCAGGGACCGATCCGGCATTCGTGCCAGGTCTCCTGCCCCCGCGTTCCGACGCGGCCGAGGATTCGGCCCCGGAACCGGCCGACACGGACGCGGCGGAAGGTGCCGCGGCGCCGGCAGCGGAGGACGCCTCCGTCACCGCCGAGGCCGCCGCTCCCGAAGCCGAGGCGGCCGGGAAACCGGCCCCGGCCGAAGCCGCGGACGACGACGCGGACGCGGAGGACGAGGTGGACCGCGGCGAGCCGCTGTTCGAGGTCTCGGACCGCCGCGCCACGATCCTCGCGGACAAGGTCGGCATCATCTTCCGCCTCGACGAGGAGGAGGCGGATTTCACCTGGGACGAGATCGGCGCCGTCGAGATCGACACGCCGCGCTTCGGCAAGCGTTTCAAGGTGACCGTCTACACCGGCCCGCGCCGGTGGTTCGAGGCGCACGTCGAGGCCAGGTCCCGCAGCCTGCTCAAGACCTGGACGGCAGAGCTGGACGCCGTCCTCGACGAGCACTTCGAGGACCCGGAGGCCGCCACGGACGAGCCCGAGGAGCCCGGAACGGCCGAGCCCGGGACCGAGGAGTCCGCGCAGGAGACGGCGGAGGCCCCCGCGACCGCGGACGGGACCGAAGCCGCGGACGCCGAGGCGAAGGCCGAAGCCGTGGACGCGGAGGCCGAGACCGAGGCCGAGGAGAAGGCCGAGGAGGCCCCCGCCCCCGCCCCCGCGTCCGGTTCCTCCGCCCTCAAGCCCGACAAGCCCCTCAAGCCGAACAAGCCGGCCGGCAGGACGGCGGGCAAGGCAGCAGGCAAGCCCGCGGGCAAACCCGCCTCCAAGCCCGCCTCCAAGCCCGGCGGCAAGGCGTAAGCACGGCACCGCGCCGTCCGGCAAGCCCGTACGGCGTCAGGACCTCTTCCGCACGCGTTAAGAACGCGTATGGAAACCCCGCGCGGCTCCCCATGAGCCGCGCGGGGACCGCACTCTGACCGAGGCTTCCGTACGCGCCGCGGCCTTCCGCCCGCGGCGCGCTCGGTGGCGCGCACGGTCGACGGCGACCAGACTGCGTAAATGACCAGGTCATCCCGCGATGACCCGCCTCACCACGCCCTGTCGCCCCACGACGGCGCTGCACCCTAGGAGCCCGGTCACCATGCCCACCACCGTCGGGGCGAAGGAGCACGAGCCGCACCCGCGCCGGGTGCGCCTGCGCGCCTGGATGCTCGAAGGCCTGTCCGACATGGCCAAGGACGAGCCCGCGGGCCGCACGAACGGCGGCCGGAAGCCCGCGCCCGGCGACGGGCCGGAGGAGACGGCCGGGGCCCACGGCCAGCCCTGGTGGCGCGTCATGTGCCTCACCGGCGTGGACTACTTCTCCACCCTCGGCTACCAGCCGGGCATCGCCGCGCTCGCCGCCGGGCTGCTCTCCCCCATCGCGACCGTCGTCCTGGTGATCGTGACACTCGCGGGCGCCCTGCCGGTCTACCGCCGGGTGGCGGAGGAGAGCCCGCACGGCGCGGGCTCGATCGCGATGCTGGAGCGGCTGCTGTCGTTCTGGAAGGGCAAGCTCTTCGTGCTCGCCCTGCTGGGCTTCGCGGCGACGGACTTCCTGATCACCATCACCCTCTCGGCGGCCGACGCCTCCACCCACCTGGTGGAGAACCCGCACTTCTCGTCGGTGCTGCAGGGCCGGCAGATGCTGATCACGCTCGTCCTCGTGGCGCTGCTGGGCGCGGTCTTCCTCAAGGGCTTCCTGGAGGCGATCAGCGTCGCGGTGGTCCTGGTCGGGATCTACCTGGCGCTGAACGTCGTCGTGGTCGTCGACGGCCTGTGGCGCGTTCTGACGGCCGGGCACCTGGTCACGGACTGGACGAGCGGGCTGACGGCCGAGCGCGGCAACGTCTTCGTCATGATCGGCGTCTCGCTGCTGATCTTCCCCAAGCTCGCGCTGGGCCTGTCCGGCTTCGAGACGGGCGTGGCGGTCATGCCGAACGTCCGGGGCGACACCGGCGACACCGAGGACCGCCCGACGGGCCGGATCCGTGACACCAAGAAGCTGCTGACGACGGCGGCGCTGATCATGAGCGCGTTCCTGATCACGACGAGCTTCATCACCACCGTCCTGATCCCGAAGGACGACTTCAAGGCGGGCGGCCCGGCGAACGGCCGCGCGCTGGCGTATCTCGCGCACGAGAACCTGGGCTCGGGTTTCGGCACCGTCTACGACTTCTCGACGATCGCGATCCTGTGGTTCGCGGGCGCCTCCGCGATGGCGGGCCTGCTCAACCTCATGCCGCGCTTCCTGCCCCGCTACGGCATGGCGCCGCACTGGGCGCGTGCGGTGCGGCCGATGGTGCTGGTGTTCACGCTCGTGGCGTTCCTGGTGACGTGGATCTTCGACGCGAACGTCGACAAGCAGGGCGGCGCCTACGCGACGGGCGTGCTGGTGCTCATCAGCTCGGCGGCGATCGCGGTGACGATCGCCGCCCGGCGGGCCGGGCAGCGGCGGTGGACGGTGACCTTCGGGATCATCGCGGTGGTGTTCCTCTACACGACGGTCGTCAACGTCACCGAGCGGCCGGACGGTGTGAAGATCGGTGTGTGCTTCATCGCCGGGATCATGCTGGTGTCGTTCCTGTCCCGGCTCGCGCGGGCCTTCGAGCTGCGCGTGACGAGCGTCGAACTGGACCCGCTCGCCGAGCGCTTCGTGCGTGACATCTCGACCCGCAAGGTGCGCTTCGTCGCGAACGAGCCGGGGCTGCGGGACGCCACCGAGTACCGCGACAAGCTGCAGCAGATCCGGCTGGACAACGACATCCCCGCCGAGGACGACCTGGTGCTCGTGGAGGTGACGGTGACGGACGCCTCGGAGTTCGAGTCGGCGCTGAGTGTGCACGGCCAGGTGCTGCACGGCCGCTACCGGGTGCTGTCGCTGGAGAGCGCGTCGGTGGCGAACGCGCTGGCGGCCCTGCTGATGCACGTACGCGACCTGACGGGCTGCAAGCCGCACATCTACTTCGAGTGGACCGAGGGCAGCCCCTTCGGCAACTTCCTGCGCTTCTTCCTCTTCGGCCACGGCGAGGTCGCGCCCGTCACCCGCGAGGTGCTGCGCGAGGCCGAACCGGACCGCTCCCGCCGCCCCCGCGTCCACGTCGGGTAGGCGGCGGCCGCCGGGTCCGGTACGGCGGGCGGCCGAGGCCCTCCCCGGGCCCCGCCCCCCGGCGCCGCCCCAGCGGCTCGGCCCGAGCGGCTCAGCTCCAGCCGTACAGCTCCTTGAGCCGGTTCACGACGATGTTGAAGCGGCCGCGGTCGAGCGCGCAGGCCTCGCGGCGCATGCCCTGCTCGTGCAGGCGCAGGACGCGGTCGACGTCGACCCACGAGTCGCGGCCCTCGCGGTCCCAGGGGCCGGCGCCTATCGCCACCCACTCGCGGTCGTGGTCGTGGCGCTTGCTGGAGAGCCGCACCGCGAGCAGCGTGCCCGCCGCCTCGCGGGCCACGACGAGGACGGGCCGGTCCTTGCCCCGGCCGTCGTTCTCCTCGTAGGGCACCCAGGTCCAGACGATCTCGCCGGGGTCCGGATCGCCGTCGTGGGCCGGGGCGTATGCGGTACGCACCCGGCCCACGTCCTTCGGGTCCGCCTGGGTGGTGCGGTAGGGGCCGTCGGCGCCCGGGAAATCGGCGTGGCTGTCGCTGCGGGTAAAGGTCGTCACCCGGACGACCGTATCGGCCGCGCCCCCGCCGCGTCACGGCCCCGCCGTCAGGCGCTCACCAGCGGTCGTGCACCTGTGCGCGGATCCGGCGGTCGTACAGCTCGCGCACGCCGTCCAGCACCGGCTGCGGCAGCGCGGGAAGCCCGGCCGCGGCGGCGTTCGCGCGGGCCTGCTCGACGTTGCGGGCGCCGGGGATGACGGAGGTGACGCCGGGCTGCTGGATGATCCAGCGCAGCGCCGTCTGCGCGGGGGTCGCGCCCTCGGGGGCGAGCGCGGCGAATTCGACGGCGGCCTCCAGGCCCGTCTCGTAGTCGACGCCGGAGAAGGTCTCGCCCTGGTCGAAGGCCTCGCCGTGCCGGTTGTAGGCGCGGTGGTCGTTCGCGGCGAAGACGGTCTCGCGGGTGTACTTGCCGCTGAGCAGGCCGGAGGCGAGCGGGACGCGCGCGATGATGCCGACGCCCGCGGCGGCCGCGGCGGGCAGCACCTTCTCCAGCGGCTTGAGCCGGAAGGGGTTGAAGATGATCTGCACGCTGGCCACACCGGGGCGGGCGATCGCGGCGAGCGCCTCGTCGCACGTCTCGACGCTGACGGCGTAGGCGGCGATGCGCTGCTCCTCGACGAGCGTGTCGAGCGCGTCGTAGAGGGCGTCGGAGGTGTAGACGGCGGTGGGCGGGCAGTGCAGCTGCACCAGGTCGAGGGTGTCGACGCCGAGGTTGGCGCGCGAGCGGTCGTTCCAGGCGCGGAAGTTCGCGAGGCTGTAGTTCTCGGGCAGCTGCTCGGCGCGGCGGCCCATCTTCGTCGCGACGAAGATCCCGGCGTCCGGGCGCTCCTTGAGGTAGCGGCCGATGAGCTGCTCGCTGCGGCCGTCGCCGTAGACGTCGGCGGTGTCGAAGAAGGTCACGCCCGACTCGACGGCGGCGTCCAGCACCGCCAGGGCGTCGGATTCCCTGACGTCGCCCCAGTCGGCGCCGAGCTGCCACGTCCCGAGGCCGACGACGGAGACGGGTCGGCCGGTCCTGCCCAGTACACGCTGTTCCATGCCAGCGATGCTACGACGCCGCTCGCGCCGCGGCCCCCGGCCCCGCCCGTACGGCGGCGGGACCGGGCGGCGGCGTCAGCGGGTCCTTGACTCCAGCGCCCTGTTCAGGTCCAGGACGTTGACGCGCGGCTCCCCGAGGAAGCCGAGGTCGCGGCCGTGCACATGGCGGGCGACCAGGTCGTGCACCGCCGCGGGGTCCAGGCCGCGGGCCCTCGCGACCCGGGCGGCCTGCTCGTACGCGTACGCCGGCGAGATGTCCGGGTCGAGGCCGGAACCGGAGGCGGTCAGGGCGTCCGCGGGGACGTCCTCCGGGGCGACCCCGTCGAAGGCCGCGACGTCCTTGCGGCGCTGCTCGATCGCCTTGACCAGGCCGGGGTCATTGGGCCCGAGATTCGACGCGCCCGACGCCAGCGGGTCGTAGGCGCCCGCCGAGGGGCGCGGCTGGAAGAACCTCGGGTCGGGGCGCGGGGCCTCGTCCGGGTCGTCCGGGTTCTTCCTGGGCAGGTCGAAGGTCTGGCCCAGCAGGCCGGAACCGACCGTCTTCCCGTCCTGCCGCACGAGCGATCCCTCGGCCTGGTGGTGGAAGGCGGCCTGCGCGACGCCGGTGACGGCGAGCGGGTAGAGAACGCCGGTGATCACGGTGAGCACCAGCAGCATCCGCAGCGCGGCGAGGTGCCGGCGGACGGGCGCGGGGAGGTGGTGGGCCATGGTGTGTCTCCTTTCGGTGCGGTCCGCCGGTCAGCGCAGTCCGGGGACGAACTGGACGACCAGGTCGATGGCCTTGATGCCGAGGAAGGGCAGGACGAGCCCGCCGAGCCCGTAGATCCGGATGTTGCGGCCCAGCAGCGCGCCCGCCGACGACGGCCGGTAGCGCACCCCGCGCAGCGCGAGCGGGATCAGCGCGACGATGATCAGCGCGTTGAAGATGATCGCGGAGGCGATGGCCGACGTCGGGCTGTGCAGCCGCATGACGTTGAGCGTGTCCAGGCCCGGGTAGGCGATCGCGAACATCGCGGGGATGATCGCGAAGTACTTCGCCACGTCGTTGGCGATCGAGAAGGTCGTGAGCGCGCCGCGGGTGATGAGCAGCTGCTTGCCGATCTCCACGATCTCGATGAGCTTGGTGGGGTTGGAGTCCAGGTCCACCATGTTCCCGGCCTCCTTGGCGGCCGAGGTGCCGGTGTTCATGGCCACGCCCACGTCGGCCTGGGCGAGCGCGGGCGCGTCGTTGGTGCCGTCGCCGGTCATCGCGACGAGCTTGCCGCCCGCCTGCTCGCGCTTGATGAGCGCCATCTTGTCCTCGGGCGTGGCCTCGGCGAGGAAGTCGTCGACGCCCGCCTCGGCCGCGATGGCCTTGGCCGTCAGCGGGTTGTCACCGGTGATCATCACCGTGCGGATGCCCATCCGGCGCAGTTCGTCGAAGCGCTCGCGCATGCCCGCCTTGACGACGTCCTTGAGGTGGACGACGCCGAGCACCACCGCGGTCGTGCCGCCGTCCGCGTGGCGCACGACCTCGCCGACGACGAGGGGGGTGCCGCCGCTCGCCGAGATCGCGTCGGTCATCGGGCCGACCTCGTCGGTCGGGTGCCCGCCGTTGGCCCGGATCCAGTGCATGACCGCGGCGGCCGCGCCCTTGCGCAGCTCGCGCCGGTCGCCGTCCTCGGTGAGGTCGACGCCGCTCATCCGGCTCTGCGCCGTGAAGGGCACGAATTCGGCCTGGCCGCCCAGCTCCCGGCCGCGCAGCCCGTACTTCTCCTTGGCCAGCACGACGACGGAGCGGCCCTCGGGCGTCTCGTCCGACAGCGACGACAGCTGGGCGGCGTCCGCCAGCTCGTCGAGGGAGATCCCGCCGACCGGCAGGAACTCCGCCGCCTCGCGGTTGCCGAGGGTGATGGTGCCGGTCTTGTCGAGCAGCAGCGTGTTGACGTCACCGGCCGCCTCGACCGCGCGCCCGGACATCGCGAGCACGTTGCGCTGCACCAGCCGGTCCATGCCGGCGATGCCGATCGCGGACAGCAGCGCGCCGATCGTCGTCGGGATGAGCGCCACGACGAGCGCGACCAGCACGACGAGCGACTGCTCGGCGCCCGCGTAGATCGCCATCGGCTGGAGCGTGACGACAGCCAGCAGGAAGACCACGGTGAGCGAGGCGAGCAGGATGTTGAGCGCGATCTCGTTCGGGGTCTTCTGCCGGGCGGCGCCCTCGACCAGGGCGATCATCCGGTCGATGAAGGTCTCGCCGGGCCTGGAGGTGATCGTGACGACGATCCGGTCGGAGAGCACCTTCGTGCCGCCGGTCACCGCGCTGCGGTCGCCGCCCGACTCGCGGATGACGGGCGCGGACTCGCCGGTGATCGCCGACTCGTCGACCGAGGCGATGCCCTCGACGACGTCGCCGTCACCCGGGATGATCTGCCCGGCCTCGACCACGACGTGGTCGCCGAGCCGCAGGTTCGCCGCCGGGACGCTCTCCTCCTCCAGCGTGCTGGCGCCGTGCCGCCAGCCGGTCAGCCGGCGGGCGACGGTCTCGGTCCTGGTCCTGCGCAGCGTCTCGGCCTGCGCCTTGCCGCGGCCCTCGGCCACGGCCTCCGCGAGGTTGGCGAAGACCACCGTCAGCCACAGCCACACGGTGATCACCCAGGCGAAGACGCCCGGGTCCCTGATCGCGGAGAAGGTCGTCAGCACCGCGCCGGCCTCGACGACGAACATGACGGGGTTGCGCACCATGACCCGCGGGTCGAGCTTGCGCGCCGCGTCCGGCAGCGACACCAGCATCTGCCGGGGGTCCAGCAGGCCGCCCGATATCCGGTGCGGTTCGTGCGACGGTGACGGCTCCGGCGAGCCGCCCGACGGGACCGGCCGCTGCCGGTCGGTGGACAGGGACATCAGTGCAGACCTTCCGCGAGCGGACCCAGCGCGAGCGCGGGGAAGTAGGTGAGGCCCACGACGATCGTGATGACGCCGGTGAGCAGGCCGACGAACTGCGGCCGGTGGGTGGGCAGCGTGCCCGCCGTGACGGGGACGGGCTGCTGCTGCGCGAGCGAGCCGGCCAGGGCGAGCACGAAGACCATCGGCAGGAAGCGGCCGAAGAGCATCACCAGGCCGAGGGCGGTGTTGTACCAGTGGGTGTTCACGCCGAGTCCGGCGAAGGCCGAGCCGTTGTTGTTGGCCGCGGAGGTGAACGCGTAGAGCACCTCGGAGAAGCCGTGCGGGCCGGTGTTGAGCATCCCGGCGCGCTCGCCCTTGAGCGACATCGCGGCGCCGGTGCCGACGAGCACCACGGCGGGGGTCGCCAGGATGTAGAGGGAGGCGAATTTCATCTCCCGCGCCCCGAGCTTCTTGCCCAGGTACTCCGGGGTCCGGCCGACCATCAGCCCGGCCACGAAGACCGCGACGACCGCCAGGACGAGGATGCCGTACAGGCCCGATCCCGTACCGCCGGGCGCGATCTCGCCCAGCATCATGTCGAAGATCGTCATCCCGCCGCCGCCGGGCGAGAAGGAGTCGTGGAAGGAGTTCACCGCGCCCGTGGAGGTGAGCGTGGTGGACGCGGCGAAGAGGGCCGAGGCCCAGATGCCGAACCGCTCCTCCTTGCCCTCCAGCATCCCGCCGGCGGAGTGGCCCGCGGTGCTGCTGACGCTGTGCAGCTCGTTGACGGTGACGAGGGCGACGGAGGCGGCCCAGATCAGGCCCATGACGGCGAGGATCGCGTAGCCCTGCCGGTTGTCGCCGACCATCCGGCCGAAGGTGCGCGGCAGCGCGAAGGGGATCACCAGCAGCAGGTAGATCTCGATGAGGTTGCTCGTGCCGTTCGGGTTCTCGAAGGGGTGGGCGGCGTTGGCGTTGTAGAAGCCGCCGCCGTTGGTGCCCAGCTCCTTGATGGCCTCCTGCGAGGCCACCGGGCCGCCGGTGAGCGACTGCCTGTCGCCGATCAGCGTGCCGATCTCGTGGATGCCGTGGAAGTTCTGCACCGCGCCCAGCGCCACCAGCACGAGGGCGAAGACGAACGCCACCGGCACCAGCAGCCGTACGACGATCCGGGTGAGGTCGACCCAGAAGTTGCCGATCCGGTCGGTGCGCCTGCGCGTGAAGCCGCGGATCAGCGCGGCCACGACGGCGATGCCGACGGCCGCGGACACGAAGTTCTGCACCGCGAGCCCGGCCATCTGGACCAGGTGGCCCATCGTGACCTCGCCGCTGTACGACTGCCAGTTGGTGTTGGTGACGAAGGAGGCCGCGGTGTTGAACGCCTGGTCCGCCCTGACCGGCGGGAAGCCCAGCGACAGCAGCAGGTGGTTCTGGAGGCGCTGCATCCCGTAGAGCAGGAGCAGCGAGACCGCCGAGAAGGCCAGCACACTGCGCAGGTACGCACCCCACTGCTGGTCCGCGTCCGGGTCCACGCCGCCGAGGCGGTAGAGCCCCTTCTCGACGGCGAGGTGCTTGCCCGTGGTGAGGACGCGGGCCGTGTAGTCGCCCAGCGGGCGGTAGGTGAGGGCGAGGGCCGCGACCAGGACGGTGATCTGGAGCCAGCCCGCGAGAGTGTCGTCCATCAGAACTTCTCCGGGAGGACCAGGGCCAGCACGAGGTAACCGAGCAGGACTGCGGCGACCACGAGCCCGATGATGTTGTCTGCGCTCACAGCCGCCCGGCCCCCTTGGCGACAAGCGCGAGCACGGCGAAGACCGCGATCGTCACGGCGATGAATACGAGATCGGACATTTTCCGCGGCACCCCAGGTGGTGACAGGCGTGATGACGGCCGAGGACGGCACGGGGGCCCCGGTCGGGGCCCCGCTGCTACGGTCGCCCCGGCGCGGGCCGGGAACGCCGCCGTTGACGTTTCCCTTGCGCGCGCGGCGGCGGCGTTGACGTGGCCTTGACGCGGGCGGGGCGGGCGGGGTTTGCGCGGGCCCGGGTCCGGCGTACGCTCGTAATGCGGTCGTATGACCGCGAAACGGTCATATATGTGCGTGCGCACGTACGGCGGAGGTGCGGCATGGCGTCACACGGAGGACGCCGCGGGCCGGTACAGGACCCGCGGGACGCGCACGGCGAGGCGCCCGGCGCGGACCCGGCCCTCGATCCGGAGGCGGCGCACCGGCAGGCCCTGGTGCTCAGCGAGGTCGCCGCCGAGGGGGCGGTGGGGCTCTTCCGCGTCCTGCGCCGCGCCGCGTCCGGGGACGAGGACGCCGCGTCCGTCCCCGTCTCCTCGCTGCTGCGGGCCATCCCCGGGATGACGCTGTTCGACTCGCACGACTTCCTGGTGCGCGCCCACATCCCGCCGTCCGCGCAGGCCGGCTCGCTCACCGCGGGCCAGCGGGTCGCCCTCGTCTACGTGGTGGACGGGGCGCCGCTCTCCTCGCAGATCGCCTGATCAGGCCCGCGGGTCCGGCCAGACCATGTCGATCTGGCACTCGTGGGTGACGTATCCGGCGCGGTGGAAGGCGTTCGCCATGGGCACGTTGCCGACGTCGGTGGACGCGCGGATCCGCGGGACGTCCGCCTCGTCCTGCGCGGCCAGGACGCGGGTGCCCTCGGCGAGCACGTCGTCGATGAAGCCCTTCCCCCGGTGGGCGGGCAGCACCGCGAGGTACGCGATGATCGGGTGGTAGGCGTTGCGCGCCGGAATGACGAACCCGACCGGCTCGCCGCCGTCCGGCAGCGTCGCGACCCGCCACCACTCGCGCGGTGACGCGTACCGCTCCAGCTCCTCGTCGTACTGCTGCTCCGCGGCCTGCGCCGCCGTCATCCGGGTCAGGTCGTCGCGGCTGTGCGCGTCCAGCGTCCCGTCGAGCACCTGCGTCATGAGGCCGACGAGTTCGGCCCGGTCCCGCACCCCGCGGAAGGCGAGCCGCCCGGCCGGCTCCGGCACCGGCGTCCCGCGCCGCCACTCCAGCCGCAGCCGCTCGACGAACAGCCGCCCGCCGGTCCGCTCGACGATCCGCATCCGCTCCTCGACGCCCTCCCGGACGGCCGCGTCCTCCCGCCAGTCCGGCGGCACGAAGCGCGTGTACCCGGGGCGCCGTGTCCCCTCCGGCAGGACGGCCGCCCCGGCCGTCTCCAGCAGCCGCACCCCGGTCCCGGCGTCCTCCCCCGCGGCGAGGTCCAGGATGTCCAGGAACATCGGCGCGTCCCCCGCCGCCCGCGCCCACCAGGCCACCCGGGCGACCAGCTCGTCCCCGCGCAGGGCGACCCACATCCACTCCGGCCGCCGCCGCCCGGCGGCGAGGTCGGCGGCGAGTTCGCCGTTGAGGACGTAGGGCAGCCGCGAGAAGAGGCCGAGTTCACCGGCCCCGCTGATCGGCCGCAGGGTGAGATCGTTCACCCCCGGTTGACGCTCAGCGCACCCCGCAGAGTTCCCGGTCCACCAGGTCGCTCATGGCCGCCTGGGTGTCCGGTCCGCCGTCGCTGGTCGCGTACACCACCGCGCTGCGCGTCCCGTCCGCGGTGACACCGCCCCAGGTGTGGTAGCCGAGCAGTTCCCCGGGATGCGCGTAGTAACTGCCGCCGCAGGACAGCGGGATGCGGCCGAGGCCCAGCCCGTAGTCCACCTGGAGGTCGGGCGCGGGCACGGTCGACGTCATCTCCGCGAGCTGCGCGGGCGCGAGCAGCCGGCCGCCGAGCAGGGCGGTGTAGAAGCGCGCGAGGTCGTGCGTGCTGCTGATCAGCGCGCCCGACCCGACGGCCATGCTCGGGTCCAGCACGGTGACGTCGGTGGGGACGCTGGTGCCGTTGAAGGTGGCGTAGGCGTCCGCGTGCGGCCCGGTGACGTACGGGAAGGCGCCCGGCGCGCTGGTGTCCCGCAGCCCCAGCGGCCGGATGATCCGGTCGGTGACCTCCTGCGCCCAACTGCGCCCGGTGACCTTGCCGATGACCATCGCGGCGAGCGTGTAGTTGGTGTTGGAGTAAGTCCACCCGTCGCCGGGCACCCGCGGCTGCGTCATCGCGAGCGCCACCAACTGCTCGGGCGTGTAGGCCCGGTAGCGCCCGGCGGCATAGCCCTCGGCGGTGTTCAGCGCCGGTACGAGCGGTGCGACGTCCGGCACATGGCTGGTGTGCTGGAGCAACTGCCGTACGGTGATGGCCCGTCCGTCGTTGCCGTTGCCCCGGACGACGCCGGGCAGCCACTTCTCGACGGTGTCGTCGAGGGAGAGCCTCCCCTCGCCGACGAGCTGGAGCACGACGGCGGCGGTGAACGTCTTGGTGGCGCTGCCGATCCGGAACCGGCCGTCCGCGGGCATCGCCCGGCCCGTCCCCGCCGTCGCCGTTCCCGCCCGCGCGGTGACGTCCCCCTGCGGGGTGAGGACTTCGGCGCCGACCCCCACGACTCCGGAGGCCCGCACCGCGTCCACCTCCTGCTGCAACGCGCTCCGCGCTCCCGGCGCCGCCTCCCCCGGCGCAGCGGCCAGCAGCACCATGACGGCGCCGCCGAGCGCGGCCGCCCCCCGTACCCATTTCCGCGTCCCGAACACCGGCATGCCCTTCCCCCGTTCCGTCGCGCTCCTTCCCCTCCATCCCACCAGCGGACCGGCCCGCGTCCCACCCGGCTGCCCCCCTGCTCCGGGCGGGGGTCAGCCCCCTCCCGCGCGGGCCGCGGCCGCCGACATGGGCGCGGCCCGGACGCCGGAGGGCGGGAGCGTCCGGGCCGCCGGTCACTGCGCTCCTCAGGGGAGGGTCAGGATCTGGTACGGGTCGCCGTAGGTCCTCCAGTGCAGCGGCGGGTCGAGGTCGAGGTTGCCGGCCTGGAGGAAGAGGCGCTGCTCGGTGTCGACACGGCTGGTGTCGTCGTGTGCGTCCTCCGTCTTCATCGCCGCCCTGCGGGCGTCGAGGAAGGCGTTGAGGTAGGCGGTCTCGTCGCCGCCCTGCGCCGGGGTCCTGGCCTTCTTCATCGCGGTCCTGCGGATGCCGCCGAAGCTCACGGGGTCGTCGCCGGGGCCGTGCATCACGATCGCGTCGTAGTAGATGAACTGCCCGAGCGTGCCGATGCCGTCCGCCTTGCCCTGGTTCACCGCGGGGTCGAAGTAGACGCCGTCGCGCTCGTCGTTCTGGGCCTGCTGGAAGACGGTGTCCCCGGCGGCGGTCCGCCACGCGCTCACGAAGGCCGAACCGAGGCCCGCGTGGGAGTCCGAGCCGTTGACGTCCTCCAGCGCGGGCAGGTATTTCGCCAGGACGTTGCCCGGCTTCATGTCCGTGTAGTGACGGACGAGTTCGAGCATGTCGCCGGTGCCGGAGCAGAAGCCGATGATGCCGGCGGTGTAGCCGCGGCCGTCGCCGATGTCCTCGATGTACTTGTACTGGGACTTCCAGTCCAGGGTGGAGTTCTCGGCGGAGGAGACCAGCTCCATGGCCATCTCCTTCTTGTGCGGGTCGGCGAGCCCCGCCCCGGCCGCGTGCGGGGCGGTGACGGCGGGGACGGCCGCGGTGCCGGTGCCGGCCAGCGCGAGGGAGGTGCCGCCGGCGGCGAGCAGGGCGGTCGCGGCGAGCAGGGCGACCCGGCGGGTCGCGTGGGGGGACTTGTGCACGTGCGTCTCCGTTTCCGGCCGCCGCGGCACCGCGAAGGTGCGGTGGGACGGCCTCGGGCGGGGGTGGTGCGTGCGGGACTGCGGGTGGATGGTTAGGAAAGCTTCCTAACCACTGGCATTCAAGCACCGGGGCGCCCGCGCGCCAAGGGGCCGGAGCGAAACCGCGTGCGGTACGGGGGCGGGCGGGCGCGTGGGCTGGGCCTGCCTCGGCACCCGCCCGCGGGGCGTCCGCCGCCCCGTTGTCGTACCCCCGCGGCACACTGGAGACATGTGCCGAAGCATCAAGACCCTGCGTCCCCCGATGGCGCCCGAGGTCCACGACGAGGACATCCGGGCCGCCGCGCTCCAGTACGTCCGCAAGATCTCCGGCTTCCGCGCGCCCGCGAAGCACAATCGCGAGGCGTTCGACGCGGCGGTCGAGGCGGTGGCGGCGGCCACGGCGACGCTGCTGGACGAGCTGGAGATACGGGGGTCCGCCGCGAAGGCGGCGAGCTGACGGGCCCGGGGCCCGCACAGGGCTGCTCCGCGCCCCGCGGAGGGCTCAGCTCTCGACGGCCATGCGCACCCCGAGCAGCAGCAGGACCCCGCCCGAGACCTGTTCGAGGCGGCGGCGGACGGCCGCGCGGGAGATGAGGTGCTGCAGGCGGCCGACGCACCACACGTAGGTGCCGTAGTAGCCGATCTCGAAGACGGCCCAGAGCGCGGCCAGCCCCACCATCGCCGGCAGCTGCGGCGCGCCCGCCGGGACGAACTGCGGCAGGAAAGACATCGCGAAGACCGCGGCCTTCGGGTTGGCGAGGTTCAGCAGCAGCCCCGAGCGGTAGGAGGCGAAGCCCGAGCGGGGCACGGCCTCCGCCGCCGCGCCCTCCCGCATGCCGTCGCCGCCCGGTTCGCCCCGCCGGGCCTCCAGCAGCGTGCGCACCCCGAAGCCGATGAGCGTCACCGCGCCCACCACCCGCATGACGTCGTAGGCCACCTGCGACGCGGCCAGCAGCGCCGTCAGCCCGAAGGCGGCGACGGTGCCCCAGACGAAGACGCCCGTCTCGTTGCCCAGCACGGTCAGGAAACCGGCCCGGCGGCTCCGCAGCGACTGCCGGATGATCAGCAGCGTGCTCGGCCCGGGGGAGGCGGCTATCAGCGTGCAGGCGCCGAGGAAGGGCAGCAGGGTGTGCAGCATGCGGCGAGCGTACGGCGCGGGGCGGGCGCGGGGCCGCCGGATTTCCGCCCGGCGGCCCCCGGCCCGCGCCGCCCTACCAGGCGAAGGCCTCCGGCGACGGCCCGGGGCCCGGGAAGATCGCGTCCAGCTCGGCGAGGAAGTCCGCGCCGAGGTCGAGGTCCAGCGCCCGCAGGGCCGACGCGAACTGCCCGGCGGTGCGCGGCCCGACGATCGGCCCGGTCACACCCGGCCGGGTGAGCAGCCACGCGAGGGCGACCTCGCCGGGCTCCAGCCCGTCCCGCGCGCACAGCTCCTCGTAACGGCGGACCTTCTCCCGTACGGCCGGATCGGCCAGCCCCGCCGCGGCCCGCCCCATCGACGTCCGCGAGCCGCCGCCCTCCCGCTCCTTGCGCAGCGCGCCGCCCAGCAGCCCCTGGTTGAGCGGCGACCAGGGGATGACCCCGAGCCCGTACGCCTGCGCCGCCGGGATGACGTCCATCTCGGCGCTGCGCTGCGCCAGGTTGTAGAAGCACTGCTCGCTGACCAGCCCGTACGACCCGCGGGCCCGCGCCGTCTCGTTGGCCTGCGCGATGTGCCAGCCGGCGACGTTGCTGGACCCGGCGTAGAGGATCTTCCCCTGCGCCACCAGCACGTCCATCGCCTGCCAGATCTCCTCCCACGGAGTGGCCCGGTCGATGTGGTGGATCTGGTAGACGTCGATGTGGTCCGTGCCGAGCCGCGCGAGGCTGGCGTCCACCGCACGCCGGATGTTCAGCGCGGAGAGCCGGTCGTGGTTGGGCCACGACTGCACGTTCCACGGCGTGCCGTCGTTGGTCATGTTCCCGTACAGCTTGGTGGCCAGCACGACCTTGTCCCGCCGCCCGCCACCCTGCGCGAACCACCGCCCGAGGATCTCCTCGGTGAGCCCCTTGCGCTCGTCGACCCCGTAGATGTTCGCGGTGTCGAAGAAGTTCACCCCCGCGTCGAGGGCGGTGTCCATGAGCGCGTGCGAGGTCGCCTCGTCCGCCAGCCCCCCGAAGTTCATGGTCCCCAGCACGAGTCGCCCGACCCGCAGCCCCGTGCGCCCCAACTGCGTATATCTCATGCCCCTCAGCCAACACCCTGGAGTGCACTTGAGGGCAAGCCTCACGCCGGGACACGGCGCGGGAGCGAAGCCGGGCGCTAGGCTCGAAGCATGCCTGCGGCAGACAGCGTGACGCTTCGTACCCTCGACGGTCTGCGCTTGTCCGGCAGCCTCGTGAAACCCGACACGCGCTCGTCGCAAGGTGTGGTGCTGGTCCACGGGGGCGGTGTCACCCGCGACGAGGGCGGGTTCTTCACACGGTTGGCCACCGGGCTGGCGGACAGTGGAATTCCCTCTCTCCGCTTCGACCTGCGGGGGCATGGTGAGAGTGAAGGGCGGCAGGAGGAGCTGACGCTCGCCACGATCCTCAACGACATCCGGGTGGCCGTTTCGCGGCTGCGGGACGCCACGTCCGTCCAGGAGATCACATTGCTGGGCGCCAGCTTCGGTGGCGGCGTTTGCGCATACTACGCGGCCAAACGTGCGGACGACATCTCGCGACTCGTACTGTTCAACCCGCAATTGGACTACAAGAAACGCACGATCGACACGCGCCCCTACTGGGTGGACGACTCGATCAGCGAGGAAGCGGCGCTGCGACTCACCGAGGACGGGTTCATCCAGTTCACGCCGACCCTGCGGCACGGCCGCCCGCTGCTCAACGAGGTGTTCTGGCTGCACCCGTACGCGGTACTCGGCGAGATCCGGTCGCCCACGCTCATCGTGCACGGCACCCGGGACACCTTCGTGTCGGTCGAGTCCTCGCGGTCCGCCGCTCGGCAATTCCGTGCACCGTGCGAACTCGTCGAGATCGACGGGGCGCAGCACGGCTTCGCCGTTCACGACGATCCGGGATATCGCGAGCCGCAGAGCCAGGAGTGGCAGGCGTTCGTCATACGGACCGTGATCGACTGGCTGACCCGGAGCCCATCGCAGGGTTAGGCCGCCATGAGCTTCTCGCGGAAATCACGCACCAGGGGGCGACTGCGCCAGCGGTTCAATGTCCGCGACACCTCACCCAGGATCCGGAGCGTGCGCTCCGAGTTCATGGCCGTGGCGACCTCTGCCGACACAGATCCGATGCGCGCCGCCTCGTCCGGTTCGCCGCTCAGCGCCAGGGCGGCGGACCGCCGGGCGTTGAAGAACCCCACATCCCGGCGAGAAAGTGTCCCCTCCGCAATGATTCTTCCGAAGAGGTCGGCTGCGAGGCTCGGCTTGCCCGCCTCCGTGTAGGTCACCGCGTTGCGGAGCAGCAAGGTGTGCTCGTTGAAATAGGATCCGAGCCCGCCCGGCTCGTCGTGGGCCGCGCGACCCAGCAGTTCACGAGCGTTGCCGAGTTTCTGCTCCACCAGTGAGAAGGGCTCGCCCGTCATCGCGCACCCCAGCGCTTCCTGCTGCGCCACTTCCGCCTGGACGCGGACCGGAAGCTGCCACCTCTCGTGCCGGCCTGCCTGCGCCAGTGCCAGGATGCGCCCTGCATCCCCCGCGTCGTACGCCATTTGCGATTTCTTGAGCAGCAAATAGCCCTGCATGGCCGGGTCGTCGGCCTCCTGCGCCCATTCCATGGCCCGGTCGTACCAGAACACGGCGGCGGTCGGCTGTTCGATGTCGCGATACAGCCACCCGACGAACTCCGCACCGTCCGCGCCGACGGACAGAAGATCTCGCCGGACGGCGGGCTTCACCTCTCGTGCGCTCTGCCCGATGGCGCCCAGCAGACCGAGGACCAGCGGGAGCGTTCTCCGTGCCCCCAGGGCCCCGTCGTCCTGCTTGGCCGCGTCGAGACGCTCCCGGAAGAAATCGACCACGGGGCCGTCGAGATTGCGGCGCGCGTCTTCCAGCACTGCTGCTGCCCGTTGCATCTCGTCGGAGTCGCCCACCGTGGGGACCATGGCGGCAATTCCTCCCATGAGGAGGGCGCGGCGATTGAGTGGGCTCATGACCTCGTACTCCTGGATTGCCCCGTGGTGACTCCGGGCTCCTTCTCCGGAGTCAGTGGTGATCGGGACGCTACCGCAGTCGGATGCGGCTCCATCGACGTCGCCCCGGGAACCCTCCCAGGGGCGCGGGGCAACGCCCAGCAATTCACCGGGGATACCGAATCCGTCGGCGACGCGCTCGATCACTTCGCGCCCTCGAATGCCGCGGACGCCCCGGATGATGTCGCTGACGCGGGTGCTGGTCATCTTCCCCACCGCGGCCGCGATCGCCGCGTGGCTGGAGCCCGTTCGCCTGTTGACCAGGCGGAAGATCTCCTGGAAGTTCCGCGCGGCGCAGGCCCGTCGCATGGCCTCGCTCTGCAACAGCGCCTCGGGGATTGTGAGCGGATAGCCGGTGCGCCGGATTTCGCGTTCGTCCATGGGTCACCTTGCGGAAGGCCAGTGATCCATTCCAGCGTAGCTCCCGGACAGGGAGCGGGGTTCCCCGAATGGACATCAACGGGGTACCCCGTTGGGGCTTGCGGGGTTGCCCGCCCGCTGTTCCTTCCGGCGCCCGGCCGCTCGAAGCTCGTGGACACGGCATTCGTGCCGTGCAGACCGGACCCCGGCACCGCTTGCGACGGCCCGGGGCGTGGACCACTCGAACGGAGCGAGCAGTCATGAGCAGTATCCATGAGGAGCCCGGAGGCACCACTCCGGCAGTACCGCGTCCGTGCGACCCACCGCGGTTCGGACGCGTCGGCCCTGCCGTGGCCGGGCCGGAGGCGATGCGGCTTCTGCCCTGGCCCGGCGACGGCGTACGCCCGTCCTACCTGAGCACCGACCGGGGCGACTCGTTCATGTCGGGTCTGGCGGACGGCCTGGAGAGGACACAACTCGCCATGGCCGAGAGGACGTTGCGGGACGCGGACTCGGCGTGGACGGACAGGACCCCGGGCACTGACCTGACCGGGATGGTTCCGCACCTGCTGCACGCGCTGCGGGACGCGGTGAGGGTGGCCGGTGGCCTGCGCGAGCGTCTTCATGGGTCCGGCCCCGCTGTTCCCGGCCCATCGGCCGAGGCAGGCAGCACACTGGCCCGCGAGATCGCCTGGAACGGGGCCGACGGTTCACCGCTCTTCCGGGGCCTCCCCGTGACCGTCTCCGAGAGCCCGACCGAGGTGGTGTACCGGTGGCCCGGTGAGCCCGTGTACGTCGGCACGGCCAGGCGGTTGCTGCGGCGTCATCTGGCACGGCGGGGGATGACCGGGCTGGCCGACACCGCGGAGCTGGTCCTCTCCGAGCTGGTCACGAACGCGCTGCGGCACGCCACCGCCGCCGAGGACAGCCTCGTCGAGACGCGGTTCACCTGCCTGCCGGACGGCTCGCTCCGTATCGAGGTCCACGACGCCGACCCCACCCGGCCCGAACTCCGCGCGCCTGGAGCCGAAGCCGACTCCGGCCGCGGGCTGGCCCTCGTGGACGCGCTCACCGGTGGGCGGTGGGGTACCGGGGACCGCGCGGGGATCGGCAAGACCGTCTGGGCCGAATGCGCCCCCGAGACTCCCCCGCTCCTGCCCGGATGACCACTTTTCCGCCCGCGCGCTCTCCCGGCGCGCGGGCGAGCACTATTCCGCGTCGAGTTGGTGATCCGCCCAGACGTAGGTCTCCGGTAGCAGCTCGGCGATCGGTACCGCCCGCAGCGCGTCGCCGCCCCCGACGATGACGCGCACGCCGGGGAAGTAGTCCAGCATCACCTGGCGGCACCGGCCGCACGGCGGGATGACCCCCCGCTCGCGGTCCCCCACGGCGACGACCGTCCCCAGCTCGTACACCCCCTGCGCGGCCGCCGCCCCGATGAGCACCAGCTCCGCGCACGGGCCGCCGGTGAAGTGGTAGGCGTTCACGGCGGTGACGATCCGCCCGTCCGCGCCCCGCCCGGCGGCGGCGACGGTGTGGTTGTCCCCCCGGCACCGCTCGCGCGCGACGCGCGTGGCCGCCTCGACCAGCTCCCGGTCGACGTCCTGGGCAGTCGTCCCGTCCATGTGCCTCCACCTTCCGCTCGGCCGACCCCCCACGCTAGAGCTCCAGATGCGCGTTGACCGCGCGGGCCGCCTCCGCCATGTCGGGAAGCTCGACCACCTCGATCCCCGCGGCCGTCATCTGCTCGACTCCCTGGCAGTCGGCGACGAGCAGCGACGGCTCCCGCCAGGCGATGACGACGCGGGGGATGCGCGCGTCGACGATCAGGCTCGCGCAGGGGACGGGGTGGGAGGCACGCTCCGAGCACGGTTCAAGGGTGCTGTAGATCGTGGCGGACAGCAGGCGGGGGTCGTCGGGGGCGAGCTTGGCGAGGGCCGACTCCTCGGCGTGCACGTGCGGGTCACCGCCTTCACGGCTGTAGCCGGTGGCGATCTCCCGGCCGTCGGCGTCGACGACGACCGCCCCGACGTTGAAGCGGTTCGCCACGGGAGGGCAGGACCGGGACAGCTCGATGGCGCGGGCCATCCAGTGGCGGTCGGGTTCAGAAGGGGTGAGAGTCATGTACGGATCTCCTCGGGGGCTCGGTTCGGGGGGACACAGCACCGGCGGGCACCGGCCGAAGGGCGCGTCAGAGGCCGCGGTGTGCGGCCCATTCCCGTGCGCCGGCCGCCAGCGCCCTGAGCCAGTCGGCCTCGGGCCTGCAGGCGGCGAAGGCCTCGTGCATGCGGACGTCGGCCCGTGCGAAGGCGTCGATCGCGCGGGGGTCAGCTTCCGTCCAGGCCGGGCAGCGGGACGCCCACGCCTCGGCCTCGGCGGGTTCGTGTCCTGCCGCGACGAGCTGGAGCACGAAGCAGGCGGGGTCGATGAAGCCCGCGCCCCGCGTTGGCCAGGACCAGTCCACGAGCCACGCCCGCTGCGCGCCGATCAGCACGTTGTCCGCGTTGACGTCGGTGTGCAGCAGCGTGTCCCCCCGGAACCACCCGGCATCACCCGCGTCGGCGACGTACGCGTCGCACCGGGTTTCCGGCCAATGCCGCGCCACGTCGGGGAGTTCCAGCGCCCCGACGGCCGACACGAGGTCGGCGATCAGCCCCAGATCCGCCGAGCCCGGCTCGATGTCCGACGGCCGCCCTTCGACCGGCTCGAACCCGAGCACGCACCAGGCCTCGTCCTCGGCGTACCACCGCAGCTCGGGAGCCACATCCCGGACGAAGGGGTTGATGTCCCGCTCCCGCATGAGCGAGTCACGACGTCCGCCGGGCCTGTTACGCATGGCCTTGACGAAGAAGGCCCCCCTCTCGCACTCGGCCAGCGCGGTCAGGTCGGAGCTGAATCCGTACCGAGTGGGCCGCAGGGACAGCACCTCGCCCGCACACGCGCTGACCAGCTCGGAGATCTCACGCTCGACGATCACCGGGTCATCTCCTCGGATTGCACGTGCTGGGCGGCGTCCCCGGGCTGCACTCCGCGTTGTCCTCCGGCCCGCACGGCTGCCGGGGGGCGTTGTCGGGGCTGCACGGGATCGAGTCCGGGCGACAGGGCCCGCCCGCCGGAACCGTTTCGCGGATGACGGCGTTGGCTCCGGTCATGGCGGCGCCGCCGAGGATATCGGCCAGCGGAGCGGTACGAACGTTGCCCACGTCGAGGAACGTCGAGAAGACGCACGGCGACACCGTGCCGTCCGGCCCGACCGCCGCCTTGCCGTTCCCGCAGTCGCCGCAAAGGCCGGAGAGGTCCGGGGCGAGACGCGATCGGCCAGCATCTTCGGGGAATTGGCCTGCCTGGAAACGGAGTTGAGTCGATGGAGCTCCGTGCCCGGCGTCACGGGATTCCGCACGGCTCTCGACGGCGTCGTGGCCCACGAAGTCTGAACCCAACGACCCGGAACGGATGATCACATGGCCGAGCGCCCCTACGTGGTCCTGAGCGTCGCGACCTCCATCGACGGCTACATCGACGACACGTCTCCGGACCGGCTCATGCTGTCGAACGCCGACGACTTCGACCGCGTCGACCAGGTCCGCGCGGAGTCGGACGCCATCCTCATCGGCGGCACCACGCTCCGCCGCGACAACCCCCGCCTCCTGGTGAAGAGCCCCGAGCGGCGCGCCGCCCGGACCGCGGCCGGCAAGCCGGAGTACCCGCTCAAGGTCACGCTCACCGGCAGCGGCGAACTCAGCCGCGACCTGAAGTTCTGGCACTACGGCGACGGCAAGGTCGTCTACACCACGGACACCGCCGCGCCGAAGCTGCGCGAGACCCTCGACGGCCTCGCGGACGTCGTGAGCACCGGCCCCGCCGTCGACTTCGGCGCCATGCTGGACGACCTCGCCGGGCGCGGCGTGCGGCAGCTCATGGTGGAGGGCGGCGGTACGATCCACACGCAGTTCCTGGCGCAGGGCCTGGCCGACGAAGTGCACCTGGCCGTCGCCCCGCTGCTCGTCGGCCAGCCCGCAGCGCCGCGCTTCCTCGGCTCCGCCGCCTTCCCGGGCGGTCCCACCCGCCGCCTCACCCTGCTGGGCACCCGCACGATCGGCGACGTGGTGCTCCTCCGCTACGCGCCCGGGGAGAACGTCTCCCAGGGGCCCCGCCGGGCCTTGTCAGACCCCTCTGCTGTGATGGCGGGCAACAGCAGCGGCGGGGACACCGACCGGAGGCGGAGCCGTGGGGACCTGGGGCGCGGGGAACTTCGACAGTGACACGGCGGCCGATCACCTCGGCGAGCTGGCCGGACGGCTGGTGGGCGAGGTGGCGGAGGCGATGGCCGGCGATCCGGTGGAGCTGGAGCCGGACGAGTACTGGGGCGTGGCCGTGCCCTGCAACCTGGAGCTGCTGCTCCTGCTGAAGCGGCAGGACTGGGTGGGCGTGGCCCTCCCGCCCGCGGAGACGATACGGGCCTGGCAGGAGACGTTCCTGACGGTGTGGGAGCGGACGATCGACGGCCTGGGGCCGAAGCCCGCGTACAAGGACGAGCGCAGGGCGGTGCTCAACGGGACGTTCGAGCGCCTGGCCGAGGCGTCGGTGCATTCGGCGGCGTAGCGGGCGAAGTACCGGCGGTACGGGGGCGGTCCCGGCGCCGTACGGTCCCTGGCGAGGGCCGCCGCCCCGTCCGGCAGGGCCGCCCCGTCCGGCAGGTCCACCGCGTCGTCCGGCGTGGTCGCCGTCGCGACGTCCACCCGGACGTCCCCGATCGGCGCGGTGTCGCGTCGGCCACCGCTCGGGCCGCCGTCACGCCCCCGCCGCGGCCCGCTCCGACGCGCTGCGCAGCACGCAGAATTCGTTCCCTTCCGGGTCCGCCAGGACCGCCCAGCCCGTCCCGTCGGGGTTGCGGCGGTCGGCGACGAGGGTGGCGCCGAGGGCGAGCAGGCGGCCGACCTCGTCCTCGCGGGTGGTGTCGGGGCGCAGGCACAGGTGGACGCGGTTCTTGACGGTCTTCGGCTCGGGCACCTGGTTGAAGTAGAGCGCCGGGCCCTCGGCCTGCTCCACCCACGTCTCCTCGTCGCCCGGACGGCACCGGGGGTCCAGCGGGCGGCCGGTCGCCTCGCTCCAGAAGCACGCGAGCGCGTACGCGTCCGCACAGTCGATCGCCACGTTCTGCACCACGGAAGCCATGCCCGCCAGCCTCCCCGAGACGCGGGCCGGGCGCCAGCGCGGCGGAGCCGCGGGGAGGCTGCGGACGTCCATCGAGGTGCCCGCACCGGAGCAGGGCCAGCCGCTGACGTGGGCGAAGCGGCTGATGCGGCAGCTGGGCGAGGCGCCGGCCGACGTGCACGTGGAGACGCTGACGGACGGGCAGGCGACGGGCCCGCGCGGCACGTTGGAGAAGCTGCGGCCCGAACCGGCTGATCTGCTGCCGCGGGACGGCGCCCGTATCACCGGCTTCCGGGTGTCGCTGCTCAAGGGCATGGGCAGCACGCGGGGCAGTGCCGAGTCGAGCTTCATCCGCAGCGTCGACGACGCGGTGGACCGCTTCCACGGCAGCGTCGTGACGGCGCTGGAGCGGCGGGTGCCCTCGCCGCGCAGGTCCCCGCAGCCGGTGGCCGGCTGAGGGGGTCACGCACGTCGGGGCGGGCGCCCCACTGCCGGGCGCCCGCCCCGACGGGGTTGCTGAGCGATTTCGTGCGCCACTAGGCTCACAAAGGTCCGATGTCTCAGCCCCACCGCGCCCCGAAAGCCCCCGCCATGCTGCGCTACCAGCTCACCCACCCGATGATTCTGGCAGCCCTGGCGTCCGCCGGGCACGGCTCCCGGATCCTGATCAGCGACGGGCACTACCCGCACACCACCGGCGCCAACCCCGCCGCCGAGCGCGTCTACCTCAACCTCGCGCCCGACCGGCTGCTGGTCACCGAGGTGCTCGCCGCCCTCGCGGACGCCGCCCCCATCGAGGCGGCGACCGTCATGGCGCCCCCCGAAGGCACCCCCGAACCGGAGGTCTTCGCCGACTTCCGCGCCGCGCTGCCGCACCTCCCGGCGCTCGGGACGCTCGACCGCTTCGGCTTCTACGACGCCGCCCGCGGGCCCGACACGGCTCTCGTCGTCGCCACCGGCGACCGCCGTACGTACGCGAACCTGCTGCTCACGCTGGGCGTCCGGCAGGGGTGACGAGGGGGAGGCGGACGCGGAAGGTCGCGCCACGGCCCGGGGCGGTGTCCAGCTCGACGTGGCCGGAGTGGGCGGCGACCAGGGCGGCGACGATGGACAGGCCGAGGCCCGCGCCCCCGCCGCCCGCCCTCGTCCGGGAGGCGTCGGTGCGGTAGAAGCGCTCGAAGACCCGCGCGGCCTGGGCCTGCGTGAGCCCGGGACCGGTGTCGGCGACCTCCAGGACGCCGTGGCCGCCCTGCGTGCCGACGCCGATCCGGACGGGCGTGCCCGGCGGGGTGTGGGCGACGGCGTTGCCCACGAGGTTGGCGACGACCTGCCGCAGCCGGGCCTCGTCGCCGGCGACGGGGGCGGCCGCGGGCGGGCCGTCACCGCCGGGGCCGGTCAGCGTGACCTCGCGGGTCGGGTCCAGCGCGGTGGTGTCGTGCAGCGCGTCCACGGCGAGGGTGCGCAGGTCCATCGGGGCGAGCTGGACGGGCCGCAGCTCCTCGGTGCGCACCAGCGTGAGCAGGTCCTCGACCAGCCCGCCGAGGCGGACGGCCTCGCTCTCGATACGGGCCATGGTCCGCCTGACGTCCGCCTCGCCGGGCAGCGCGCCCATCCGGTAGAGCTCGGCGAAGCCGCGGATCCCGGCGAGCGGGGTGCGCAGCTCGTGGCCGGCGTCGGCGACGAAGCGGCGCATCTGCTCCTCGGACTCCGCGCGCGCCGCGAAGGCCGACTCGATCTGCGCGAGCATGCCGTTGAGGGCGGAGGCGAGGCGGCCCGCCTCGGTGCGCGGGGAGGCCGCGGGCATCCGGTGCGACAGCGGGCGGCCCTCGGCGATCTCCACCGCGGTCGCCTCGATCCGCCGCAGCGGCCGCAGCCCGGCCCGTACCGCGAACCAGCCCGCCACCCCGAGCAGCACGGCGACCACGGCGCCGATGAGCCAGAAGGCGGTGCTCAGCCGGGAGATCGTCGAGGACACGTCGTCCAGTGAGGCGGCGACGACGACCCCGGCGGGCGGGGTGCGGCCCGACGGCACGGAGGAAGGCGTCACGGGCATGACGAGCACCCGCCAGCGCCCGCCGCCGTGGTCGCTGGCCACGTCGAAGGGCTTGCCGAACCGCCGGGTGAGGGCGGCGGCGTCCAGCCGCGGCCACAGCGGCCGCGGGTCGCCCGCGGCGACCGGCAGCCGGAACTGCTCGGAGATGTGCCCGTCCGCGGACGCGAAGGCGACCACGAACTGGCTCGGCAGCCACGCCCGGTTGCCGGGTCCCGCGGTGCGCGGCCGGGGGATGTCCTCGGTGCCGAGCCGCTGCGCGAGCGGCCCGCCGTAGCGCTGCAGCTGCTGGTCGACGCGCTGCACCAGCCGGCCGCGCACCGAACCGAGCACCACGGTGTCGCTCACCGCGAGCCCGAGCAGCCCGAGCACGAGCGACAGCAGCACCAGCCGCGAGCGCAGCGACAGCGCGGAGGGGCGCCACCTCCCCAGCAGGGCGGCCATGTCAGTGCTGGGGCTGCGGCGGGCGGCGCAGCACGTAGCCGACCCCGCGCACGGTGTGGATGAGCTTGACGGCGCCCCCCGCGCCCGAGTCGACCTTGCGCCGCACGTACGAGATGTAGGACTCGACGATGCTCAGGTCGCCGCCGAAGTCGTACGCCCACACGTGGTCGAGGATCTGGATCTTGGAGACGACCCGGTCGGCGTTCGCCATCAGGTACGCCAGCAGCTTGAACTCGGTCGGCGACAGCGAGACCGGCCGCCCGGCGCGGGTGACCTGGTGGCCCACGGGGTCCAGCTCCAGGTCACCCGCGACGAGCCGGCCGTCGTCGGTGGGGCCTCCGGTGCGGCGCAGGATGGCGCGGATGCGGGCGATCAGCTCCTCCAGGCTGAAGGGCTTGGTGACGTAGTCGTCGCCGCCCGCCGTCAGGCCGCTGATCTTGTCCTCGACGCCGTCCCGCGCGGTCAGGAAGAGCACGGGTATGTGGTCGTCCGCCGCGGCCCTGCCGTGCCGGCCGGCCTCCTCGCGCAGCCGCCCGACGACGGCGAAGCCGTCCGTGTCGGGCAGCATCACGTCGAGGACGACGAGGTCGGGCCGCTGGCGGGCGACGGCCGCGAGCGCCTCCGCGCCCGTCCCCGCGGAGTCGACGTGGAAGCCGACGAAGCGCAGCGACGCGGACAGCAGTTCCCGGATGTTCGGCTCGTCGTCGACGACGAGGAGCCTGGCTTCGGGCGTCTCCATGGTGCTGCCTCCTGGACCTGCCGGTCCGGTCGTGCGACGGTGCGGTTGCCGCGGCCCGCGCGGTGCCGGGCCCGGCGGCGCCGGAGGGCGGGACGCGTACGGCCG
The DNA here is from genome assembly GCF_044333485.1 of Streptomyces sp. NPDC020983. Taxonomy (NCBI): domain Bacteria; kingdom Bacillati; phylum Actinomycetota; class Actinomycetes; order Kitasatosporales; family Streptomycetaceae; genus Streptomyces; species Streptomyces sp. NPDC020983. Next base: position 680,302 of record NZ_JBIRRA010000001.1, on the reverse strand, counting down.
TACGGGCGCCGGCCCGGCCGGCGCCGGAAGGCGGACGAGCGCCCGCCGGAGCGCGGGCGCACCTCCGCCGGCCGCGCCGGCGGGGCCGGACGCGCCACCGTACGTCGCGGACCTGTGAGCGACGCGCACAGGGCCACCCGGCCGCCGCCGGGCGGACCTGTGCGCCCGCGCCGCACCGGCCGCGGGCCGGGCGGGGGTCAGTTGCCGCCTCCGGTGCCCCCGGCTCCCCCGGCGCCCGCGGTGCCGCCGGGGCCGCCCTGGCCGAAGCCGAAGCCGCCGAAGCCGCCCGGTGTGGTCGCGCCCTCGGTGACGGTGGTCGCGGCGACGTTGCCGGAGGAGTCGGCGGTGCCGCGGACGGTCACCGTCTGGCCGGCTTTCAGGTCCGCGACCTTGCCGGCCCTGGACTCGGTGACCTTGGTGGAGCCGGTGGTGGTGACCTTGACGGTGTTGCCCTGCGCGTCGGTGAGGTAGATCGTGTCCCCGTCGACGAGCTTGACCGTGCCGAAGGTCAGGCCGCCGCCCGCGCCCGTCCCCGTACCGGCGCCCGTGCCGCCGAAGCCGCGTCCGGCGCCGGCCGTGGCGCCCGCGCCGCCGGTGCGCCCGCTGCCCGCGGCGGCGAAGGGGTTCTGGGACGGCGAGCCGTTCAGATGGTGCTTCTCGACGTAGACGCCGCCGATGAAGGCGCCCGCCGCGACGACGCACGCCGACAGGGCGAGCGTCAGCCACGGCAGCCCGCGGCGCGGCGGGGCGGCCAGCTCCGCCGAGATGTCGCGGGCGTCCGGCGGCTCGGCCAGGACGTCCTCGGGCCGTACGGCGGGCAGCGGCCCGCCGCCCCCGATCACCTCGGTGCCGCGCGGTACGGCCACGGCGCCGGTGTGCTCCTCCGGGACGAGCGGCAGCAGGTCCGTGCCGTGGTCGTCCGCCTTGACGGGTCCGGAGCGGCGTCGCGCCATGGCGGCCCCTTCCTCTCGTTCCTCGTGTCCGATCGTCATGGGTCGTGTCACTCGTGCCGCAGGGCCTCGATGGGCCGCAGGCCGGCCGCGCGGTTGGCGGGGTAGCCGCCGAAGAACAGGCCGATGGCCACGGCGATGGCGAAGGCGCCCCACACCGACTCCGGGATGACCACCGGTGTGATGCCGACGATCGTGAAGTGCGAGCCGATGAGCCCGCCGACGACCCCGAGCCCGCCGCCGATGAGCGACAGCAGCGTCGACTCGGCCAGGAACTGCCCGAGGATGACCCCGCGCGGAGCGCCGATCGCCTTGCGAATGCCGATCTCCCGCGTCCGCTCGGTGACCGTCACCAGCATGATGTTGGTGATGCCGATCCCGCCGACCAGCAGCGAGATCGCGGCCACCGCGCCGAGCAGCACGGTGAAGGTCCTGTTGGTGTCGGACTGGGTGTCCAGCAGCGACTGCTGGCTGCTGACGCGGAAGTCCAGCGCACTGGCGTCCTTCAGGCCGTGCCGCGCCATCAGCACGGTGGTGATCTCGTCCTGCGCGGGCGTGGTGGCGCCCGCCGAGGTCGCCTCGACCAGGATCTGGCTGACCGAGCCGAAGCCGGTGAAGGCGTTCTGCACGGTCGGCAGCGGTGCGATCACCGTGTCGTCCGGGTCCTGGAAGCCGGTGCCGCCCTTGGTGGCCAGCACGCCGACCACGGTGAAGGGCGTGCCGCCGACGACGACCTTCCTGCCGACCGGGTCCTGCGTGCCGAACAGGTCGGTGGCGGTGGTCGAGCCGATCACCGCGACCTTGCGGGTGTTGAGGACGTCGTCGGCGGAGAAGTAGTCGCCCTTGTCCACCTTGCTGTTGGACGCCTCGAAATACGCCGGGTAGGTGCCGACGACCTGGCCGACCGTGTGCGACGTGCCGTCGTACACCGCCGTCTGGGACGTGGTGACCTCCGGCGCGACCGACTTCACGTGCGGTGCGGCCGACGTGTCGGCAAGCGCCCGTGCGTCGTCCACCGTGAGCGGCTTGGTGCCGGCCGCCGGGGACGTACGGCCGCCGCCCGCGCCGCCGCCGCTGAAACCGCCGCCGGAGGTGACGGTCAGCGAGTTGGTGCCGAGCTTCTCGATGGAGTCCCTGACGGACTGCGACGAGCCGTTGCCGACCGCCAGCAGGATGATGACGGCGGCCACGCCGATCAGCACGCCGAGCATCGTCAGCGCCGACCGGACCTTGTTGGCGGCCAGGCCGCCGACCGCGAAGCGCAGCGTCTCCAGGGGGTTCACCGCGCACCCCCCGCCGGCCGGGCGGCCGCCTGCGGCGCGCCGCCCGCGAAGAGCGCCGCGTCGCGCAGCGCGGGCGGCGGGCCCTCGACCGGCGCCTGCCGGACGTCGGCCACGATCTGCCCGTCCACCAGCCGCACGACACGCTTGGCGTGCCGGGCGACCTCGTCCTCGTGGGTGATCAGGACGACGGTGCGCCCCGACGCGTTGAGCCGGTCCACGATCGAGAGCACTTCCTCCGTGCTGTGGCTGTCCAGGTTGCCGGTGGGCTCGTCGGCCAGCAGCATCGCCGGTGCGGTGACCAGGGCGCGGGCCACGGCCACGCGCTGCTGCTGGCCGCCGGACAGCTCGTTGGGGCGGTGGTCCATCCGGTCGGCGAGGCCGACCAGTTCCAGCGCCGCCGTCGCCCGGCGGCGCCGCTCGGCGGCCCTCACCCCGGCGTAGGCCAGCGGGAGTTCGACCTGCGCGAGCGCGGGGGTGCGCGGGACGAGGTTGAAGGACTGGAAGACGAAGCCGATCTTGCGGTTGCGCACCAGCGACAGCTGGTGCTCGTCCAGGCCGCCGACGTCGATGCCGTCCAGCAGGTAGCGGCCGGAGGTCGGCACGTCCAGGCAGCCCAGGATGTTCATGAGCGTGGACTTGCCGGAGCCGGAGCTGCCCATCACCGCGACCATGTCGCCCTGCGCGACGACCAGGTCGATCCCGCTGTCCTCGCCGGTCACCGGGTCGGGCGGGCCGCCGAGCGCGCGCACGGCCGCGTCACCGGTGCCGTACGTCCTGCGCAGCGCCCGCACCTCGATGACCGGCGGCGGGCCCCACGGGCTCTCCTGCGCCGCCGCCTCCTCGGGCGGCGCCGCACCCCCGCGGCGGTGGGCGCCGCCGCCCAGGCCGAACCTCATCAGCGGCCACCCGCGCCCTGCCGGAAGCCGCCGCCCGCACCGCCGCCGGCCGCGCCGAAGCGGCTGCCGCCGCCGAGGCTGCCGACGCCGCCGGGGAAGGCACCGCTCGGGAAGCCGTTGCTGCCGGACGAGGCGACCCTCGGGATCTGCACCTGCTGGCCCTCCGTCAGGCCCGCGGTGATCTGGTCGGCCGAGTCGCCCTCGACGCCCACGGTCACGGGGGTGCGGGTGGTGGAGCCGTCCTTGCCGACGACCAGCACCGTGCGGTTGCTGCCCGTGCCGGACACCGCGGCGGTCGGCACCGTGAGCACGTCGGTCGCGGTCGCCGTCGTGACCTGGATGGCGGCGCTCAGGCCGGTGCGCAGGCCGGACGTGTCGCCGGTGATCTGGAGCACCGCCGGATACTGCACGGCGCTGCCGGACGAGCCCGAACCGCCGCCCGAGGCCGAGCTGCTGCTCGCCGGGAGCGAACTGATGGACAGCACCTTGGCGTCCAGCACGGTGCCGGACTGCGCGTTGAGGGTGACGGTGGCGGGCTGGCCGGCCTTGATCTTGAGCGAGTCGGCCTCCGAGAAGTTGGCGGTGACCTGCATGTTCGCCGGGTTCGTCAGCACGATGAAGCCGCTGGGCGAGCTGGAGGAGGAGCTGCTGCCCGCGGAGCTGCTGCCGCTCCCTCCGCTCCCGCCGGAGCCGCTGCCGCTGCCGGACGTGCCGGAGACGGTGTCGCCCTTCGCGCCGCCGACCGAGGCGACCGTACCGGCCACCGGGGCCTTGAGCGTCGTGCCGTCGACCGCGCGCCGGGCGGCGTCCACGGCGTTCTGCGCCTGCGTGAGCTGGGCCTGCGCCTGTGCGAGCTGCACGGGATCGACGGTCGGCGTCGGCGCGGGGGTGGGCGAGGACTGCCCGCCGCTGCGGCCGGAGGTGCCGTCGGAGGAGGACGAGGCGGGCACCTCACCGGCCTCGACCTTGGTGAGGTTGGCCTCGGCGGCGTCGAGCGTCGCCTCGTCCTGCTGGAGGGTCGCCTTCGCGTCCGTGGCGTCGACCTTGGCCAGCACCTGGCCCTTCGTGACCTTGTCGCCCGGCTTGACCTTCACCTCGGTGAGCGTGCCGCCGGTGGTGAAGTTCAGGCCCGCGTCACTGGGCGAGACCAGGGAGCCGGAGCCGGACACCGTGGTGGAGACCGTTCCCCTGGAGACGGTCGCCACCCGCGCGGTGCCGCTGCCGGAGGACGGGGCGCCGTCGTCGTGGACGGCCGCGTAGGCGCCGCCGGCACCCGCGAGGACGACCACGCCGAGCACCGAGTTGATCAGGGCGGCCCTGCGCCGCCGTGGGAGCACCTTCATGGCCCGCATCCTGGCGGCCCACTCCTTTGATGCCCTGGGAGGAGGCTGGGAGTTCCCTGGGAACACGAAAGCCGCTTGTCCGCGCATACGCCGCACTTCGCCCGCGGGCCGGTCCGTCCCGTCCCTTCGGGACCGTTTCGCTCCCCGGGAACTCACAGGCGACGGTCGGGCGGCGCCTACGTGCGTGCGGTTCAGTCATGGGCTGCCGCCCTGCGCGGGCGCCTTTCCCCGCGCGCGTGCGGGGCGGCGTCCCCTGCCCCCCGCTCCCCGAGGAGACCGGCCATGACCTGGACCCCCACCACCGCACTGCGGGCAGGCGCCTCGGTCGCCGTCCTCGCCTCGGGAGCGCTGCTGCTCGCCGCGTGCTCCTCGGGCGGGGGACCGGGCCCGTCCGACGCGAAGGGCACCACGTCCGCGTCGGCGTCCTCCTCCGCGTCAGGAGCGGCGGACATGGCGGCGTACCGGGCGTGCCTGGAGAAGAACGGGGTCCGGCTCCCCAGCTTCTCCCCGGGCGCCCGCCCCTCGGGCCGCCCGAGCGGCCGCCCCACCGACGGCAGCGGCTTCCGCGGCGGCTTCCCCGGCTTCGGCGGCGCCTCCGCCGACCCCAAGGCCCAGAAGGCCGTGCAGGCCTGCGAGTCGCTGCGCCCCCGGTTCAACCGCGGCGCGGGCGGCGCCGACTCCAGCGCCTTCGCCGCCTTCACGAGCTGCCTGAAGGACCACGGCGTGACCCTCCCGTCCTCCTCCGCCTCCCCCGGCGTGAACGGCCGCCGCGGCGGCGGCATGTTCAGCGCCCTCGACACCTCCGACCCGAAGACGGCCAAGGCCTACGCCACCTGCAAGCCCCTCCTCCCGTCCCGCCCCACCCCCTCGGCGACCTGATCCCGGGCCATCCGGGGAGCCCGTACACGCCTGCCCCTCCGCTCGGCGGAGGGGTCGGGTCGTTCGGGTCGCCGTCGGTCGACCGTCAGCCGGATCCGCCCACGCGTGGACGCATCTCCTCCGTCGAAACGGTGCCGTCGTCCGCGCACAGGGCCCAGACCAGTTTCCCGATCCCCTCCCGGTCGCTGACGCCCCACCTGCCGCCGGTGACCGCGTCCACCAACGCCAGCCCCCTCCCCGACTCCTCGTCCCCGGACGCGTCCCGCTGCTCCGGCTTCGCGTCGTTGGCGTCGTGCACCTCGATGCGCACCCCTCGGCCCAGCCGCTCGAACCGCGTGCGGATCACGTGGCCGCGCGGCTCCCGCGCGTGCCGGACGCTGTTCGTGACCAGCTCCGAAACGACCAGTTCGGCGGCAGCCGAGAGATGCGCGAGCCCCCAGCCGGCAAGAGAACGCACGAGCAGACGTCGCGCGCCGCCCACCGAACGGGGGCCGTGCGGCCATGACGTGTCGATGACGAGGGGCGGTTCTCCGCCGACGGGTCCACGCGGGCTCGGGGTCACCGCGCGGCCCCCCGGCACGCATCGGGGCAGTGGCCAAGCTCGTGCATGTCGGCGCTCCTCGGTAAGCGTTGACCGTGCCCCCGGACCGGTCGCACGGTCTCGGGGGTCTTTCTCGCTCTAGGCAACCGGTGCGCTACGCACAGCGGTACCGTGGACGCGCAGACGCCTTTTAAGAGCGTTAAGCCGCGTGAGGAGCGAGCCCATGAGCGGCCGTCACCAGAACGAAGGTCTGACGCGGCTGTACCGCGAGAGCGGCTGGACGCTGCGCCAGTTGGCCCAGGAAGTGAACAAGGTCGGTACCGAGCGAGGGACGCCGACCCGTTACCAGGCGCCATCGGTTCACCAGTGGCTGGACGGGCACCTGCCCAAGGAAGCCGCACGTCCCCTGATCCTCGAAGCTCTCGCACGCCGGTTGCGCAGGCCCGTCACGGCGGCCGAGGCCGGATTCCCGCCGTTGACGGGTCAGGAGAGCGGCACCGAACCTGGCATGGTGGAAGACCTCGTCACGATGGGGAGGGAAGACATGGACCCGTCCCGCCGCAAGGTTCTGGCCGCAAGCCTCTACGCCGCTGCGTTGCCCGTTCCCGCCTATGCCGATCTGGTGGGCCGTACGAGAGCAGGTGCCACCGGGCGGAATGCCCGCATCGGTGCGGGTGAGGTGGCCACCGTCAGGACGATGACCGAGTGCATCGCGGACATCCTCGACGAGTTGGGGGGCGGCCACGCACGGCCCATGGCCGCGGCCTTCCTCGTCAACACGGTCGGCCCGTACCTGCGCGCGCAGGCGTCGGAGCCGGTGCGCAAGGACCTGCTGTCGGCGGTGTCCGACCTGGTCTATCTCACCGGGTGGATGGCCATGTACGAGCGGGCGCACGGGCTCGGGCAGCGGTACTACCTCCAGGCGCTGAAGTTCGCGGCCGCCGGAGAGGATCACGTCACGTACTGCCGGACGCTGCGCGGCATGGCCCTGCAAGCCGCCAACCTCAAGCACTCCGGGAGGGCCCTGTCGCTGGCGGACGCCGCCGCAGAAGCCGCGCCCTTGGCCGGGCCACGCCTGCACGCCTTCCTCGCCGGGCAGCAGGCACAGGGCGCCGCGCTCGTCGGGGACAAGCGGCTCGCGTTCGCCCGCCTCGCCGAGACGGAGGCAGCCCTGTCCAAGGCGGACGGCCGCCGGGACGCAATCGGCGGGTACGACCAGGCCGCCTACCTCTTCCACGTCTCCGGCGTCCGCTACGCGCTCGGCGACGTCCACGGCTCGATCACGTCCCTTCGGGAGTCCAACCGGGTCCGCCCACCGGTCGAGAAGCAGGGCCGCGCCCACGCCAACGGCCTGCTCGCCCAGCGCCAGCTGGAAGCCGGCCATCTCGAAGCGGCCTGCGCCACCTGGCAGTCCTTCCTCGACGACTACGAGCACCTCTCTTCCTCCCGCGCCGACGAGCACTTCGACACCCTGCGCACAACCCTCCGCCCGTACGTCGCCCACCCCGGCGCCCGGCAGGTCCACGACCGGGCCCGGCAGCTGGCCCGCCTCAAGGCGGCCTGACCGGCAACGCGCCGGCCCGGTCAGGAGACCGCTCCCGCGTCGCTTAACGCTCTTAAAAGTCATCGCCGCCTCTGCGGTACCGCTGTGCGTGTTTCTCCCGTTGCCTGGAGCGAGACGGACAAGGACAACCGAGGAGGAGATGTGCGGACTCTCGCCGACACGGAGACGGCTGCGCCTACCCCGTGGGGATGGCGCCGTATGGTGCCGCTGCGCAACGGTTCCCCGTCGCTCTGGCGGTACGCGGGGATCGACCCGGTGACGCAGACCGGCCGATGGATCGGAGCGGACGGAGTCATGACGCCGGCCGAACTCGGCAAGCACGGAACGAGCGTGAACACGTACCCGCCCACCCAGGTGGGCAAGGACGGCAAGGTGGACGCCGATTCCGGCCACGACGCAACGCAGGACTAGGGGCCGTGCCGATGGACGAGCGCCCGGTACTGGTCTGCACTGAGTACGAAGACGCGACCGCCGACCTGGTTGTCGCGGAGCTGAACCGGCGCCGGGTGCCCGTCCTCCGGTTCGACCCGGGGCGGGACTTTCCCGCGTCCGCGGTGCTGTCCGCGCGCACCGGGCCGCAGGGGTGGTTCGGGGAGCTGACGGTGGGGGACCGTACGGCCGATCTCTCCTCCGTGCGCGCCCTGTACCACCGCCGTCCCAGCACGTACCGGACGGAGGACGGCACGCAGGCGGCCCGGTTCGCCGCTCAGGAGAACCGGCGAGGCCTTGGCGGGGTGCTGGCCGCCCTGCCGGAATGCCTGTACCTGAGCCACCCGCAGGCTGTCGCACGGGCGGAGTACAAGCCTGCGCAGCTGGACGCGGCCGCCCGCGCCGGGCTCGATGTCCCGGCCACCCTCATCACGAACGAGCCAGAGAGGGCCCGGCAGTTCTGTGCCGAACAGCCCACGATCTACAAACCCTTGCACGCGGCGGCTTATGAGGTCGACGGCGAGCCTGCCGGAATCTGGGCCGCCCCGGTGCACGCGGCCGAGATCGACGACGCGGTGAGCCACAGCGCCCACCTGTTCCAGGCGCGGGTGCCGAAGGTGGCGGACGTGCGGGCTGTTGTCGTCGGCGATCGGGTGTTCAGCGCGCGGATCACCGCGCCGTCCGAGGTCGTGGACTGGCGAGCCGCGTATCGGAGCCTCACCTACGAGCCGGTCGCCTGCCCGAACGGGGTACGCGGTGCGATGGTGCGGTTCCTCGCAGGCTTCGCGCTGAGCTTCGGTGCGTTCGACTTCGCCGTGACAGGAGACGGCGCCTGGTGGTTCCTGGAGTGCAATCCCAACGGGCAGTGGGCCTGGCTCGAAGACGCTGCCGGGCTGCCGATCACCCGTGCGATGGCGGACCTGCTGGAGAACGGAGCACAGCCCACATGACCAGCCCCACGCGCTCAGAGGACTTCCGCGTCGAGCTGGCGCGGCGACTGACCGAGGCCGGCGTCCTGCGCAGCCCTGAAGGGAGGGCAGCCGTTGTGTCCGTACCGCGCGAGGCGTTCCTTTCGCGCGGCTGGTTCGAGTACGAGGGCGGTGGCTGGTACCGCCCCGTGACCGAGAGATCGGCGGAATGCCTGGCACGCGTCTACGAGGACGACACCCTTGTGACGCAGGTCGCCGGGGGCGTCTTCGCCGACCAGGTCGAGGGGCGCATCGCTGCGGCACCCTCGTCGTCGTCCACCCTGCCGAGTCTGGTTGTGCGGATGCTCGAAGAGCTGCGCCCGGCCGAGGGGCCGCGAGTCCTGGAGATCGGCACGGGGACCGGCTACTCGAGGGCGCTGCTCTGCCATGCCGTCGGCGAGGACAACGTCACCACGGTGGAGGTCGACGCCGAGGTGTCCGCACTCGCCGGAACGGCCCTGGCAGGGGCCGGTCACCGGCCCGCTCGCGTGGTCGGTGACGGGCTGGCCGGCTACGCGGAAGGAGGCCCGTACGACCGCGTGATCGCCACGTGCGGGGTGCACTCCGTGCCGACCGGCTGGCTCGCGCAGACCCGGCCCGGCGGGGAGATCCTGGTCACGGTCGGCGGGTGGATGCACGCGTCGGAGCTCGTACGGCTCACCGTCGCCGACGACGGCACGGCCGAGGGCCCGGTGCTCAGCGGGCATGTCTCCTTCATGCCGGCCCGCGCCCACCTTCCGCCCCCCGTGGGCGTCCTGCCGGAGCTCGACGAAGGCGAGGCCGTCCCGGCGGCGCTGGGCGCGGATGTGCTCGACGACTGGACAGCCCGCTTCGTCGCGCAGTTCGCCGCACCACGCGCCCAACTGCTCGTACTGGAGCGGAACGGCCGCACGGAACACGTCGTGGTCGACGTGGAGGCCGTGGCGTGGGCGGTTCTCTTCCGGGACGGCGAACGGTGGATGGTGCGGCAGGGCGGTCCGGTGCGGCTCTGGGACGACATCACCGGCAATGTGGCCCGCTGGGTGGCGGACGGGCGCCCGGCAGCTGACCGTATGCGGCTGCGTGTCGGCCCGGAGGGGCAGAACCTCACCTGGGCCTGATGCGGGGCCTCCTGCCGCCCGCCCGCTGTCCCCGGCGGGCGGGCACCGTCACCCGTACGAGAGCTTGCTGCACGGGTCCTCGTCGGCGGAGCGGGCGGATTTGCTGATGTTCGTCGGGAGGGGGGTCGGGGTGGAGGAGGCCGAGGTGCCGCCCTTCGCGACGGTGGCCGCGTAGTCCGCGCCGAGGACGACGTTGATGCCGTGCGTGTTCAGGGGGACGAGCTGGGCGCCGGGGAAGACCTTGGCGACCGTCTTCGCCCGGGTCTCGTCCGCCGTGCCGTACTCGATGCGGGTGACGGCGTGGTCGCGGGACTTGGCGTTGGTGGTGTCGAGCACCGTGAAGCCGTGGGACTTCAGCAGGTCGCCGCCCTTGCCGGCGAGGCCGGTGGTGAGGGTGCCGTTGTAGACGGAGACGTCTATGCCGGTGCCGTCGACCGTGGCGCCGGGGCTCGGGGTCGCGGAGGCGCTGGGCGTGGTCTTGCCGGAGGCGTTGACGCCTTCGAGGGTCTGGTCGGCGCGCAGGGTGGCGAAGAGGTTGTCGACGTCCGGGTGCACCAGGTCGATGCGCGCGCCGGCGTACTTCCACGGCGCGGTGATGAACTGGATGTTGTTGAGGTCGATGCCCTTGAGCGACAGCCCGAAGGACATCAGCTTGGCGGCGCTGCCGAGGCCCGGGTCGACCGTGAGGGACTTGGTCGCGGCGTTGGCGAGCGGCAGCAGCGTGGTGGGGTTCATGCCCTGGCCCTTGACCTTCTTGATCAGGGCGGAGAGGAAGGCCTGCTGCCGCAGCATGCGGCCGACGTCGGAGTTGTCGCCGACACCGTGCCGGACGCGGACGTAGTCCAGGGCGTCCTGGCCGGAGAGGTTCTGCATGCCGGCCTTGAGGACGACCTTGCCCTTGTGGCCGAGGTTGGGGTTGAGGTCCCCCTGGTAGATGTTGTTCGGGACGCAGACGTCGACGCCGTGGACGGCGGAGGTCATGGACGCGAATCCGGCGAAGTCGACGACGATCGTGTGGTCGACCCGCATCCCGGACAGTTTCTCGATGGTGTTCTGGGTGCACGCGGGGTTGCCCTTGGCGGTGCTGCCCATGGAGAAGGCGGAGTTGAACATCGCGGACGGCTGGTCCTTGGACCACTTGCCGTCGGGGAGCAGGCAGGGCGGTATCTCGACGAGCGAGTCGCGGGGTATGGATATGCCGACGGCGTGTTTGTGGTCGGGGTAGACGTGCAGCAGGATCGTGGTGTCGGAGCGGCCTATCGCGCCGGATCCTGAGCCGCCGAGCTTGCCGTTCTCACCGGAGCGGGTGTCGGAGCCTATGAGGAGGACGTTGACGGCCTTGTCGCCGTTGGCGTCGGCCTTGGTCTCCGCCGGGCGGTCCTTGCTGATACCCGCGGAGTCGAAGGTGTCGATGTTCGCGTTGAGTTTGAGGTAGATCGCTCCCGCGCCGCCGACGAGCAGCACCACGAACGACACGACTATCGCGATGATCCAGCGTTTGCGGTTGCGTTTCCGCTCCCGCTTGCGCCCACGAACGCCCATCTGCCTTTACACCTTCGGTCCGGTGGCACCCGCACACATCACGACGAAGCCCCAACTTCTACCAGTCGATCCGGATTGGCCGTATGACCGGGGTCACATGCCGCCGGGAGGGCGTTTGCCCAGCCAGACACTGTACGGCGTCAACATTTGGGTGACGTGTGAAAAGCGTGGAGTGACAGGGTGGAAGACCGGCGGACCGCCGGGGGCGCACAGCGGGCCGCCGGGAGGGCGACGTCAGGGCCGCAGCGCCTCGTCAAGGGTGCGGACGGGGTGGAAGGCGGCGTCGAGCCCGGTGAGCGCGAGCAGCCGCAGGGTCCGGCCGTGGTCGCACACCATGGCGGTGCGCCCGCCGCGGGCCAGTACCCGGCGGCGCGCGCGGACGAGCAGCGAGAGCCCGTAGCAGTCGATGAACTCCAGCGGCCCGAGGTCGAGGACGACGAAGGGCGGCGCGGGGGCGAGGGTGGCGGCGTCGAGGTGCGGGTGGACGCCGCGGGCGCTGCCGAGGTCGATCTCGCCGGCCAGCTCCACGACGACGGCGCACGCGAGGCGGTACGAGCGCGCGTGCGCGGTGGGCGGCGGCAGCCCTTCTTCGTTCACCCGAGCAACCCCGTCCCTGGCGTGACTCGCGCCACCGTAGCCGTGCCGCGGCGCGGCACGGGAGGGGGCGGGGGGCGCACGCGCCCGTCGTTCACACGGAAGGGCGAACAACGGGCAGGTCGGCCGCGTCCCCTTCCCGGATCACCGGCGCCGGCGGACCGCCCGCGTCACAGTTCGCGCCGGAGTGCGGCGAGCCAGTCCACCGACTCGGCGGGGCCGAGCGAGATACGGTCCAGCGTGGTCATGGCCTTGTCGTACTCCACGACCTCGTCGTGCTTGTCGATGTAGAGCGCGCCGGTCAGCTGCTCCAGGTACACCAGGTCGGGGAGATCGGACTCGGGGAAGCTCAGCAGCGTGAAGGCGCCGCCGCCCGCGGCGTGCCCGCCGATCGCGAAGGGCAGGACGCGTACCTCGACGTTGGGCGCGTCCGCGGCCTCCAGGATGTGCGCGATCTGGTCGCGCATGCCCTGCCGGGTGCCGAAGGGGCGGCGCAGCGCACCCTCGTCCATCACGGCGACGAAGTGCGGGGCCCGCTCGGAGACGAGCAGCTTCTGCCGTTCCAGGCGTAGGCCGACCCGCCTCTCCACCCAGGCGTCGGCCGCGCCGGGGTGACCGAGCCGGATCACCTGCCTTATGTAGTCCTCCGTCTGCAGAAGACCGTGCACGAACTGCACCTCGAAGGTGCGGATCAGCGCGGCGGACTCCTCCAGGCCTACGTACGTCTGGAACCACGTCGGCATCACTTCGCCGTAGCCGTGCCACCAGCCGGCCGCGTTGGCCTCCCTCACGAGTCCCAGCATGGCGAGCCGCTCATCCTCCTCGGTGACGCCGTACAGCGTCAGCAGATCGGCGACATCCCGCTCCTTGAAGCTGACTCTTCCCAGCTCCATGCGGCTGATCTTCGACTCCGAGGCCCGGATCGAGTACCCGGCGTCCTCCCTGGTGATCCCCCGCGACTCACGCAGCCTCCGCAGCTGCGCTCCGAGCAGCATCCGCCGCACGATGGACCCGCCTCCCGGCTGCCCTGCGCTCATAAGTCACGCTCCGCCCTTGGTTCATCAGCAGTCTGCCACTAATGGCTTGCGGGCAGTACCCGTCTCGTCACTCTCGAACGACGCGTGCATCAATTCCTTGCAGATGCACGTGCAGACGCCCTTGCATCCTCGGGTCCCGATCCATGAGCATGGTGACCGTGCAGATACCCCGGGGGCAGGTATGAACGCGGAGACCGCACCCGCGCTGTATCCGTTATGGCAAGGCGTGCTCGCGCCCGAGCGGCTTGCCGCGGGTGACGGCGCCACGTGCGAACTTCCCGCCACCCCGGAATCGGTGCGCGAGGCGCGCCGTTTCACGCGTACGACACTTCAGCGCTGGGATCTCGCCGCGCTGCTGGACTCCATGGAGCTCGTCGCCTCGGAACTCGTCACCAACGCGCTGCGCTACGCGGTGCCGCCGGACGCCCCGGGCACCCCGGTGCGGCTGAGCCTGGCCCGCTGGACGAGCCGGGTGGTCTGCGCGGTACGCGACCCCAGCGAGATCGCGCCCACCCCCAAGGAGGCGGATTTCGTCGCCGAGACGGGCCGCGGGCTGCACCTGGTGGACTCGTTCAGCGAGAAATGGGGATGGCACCCGCTGGGCGGCACCGGAAAAGTGGTCTGGGCACTGTTCCTCGCCGCTCCGGCCGTCCCGCGCCTGCAATCCTGAGGGACCGTGCTCACGGTCCCGGCATGAGGTGGTCGAACTCGCCCGCCTTGATTCCGATGATCATCGACTCGATCTCGGCGCGGGTGTAAATCAGCGCGGGGCCGTCCGGAAAGCGCGAATTGCGAACGGCCACGTCTCCGTCCGGCAGTGCGGCGAACTCCACACACGTGCCATTGGCATTGCTGTGCCTGCTCTTCTGCCAGACCACACCCGCGAGGTCATGAGCGGGCATTCCGTTGTGCGTCCGGCGCATCAGCCACTCTCCAATAGTGCCGTGTGGTACAGGAGATGATAACTCGGAGCGGGCGCACGTGCATCTGCACGTGCAAGTGCACGTGCAGTCACTGCGCGTAACGCACTCACCCGCTCTGACCCGAACCTGCCCGGTATGAGAAACGCGGTGGCAGGCCCCCCGCTACGGTCCGATACGATTGACGGTCCGTAGATGAATTCCTCACTCCACGCTACGAATTGGGAGCAGCCTGCAATGGCTCGTCACCTCATCACCTCGGCCCTGCCCTATATCAACGGGATCAAGCACCTGGGCAACATGGTGGGGTCCATGCTCCCCGCGGACGTCTACGCCCGGTACCTGCGCCAGCGCGGGCACGACGTCCTCTACATCTGCGGCACCGACGAGCACGGCACCCCCGCGGAGCTGGCCGCCAAGGAGGCCGGGCTCCCGGTCGACGCCTTCTGCGCGCAGGCGCACGACGCCCAGAAGGCGATCTACGACGGCTTCGCACTCTCCTTCGACCACTTCGGCCGCAGCTCCTCGCGGCAGAACGTCGAGATCACCCAGCGTTTCGCGCGCCGCCTGAACGAGAACGGCTTCATCGAGGAGCGCGCCATCCGCCAGGTCTACTCGCTGACCGACGAGCGCTTCCTGCCCGACCGCTACATCGTCGGCACCTGCCCGCACTGCGGCTACGACAAGGCCCGCGGCGACCAGTGCGAGAACTGCACCCGCGTCCTCGACCCGACCGACCTCATCGAGCCGCGCTCGGCGATCAGCGGGAGCACCGCCCTGGAGGTCAGGGAGACCAAGCATCTCTTCCTCCTCCAGTCCAAGCTCGCCGCCGAGGTCGAGTCCTGGCTCGACGCGACCAGTGCCGACTGGCCCACCCTGTCGTCCTCGATCGCCCGCAAGTGGCTCACCGAGGGCCTGCACGACCGCGCGATCACCCGCGACCTCGACTGGGGCGTGCCCGTCCCCGCCGACACCTGGCCGGACCTGGCCGCCGAGGGCAAGGTCTTCTATGTCTGGTTCGACGCCCCGATCGAGTACATCGGTTCCACCAAGGAATGGGCTGACGCCGCTCCCGAGGGCGAGACGCGCGACTGGCAGTCCTGGTGGTACGAAGCCACGGACGTGCGCTACACGGAATTCATGGCCAAGGACAACGTGCCCTTCCACACCGTCATGTTCCCCGCAACCCAGCTGGGAACCCGGGAACCCTGGAAGATGGTGGACTATGTCAAGTCGTTCAACTGGCTGACGTACTACGGCGGAAAGTTCTCCACCTCGCAGCGCCGCGGCGTCTTCACCGACGCGGCGCTCGACGTACTCCCCGCCGACTACTGGCGGTACTTCCTGATGGCCAATGCGCCTGAGTCGGACGACTCCTCCTTCACGTGGGAGCTGTTCACCGCGGGCGTCAACAAGGACCTCGCCGACACGCTCGGCAACTTCGTCAACCGCGTGCTGTCCTTCTCGCGCAAGCGCTTCGGCGACGAGGTCCCGGCGGGCACCGCCGCGGGCGAGGCCGAGGCCAGGCTCGGCGGGCAGATCGCCACGCTCCTCGCGGAGTACGAGGGCCACCTCGACACCCTCCAGTTCCGCAAGGCGGCGCAGTCGCTGCGCGCGCTGTGGAGCGCGGGCAACTCCTACCTGGAGGAGAAGGCCCCGTGGATGGCGATCAAGACCGACCCCGACGGCGCCGCGCTGACCCTGCGCACGGCGATGAACCTCATCCGCCTCTACGCCGTCGTCTCCGAGCCCTTCATCCCGGCCTCCGCGGCCGCGATGCGCGCCGCCTTCACCCTCCCCGCGGACGACGCCCGCTGGGTCACCCCGGAAGAGGCCCGCGCGCTCGACGCCGTCCCCGCCGGGACGCCCTTCACCGTGCCGCCGGTGCTCTTCGCCAAGATCACCGAGGACGACCTCGCGTCGTACGTCGCCCGCTTCGGCGGCGATCCGGCGGAGTGACCCCCGCGGAGTGACCCCGGCGGAGGGCGGCGCCCCCGCCGGGGCTCACCCGAAGGCCGCGGAGGACAGCAGGTCCCGCGCCTGCTGGAGTCGGGCCTGCGAGGGGGTGGCGAGACAGGCCACCGCCCACACGACCGTGCCGTCGGGGGCGACCGCCGTGCGGGTCAGCTGGCGGGTGCCGCCGACCGTGCGGCAGGCCCTGTAGGGAGCGGCCTCCGTGAGGGGGAGGGCGTAGTCGTGGGCCTTGCCGAGGGGCATCTTGGGCTCCTGGCGGCGGAACATCACCAGCGCCCCGCCCTCCTCCAGCGCCAGCGCCAGGGGTGTGCAGAAGCCGTCGAGGGCGTGCGCGCAGCCGCCCGCGGGCAGCACCATGCGCTGGGTGCCGAGGAAGAGGCTCGTCGTCGCCGGGTCCGCGAGGGTCTGCCAGCCCGGCCCCCTGGGCAGCTGGAGGACCAGGCCCCCCAGGCCGTCCGGGCGGTAGCCGGCGAGCGGTGTGGTCGGCGCCGCGCTGGGCCGCGGGGTCGGGCTGCCCACCACCGCGGGGCCCGCGTGGCCGCCGCCGTGCGGGCGTACGAGCCCCGGCACGGCCGCCAGGCCCGCCGTGAGGGCCAGCACCGCGGCGCCGGTCACCGCGGCCGTACGCCGCCGGCGGCGCCGCCGGATCTGCTCCCGGATCCGCTCCAGCCGCTGCGCAGGCGCGGGCAGCTGCGGCACCGCCCGCTCCAGCAGCGCGCGCAGCTCCTGCTCCGTGAGGTCCTGCTCCGTACGCTCCGGCTCACTCATCCCCGCTCACCGCCGTCCGCCAGGGCCGCCTCGGGCAGCAGCCCGCGCAGTGTGCGCAGCGCCTTGGCCGCCTGGCTCTTGACCGTGCCCTCCGAACATCCCAGCGCCTCCGCGGTCTCGGTCACGCTCAGGTCCTCGAAGTACCGCAGCACCACGACCGCCCGCTGCCGCACCGGCAGCGCCCGTACGGCCGTGGCGAGCGCCTGCTCCAGGTCCACCCCGGCGTACGCGTCCGGGGCGGGCGCGCGGTCCGGCACGTCGCCGTGCGGCACCTCCCCGCGCCACCGGCGCCGCCACCACGAGGCGTGCGTGTGCACCAGGGCCTGGCGGACGTACGCCTCCGGATTCTCGTCGGCTATCCGCGGCCACTTGGGCCAGACCTTCGCCAGGACGGTCTGCAGCAGGTCCTCCGCGAGGTGCGCGTCGCCCGTGAGCAGCCAGGCGACACGCAGCAGTCTCTGGCCGCGTGCCGCGACGAACTGCTCGAACCCGCCCTCGCTCACGGCCGTTCCTCCCCACACCCTCCTAACGCGCCGGCGCGGCGCCCCGGTTGCCCCGCCGGGCGGGCGTTTCGCGCGGCCGCGCCGGGCACGCGCTCCCGGGCCGCGGCTGCGGCGCCGGGCACGCACCAGGGGCGCGGGGAACGGCGCGCCCAGCCCACCACCGGCCTGGGGTCCGGATCGGACCGTACTGCCCCTTCGGGCCGGTGACGGCCCGCGCCCCCGGTGGTTGCCCGGCGCGGCACGCGCAACCCGGAGAACGGGCACCCCCGCAGCGCAGGCGCAGCCCGGCCCGGCACGGCAGCGCGCCGCGCGCGGAGCCCGTGGGCTACTTCCGGCGGAGCTGGATGTGGAGCTCGCGCAGGCGGGTCTCCGAGACCTCCGACGGCGCCCCCATGAGGAGGTCCTGCGCCTGCTGGTTGAGCGGGAAGGCGATCGTCTCGCGGATGTTCGGCTCGTCCGCGAGCAGCATGACCATGCGGTCGACGCCCGGGGCGATGCCGCCGTGCGGCGGGGCGCCGTAGTGGAAGGCGCGGAGCATGCCGCCGAACTCCGCCTCGACCGTGTCGCGGTCGTAGCCGGCGATCTCGAACGCCTTGTACATGACCGCGGGTTCGTGGTTGCGGATGGCGCCGGAGGACAGCTCGATGCCGTTGCAGACGATGTCGTACTGCCAGGCGAGGATGTCGAGCGGGTCCTTGGTCTCCAGGGCCTCCAGGCCGCCCTGCGGCATGGAGAAGGGGTTGTGGGAGAACTCGACGGCGCCGGTGTCCTCGTTGCGCTCGAACATCGGGAAGTCGACGATCCAGCAGAAGCGGAAGACGTCCTCCTCGAACCGCCCGGCCCGCTTGGCGGCCTCGACGCGGACGGGGCCCATGATCTTGGAGACCTCGTCGAACTCGCCGGCGCCGAAGAAGATCGCCGTGCCCGCCTCGGCACCGACCGCCTCGACGAGCGCGGTGACGTCGTCCTCGGTGAGGAACTTGGCGATGGGGCCGGTCAGCGCGTTGCCCTCGCCGACGCGGACCCAGGCGAGGCCCTGCGCGCCGAGCGAGACGGCGTATTCGCCGAGCTGGTCGAAGAACTTGCGGGGCTGGTCGGCGGTGTCGGGGACGGCCAGGGCGCGGACGTGCTTGCCCGCGAAGGCCTTGAAGCCGGAGCCGGCGAAGACGTGGGAGACGTCGACGAGTTCGAGGGAGGTGCGCAGGTCCGGCTTGTCGTTGCCGTACTTGAGCATGGACTCGCGGAAGGGGATGCGCGGGAAGGGCGAGGTGACGCGGCGGCCGTTCCCGAACTCGGTGAAGAGGTCGGTCATGACCTTCTCGATGACGCCGAAGACGTCCTCCTGCTCGACGAAGCTCATCTCGACGTCGAGCTGGTAGAACTCGCCGGGCGAGCGGTCGGCGCGCGAGTCCTCGTCGCGGAAGCAGGGCGCGATCTGGAAGTAGCGGTCGAAGCCGGAGATCATCAGCAGCTGCTTGAACTGCTGCGGCGCCTGCGGCAGCGCGTAGAACCTGCCCGCGTGCACGCGGGAGGGCACCAGGAAGTCGCGCGCGCCCTCGGGAGAGGTGGCGGACAGGATCGGGGTGGCCATCTCGTTGAAGCCGAGGGCGGTCATCTCGCGGCGCAGGAAGGAGATGACCTGGGTGCGCAGCATGATGTTGCGGTGCATGCGCTGGCGGCGCAGGTCGAGGAAGCGGTTGGTGAGCCGCATCTCCTCGTTGGCGCTGTCCTCCGGGAAGACCGGGAAGGGCAGTTGGTCGGCGGCGCCGAGCACCTCCAGGGAGGTGACCTCCACCTCGACCTCGCCGGTGGGCAGCTCCGGGTTGACGTTCTCCGCCGAGCGGGCGACGACGCGGCCGTCGACCCGCAGCACGGACTCCTTGGACTGGCTGCTCAGCGCCTCGTACGCGGGCGAGCCGGGCCGGGCGACGAGCTGCGTGAAGCCGTAGTGGTCGCGCAGGTCGACGAAGAGGATGCCGCCGAGGTCACGGCGATTGTGCAGCCAGCCGGACAGGCGGACGTCGGTGTCGACGTCGGTGGCGCGCAGCTCTCCGCAGGTGTGTGACCGGTACCGGTGCATCGTAGGTTCGTCCAAGTCGTCAGGTCGTCGCGATGGCGGGGGAACCCCCACAGCGTACCGGCGGCGGGTGGCGCTCCTCATCCCCGTATCCCCCTGCCGGGCGGCCCGCGCGGCCTGCCCGCGGATGCGACAGGCTCGCCCATACCATCGCACTCCTCATAAAATGGGCCAATGCACACCGAGGACGTGCTCGCGGCCGTGGGGTCGGGGGTGTGGCAGTGGGACGCGGCGACCGAGGAGATCGCGGTGGACGCCCTCGCCGCACACCTGCTCGGCCTCCAGGACGGCGCCGGGACGTACCGTACGGCCGCGGTCCGGGCCTGCCTGCACGCCGCGGACTACGTGTCGGTGTCCGCCGAGGTGGAGCTCGCCGCGGCCGAGGGCACGGTCGCCGAGCAGCTGGTGCGGGTCGTCGGGCCGGACGGGTCGGTGCGGCGGACCCTGCGGGCGAGGATCGCGCCGCGCCCGGAGGGGCGGATCAACGGCACGCTGCACGAGGTGCCGGTCGGCGGGAACCGCCCGGGGCGGCCGCCGCGCGACTGGCGGCGGGCCCGGGAGGCCTTCCTGCTGGACGCGGGCCGGGCGCTCGCCGAGGCGGATTCGACGCAGGAGGTGCTGCGGGTCGCCTCGACCCTGTCCATGCCCGGCTTCTCACCGGACGGCCTGGCGGTCTACGGCGTCGACAGCGACCGGCTGTCGGTCATCGGCCACCACGGGCAGGAGGTCATCGACCCCAGCATCCTGGACATGCCGCTGTCCGCGGACTACCCGGCCGCGGTCGTCGCCCGCACCGGCCAGGCGGTCTACCTGCCGACCCCCCGCTCGTACGCCGAGCGCTTCCCCGCCACCTGGCCGCTGGTGCGGCCGTACGGGCGCGTGTCGTGGTCGTACCTGCCGCTGACCGTGGCCGGGACGACGATCGGCGCGTGGATGGCGGCGTTCCGCGAGCCGGTGGAGTTCACCCCCGACGAGCGCGCGGTGCTCACCACGGTGGCGCGGATGCTGGGCCAGGCGCTCGCCCGGGCCGGCCAGCACGACTCCGAGCGGGCCCTCAGCGACGGGCTCCAGCACACGATGCTGCCCGCCCGCAAACCCGACGTCACCGGGATGGCGGTGGCCGCCCGGTACGTCCCCACCGGTGGCGGCCTCCAGGTCGGCGGCGACTGGTACGACGTGATCGACCTGCCCTCCGGGCGCACCGCGATCGTCATCGGCGACGTCCAGGGCCACGACGTACGGGCCGCGGGCATCATGGGCCAGCTGCGGATCGCGCTGCGTGCCTACGCGGCCGAGGGGCACGGGCCCGACGCCGTCCTCAGCCGCGCCTCGCGCTTCCTCGCCGGGCTCGGCCGCACCTCCGCCGACGCGCGCTTCGCGACCTGCCTGTACGCCGAGGTCGACCCGCTCACCGGCACGCTGGAGATGGTGCGCGCCGGTCACCCGGAACCCGCGGTGCGGCTCGGCGACGGCACCACGATCCTGCGCCGCACCGCCGTGGGCCTGCCGCTGGGCATCGAGCCCGACGCGGACTACCCGACCACCCGGATGGTCCTGGAGCCCGGCGAGGTGCTGCTGCTGTGCACGGACGGCCTCATCGAGACCGGCGGCCACGATCTCGACACCGGCTGGAGCCGGCTCTCCAGGGCCCTCACCGCGGGCCCCGCGGGCGATCTCGAGGTGCTCGCCGACTCCCTCGTCGAAGCCGTCCACGGCCCCGCCTCCCACCAGACGACCGGCCCCCTCGCCGACCGCCGCGAGGACGACATGGCGCTCGTGCTGCTGCGCCGCGATCCGGACGGCCCGACCTGCGCGGTGCCCGTCCGCCGCACGATGCTGACCATCTCCCAGGACGACCCCGGCCAGATCCGCGCCGCCCGCGCCGACATCCGCGCCCTCCTGCACGACTGGTCCTCCCCCGACCAGGTCGAATCCGCCGTCCTGCTGGTCTCCGAGGCCGTCACCAACGTGCTCGTCCACACCGACGGCGACGCCGTCCTCCTCGCCCAGGTCACCGGCATGCCCGGCACCCGCCGCCTGCACGTCGACGTCGGCGACCGCTCCGACGAGATGCCCCATCCCCGCGACCCCGGTGAGATGGCCTCCTCCGGCCGCGGCCTGCTGCTGATGGAGGAGCTGGCCGACGCCTGGGGCGTCGATCCGCGCGGCGACGGCAAGGCGACGTGGTTCGAGCTGTACGAGGCGGTGCCGCCGGCGGGGGACGGGGACTGATCCGCGCGGGGGCGGGCCGAGCCGCTGGACGCCCGATGCGGGCGGACCGGGCGGGTTATCGTATGGGCTGAGGGATTCCGGGCGTCGGGGGAAGGGGAAGCCGGGATGGGCTCGCCGGATGCGCAGGAGTTGACCACACGGGCCGCGCAGCTGCGGGGGCTGGCCGCCGACATCGAGGCGCTGCCGGACAAGGCGCGGACGTTCGCGACACAGACGATGACGCAGTGGGAAGGGCCGCACGCGGACCGCACCCGGGGTGAGATGAACACCTGGCGGACCACGTGCCACACCGTCGCGGAGCACCTGCGGACGGAGGCGAACACCTGCGAGCAGGACGCCAAGAACCTCGACAAGAAGCACTAGCCGGCGGGCGTACGCGCAGCACGACCGCACTCCGAACCGCGACAGGGAGCACCCGACCATGCCCTCCTACGACAGTTCCCGTGCCCGGCTCCGGCTGGCGGACCGGCACGTGGCCGTCCTCGGACACCTGGCGGACGGGGAGACGCCGCCCGCCGAACTGGCCGAAGCGCTCGGAGAGTTGCAGCAGATCGGGCTCGTCGGGGAGGAGGGCGAGCTGTCCCCCCTGCTGAAGGACCTGGTCGTCACCTTCGCCGATCCGATGGTCATGGTCCAGGTGGAGGTGACCGGCGAGCACGGGGCCGTCAGCCACGGGATCGTCATCGGGCAGGACGCCGTCGTCGTGCACGACGGGTGGCCCGGGCAGGAGGAGTCGGAGTACGTCTCCGCCGAGCCGAGCATGCTGCTGTGGGAGCTGGCCCGGCTGGTCAACCTGCGGACCGGCGAGACCGTCGAACCGCCCGTGGAGCGCGTGGAGACCACGATGGGCGTCCTGGACGCCGCCTTCGTCGCGCTCGGCGAGGCACCGGGCGTCGAGATCGCGGAGGGCGCGCGGCAGGCCCGCAAGGCCGTCGCCGAGGCGGGCGGGCCCGCCGAGCCCGCGCTGTCGCTCTTCGCCGACCTCGTCGCGGCCCTCAACTGCACCTGGCGCGTCACCACCGTGTGGGGCGGCCGGCAGGACGGCGAACCGGCGACGAGCCTGCGCGCGCTGGCCGTCTGGGACTGCGGGCCGCTCGGCTACTGGGTGCGCGAGCAGCCCGAGGAGCCGATCCTGCCGGGGCAGGTCACCCCGGACAGCCCCCTGCACCTCGCGCGCGTCACCGCCGCCCAGGTGTGGGAGCGGCTGACCGACCTGCTGCCCGACAGCGAGGACCTGCTCGACGCGCCCGGCGGCTTCACGCCCCCGCAGCCGTAGCGGCTATTCCCCGCCGCCGTCGCCGGGGTTCATGAGCGCGCGGAAGGGCGCGCTCATCAGGGCCCCGCCGACGGACAGGGACGAGGTGTCGGTCTCCTCCAGCACCAGCGCGACCGCCAGGTCGGTGGCGTCCACGCCCCCGCGCACCGCGCCCCTGCGCCGCCGCCGCGAACCCGCGCCGCCGACCGGCTCGCCGTCCGTGAGCGTCACCCGGTCCTCGCCGCGCCGCAGTTCGAGCCCGCCGGAGCGGCCGGTGCGCGCGTACGTGTACTCGCGGCCGCCGAGCCGGATCCGCAGCGCCCGCGAAGCCCTGCTGACCCCCAGGGAGTTGGCGCCGATTTCGGCGGTGACACCGCCGACCGTCAGCACGGCCTTCCTGCCGAGGTGCGGCTCGCCGCCCATGCCGGTGCCGCTGACGGACGCGGGCGGCAGGTGCTCGCCGGCCAGTTCGGTGCGGAAGACGTCGCCGGACTTCCAGCTCGCCGGCTTGGCGTAGGAGATCCGGACGAAGCCGTACGCGCCCACCGTGCCGCTCAGGCCGTGCTGGGTGTCGTCCTCGAAGGGCTCCAGTTCGAAGCCGAAGTCGTTGTCGCTCATGCGCCTTCCGTGGTCGGGGCGGTCGCCCTGCGGGGCGTGCTCTTACGGCGGGGGCTGGGCTCTCTCGGTCCGCGGCGGGGCGGGGCCGGAGAGCCCTACCAATGGAATGGATTGAGTTTCTTCGCGACGTTCTTCGCCCCGCTCGCGAGGCTCTTCGCCCCGCCGGCGATCTTGTGCCCGGCGTCGCTCGCCGTCTTCCCCGCCCAGTCCAGGGCCTTGCCCGTGCCCTTGGTGATGTCGCCCCAGTGCTGCACGATCTTCGCACCGCCGTAGACGATGCCGGTGCCGACGACGAGCCCGAAGGTGACGGGGTTGGGGGCGATCATGGCGGCGGTGAGCGAGGCGTTGAAGCCGACCTCGGCGACGTCCGCGACGTAGCCGGCGCCGTTCCGCTTGAAGGCGTCGACCGGGTTGCCCTGCGAGATGACGTTGGCGGCGCTGAAGACCGTACCGGCCGCGCTGCCCGCGATGCCGAGGCCGCGCAGGGCGCCCGACGTCTTGCCCGCCACACTCAGGCCCTTGAGCAGCGAGGCGCTGCGGGTGGCCGCGGGGATAGCCTCGTCGCCGACGCGGGCGGCGGTGAAGGCGTTCTTGCCGACGGTGAAGAGGTTGGCGTTGCCGGCCCGGACGACCGGGACGCCCGCGTGCGTCAGTCCGCCGTAGAGGCTCGCCAGTTCGTCGGAGCCGACGACGAAGTCGATGACCCCGTTGACGGTGACCCCGCCCGCCAGCGGCCGGCTCATGAAGCTCAGGCCGCGGAAGGCGTTCCAGCCCGTGCCCGTCCAGTCGCCGATGAGCCCGCTCGTGCCGGGTATGCGCTGGAGCCCCGCGCTGATCCTGCCGGGCAGCCACGAGCCGGGCGCGCTCAGCGAGCGCAGCCTGGGCTCCCACGTCTCGAAGGCCCGTCCCCACGTCTGGATCTTCGCGTTGGGGATCCTCTGGACGCCGCGCGCCGCCCAGTCCTTCCAGGTCTTGCCCCAGCCCTGCTTGAAGGAGTTGCCGAGCAGCACCTTCGTCATGGCGGTGCCCTGCACGACGACGTGCCCGGACGCGTCCGTCACCGACTTCCAGTCCCCGTAGGCCCCGAGCAGGTACTGCACCGCGGGCTCGAAGGGCTGGAGCCCCGGAATGCTGGTCAGGGCCGTCGCCTTGAGCCGGTCGATCCAGTCGTTGAGCGACTCGTCGGGCCTGCGCTGGAAGGTGGAGGCCTTCGGGTCCTTGCTGTTCGCCACGGAGTTGGCGATCAGCAGCGCCTCGGGGCTCAGGGCGTCGCCCTTGTAGTTCTTCAGCTCGTCCGGCGTGAAGCCGGCCCACAGCAGCCCGCCCGACAGGTCCCCGTTGTCCATCCGCACGTGCGCGGCCCGCTTGCGCAGATCCGGCGCGGTCTCGCTGACCCACGCCACCATCGGCCGCAGCCCGGCCAGCTTCGCCGTCACCCCGAGCGTCGCCGCCCGCCGGAAGGCGGAGTCGGTGGCGTTCTTCAGACTCGTCGGCGCGGATCCGTCGAGCAGGGTGGCGAGTTGCTCCAGGTCTTCCGGTTTCACACTGCGCACGTGACGTTTCCCCCCGTGTCGAAGCGGACCGCAGCACACACCGGCGCACGCGTGTGGCGCACTTGGCGACTCCTTGATGGTAGCCAACGCCAGTTTTGACGTTCAGGGGTGTCGCGCGGGTTCCACCGGCCCGCCGGTCAGGGCAGCGCCAGCCCGGCGACCACGGACTTGCCCCGCTGCGGGCGCGGGCGTACGCCCCAGGCCGCGGCGAGCGCCTCCACGAGCAGCAGCCCGCGGCCCGACTCGCCCTGCGGATCCCGCCGGCCGGGCGGCACGGGCCGGGCGTCCCCCGGATCCGAGACGGCCAGCCAGTAGTGCCCGTCCGCGGGCCACGCCACGAGCTCGACGAGCTCGTCGGACCCGGCCCCGTACCGTACGGCGTTCGTGACCAGCTCGCTGGTCACGAGGGCCAGCTCCTCGCACAGCCTCTCCGGCACGTCCTTGGGCAGCCAGTCGGCGAGCGCACGCCGGGCGCGCCCGGCGGAGGCGGGATGGGCGGGGAACCGCCAGAGGGCGGGCACGACGGGAATCTCGGGCACGGCGAACTCCGTTGCGAGGGTGAGGGTGTGAGGGGTTCGCCGGTGGCATGCCGCCCTGGTCGCGAGCGCACCCGCCCCAGGGCGGACGGGCATGCTCGCGCGGTGCGCTTCCGGCGTTGCTCTCCGTAGTGACGCACGCACCACGGTAGGGCCACGGGGCCCAATTTGCCAGACGCACCGTCAGATTGGCCACGGACGTGTGCCTATGCTCGTACCGGAAGCACGGCGACGGCGGAGGGAACGGCATGGTCCAGCGGACGGTCCTCACCGAGCGGCAGAAACGCCTGGGCAGCGAGGTGCGCCGCATCCGCACGGCGGCGGGCATGTCCGCCGAACACGCCGCGGGCCTGCTCGGCGTCGACCGCAGCCGCCTGTCCAACATGGAGTCCGGCGTCCGGGCGATCAGCGCGGAGCGGCTGCGCACGTTGGCGTGCAACTGCGACTGCACGGACGAGACGTACGTCAACGCGCTCGCGGAGATGGCAGAGCCGAAGGAGGTGGGGTGGTGGGAGCGTTACCGGGGCAGCCTGCCCCAGGGCTTGCTGGACATTTCCGAGGCTGAGGCAGGGGCCGTACGGCTCCGCGGGGCCAACACCGTGCACGTGCCCGGCGTGCTCCAGACCTCGGACAGTGCCATGGCCATCTTCCGCGCGGTCGTCCCCAAGCTCCCCGAACACGAAGTCGCCCTGCGGCTGGCACACCGCTCGGAACGCCAACAGGTCGTCACCGGCGATGCGGCTGTGCCGTACGTCGCGGTGTTCCACGAAGCGGCGCTGCGCATGCAGTTCGGCGGACGGGACGTGGCCCGAGGTCAGCTCGAATACCTGATCGCTGCCTCCGAACGCGACAACGTCACCGTGCTCGTTCTACCGTTCTCCCACGGGTCCTTCCCGGGAGCGGGCCAGACCGTGGTCTACGCCGAGGGGCCCGTGCCGCAACTCGATACTGTTCAGGTCGACAGCTCCCACGGCCCCGTCTTCCTGTACGCCGACGCGCAGCTCGCGAAATACCGGGCGCAGCTTGACCTGTTGGAAGAGCTGTCCCTTTCTCCCGAGCGGTCCCGCGACTTCATTCGCGAGATCGCGCGCGAACTCTGAGGAGACCAGACCGGATGCCCGACATCACCTGGGAAGCCCCCTTTTGCGGCGAGGGAAGCTCCTGCTTCCGCCTCGGCACCGACGCGGACGGCAACGCCTACATCGCCGTCGCCGGAGCCGAGGACCACTACCTCACCGACACCCGCGAAGCACTGCGCACCCTCATCACCGACATCAAAGCCGGCAAGGCGGACCACCTGCTGTGAGCGGCCGCCCCCGGCGGGGCGGCGTCACACGGCGGCGGGCGCAGTCGCGGGCGCGGCGGCCGTGAGGGCGGCGTCGACGCGGCGGTTGCCGGTCATGGACGCCGTGATCGCCGTCATCGTCAGCAGCAGGCCCGCCGCGGCGAAGAGCGGGGTGCGGATGCCGTACGCCGTGGCCAGCCAGCCGCCGAGGAAGGCGCCGAAGGGGGCCGCGCACATGGCGAGCATGCGGGAGGTGGAGGCGACGCGTCCCATCAGGTGGGGCGGCACGACCGCCTGGCGCAGGGAGGGTGCGAGGACCATCGTCGCGCCCATGCCCGCCCCGCAGACGGCGAGCGCGCATCCGGCCGCGTAGGCGTTCGGGGCGGCCGCGAGGCCCATGACGGCGAGCCCTTCGAGCGCCGCCGTGCACGTCAGCGCCGTGCCGGTGCCGAGGCGGCGGCCGAGGAAGGAGGCGATGCCCGCGCCGAGCAGGCCGCCGGTGGCCTCCGCCGTGAGGAGCAGGCCGTAGCCGTACGTGTGGATGCCGAGCCGCTCGTGCGCGAAGAGGGGCAGGACGGTCTCCACCGCGAGGAAGGCGATGTTGCCGACCGCCGGGCGCAGCGCGAGCCCGAGGAGCAGCCGGTCCTTGAAAACGTACGCGGCTCCGGCCCGCGCCTGGCGGAGCAGTGACTCGCCGGCTTCCGCGACGGGCGCGGACGTCGCGGGCAGCGACCGTACGAGCAGCGCGGAGAGCGTGAACGACACCGCGTCCGCGACCAGCGGGACCGACCGCCCCAGGGCGAGCAGCGCGCTGCCCGCGGGGGGTCCCGCGAAGCCGGACATGGCCGTCTGGGTGCCGCGCAGGCGGGAGTTGGCCCGCTCCAGGAGCGCAGGGTCGCGGCGCAGCAGTTCCGGCAGGTAGGCGGTGGCGGCGGTGTCGAAGAAGAGCCCGCCGAGCCCGAGGAGGAAGGCGACGGCCGCGAGCAGCGGGATGCTCAGCACGTCGAGGACGGCCGCGAGCGCGGGTATGACGAGCAGCACGGCGCGGCCCGCGTCCGCGATCCACATGGTGCGCCTGCGGTCCCAGCGGTCCACCAGCGCACCGCCGTGCACCCCGAAGAGCAGCCACGGGAGCGTGCCGGCCGCCGTGACGACGGCGAGCGCCATCGGGTCGCGCGTCAGTGCGAGCGCGAGCAGCGGCAGCGCGGCCTGCGTCACGCCGTCACCGAGCGAGGAGACGGTCTGGGCCGTCCACAACCGGCCGAAGCCGACGGGCAGTCGGGCCTTGCTCACTTCGCCTCACCGCCCGCCGGGTGGAAGAGCGCGAAGACGAGCGAGGCGTCCGGCAGCGACGGGTCGGACAGCGCCCGGTACTCGTCCGCCAGTGCGCCGAGCCGTGCGGCCAGCTCCGCGAACTGCTCGTCGGTGAGCCGCAGGTGCGCCATCCGCACATGCCGCTCGCCGCCCGCGGGCGAGGCCTCCAGATCCGCCACCGCGTGCCGCATCACCACGTCCGGCCCCCCGTCGCCCGGGTCCGGCAGTTCGATGGAGCGCGCGGCCATGGCGTAGTACCGCTCGGTGACCCCGCGCACCTTCCGTGTGCGCACCACCTTCACCAGGCCCGCCCGTTCGAGCAGCCGCACGTGGTAACTGGAGCTCCCCTTCGCGAGCCCCACGCGCTCGGCGATCTGCGTGATCGTCGCGGGCTCGAAGCGGAGGACGGCCATGATCCGGTGGCGCGTGAGGTTGGAGACGGCGCGCAGTTGCTCGTCGGTGGTGACACGGAACGTCTCGGGGAGGTGCTCGTCGGCAGGCATGCGAGTAATGGTCAACGTTTCTTGACCATTGCGCAAGGGGGTTCGCGAACGAATACGCGGCGAGTGCGGCCGCGGGGCGCCCGAGCGGGGGCGCGGCCACCCGCACCGGTCGGGGAAATTTCCATAAGCTCTGAATATAAAAATGCTATGTTTCGGCCATGAGTCGCCACGGCACCGCTCCCGGCGCGTCCGCCGCCATCGGGGCAGCCCTCTACGGCCTGGCCACCAGGGCCGCGAGACGCCTGCCCCGGGACATGAGCCTGACGTCCGCCGCGACCCTGGCCACCCTGCACCGGACCGGTCCGCGGCGCATCACCGACCTGGCCGCGGTCGAGGGCGTCACCCAGCCCGCGATGACCGCCCTGGTCCGGGTGATGGAGGAATCCGGCCTGGTCGAACGGCGGGGCGACGCGTCCGACCGGCGGGTCACCCTGGTGTGCCTGACCGAGGCCGGCGCCTCCTACGTCCGGACGCGGCACCAGGCGGGCGTCCACGCCTACGAGCGGTTGATCGGCGAACTCACCGGCGAGGAGATCGAGGCGCTGGTGGCGGCCCTTCCGGCGCTGAGGCATCTGGCGGAAGTCGAGAGCCAGGACCGCGAAGGGCCGAAGCGGTGACCGGGCAGCCGGCCGGCGGGGCCGCGGTGGAGGCGTTCCCGGCGGCACGCTCCGGTGCGCGGCCGCTGGTCCCCGCCCTGCTGTTCATCGCACTGTCCGTGGCGGCGGTCGCCAGCC
Source organism: Streptomyces sp. NPDC020983 (assembly GCF_044333485.1). Taxonomy (NCBI): domain Bacteria; kingdom Bacillati; phylum Actinomycetota; class Actinomycetes; order Kitasatosporales; family Streptomycetaceae; genus Streptomyces; species Streptomyces sp. NPDC020983. The sequence goes on along the minus strand of NZ_JBIRRA010000001.1, from coordinate 650,904 downwards.
TCGGGACGCCACTCATCACCAGCGTGGCGACCTCGTTCCACGTCCCGCTCGGCAGCGCGCAGTGGACGCTGACCGCCCCGCTGCTCAGCGGCGCCGTCGCCACGCCGGTCCTGGGCCGGCTCGGAGCCGGCCCGCACCGGCGGGCCACGATCCTCGCCACACTGGCGGTCGTCGTCGCCGGCAGCGCGCTCACCGTGCTGCCGCTGCCGTTCGCGTGGCTGCTGGCCGGCAGGGCGGCCCAGGGCGTCGGGCTGGGGCTGACGGCGCTGATGATGGGCGTGGCCCGGGACCACCTCCCCGAGGAGCGCGGCGCGGCCGTGATCGCCCTGATCTCGGTGGTCTCGATCATCGGGGCCGGCGTCGGCTACCCGCTGGCCGCGCTGCTCGCCGAACTCGCCGGGGTACGGGCCGCCTACGGCCTCGGCCTGGTCGCCACCGCCGCCGCCCTCCTGACCGCGTGGCGCTCCGTGCCCGAAGCCCCCGAAGGCCGCTCCGGCCACGTGGACGTGGCAGGCGCGGTCGTCCTGGCCGCCGCACTGCTCCTGGTGCTCTTCCTCGCCGGCGAACGCAACCTGTGGAGCCGGCACCTCGCCGTGGCGGCGGGCCTCGCCGTCGTCGCGGTGGTGCTGCTCTGCGTCTGGGCCGTCGTCGAGCTGCGCAGCACGACACCCCTGGTCGACGTCCGGGCGGTGCGGCACCCGGCGGTCGCCGGGGCGAACCTCGCGATGTTCGTCGGCGGGATCGGCATGTACCTCCTGCTCACGCTCGTCACCCGGTACGCGCAGACGCCGCACGGCGCCGGCTACGGCTTCGGGCTGACGACCTTCGTCGCCGGGCTGGTCCTCGTCCCGTTCTCGGTGCTGGGGTTCGTCGCCGGCAAGCTCACACCACGGGTCCGGACGCGGATCACCGACCCCCTGCTCCTGGCCGGCAGCGCCGTCCTGGTCGGCGGCGGCTTCGCCCTGTTCGCGGCGGCCCGGTCGGACCTGGCCGAGGTGTTCGCGGCGATGGGCGTGCTCGGCTTCGGCGTCGGCGGTTTCTCGGCCGCGATGCCCGGCGTCATCCTGGCCGTCACCCCCAGGAGCGAGACGTCGAGCGCCATGAGCTTCAACTACGTCGTCCGCAGCGTCGGGTACTCCCTGGGCAGCGCCGTCGGCGGCCTGGTCCTCGCCGCGGGCACCGGCCCCGGCCACCTCTTCCCCGACGACAGCGCCTACACCACCGCGGCGCTGGTCGGCATCGGCGCCATGGCGATCACGACGCTGACCGGCCTCGCTCTCGCCCGCCGCCACCCGTCCGGGACCGGCTCGTAAACCGCAAGCACCCGTCTCACCACTGGAGGTTCCATGCCCAAGGGCTACTGGGTCAGCGTCTACCGCACCATCGCGGACCCCGAGAAGCTGGCCGCTTACAACACGCTGGCCGCTCCGGCCGTCAAGGCCGGCGGCGGCCGCGTGCTCGCCCGTGGCGGCCGGGTCGTGGCGCACGACGCCGGAATCGCCGAGCGCACCGTCCTGATCGAGTTCGACAGCTTCGAGCAGGCCGTCGCGGCGCGCGAGAGCGCCGCCTACCAGGAGGCGCTGGCCGCCCTCTCCGACGGCGTCGAGCGCGACTTCCGCATCGTCGAGGGCATCGACTGACCGAGGCCCGGCCGGATCCCCAGGGCGGCCCCCAGCGGGGGACAAGCCCGTGACCTCGGCGATCGGCGCCGCCGAGGGGCAGGGGGCGGTCCCGGCCAGGGCCGGAGGGTGCCGCTCCGCCGCCCAGGAGCGGAGGGGGCTGCTGGGCGGCGGAGCGCGGGAAGGGCCGTCACGTCACCCGGCGCACCCACCGTGCCCGTCCCCCCGGTGCCGTAGGGCTCCACGACGAACGTGAAGCTGCCGGTCGTGTACGCATCCCATGCGACGGGACGCGGAAAGGCCGGGAGATTGGCCGGAACGGCTCGCTATTCGCCCGGGGTCATGAACACCGCTTTGAAGGGGGCGCTGACGAGAGCACTGCCGACGGACAACGAGGACACGCTTGTTGCCTCGAAGATCAGCGCGACCGCGAGGTCCGTCGCATCCGCGCGACCGCGCACCGCACCGTTGCGCATGCGAAGGGAGCCCGGACCGCCTGCGCGTCTCCCGTTGGCGAGGGTTACCCGTACGCCCTCGCGGCGGAGCTCGGAGCCGCCGGGTGCCGCGGTCTTCGTGAGTCTGTACACGCGGTCTGCGAGTCTGATGCGCAGCGCGCGCTGGGCGCGGCTGATCCCGAGCATGTTGTAGCGGAGATCGGCGGTGACACCGCCCACGTCGAGGGACGCGGCGTTGGTGACGGAGGGTTCGCCGCCGATGCCGCGGGACGTCAGAGACGTGGCCGGCAGGCGCTCGCCGGTGAGGCTGGCGCGGAAGACGTCGCCCGACTTCCACTTCCCGACGGTGTGAAAGATCTGCACCCGGCCGAACGATCCGACGGTCCCACGCACACCGTGCTCGGGGCCGTCCTTGTAGGGCTCCAGCTCGAAGTCGAAGCCGCCGTCGCTCATGTGTGGTCCCGGTGAGTAGGTATCGGACAGGTGATCCCGGCAGCGGCTGCTCCCCCGGCCGCAGGGTGGTGCAGCCCTACCAGTTCAGTGGATTGCATGCCTTCGCCACGCTCTTGGCCCCCTTCGCGACCTCGTGGCCGGCCTTCTTCGCCTCGCCGGCGACCTCGTGCCCGGCCTTCTTCGCTGTGTCACCCGTCCAGTCGACCGCTTTGCCCATGCCCTTGGTGATGTCGTCCCAGTGCTGGTAGATCTCCGCACCACCGTAGACGGAACCGAACACGACGACTGCTCCGAGGGTGAACGGATTCGGTGAGATCATCGCGGCGGTCATGGACGCGTTGAAACCCAGCTCAGCAACGTCCGCGACATATCCGGCGCCCTCGCGCCGGAACGCCTTGGCCGGATTGCCGTCCGACCACACGTTGAGGCCGCTCATGACCGTGGAGGCCGCGCTCGCCCCGATACCGAGTCCGCGGAGCAGGCCCGCCGTCCTGCCCATGGTGCCGGTGGCGCGCAGCAGCGAGGTGGTGCGGCTCGCCGCGGCGGCATCTTCTCCGATGCGGAAGGACTTGGCGGCGTTCCAACCGACCTTGATCAGGTCGGCCTGTCCCGCCCTCACCACGTCCACACCCGCGTGCGTCCTGCCTCCGAACCTGGCCGCAAGCTCGTCGGAACCGACGAGGAAGTCGATGACGCTGTTGACCGAGTTCTCCCTGAGAAGCTGGGAGTTCATGAACGGCAGTCGACGAAGCCGATCCCAGCGCTCGCCGGTTCGGTCGCCGATCCACCCGCCGGTGAACGGTATGCGCTGAAGACCTGCGGTGATCCTGCTCGGCAGCCAGGTGCCCGGCGCGGCCAGGGAACGGATCCTCGGCTCCCACGCGTCGAGTTGCTCACCCCACTTCTGGATCCTCTCGCTGGACATGCCGTTGAGGGACCTGGCCGCCCAGTCCTTCCATTCCCTGCCCCAGCCCTGTTTGAAGGAATTGCCCAGCAGCACCTTGGTCAGGGCCGTGCCCTGAACGATCACATGCCCCGCGGAGTCGGTGACCGACTTCCAGTCGCCGTACGCCCCGATCAGGTACTCGACCGCCGGTTCGAAGGGCTGGAGGCCCGGGATGCTGGTCAGGGCCGTGGCGCGGAGGCGGTCGAGGTAGGTCTCGAGGTTCTCGTCGGGCCTGCGGTGGAAGAGGGAGGCCCTCGGGTCGTCGCTGTTGGCCACGGAGTCGGCGATCAGAACGGTTTCCGGGTCGAGGGCGGGCCCCTGGTAGGTCCTGAGGTCGGCGGGGGTAAAGCCCGCCCAGAGGAGGCCGCCGGTGAGGTCGCCGTTGCCGAGGCGGGTGCGGGCGGCGCGGCGGCGGAGGTCGGGGGCGGTTTCTGTGGCCCAGGCCGCCATAGGGCGCAATGGCGTGAGCTTCGAGGTGACATTCAGGGTCGCCGCTGCACGGAAAACGGCATCCGTAGCGTTCTTCAGGCTCGTGGAATCCGCGCCGTCCAGCAGCGTGGCCAACTGCTCCAGGTCTTCCGGGTTCACGCTGCGCATGTGACTCCCCCCCCGGGGTCGAGTGCGTCAGGTCTTCAGGTGCGACGGGGGAGGCCCGGTGGCTTCGGGTGCCCCCTCCGTCACACGGGGTACGGAGGGGGCGAGGGGGCAGGGGGCGGTCTCGGCCGGGGCCGGAGGGTGCGGCTCCGCCGCCCAGGAGCGGAGGGGGCTGCTGGGCGGCGGAGTGCGGGGGTCAGCCTCGGCGGAAGAACTCCACCTCGGCCAGGGCCACATGGCGGCCCTTCGTCAGTCCCGCGGGGGCGCGGAGGGTGAGGCGGACGGTCGTGACGTCGCTGATGCCGGTGGTGAACGTCTGGTCGCCGGGGCGGTCGTCGAGGGTTAGCTCCTGGTGGTGGGTGGCGCCGCCGGCGGCGGTGGTGTCCAGGTCGATCGTGAGGGCGCGGCCCTCGGCCTGGTAGTCCTTCAGCGTCGCGGAGGCGCCGTTGGTGATGATGACGTCGACGAGGCGGATGGGCTTCGCGAAGGTGTACGTGATCGTCGCTCCCGCCGAAGGCGCGCCCCAGTAGCGGTTGTTGAGGCCGTCCAGGGTGTTCGCCGCCGGGTGGCCCGGGACCTGCGCGCTCGCCGTGGTGTGTGCCGGGCGGATCGGCTTCGCGCCGTCCAGCTTGTCCTTCGTGTCCTCGAACAGGCCGCGGCCGGCGGGCAGTGCGAAGAACACGCCCACCGCGAGCACGGCGACGACCAGCAGGATCACCAGCAGCCGCGTGAACCGGCCCGAGCCCGCCCGGACCCGGCGGCTGAAGGGCCAGATCGTCCGCCACCAGGGCAGGGCGGCACGCGCGGGCCCGGGGTTCAGCGGGGTGGCGCAGCGCCGGCAGAACCGGCGGTCGGGCGGGTTGAGGGTCCCGCAGTTCGGGCAGGGCTCCCCCTCCTCCGCCTCCTCCGGCTCCGGCAGCGGCCGCACCACCGGCCGCGGCGCGACCGGCCGTCCGGGCAGCACGGGCCGTACGGGGGCGGGGTCGCTGTCCGCGGAGGTGCCGTCCTCGGCGGGGGCCTCCCCGGGCCTGCGGGGCGGTACGGCGGCGGGCGGCGCGGGGCGCTGCGGGGGGACGGACACCTGCGGGGCGGCGGGCGGGACGGATGGGGCCGGGGCGGCGGCCGCACTGCCCGCCGCGGGCGGGGCGGCCGGCGAAGCGGCCGGCGCCGCAGGGGGGTTGGGGTCCGCCGGCGCCGCTCCGCCCGGCGGGGCGGGGGCGGGCGCCACGGACGGTGCCGCCGGCTCGGATCCGTGCGACCCGGGCCCCGACAGGCCGTCGCGCACGGCACGCCGCAGGCGCCCGGCCCATGCGTCGGGTCCGTCCGTCACCGCGTCGGCCGCCCGGCGCAGGCGTCCCTCCGCCCGCTCGGGAGCGTCCGCCGCGCGCCGCACGCGTCCCTCCGCCGTTTCGGGGGCGTGGGCCGCGCGCGACACGCCGCCGCCCGGCGAAACCGCGTCGGCGGCCCCGCGAGCCGCCCGCCGCAGGCGCCCGCCGCGGGCTTCGGGGGTGTCGGGCGGGGAGGCCGGGGGAGAGGCGGGGGCATCGCCCGTGCCGGGCTCGCCCTCTGCCGGGGAGGCTCCGCCGCCGGGCGCGGGCGGGGCCGACCGCCCGGCGCCGGGTGCGCCGGACGTACCCCCGGGCGCCGGGGCGGCGCCGCTCGCCGCACTTCCCGCACCGGGGGTGCCCGAAGTGCCGTGCGGCGCGGGGGCGCCGGGCGCGGAAGGGGCGGCCTCACCCGTGCCGGAAGCGCCCGAGGGAGCGGTCGGCGCCGGGGCGGCGCCGCCCGCCGCGCCTTCTGCGTCGGCGGCGTCCGGGGACGCGGAAGAGGCCGCCCCCGCCGGGGCGCCGGGCTCCTCCGCGGGCGGCTCCGCCGCGGACGACCGCGGCGGGCTCTGCGACCAGCCCAGGTACGTACCGCAATTCGCGCAGAAATCCTCCGTGGGGCCGTTGGACGCCCCGCACGCGGGACACGCACGCATGGCGTCACCTCCCTTCGTTCGGCGGGCCGGGCAGGATCTCCACCCGGCAGGCGGTGTGCGCCGGGCACATCGCGCGGACGGTCTCCCGGACGCGCTCGGCGTCCACGTGCGGTTCGCGCCCCGGCCACACCCGGACGAGCGGGCCCGCGCCGTCCTGCGGCGGGAGCTCCGCGCCGGGCGTACGGGACCAGGCCGCGCCGCCGTCACCGCTGACGTCGGCGTGCACGCCGAGCACCAGCCACAGCGCCTCGACCAGCCCCTTGCGCGTGCCGCGCAGCCGGTGCAGCTCCAGGGCGCGGACGACCGCCTCGCGGCGCAGCTCCAGCGGGCACCGCGGGTCGTCCGCGACCCCGACCCAGGACCCCAGCCACGCCAGGAAGTCGGGCGGCGCGAGGCGCGGGTCGAGGTAGGCGGGCAGGTTGTCGAGCGTCGCGAAGACGGGGGCGAGGACGACGTCGAGCCCGGCGGTGAAGCGCTGCGCGAGGTCGTCGTCGGCGTACAGCGCCGGGAGCTGCTCCCCGATGGGATACCGGCTCCGCAGGCCCGGTACGGCTGCTCGGCTCATCGGGTGGCCTCCTCGGACGCGCTGCCGCGCCGGGCTTGCGTGTGCCCCGCCGGGCGAGCGTTTTCAGGGGCGCGGGGAACTGCGCGCCCGGCCCCCATCGGCGCGCGGGTCCCTTCCGGCCCGAAGGGGCAGGTGCTGTCGTCCCCGGACCACCGGCCGGTGGTGGGTTGCTCGCGCAGTTCCCCGCGCCCCTGGGTCGCCCCGCGCCGCAGCCGCTCCCTCGCCCCACCGCCCGCGGCGGGGAGAACGTGCGCCCCGCGGCGCGAACGCGGGCTCATGCCCGGGTCCCGTCGGGCCCGGCGACAGCGACCTGGTGCTGGTGGGAGAAGACGAGCGTGTCGGCCGTGACGTCGAGGCGGTCGGTGGGGGCGCCGCGGCGGCCGGTGAGGGGGTCGGCGGGGAAGAGGCGGAGCTCCTCCACGACCGTGTCGCCCGTCGCGCGCTGGAGGACGCCGAAGATCTCGCCGTACTGGACGGGGCGGCCGAAGGGCCAGCCGGTGGCGTCGGGCCCGCCGGTGAGGGGGTTGAGGTAGCGGTAGAGGGCGTCGAGGGCGGCCTCGCGCACGGCGTCGGGATCGCCCCCGGGGGCGGTGGTGAGGCGGGCGACGACGGTGACGCCCTGGTACGCGGGCGGCTCGACCGCCACGCTCGTGCCGATCAGGCGCCGCTCGTCGAGGGCCTCGGTGATGGCGGCGAGGACCTGGTCGGAGGGGATGAGCTGCTCGAAGCGCAGCCGGTCGTCGCCCTCGTCCGCGACGGCGTCCGGCACGACCAGGACGCGTACGGAACCGGGCCCGCCGCCGGAGGCGGGCACGCAGCGGACGCGGGCGGCGGAGGGCGCGGCCTGGCGGGCGATGATCTCGTGGTCCTGGGCGGTGACCGCCCGTTCCTGCATGCGCAGCGCGTCCGGCGCGCGCATCTTCGCGTTGTCGACGGTCTCCCCGGCGACCCCGCCGCGCGCGGCCTCGCGGTTGGTGACGCGGGCGACGTACGGGACGGAGCTGCGCAGGACGGAGATCGCCCCGCGGGCGACGTTCCCGGCGGGGCCGCCGCCGGTGCGGTAGCGGGCCACGCGGATCTGCGCGCCCTTCGGCGGCACGGCGCCGTAGTGCCGCAGCGTGCCGTCCGCCTCGCGCACGGCCGGCGGGAAGGCGAATTCGCCGGCGGTCGCGTCCAGCGTGACGTGCCGGTCCTCCGGCGCGGAGCGGCCGAAGCTGTCGACGACGTCCCAGCGCTGCCAGCCCTCCGTGCCGGAGACGGAGGAGACCTCGACGACGGGCGGTTCGCCGTCGAGCAGCACGGGCGGCCGCGCGAGCCGGAAGGCCTGCCCGGGAACGCCCTCGGAGGTGCCCAGCGGCACGTCGGTGAGGGTCTGGGCGTGCTCGGCGGTCATGGTGCCGCCGACGGTGAAGACGGAGGCCTCGCGCACGGTGGGCGACTCGGAGTAGAAGGGCTGGCCGGGCCCGGGCTCGGTGACGCGGCAGCGCAGCCACCCGGCGCGGCTGCCGCCGCTGGTGGACACGGTGTGCCCGGCGGGCACGTACAGCAGGATCTCGCCGGGGCGGTTGAGCCCGCCGGTGGTGTCCTCGCCCGTCTCGCACTGCTGCCAGGCCGAACCGTTCCACGCCTCCCACACCAGCGGGGGCTGCCGCGGGTCGACGCCGATGCCCTCGACGCGGCTGTCGAGGCGGATGGCGACGATGCAGCGCGGCACGGCGGTGGGCAGGCCGAAGAGCAGCGCGTCGCCGGGCTGGGGCGCGCTCTGGAAGCACGGCACGTCCCGCCCCTCGGCGAGCGTGCGGGTGCGGTCGGTCTGCTCGCCGCCGTGCGGGGCAGCGACGAGCCGTTCCAGCGAGGAGGGCAGGACGCGCAGCTCGGCGGTCGTGGCGAAGACCACCGCCTCCTCGGTCTCGCCGCGCATCGTCGTGACCTCGGTGCCCGAGGGCAGCAGCACGGTGTCGTCCTGCGGCGCGGAGAGCCAGAAGTCGACCTCCGCGCGGGCGGCGGCGGGCGGGAAGAGCCGGATGCCGAGCAGGTCGAGGAAGGCGAGGTAGTTCTTCTCGGGGACCCGGTTGAGCCGGTAGAGCAGCTGGTCGACGAGGTACGCGAACGTCTCGATGAGCGTGACGCCCGGGTCGGAGACGTTGTGGTCGGTCCATTCGGGGGCACGCTGCTGGACGTAGCGCTTGGCCTCGTCGACGAGTTGCTGGAAGCGGCGGTCGTCCAGGTTGGGTGCGGGCAGGGGCATCAGCCGGCCCTCCGCTCGCCGAGCGCGACGACGTCGGTGAGGGCGGCGCCGGAGCCGTCGGGATCGCCGGAGCCGTCGGACGGGATCGTGTAGAAGGGGAAGACCAGGTTGCGCCGGTCGTTGGTGGAGCGGACGGTGTAGTGGACGTCGATGTAGAGCGTCCCGGCGTCCACCGCGTCGAAGGCCACCACGACGTCCTCCACGGCGATCCGCGGCTCCCACCGCTCCAGCGCCTCGCGCACCTGCTGCGCGATCCGCCCGGCCGTGGCGCCGTCGCCCGGCGCGAAGACGTATTCGTGGATGCCGCAGCCGAATTCGGGGCGCATCGGGCGCTCGCCGGGCGCGGTGCCGAGCACCAGCCGGATCGCCTCCTCGATCTCCCGCTCGCGCTCGACCATGGCGATGCCGCCGGTCGGCCCGACCCGCAGCGGGAAGGCCCAGCCGCGGCCGATGAAGCGCTCGCTCATCACACCCCTCCGATCTGCACGTTGACCGCCCCGAGGATGATCTGCGCGCCGCACACGGTGCGGTCGCCCATCCGCGCGGCGGGCAGCCCGCCGATGAGGACGGGGCGGACGAGCGCGGTGGGGCTGGGCAGGATGACGTCCGCCGGGCCGAGCGCGGCGTGCGGCGGCACGACGCACACGTGCAGGCTGCCCACGACGGCGGCGGGCTTCCCGCCGATCAGGACGCGGGCCACCGTCGCGGCGGCGGGCGGCGGCGGGGTGGTGATCGCCCCGCCGTGGTCGGTGGGGTCACCGGTTCGGGCTGCGGCCGGCATACGTCGCTCCTCGCGGAAGTCCTGGAAGTCCTGTGGCCCGGGGGCCGGTTGGGGTCGTGGGACCGGTGGGGCCGTACGGCGGCGGGACCGTTCGGCGTCGCGGCCGGGGCCGGCCGGCGGCCGGCAACCGCCAGCGTACGAGCAAGTCGTCATGGGCGGGCCTCAGTTGATCCGGACGAGCGCGGCCCTGAGGACGCCGAGCGCGCCGCCGTCCACGGTGACGTCCGCCGTGCCCCTGACGCTGACGGACGCACCGCTGACCCGCGCCCCCGCCGTGCCGTCCATGTTGATCTGCCGCCCGCGCACGTTGACGGTGCCCTGCCCGGCGTCCAGCGTGATGCCGGTGCCGTCCATGACCAGGGAGCTGAGCGCGGCACCGCCCGCCGGCCCGGTCACCGTCACCTCGATGCGGTGGTTGCGGTCGTCGAGGAAGACCTCCAGCCGCCCGTCGCCGGTCTGGAGGCGGACCCCGTTGGGGCCGGACTTCGAGTCCAGGAGTTCCACGCGGTGGCCCGAACGCGACACCACCGAGCGGCGGTTGATCCTGCCGCTGGTGCCGTCGACGAGCGGGACGTCGTGCCTGGACGGCTGGTCCCGGCCGTTGTAGAGGCCGCCGATGACGAACGGGTGGTCCAGCAGGCCCTGTTCGAAGCCGACCAGCACCTCGTCGTTGACCTCGGGGCTCACCACACCGCCGCCGCCCTTGCCGCCCCACTGCACCGTGCGCACCCAGTCGGTGACGTAGTCGCCGTCGAGCCACGGGAAGGTCAGCCGCACCGCGCCGTTCTGCTCGCCGTCCGGCTCGCGCACGTCCGTCACGACACCGGTGGCCAGGCCCGGGACGCGCGGGCCGCGGCCGGGCGCGTTCGCCCCCGTGACCAGGCCGGTGAGCGAGCGGTCCGGGCTGGCGCCGACCCACACGGTGGTGCGGTAGCCGCGGTCCGGCTCCAGGACGTGCTGGACCGCGGTCGCGGTGTACCGGCCGGAGAAGGCCGGGCCGACGTTCCCGAGCGCGACGGGGACGCCCGCGCGCAGCATCGGGTTGCCCTCGACGACCGCCTCCAGCTCCGCGAAGCCCGCCCCGACCTGGTCGGCGGCCGCGCCGGCCACGGCGGTGGTCTCGGCGAGCGTGGCGTACGGGGTGTCCGTCACGGTCAGTTTGGCGGTGCCGAAGGCGGTCGCGGCCCCGGACGGGCTCAGCCCCGGCTGGATGCTGTCGCTCACGACCGACGGCTCCCGCGACACCAGCGGCTTCTTCGTCCGCACGTCCCAGCCGCGCACCTCCACCTGCGCGGCGCCGTCCGCCGCCGTGAGCGCGGCCCGCAGCGCGAGCAGGTTGCGGCCGTACTCCAGCACGAGCGGGTTGCGGGCGGCGGAGGTGGAGGGCGCGGGCGCGGCGGACGCCTTCTTCGGCTTGGTGAACTGGAGCCGGCCCTTGTCGTCCACCCGCACCAGCGCGCCGCTCTCGTGCGCGAGGAACTGCAGGAAGTCCCAGTCCGAGACGTTCGCCTGCGACAGCTGCTTGTAGGTGACGGGGGCCGCCTCGACCGTGCCGACCCCGAGCCCCGCCCGGGTCGCGACCTGCCGCACGATCGCCGTCGCCGACATGTTGCGGTACGCCGCCACCCGGCGGCCCCGCTGGAGCCGGTGCGCCCGCGAGTAGGCGCGTACGACCGTGAAGCTGCCCGTACGGTCGCGGTCCAGCTCCAGCGCGGTGACCTCGCCGCTGAAGAGCAGCTCGCGGCCCTGCCCGGAAGCCGTCATGACGGAGACCTTCAGCGGGATGCCGATCGTGATGTCCGTCGCGGCCAGGAACTCGTGGTCGGGGTCGCGGAAGGTCAGCACGGCGGCGTCCGGCAGCCCCACGTTCTCGTCGACGACGCAGCTCACCAGCTGCGCCGCCCAGATCTTCGGCAGTTCACCGGGCGCCTCCACGATGGGATCCGCCGCGAAGGACCGTCCGCCCTGCTCGCTCATGCCTCTTCCTCCGCTCCGGCCCCGCGCAGCGCCGGAACCACCAGCTCGGTGCCGGGCGCGAGCGCCATCGGGTCGTCGATGCCGTTGGCCTCCGCGATCTCCCGCCACGCGGACGCGTCGCCGTACTCCCGCCACGCCAGCATCGCCAGCGTGTCGCCCGCCACCACGGTGTGCGTGCTGCGGGCGGTGCGCGCACCGGACGTCGGGTTCTGTCCCGGCACGTCGGTGCTCGCCTCCTCGATCGACAGCGCGCACGTCGCCCGCAGCGGCTTGCCGTCCACGTCGAAGAGCGTGTACGTCGCCGCGACGCTCGTGACGACGCCGTAGAACGAGGTCGTCCGGGCCGTGCCCCACTCGAACCGCACCCACGGGCTCGCCGGCTTCTTGCGGCCCAGGCTCGCCGGGGTCGGCACGCACGCCTTGAGCAGTTTCTCCACCGCCTGCTCCACGGAGTTGTCGTGGGTGGCGGTGGCGTCGAGGAAGACCTCCAGGCTCAGCGTGCGCGGGCCGCTGCCCACGAACTCCGGCAGCGCCGACTCCTCGGCCATCCGGGACGGCGACCGCCGCCACTCGTTGGTCTTCTGCAACTGGAGCGTGCTGGGGTTGAACTGGAGGGAGAGCCGCGCGATCTGCCCGCCGGGCTTCGCGCCGACGGTCGCGGGCGGCTCCATGAGGACGAGCTGGGCGGCGGTCCGGCCGGAGCGGAGCGCGGGTGACATGCGAGGGGTTCCTTTCCGGACGGTGGTCTGACGGGTTCTGCACGGCAAGGGGCCGCCGGGCGGCCCGCGGGGTCAGCCGGGACGCAGTCCCTCGTGGGCGATCTCCAGCGTCTCCACCGCCGCCTGGGAGTTGGACGGGTCGAACGACGGTCCCTCCCAGCGCACCGGCACGATGCCGAAGACCTGCCAGCTGATGATCGGCGTCAGGTCCGGCCGCAGCGCGACGATTTCGCCGTCCTTGGGCTCCACCCGGCGCAGTGTCTCGTCCAGCCAGCGGGCGATCTTGGCGGTGTCCGCGGTGACCGGGCGGGTGAACGTGATGTTCGACCACGTCACGCGCCCCGGGAGCTGGTGCGTGAAGCCGTTGTTGCCGCCCTCGGCGTAGCTCTCCATCTCCACCTGGGCGCCCATGCCGGAGCACGTGTGGAAGGCGCCCAGGTCGTTGCCGCCGATGGCGAGCCGGAAGAACACGCTCGTGGCGAAGATGCTGTCCGTCATCCGTTCTGGCTTCCTCTCTCCCGCCCTCAGCGGCGGCCGTCGTGCGGGCGGCCGATACGGTCCCGGCCGCGGCGCAGCTCGGTGCGCAGCAGCCGGGCGACCGGATCGAGCAACCGGCGTGCCAGGTCGTCGAGTTCGGCCGGATCGGTGCCGTGGTTCTGGTGCTGCGCGCCGGTTGCGGGCGCCGCTGCGCCGGTGGCGGCGCGACCCGCGGTACTGCGCTGGACCTGCGGCTGGGACTGCGCCCGCGGCTGGGCCTGCGGCTTGGGGACCGGGGTGACCGGGACGCCCGCGGGGATGCCGAAGTCCGCGCCGTTCAGGGCGCTGCGCTGGACGACGGGGACGACGGGGACAGGGCCGGGAGCGGTGCTCCCGCCGGGGACGGCGGGGCGGGGCTGGACCAGGGGCACGACGGGCGGCGCGCTCGCGGAGGCCAGCGCGCCGGGGACGGCGGAGGGTGCGGGGGCGGGCGGCGCCGCGGGCCGGACGAGCGGCGGCGGGGCCGAGCCCGTTTCCGCACGCTGGACCCGCACCGTGCCCGGGTCCTGGGCGCCGGGCCACCGCGGGGCCACCACGGGCGGGGCCGCGGCGGCGGGGAGCGGGGCGGCGCCTTCGGGGGCGCGCGTGCTGGGGGTGAGCCCGCGGGCGGTGAGCAGCGGGAGGGCGCGGGCCGCCGCCGGGGCCTGCGCCGGGAAGAGGGTGAGCGGGCGGGTGCCGCCGCCGCTGCCGCTGCCCGCGAGGGAGCGTGCGACGACGACGGGGGGCGGACCGGAGGGGGCCGGACGCCGGGCGGACACAGGGGCGGGCGGCGCGGTGGCCGCAGGGGCCGCCGGGGTCGCAGGCGTACGGGACCCCAGGGCACCCGGGCCGAGCACGGGGGCGGCCGGGGCCCGCCGGGCGCCACGCGGCGCGCCGGGGATCTCGGCGGTGGGGGGCATGGTGGAGAGGGGAGCGCCCAGCCCGCTGCGGGGGCGCTGGGCGGGGGTGGTGTCCGGCCGCGGTGTGTCGGGCGCACCGTCCGCCCGCTGGACGACGGGCATCCCGCCGCCGGGCGCGCCGCCCGCCGCCACCGGCCCCGCGCCGTCCGGGAGCGCGGCCGCCGGAGCACCGAGCGGCGCGCGTCCGCCGAGCGGCGGCACGGCCCGCTGCACGACGTCGCCGCCCGCGCCGCCGGGGCGGGCGCCGCCCGCGGATGCCGCCGCCTGGTGCGCCGCGGCTCCCGCGCCGCTCCCGGCCGCCGCCCGGCCGTGCCCGCCGGGGCTGACGCCGCCCCGCGGGGCGGCGCCGGGCGCCGCGGTGTCCGCGCCGCCGCCGGGCGAGGCCGTTCTGGGCCCGCCTCCCGCCGGGTGCCGTTCCGCCGCCGCGCCCGTGCCGTCCGGGGCACCCTCCGCGCGCTGCACGACGGGCATGCCCCCTGCGGCGGCGGGTGCGGCCCCGGGGACGGGCGCCACCGGCGCCGCCGCGTCGGGCAGACCGCCCAGCGGATCACGTCCGCCGAGCGGCGGCACCGCGCGCTGCACCGCGCTGCCCGGCGCCGTCGCTCCGGAGGAGTCGCCCGCCGCGCCGTCGCTTCCGGAGCGCGTTCCGGCCGCGGGGGCGTCACCGCCCGGCGTCGTACCGGAGGGGCCGCCCCGCGCACCACGGTTCCCGGCACCGCCCGGCGCGGCACCGGGCACGCCCTGGCCGGAGGGCGCCTCCGCGCGCTGCACGACGGGCATCCCGGTGCCGGAGGCGGAAGCCATGGGCACGGCGGTGTCCGGGAGTCCGGCCATGGGAGACCCGAGCGCACCGCGGCCGCCCAGCGGCGGCACCGCCCGCTGCACCGCGCTGCCCGGCGCCGTACCGGCGCCCTCACCCGCGGCACGCGGGGTCGCGGCGGCGCCGCCAGCGCCCGCGGGGTCCACGGGCCCCGGGGTTCCCCCGCCCGGTGTCGTGCCGGGTCCCTCGCCCGCGGGGCGCGCTACGCCGCCGCGCGCCGGGCCGGACCGTTCCCCCGCGCTGACCTGCGCGGGAGCGGACGGGGCGCCGCCCGCGGCATCCTCCGCACGCTGCACGACGGGCATCCCGCCCGCGGCCGCGGGTGCGGGTGCGGCCCCGGACGCGGGCGCCACCGGGGCCACCGCGTCCGGCAGTTCACCGAGCGGGGCCCGCCCCGCGAGCGGCGGTACGGCCCGCTGCACGGAACCCGCGCCTTCCGCACCGGCGGCGGAAGCGGCGCCCTGCGCCCGGCCGCCCTCGGCCCCGGCGTCGTCCCGCGTCCCGCCCGCCCGCGGCCCGGAGCCCGGACCGTCCGAAGGCTCCTGCGCCCGCTGCACCACCGGCATGCCACCGGCGGCCGCCGACGCGGCACCCGCCCCGGCGCCCGGCGCGGACGCCTCCCGCGGCGCGGCGCCCGCGGGCGTGCCCAGCGGTTCCCGGCCGCCCGGGGCCGCCGCGGGCTGCGCCCCGGGCTCCTCCTGCGGGCGCCGGACGGGGGCCGCAGGACGCAGCGCGCTCAGCCGCCGTAGCGCGGGCCGGGCCGGGCGGCGTGCGACGACCGGCGAGGGCCCCACCGGGCGGGGCCGCACGACCGGGACGGCCCCGGCGGAGTCGCGGCCGCCCGCGGCGGTGTTCCGGGCAGCGCCAGCGGTGTTCCGGGCGCCACCGGCGGTGTTCCGGGCGCCACCGGCGGAGTCGCGGCCGCCCGCGGCGGGCGGGGCCTCGCCCGTGCCGGGCACGACGGCGACCCGCCGGACGAGCGGTATCGGCACCTCCGCCGCCGGGCGCACCGGGGCGCCGGCAGCGGCCCGCTGCACGGCAGGGGCCGAGCCGGTGAGCGCCGCCGGTGAGCCGGTCTCGTGGGCGAGCGGCCGGGACGTGCCCGTCCCGCCCCCGGGCGCCCCCGATCCGCCCGGTGTCCCGTCCGGCACCGCGCTGAGCAGCAGCGGGCCCCCGCGCCCGGCGGCGGAGGACGAGGAAGGGGAAGGGTCACCGGCCGGCGGGCGGGCGACACCGCGGGCCACACCCGCGGGCGCGCCCGGCGACACCGCGTGGCCGAGGCCGTTGT
The DNA here is from genome assembly GCF_044333485.1 of Streptomyces sp. NPDC020983. Classification (NCBI taxonomy): domain Bacteria; kingdom Bacillati; phylum Actinomycetota; class Actinomycetes; order Kitasatosporales; family Streptomycetaceae; genus Streptomyces; species Streptomyces sp. NPDC020983. The sequence continues at coordinate 635,022 of NZ_JBIRRA010000001.1, read as the reverse complement.
CGAACAGCGGGTTCTGCCACGACGCGAGGCGGCCCCGGAAGACCAGACCGTCGCTGACACCCAGCGCGGAACGGGCGACGGTCAGTTCGGGCGGCGACGTGCGCCGCCACCCGCCGTCCCACCCTGCGGGCAGGGACCGGGCCGCCCCGGAACCGCCCGCAGCGGGACCGCCCGCTGCGGCGTCCGCACCCGTGGAGGGGCGTGCGGCCGCGTCCCGCCCTCCGGCGGCCCCACCCGCGTCATCCGCCCCCGCGGTGGGCGGCCCGGCGGGCCGGCGGTTCAGCCTGTCCCGCCATGCCATGTGCTCAACCGCCTTCGTTCATACGGGTGTTGATGCGCGCGATCTCGTTCACCCACTGGCGCCGCTCGTCGTGCGTGAGGTCGAGGATCTCCTCGCGCGCCCAGTGGAAGTGGTAGGCGATGTACGCGATCTCCTCCCGCAGCCGGGGGAGTGCGTACGTCACGATTCCCCCAGGCGCCCGCCCGAGAGGTCGACCTCGAAGCCGCCGTCGCAGTGCGGGCAGGTCACGGCCGCGCGGGTGTGGCCCTCGCTGTTGACCCGCCGGTAGAAGTCCTGGAGGAAGGCGACGTCGGTGGCGTACATCCGCTCGACGATCCCGGCGTGGACGTCGGTGATCGGGCCGAGCCGGGTGATGACCTGGCTGAGCAGGACCACGCTCAGATACGCCGGGTTCTCCTTCACCCGCAGGTCGATCTGCGGGCGCAGCTCGTCGCGGGCGGTGGCCAGCCGCATGGCGCCGTGCCGGTGCACGACCCCCTCGTCGTCCACGTAGCCGCGCGGCAGCTCGAACTCGAACTCGTCGCGCAGCACCTGCTGCCGCCGGGCGGCCGCCGGGGCGGCGGGGGCCGGAGCCCCCGCCGCGCCCGCGGTCTCCGCCGGCTGCTCCGCCGCGCGGGCGAGCGGTGCCGTGGCCTCGAGGATCTCCTCCAGGCTGCCCGCGCTGACCGTACGGCGCCTCATTCGACGACGATCTCCTCGAACACGATGGTCACGGACTCGGTGGCCGCGGACGACTGGCCCGCGTTGAGGGACGGGCCCTCCCACTTGGACGCCCAGCCCTGCATCAGCTGGATGCGGCGGACCGTGTTGCCCTCGGAGTCCTTGATCTCGATCGTGAGGTTCTGCCGAGCGGTGTTGACGGCGCCCTTGTTGAGCGTCTCCTTGATCCACTTGGTGAATTCACTGCTCTTGTCGATGCCGCGGGTGATGGTGATCTCACCGGCCAGCCGGGCACCGGGCTGCTTGCGGATGATCTGCTTGCCGTCCGAGCTGACCTGCCGGACCTCGACGACCTCCTCCTCGACGGTCAGCCCGCTGATCTCCTGGATCGACTCCACCAGGTAGCCGCCGAGCTGCACGCCGAAGATGTGGGTGGAAAGCGCGTCGCCCTCTGCCATGACTTCCGGTCACCTTTCCTTGCTGCGTCGCTGGTTCGCGGTCGCGTCCGTGGTCACTCGTCGATGAGGCTGGTGCTGTCGGAGAACTGCGCCAGCCGGAAGACCACGAACTCGGCGGGCTTGACCGGGCAGACGCCGATCTCGCACACGACCCGGCCCTGGTCGATGGACTCGGGCGGGTTGTTGTCACGGTCGCACTTGACGTAGAAGGCCTCGTCGGCGGTGCGGCCGAACAGCGCGCCGCGCCGCCACTCCTCTGTGAGGAAGGCCGTGACGTTGCGCCGGATGCTGGACCACAGCCGGTCGTCGTTGGGCTCGAAGACCACCCACTGGGTACCCAGCAGGATGGACTCCTCCAGGTAGTTGAACAGCCGGCGCACGTTCAGGTAGCGCCAGGCCGGGTCGGAGGAGAGGGTGCGCGCGCCCCACACGCGGATGCCGCGGCCGGGGAAGGCGCGCACGCAGTTGACGCCGATCGGGTTGAGCAGGTCCTGCTCGCCCTTGCTGAGCCGCAGCTCCAGGTCCACGGCGCCGCGGATGACCTCGTTCGCGGGCGCCTTGTGCACCCCGCGCTCGACGTCGCTGCGCGCCCACACGCCGGCGATGTGGCCGCTCGGCGGGACGGTGGTGTTGTGGCCGAGCGCCGGGTCGAAGACCCGCACCCAGGGGTAGTAGAGGGTCGCGTAGCGCGAGTCGTAGCCCGCCTCGTCGTTGCGCCAGGTGCGCACCTGCTGCGCCGTGAGCCCGGGAGGGGCGTCCAGCACGGCGACCCGGTCGCCCATCTGCTCGCAGTGCGCGATGACGGCGAGCTGCACGGTGCGCACGCCCTCGGCGTCGATCGCACCGCGCTGGTAGGCGCTCATCAGGTCCGGGACGGCGACCATGGTGATCTCGTCGATCGTCTCCAGGCCGCCGAAGCCGGTACGGGCCGCGGTGTCGCCGACGTACTCGGACGGGCTGAGCCGCTGCACCTCGCCGGAGCCGCCGCGCCCCGCGGGGGCCGGGCCGTCGGCCAGCGCGGTCACGCCGTTGGCCGGGCGGGTCTGCGTGCCGCCGCGCTTCTCGGCGACCTCGACGTAACTGGAGCCGCGCGCCTGGGTGACCAGGTAGGCGCGGACGTTCTTGCGGGTGGAGGCGTCGAAGGTCTCCACGACCTTGTCCCCCTGCTTCACCAGCAGCTTGAAGCGGTCCTCCGCGGGGCTGTCGCCTTCCGCGTCGGCGACCTCGACCGTCAGGCCGCTCGCCCCGGGCCTGGCCACGACCGTGAAGCCGCCCAGCTCGACGGGCTCCGCCGAACCGACGGCCTTCTGCGTGGTGTCCGCGCCGGTGCCCGCCGCCCCGCCGATGCGCACGACGTAGGCGGCGCCGCCGCCGTTGGCGAAGTAGCCGTAGACCGCGTGCGCCAGGTAGGTGCCCTCGGTGAAACCGCCGAAGGTCTGGCTGTACTGGTCCCAGCTGGTCACCAGGGTCGGCGCGTGGAACGGGCCGGCCTCGGCGAAGCCGACGAACGCGGCGACGGCGGTGCCGACCCCCTCGATCGGCCGCGCCCCGGACTGCACCTCCTCCATGTACACACCCGGGGTGAGGTACGTCGCCATACTCGCTCCTTCGCGTCCATACCGGCTGCGGATCAGCTGTCTCCAGGCCGAGTCTGCGGAGCAGACCCCCGGGGCGGCCAGAGACGGGCGGACCTGCCGGGGGGCAGGCCCGCTGCCCTTTGCGGACCCGCAGCGTGACCTCGCGAGCGCGCTGCGGCACCTTCCGCCCGGCGTCCGGCGCGAAGGGTGACAGCGCAGGTCGCAGCGCCGGAAGGGCCGTTGCGGGGTGTCCGGCGGCCCCGCGCGGGGGCCCGCTCAGCTCTCCGCGATCTCCCCCAGCCAGGGGCCGAACTCGCCCGCCAGGACCAGGCGGCCGAGCTTGCGGTACTCCTGGGCGACGGCCGTCACCGCCTGCCGCATCGTGAGCGGGCCGCCCGCCTCCGCCGCGAGGTAGGCGGCCGTCACCGCGCAGGCGCGGATGGAGCCGCCCGCCAGCTCGAAGCGGTCGGCGCAGAAGCCGAGGTCGAGGTCGGCGGCGCGCGGCAGCCGGTCGCCGAGGCAGCGCTCCCACAGATCCCGGCGGCGGCCGGCGTCGGGCACGGGGAAGTCGGCGACGACGTCGATCCGGCGGGTGAAGGCCGGGTCCAGGTTGGCCCGCAGGTTGGTCGTCAGGACGGCGATGCCGTCGAAGGACTCCATGCGCTGGAGCAGGTACGCCGACTCGATGTTGGCGTGCCGGTCGCTCGCGTCCTTCACCTCCGAGCGCTTGCCGAAGATCGCGTCGGCCTCGTCGAAGAGCAGCACCGCGTTGACGGCGGAGGCCTCGGTGAAGATCCGCTCCAGGTTCTTCTCGGTCTCCCCCACGTACTTGTCGACGACCGTCGACAGGTCCACGACGTAGAGGTCCATGCCCAGGTCGGCGGCGACGACCTCGGCGGACATCGTCTTGCCGGTGCCGGACTCACCGGAGAACAGCGCGATGACGCCGCGCCCGCGGCCGCCGCCCGGCCGCATCCCCCACTGCCCGAGCACCTGGTCGCGGTGCCGGGCCCGCAGCGCCAGCTCGCGCAGCCGGCGGTGGGTGGGCGCCGGCAGGACCAGGTCGTCCCAGCCGACACCGGGCTCCACCCGGCGGGCCAGCCGCTCCAGGCCCGCGCCGTTCTGCGCCCGCACCGCGGTGCGCAGGTCGTCGGCCGTGACCGGGCGGGCGGCGAGCGCGGCGGTGCGTACGGCCACGTCGGCGGCCCGGCGCAGCTGCCGGGCGTCCAGCCGGTGGGCCGCGACGGCGGCGGCGAGGGCCGCGGCGTCCTGCGTGCCGGGGTCGCCGGGGGGTTCGGGCGTGCCGCCGGGTCCCGGGGCGGGGCCCCCGGGCCGTGCGTCCAGGGCGTCCGGCCGGTCCGCGGCGCGGGCGGCCGCGTCCCGCGTGCCGGGCTGGTCAGGGCGTACGGCTCGCGCCGCCTCGGCCAGGGCGTGCCGCCAGCGGGCGGCCTGGCGCTCGGGGGAGGGGGCGGGGACGGTCAGGACGACGGGGCTGTCCGCCGCCCACGCCGGGTCCCATGCGGAGGTGCCGTGCGTGAACAGCGGGATGCCGCGCAGCGCCGCACACAACTCCCCCAGCGCGCGGGCGCGTTCGGCGGGCCGGTCGGGCAGCGCCTCCAGCGGGCCGAGCACCGCCCCGGCGCCGGTCAGCCGCGCCTCACGGGCGGCGGCGCGGGCGATGTCGGGCACCTCGGCCGCGCGCGGGGCGAGCGCCGCCGCGTCGAGGACGAGCGGGCGCAGCCCGGCGGCGCGCAGTGCGGCGACGGCGAGGCCCTCGGCGTCGCCTCCCCGGCTGCGCAGGTGGACCAGGCCCGTCCCGGTGGCCGCGGCGGCGGCGGCCGCCCGTACGTGCTCCGGCCCGGCCGCCGGGTCCTCGGCCGCCTCGCGGAGTACGGCGGCGAGCCGGGTGTCGGGCCGGGAGCCGCCCAGCAGGTGCGCGGTCACCCGGTCGGGCACCGCCAGCGTCCGGGACAGCGGGGGCCGTTCGGGTTCGGCGACCTCCAGCAGGCCCCCGTCGACGAGCGGCGCGCCGGGGGCGAGCCGGAAGCGGGCCGCGGACGTGCCCGTCCGGCCGCACAGTTCGAGCGCGAGCCCCACGGTGGGGCGGCGGCGCGTCAGGTCGTCGTTGAGGTAGCCGTACAGCGCCTCGAAGCGGGCGTCCAGGTCGGGGGCGAGGGCGACGAGCAGCAGGTCCAGGTCGAGCGCGGTGAGCCCGAAGCGGGCGGCGAGCCCGTCGAGCACCGTCCCCGGCGCGGGACGCCAGCTGCCCGCGGGCGGCATGCCGAGCCCGCCGGGAGCGTCGAGGATGCGCTGCGCGGCCTCGGGCGTGAGGTACTGGCCGCGGTAGGGGTCCTCCGGATCCGGGTCGTCGGCACGCCGCGCCTCGACCGCCCCCCGGACGCGCACCTCGACGACCGCGAGCCGCTCCCAGAGGTCGAACTCCGCCTCCCCGGCGGGATCCTGCGCCGCGTCCGGCTCCCCGGGCCCCCCGGGCACAGCCTCTTCCGCGACACTCGCGGCGGCGGTGCTCACGGCTGGCGCTCCCCGCGGCGGCGGCGGGCGGGCGGCGCGCCGCGCTCGCGGGGGCCCGCGAAGCCGTCCCGGCCCGGGTCGCTGACCTCGGTGTAACGCAGCCGGCGGCCGGGTTCTGCCTCCTCCGCCGCGTGCAGGGGGTCGGTCGTACGCAGCACCAGGCCCTCCGTGACGGGCGGCGCGGTCTGGCGGGTGACGCCGGCGAGCGGGGCACGGACCCGTACGGACACCGAGGCCTTGAGTTCGCCGCCGAAGGCGGACCAGACGTCGGCGGCGGCGGGCGCGTCCATCGCGGTGCCGGCGGTGTCCAGGCCCACCTGGAGGTTCAGCTCGGCCAGGGAGCCGCCGAGCAGCCGGGCGGGCAGCGTCTCGGTGGAGGTCAGCGTCGTGAGGACCTGCGAGAGCAGCATGTGCTCGTCCTGCGGCCGGGTCGCCCACGCCGTGACGAGGTAGGTGAGGTCGAACCAGCGCGGCGGGGTGCGCCGCCCCACCACGTGCCCTTCCTCGTCGTAGATCTCCCCCGCGCCGTTGCCGCGGCGGCTGACGTCCTCGCGAATGTCGTAGAGGAAGACGCACACCGTGGGGCCGCCGCGGCGCGCGGCCCAGTCCTTCGTGGGGGCGTCGAAGACCACTTCGACGCCCGACGTTTCGAGGCCGGATTCGGTGATGAGCCGCCCGAGTGCCTCGTCGACCTCGTGGATCACCGGCGGGTCACCTCGTCGGGCGGCTGGATGCTGCCGCTGACCACCAGGAAGTCGACGGGCTCGCAGGTGAAGCCGGGGCCCGTGGCGGTGATGGTGCGCGGGCCCGTCTGGTCCTTGCTGAGGATGAGCAGCTGCCCGATGAAGGTGCCGTCCGTGCCGGGGTGGGTCGGCGCGGCGGAGGCGGTGATGCCGGGGTTCCACGTGAAACGTACCGGGACGCCGGGCGGGAAGTCCTTGCCGCGCACCGAGGTCACGAAGCCGGGCCTGCCGATCGGCGGCACCGCGATGATCACCGGCTGGAGGATCCGCAGCTTCTGCCGCGCCGTGTTGTCGCCCGGGTCGGCGTCCGTTCCGGTCGTGGTGAGGCGGCCGGTCACGGTGCCGGTGAGCGCCTTGTCGGGGCTGAGGACGACGGTGACCACGGCGCTCCTGCCCGGCTTGAGGTCCGGCAGCGCGCACACCCAGGAGCTGTCGCAGCCGGGCGGCGGGGCGGAGTGGGGCAGGCCTGCGGGCAGCCCGATGTGCAGCCGCAGGCCCGTGGCGAGGGCGTTGCGCCCGTTGCGCACGGTGTACGTCACGACGACCTTGCCGCCGACGTAGCCCGGGTCGGGCTGCGCGGTGACGTGCACCCCGGGCCCGGCCTCGGGCGCGGGCGGGGCGGGCGGCGGGGGCGGCGGGGTGGTCGCCGGCGGGGGTGTCGTGGGCGGCGGGCCGGTGGGCGGCGCCTCCTGCACGGGGACGACCGTCCTGCCCGCGTTGTCGTCGGGCAGCGGGTCGACGACGGCGCCGGTGACGGTCCAGCCGATGGACCCGTCGCCGGGCACGTCACCGGCCACGGTGACGGTCACCGGCACGCTCCCGCCCGGCGGCACGACACCGACGCCGCACTGGAGCGAGGCGGCCTGGCAGGTGCCGCCGGGCCAGGTGATGCCGGTGATCCGCACGCCCTCGGGCGGCGCGATCGTCAGGACGGTGCCGGGCGAGGCGGCCGGGCCGTGGTTGACCACGTTCACCGTCACGGTCGCGGACCCGCCGACGGTGACCGCGGGCACGGTGCCCGGCGCGTCCACCGCGAGGTCCACGGACTGCTGGACCGACGGCTCCTTCTGCCGGCCGGGCAGCTCCGCGGTGAGCGGGGTGACGGTGCCGGTCGCGACGTCCAGCAGCCGCAGGTGCTCCGGACTGTTGGGGGCGGCCTCCGCGCGCGAGGTGAAGACGAGGCCCTTGCCGTCCGCCGTCCAGGCCGCGTCGCGCGGCTGGAAGGGCCCCGTCCGCGAGGTGTCGGGCAGCTCCGTGGTGCAGGTGTTGCCGCGCGCGCCCTGCGGGAGCAGCACCGTGCAGCCCTTGCCGTCCGCGGTGACCTGGAGCAGCCCGTCGTACTCGCCCGCGCGGCAGTCGCAGTTCTTGCGGTTGAAGACGATGCCCTTGCCGTCCGGGGAGAAGGCCGGGCTGTCGTCGATGACCGCGCAGCCCGCCGGGCAGTTCTTGTCGGTCACGTCGTTCTGGTCGGCGAGGTCCGCTAGGCGCGCGGTCCAGATGTGCTTCCGGCCGCCCTGGTCCGTGGTGTCCCGGGTGAAGGCGAGCATCGTGCCGTCCGGCGACCACGTGGGCTGCGCGTCACGTCCCTGGGCCTGGTCGGCCGGCGGGGTGATCCTCCCGTCGATCTTGCCGGTCTTCGCGTCGGCGATGAGCACCTGGCTGGGGCCGGCCGCGTCCAGGACGCCGCCGGGCGAGGTGCGGGTGAAGGCGAGGTACTTCCCGTCCGGGGAGAAGGTCGGGTCGGTGTCCCAGTCGGTGGCCGAGCGGTCGCCGAGCGGCACGGGATCGACGTTGCCGCCGTCCGCGTCGGTCAGCCAGATCCGCTCCGTGCGTGCGGAGTCGGGGTTGCCGGGGTCGACGTCCTCGAAGCGGGTGACGGCGATGCGGCGGCCGTCCGGCGTGTAGTTCTGCCGCTCGCTCCACGGGTCGTAGCCGGCCGCGGGCACGAACAACGGGTTCTTCGCCGGGTCGGTGTTCGTCCAGGCCGCCGGGTCCTCCTCCAGGATCGTCACCCCGAGGTCGCGCGGGTCGGAGCCGTCCATCCGGACGTCCTGGAGGGTCGCGGTACGGGGGTTGGCCGCGGTGTCGCGCTCGACGACCGCGCCTCCGCCGTCGACCGGGCCGGCCCAGGTGGGCGAGGAGACCTCGCGGTCCTCGGTGAGCACGAGCGACGGCTGCCCGCCGGAGCGCAGGGTGGTGCGGAAGACGTGGTCGTAGTCGCCCTCGCAGCCGCAGGTGATCTCGGGGCTGAGGAAGACCACCTCGTCCCCGTCGGGCAACCAGGATGCCCCGTGGGCCCGCCAGGAGCTGTAGTCGCCGGCCATGAACGGCTGGTCGGTGGTGCCGTCCGTCACCCGCAGCCGCGGGCTGCCGTTCGCCGCGGCGGCCGCGACGGCCCTGGCACCCGTCAGGCGCGGGCCGCTGCCGGGCGGGATCGTGGCGGTGTAGGCGACGAGGTCGCGGTGGCCGTCGTCGTCGACCGGGTTCCACACCGGTTCGGTGGCCGGTCCGTTGGCGGGGTCGCTGAGCAGGGTGACCGGGCCGCCGTCGAGGGCGCGGACGTAGATCTGGGTCCCCGTCAGCGGATCGGTGTCGCAGCTGAACGCGATCCGCTTGCCGTCCGGGGAGACGGTGGGGCTCTCCTCGTTCTCCGGGGTGTCGGTGAGCCGCTTCAGCCCGGTGCCGTCGGTGTGCACGAGCCACAGGTCGCGCTCGGTGCCGCCGAGCGCGGCCGGCTCCGCGGAGTCGAAGACGACCGAGCCGCCGTCCGGGGTGAGCCGCGGGTGCGCGGCGTCCCGGCCGGTCGTGAGCTTGCGCACCGAGCCGTCCGCGGCCCGCAGGTAGACCTGGGGCTTCGGCTCGTCACGCAGGCTCGCGAAGACCAGCTGGTCGCCGAGCGCGGCCGGCTGGGTGTCGAAGTGCGTGGGGCTGCCGCCGAACAGCGGGGTGCTGTTCCTCGTGTCCTCCGCCGTCACCTGCCCGAGGCTGCGGTGCCTCGTGCCCGCGTACGTGATCCGGTCGTCGGTGCCGGCCGCGGCCGCCGCGCGCGGCGTGGCCGAGCCGCCGCCGCTTCCCCCGGCGGCCGCGGTGGCCCCCAGCAGCGGGACCAGCAGCAGCAGCGACACCCCGGCTCTTCCCAGGCGGAAGCGCCTGCGGGGGTCGGCAGGTCCGGTCACGGGTCCCCTCCCAGGGTGCTGCGGCGTACGGGTGCGCACGGCGCGGGGCCGTACGGGTTCGATCCCGCCAGCCTGCCGCGCGGCGCCGTGCGGGGACAGGGCTGCGGGGCCGTACCCGGGGGAAGCGCCGGTGTGCTTTCGGGTAGCCGCGGCTCCCCCGGCGTACGGCCGAACGGCGGTCAGATCAGCCCGTTGCGCAGCGCGTAACCGACGGCGTGGGCCCGGTTGCGCAGCTGGAGCCGCGTGGTGACCTCGTGCAGCACGTTCTTGACGGTGCGTTCGGAATACGCCGTCTTGCGGGCAATCTCCGCGGTGTCCATCCCCTCCGAGACCAGCCGCAGCATGTCCGCCTCCCGTGTGGTCAGGCTGGACAGGGACAGGCCCTGCGGCTCCAGCTCCGAACGGTGCAGGCTCGCGACGTGCGTGAGCAGCTTGCCGAGCATGTCACCGGGGAGTACGCCCTCACCGTTGGCGATCGCCTTGACCAGGTGCACCAGCCGGTCCTGGTCGGCCTCGGCGCGGCGCATCACGGCCGCCACTCCGCACTCGATGACACGCTGCAGCGCGCCGGGGCCGAGGCTGCCGGCTATCAGCCCGGTGCGCGTGGCCCTGTTGTGCCGCAGCCGGTGCAGCAGCGCGGCGACCTCGTCGTCGACGCCGTCCACGACCACGAGGGTGACCTGGGCCTGGTCCGTGTCCGGTCCGTCGACCAGCTCGACCTCCGGCCGCTGGCGCAGCTGCTGGACGATGCCGACCCGCAGGACCAGGTCGGCGGCGTGCACGGCCACGGTCACCCGGGCCGGACGGCTGTTCAGTAAAGCCCGGGGCGCGGAGTCCGCCCGGGCAGTGGCGGGTTCTGGTGACGGGGCTACGGACATGGCCAAGGCTCTCCTCTGCGCATGACACGAGTGTCATGCGTTCCGCAAGTTCTGAAGGCGTTCGGTGACGGGGTTTCGGGTGCATCGGATGCACGCGGGGGCGGTCGGTGGCGTCGGAGGAGTACGCCGGCGAGGGTCGCACGGGCCGTTGACCGATTGCGTGTCAGCCGCATGAATGGAACAACTCTGTTCAACAACACCATAGTTGACCGGACTTCCCGGGCATTACCTCTGCCCCTGTATTGCCCTCGTCACACCTCGTGTCGACCCCGCGTACAGACATACGCTCGTGTGCGTGACGCCTTCTGCAGCCTCTTCCGGAACCGGTGCGCCCGGTCTCGACATCCCGGAAGTGGCGGTCGCCCCCGGCGGCACCGCCACGACCACGCTCACCGTCCGCAATGACAGCGACATCGTCGAGGCGTACGGCTTGGAAGTCGTCGGGGACTGTGCGCCCTGGACGACGGTGGAGCCCGCGCGGGTCTCCCTCTACCCCGGCACCTCCGAGACGGTGACGATCCGCCTGGATCCGCCACGTTCCCCGGAGGTACGGGCAGGTGCGGTGCCCCTCGCGGTACGCGTGCTGCCCGCGGAGCACCCCGAAGCCGTGCGGGTGCCCGAGACCACCGTGCACATCGGCGAGTTCCACGAGCTGCGCACCGAGCTGCTGCCCCGCCGGCGGCGGGGCTGGCTGCGCGGCCGCTACCGGGTCGCGGTGCGCAACCAGGGCAACACCGCGGTGCGGGTGGGCTTCCTCGCGGGGCAGGCGGGCGACGAGCTGAAGTTCGCCTTCGCGCCGGCCCGGGTGCCGCTGGAGCCCGGCGAGTCCGCGGACCTGCGGCTGCTGGTGCGCACGGGCCGGCCGATCTGGTTCGGCAGGGCCGTGACCCGGCCGTTCACGCTGGCGCCGACCGAGTACGCCATGGAGCCGCTCACCCCGGAGATCCCGGTCACCGACGAGACCGCGATCCTGCGGCCGCCGCTCGACGGCGAGTTCGTCCAGATCCCGGTCTTCCCGCGGTGGCTGCTCGCGGTGCTCGCGGCGATCATCGCCCTGCTGCTCGCATGGTTCGCGCTCGTCCGCCCGGCGGTACGCAGCACCGCGAAGGCGGCCGCCAACAAGGTCGTCCACCCGCAGCCCAGCACCGGCGCCCAGAACGCCCCCGCACCCGGCGACGCCGGCGCCGCCCCCACCCCGACCCAGGCCGGCGGCACGCAGGCCGGCACCGGCGGCAGCGGCGGTACGAACGGCGGCACCGGCGGCACCGGCGTCACGGGCAGCCAGCAGAGCTCCCAGACCATCGACGTCAAGGCGTCCGGCGGCCAGACGAAGGCGGGCGTCTACCAGGTCCCCGCGGGCCAGGTCTTCCGCGTCACCGACCTCGTCGTCGCCAACTTCCAGGGCGACGAGGGCGTCCTGACCATCACCTTCGGCGACCGCAAGATCACCACGATCGCCCTGGAGACATTCCGCAACCAGGACTACCACTGGGTCACCCCGATCGAGGTCCAGCAGAACCAGACCGTCTCCGTCGAGGTCACCTGCCAGAAGCCCGGCACCCCGGCCACCGGCAAGCAGTCCGCCGGCTGCCACGAACTCCTCAACGTCAGCGGCCTGGTGGGCACCCTCACCACCAGCTGACCCCCGCCCGACGGAGGGCCCCGACCACCGGGTGGTCGGGGCCCTCCGCTTGTGCGTCCGAGGTCATCGCTTCCTCACCGTGCAGTGCTCGGCGCTCTCGTCGACGAGAGCGCAGCACTGGCCGATGGCCTCGCGGTACCGGCCGGGGGCGCCGTATCCCTCACCGGCCCGTCCGGCGACCCATCGCCGCCAGAGGCCGTCCGGGACGAGGAACCTCCTGAACGCGGCGTTCACCGGTCGTGCCGCCGCACCGCATGTGAGGAGCATCTGATGCCCGAGATCATCTCGGAAGCGCCCTTCCGCGGCGAAGGCAACAATTGCTTCCGCCTCCGCACCGATGCCGAGGGCAGCGCGCGTCACGACGGGCTGAGGCTTTCGCTCAGCCGCCGCGCCCGGGGGTCCGTGAAGGAGGCGAGAAGGGCGATCGCTTTTGCTCGTGCGGCGGCGGAGTCCCCGGGGGGAGAGGACGCGTCGAGGGCCGCTGCCAGGTGGGCGAGGGATTGTGCCGTCTCCCAGGTCTGGCGGAGTTCGCGGTAGGTGGTCTCCGCCCGGAGGTGGTGGTCGACCGATTCCTGGACGCGCCCCAGGGAGAGCAGTGCCTGGCCGATGCCGTTCCATGCGGCGGCCAGGCGGGAACGGTCGCCCAGCGGCTCCTGGAGTGCTGCGGCGCGCTGGTAGGAGGCGAGTGCGACGGAGGGGTGGCCGGTGGCGCGTTGGACGTCGCCGAGCGTCAGCAGCCAGTAGGCCTCGGCGGCCGCGCTGCGGATCTCGGCGGCGATGGCCACGGCCTGCTGGGCGTGGACCAACGCGGCTGTGGTGTCGCCGAGTTCGAGTTCCGCCGCCGCAAGGAGGTTGAGGCTGTTGCCTGCGGCACGGCGGTCACGATGGGTGCGGAAGACGCCGATCGCCCGGCGCAGGGGGCCAACGGCGCGGTCGGGGCGGCCGAGTTCGAGGTCCACCTGCGCGAGGTTGGCCGCGACACGTGGTTCCCAGAATCCGTCGTCCCGCGCGGCGAAGAGCGCTCTGCCGGCCTCCAGCGCCTCCCGCGCCTCCGCCAGGTTGCGCCGACGCAGTTCCAGCAGACCGAGGCCGTTCAGGGTCAGGGCCTCACCGAAGGCGTCCTGGAGAGTCCGGCGCAGGGCCAGTGCCTCCCGGTAGTGCTCGGCGGCGGTCGCCGGGTGCTGGGACTGGGCGTAGGCCATGCCCAGACTCTCGTGGAGTTCGGCCTCGGCGCTCCGGTCACCGTCGCGGCGGGCGGCGTCCAGGCCGATCCGCGAGGTGGCAAGCCAGTCCTGGAACGGATTGGTGATCATGTACACCGCCCGCAGGACCACGGCGAGCTGCCAGGCGACACGATCCAGTCCCGCGGCGGCAGCCGTGCGGACAGCGGCCACGAGATTGTCCCGTTCCGCCTCGTACCACCGCATCGCCTCCCCTTCGTCGGTGAACCGCAGCTCGGGCAGTCCGGGCGGGGCCGCGACCAGTTCCACACGGGGTTCCTGTGGTGCGACACGGGCCTGAACCGCGTCCGCCGTGTGCAGGTACCAGCTCAGCACCCGCAGGAGCGCGTCCCCGCGCTCCCGCGGGATCTCTTCCTGCCGGACCTGGTCGCCGGCGTAGGCGTGCAGCAGGTCGTGGAGGCGGTAGCGGCCGGACGCGGTCTGCTCGGCCATGTGCGCGGAGGCGATCACGTCGAGGAGACGGCGGGCCGTTCGCACGTCGGCCCCCGCAAGCGCGGCCGCGGCCGTGTCACTCACCTCGGGCCCGGGGTGAAGCCCGAGGAGCCGGAAGAGCCGGGCGGCGTCCGGCGGCAGCGCTCGATAGGACCACGTGATCACCGGACGCACCGCCTCGGACTCCTGGTCGTCGTCTGCTGACAGAACTTCCCAGCGGCCGGACTCGTCACGCAGCTCGCGGTTCAGCTCCGCCAGCCGTGTCCGCGGCATCCGCGCCGCACGCTCCGCGGCGATCCGGAGTGCCAACGGCAGCCGCGCGCACAGCGCGGCAAGCTCCGCCATGTGCTCGGGATCGTCCTCCTGCCGAGAGCCCGAGGTGACGCTGCGCAGCAGGGCGATCGAACCGTCCTCGTCCAGCACGTCCACGGCGAGCCGCTGTGCGCCCTCCCGGACGGCCAGGCCGGACAGCCGGTGCCTGCTCGTCACGACGGCAAGACACCCCGGGGTCGCCGGCAGCAGCGGCCGGACCTGGTCGGCGTCGGCCGCGTTGTCGAGGAGGATCAGCAACCGCCGGTCGGCGAGCCGGGAGCGGAAGTCCGCGGCCATCTGCTCGCCGTCGGCCCGGACGGCATCCTCGGGAGCGCCGAGACCGCGCAGGAAGCCTTCGAGCACCCGCTCGTACGCGACCGGGGCCCGCCGGTCGTAGCCGTGCAGATCGGCGTACAGCTGCCCGTCCGGGAACCGGTCGCGTACCGCGTGCGCCCAGTGCAGCGCGAGTGACGTCTTCCCGACGCCCGCAGTGCCGGTGACCAGGACGATCGACGCGCCGACGGGCTCGGCCCGGAGAATCCCGTCGAGCACGGCCCGTTCGCGGTGCCGGTCGACGAAACCCCTTCCGGCGAGGGGGAGCTGGCGTGGAACCGGAGGACCGCTGCGCTCGGCGGTGTGGAAGTGGATTCCCCCGTGCACGTCGTGGGCCTGCACGACGTCGCGGGCCACTCCGGACACCCAGGAGTGGACCTCCTCATGGCGCTCAGACACCTGTCGGGGGTGCGGTCCCGGCCACCTCGCGGGCGAAGTAGGCGCCGATGTCCTCACCCCGCGCGTACAGTTCCTCGATCCGGGCCACGACGCGGTCCCGCGACGCCCGGTCGAGGTGGCGCACGGCTCCCTCCAGGACGCCCGCTGCGTCGTAGCGGATCTCGTAGACCACATCGTCGTTGAGTGTGACCAACTCCGGTACGGTCCCCTCGCGTTCGTACTGAACGACATGCTCGGGCCCGATGACCCGGATCAGTTCCCCGCACTCGGCCCGCACACGCAGCAGTTCGAGCTCCCACCGCAGGTACGGCGTGAGCGGCCGCTCCACCACGCGGACCCGGAGCAGCCGGCAGGCGTGGCTCGCGGCGAGGCGGGAGAGGTCCAGCAACTCGCCGCGCCGTTCCGCGATCAGGCGCAGGGCCTGCTGCCAGTCACCCCGGACGAACGCCTCCCAGCTCGGATCCCCCGGCTCGCGGAAGTCCTGGCGGCGCTCCAGCTTCCAGGAGTCGTAGCCGTCGACGGCGAAGTCCCGTCGCCGGAAGTCCTCCCGATAGGCGTCGAGTTCCAACGGCTCGCCGTGCGGACCGCCGAGGAGATCACGCATTCGGGATCTGCGTCTTCGCCGCCAGCAGGGTGGCGCGCGGGATCACCACGAGGCGCTCTCCGCCGCCGATGACCGCGTCCTCGGGCAGCCCCTCGGCGTACACCGCGGTGAGGTCGCGACCGATCACCGCGAAGTCCCCGTTGTCGAGTTCCCAGATGTCCGGGCAGCCGTCCCGGCCCCCCGTCGTCCCCAGGTCGGACGGCGCCGCACCGACCCGCCGCAGCAACCGCGCCCGCGGATCGGCCTCCCACGCGCTACCCATGTACGCCGCCCCCATCCACCGCCGAGCCGTGCACCCAGCGTACGGAGGTGACCGCGGGGCGTCCACGTGCCCCGGCGAGAACGGGCCACGGGTACGGCGAGGGCCCGCCCCCCGGGAGGGGAGCGGGCCCTGCCGCGAAGAGACGGTTACTTCCCCAGCGGGGAGTCCGCCGGGATCGTGCCGAGGCGGCCGGCCTGGTAGTCGTCGAAGGCCTGGGCCAGCTCGGCGTGGGTGTTCATGACGAACGGGCCGTACTGCATCATCGGCTCGCGGATGGGGCGGCCGCCGAGCAGGACGAACTCGAAGTTCGCCGAGCGCGAGTCCTGGGTCTCGGCCGCCCGCAGGGTCAGCGCGTCGCCGGAGCCGGAGGCGTCGCCCTTGCCGAAGACGACGGCCTGGCCCATGCGGAAGGGGCGGGCTTCGGGGCCCGCGAAGCCGGAGCCGGCGAGGCCGTAGGCGAGGGCGTTGAAGTCCGCGCGCCAGGGGATGGTCAGTTCGGCGCCGGGGTTGAGGGAGATGTGCGCCATGGTGATGGGGGTGTGGGTGGCGCCGGGTCCGACGTGGCCGCCGAGGTCGCCGGCGATGAGCCGGATGAGGGCGCCGCCGTCGCCGGAGGTGAGCAGCTTGAGGCCGGAGGCGCGCAGGTCCTGGTACTTGGGCGGCATCATCTTGTCGGCCTTCGGCAGGTTCACCCACAGCTGGAGGCCGTGGAAGAGGCCGCCGCTGAGCACGAGCGACTCCGGCGGGGTCTCGATGTGCAGCAGGCCGGAGCCGGCGGTCATCCACTGGGTGTCGCCGTTGGTGATGGTGCCGCCGCCGCCGTGCGAGTCCTGGTGGATGAAGGTGCCGTCTATGATGTACGTGACGGTCTCGAAGCCGCGGTGCGGGTGCCAGGGGGTGCCCTTGGGCTCGCCGGCGGCGTAGTCCACCTCACCCATCTGGTCCATCATGATGAACGGGTCGAGGTGCCGGTAGTCGATACCGGCGAAGGCGCGGCGGACGGGGAAGCCTTCGCCCTCCAGACCGCTCGGGGCGGTGGAGACGGCGAGGGCGGAGCGGGAGTGTGCCTCGGCGGGTGCGGACACCCGCGGCAGGGCGAGCGGGTTCTCGACGGTCACGGCAGGCATGGGGGGCCCTCCTCGGGGACGGTGCACTTCCAATGTAGTTGAACACTGAACGTCTTGCCACGCGTGACCATTCCCTCACCCGATCGGGCACGAGGGCCCGGGGGCGTACGGGGCGTAACGGACTCAAGGAGCAGCCGGCCTCAGCCGTACATCCGGCGCATCGTGAAATCGACCATCTGTTCGACGGCCTTGGCGTCGAAGACCATACGGTGCTGCCCGTCGATGTCCAGCACAAAGCCGTAGCCGGTCGGCAGCAGGTCCAGCACCTCGGCGCCGGTGATGACGAAGTACTTCGACTCCTTGCCGGCGTAGCGGCGCAGCTCCTTGAGCGAGCTGAACATCGGGATGACGGGCTGCTGCGTGTCGTGCAGCGCCAGGAAGCCCGGGTTCTCGCCGCGCGGGCAGTACACCCGGGAGGTGGCGAAGATCGCCTGGAAGTCCTCGGCCGCCATCGAACCGGTGGTGAAGGCGCGTACGGCGTCGGTGAGCGAGGGCGGCGAGGGCTCGGGGTAGCCGCCGCCCATGGGGGGCGCGGCGTTCGGGTCGGCGTAGCCGTTCATCGGCGCACCGCCGGCGTCCGGGTAGCCCGGCATGGGCGCGGGCCCACCGGGACCCGGCCCCGGACCGGGATTCGCGCTCTGGTCGTAGCCGTACACGGCCCCTAGCGTAACGGCGCCCGCGCCCGGCCGGGCGCGGATCGATCCCGTCACATCCGGGGAGCGGGGCTTGCGCCTTATTACTGACGGGTAGCATCATGGGTGAGACGTTTTGTGACACCAGCAGCGATACGGAGCCGACGTCATGGGCCACTACAAGTCGAACCTCCGCGACATCGAGTTCAACCTCTTCGAGGTGCTCGGCCGCGACCAGCTGTACGGCACGGGTCCGTTCGCCGACATGGATGCCGACACCGCGCGCGACATCCTCGCCGAGCTGGCGCGACTGGCCGAGAACGAACTGGCGGAGTCCTTCACCGACGCCGACCGCAACCCCCCGGTCTTCGACCCCGGCACCAACACCGCCCCGGTGCCGGACACGTTCAAGAAGAGCTACCAGGCCTTCATGGACGCCGAGTACTGGCGCCTCGGCCTGCCCGAGGAGATCGGCGGCACCACCGCGCCGCGCTCCCTGATCTGGTCCTACGCCGAGCTGGTCCTGGGCTCCAACCCGGCGATCTGGATGTACTCCTCCGGCCCCGCCTTCGCGGGCATCCTCTACGACGAGGGCACGGAGCAGCAGAAGAAGATCGCCGCGCTCGCGGTGGAGAAGCAGTGGGGCTCCACCATGGTGCTCACGGAGCCGGACGCGGGCTCCGACGTCGGCGCGGGCCGCACCAGGGCCGTCCCGCAGGACGACGGCAGCTGGCACATCGAGGGCGTCAAGCGCTTCATCACCTCGGGCGAGCACGACATGGCCGAGAACATCATCCACTACGTGCTGGCCCGCCCCGAGGGCGCGGGACCCGGCACCAAGGGCCTGTCGCTGTTCATGGTCCCGAAGTTCGAGTTCGACCCGGAGACGGGCGAGCTGGGCGAGCGCAACGGCGTCTACGCCACCAACGTCGAGCACAAGATGGGCCTGAAGGCGTCCAACACGTGCGAGATGACCTTCGGCGACCGGCACCCCGCCAAGGGCTGGCTGATCGGCGACAAGCACGACGGCATCCGGCAGATGTTCCGGATCATCGAGTTCGCCCGGATGATGGTCGGCACCAAGGCGATCGCCACGCTCTCCACGGGCTACCTGAACGCGCTGGAGTACGCCAAGGAGCGCGTGCAGGGACCGGACCTGGCGCAGTTCACCGACAAGGCCGCGCCCAAGGTCACCATCACCCACCACCCCGACGTGCGCCGCTCGCTCATGACGCAGAAGGCCTACGCCGAGGGCATGCGCGCGCTCGTCCTCTACACCGCCTCCGTCCAGGACGCGATCCAGGTCGCCGAGGCGAACGGCGAGGACTCCCGCCGCCTGCACGGCCTCAACGACCTGCTGCTGCCCATCGTCAAGGGCTACGGCTCGGAGAAGTCCTACGAGCAGCTCGCGCAGTCGCTCCAGACCTTCGGCGGCTCCGGCTACCTCCAGGAGTACCCGGTCGAGCAGTACATCCGGGACGCCAAGATCGACACCCTCTACGAGGGCACCACCGCGATCCAGGGCCAGGACTACTTCTTCCGCAAGATCGTCCGCGACCAGGGCCAGGCGCTCACGGCGCTCAGCGAGGAGATCAAGAAGTTCCTCGCCGACGCGGCCGGCGGCGAGGAGCTGGCCGACGCGCGCGACCAGCTCGCCAAGGCCGCCGCCGACCTGGAGGGCATCGTCGGCACGATGCTCACCGACCTCGCGGCGACCGAGCAGGACGTCCGCAGCATCTACAAGGTCGGCCTCAACACCACCCGCCTGCTGCTCGCCTCCGGCGACGTGGTCGTGGCCTACCTGCTGCTGCGCGGCGCGGGCGTCGCCCTCGACAAGCTGCCGTCCGCCTCCGCGAAGGACGTGCCCTTCTACCAGGGCAAGGTCGCGGCGGCGAAGTTCTTCGCGACGAACGTCCTCCCGGGCGTCGCCGTCCAGCGGGCGATGGCCGAGTCCGTCGGCCTCGACGTCATGGACCTCCCGGAGGAGGCGTTCTGACCCGGTCCGGCCTCCGTCGGGCGGCCTGCTTCCCGGCGCCCTGACCTGCTGAAACGTCCCGCCTTCGCCTTTTCGGGTGAGGGCGGGACGATTGCGTGCGGGGCCGCCGGGCGGCGCGGCCAGAATCCGGGGATGACGAGCAGCACGACCCCCCGCCCCCGGGCGGCCGCCGACGCGCCGAAGCAGCCGGACGGCTCGCCGTGGCCCGTGCCCCCGCCGGGCGGCTACCGCCTGGCCGACCTCCTGCGCCTCGACCTGCCCCCGCGCGCCGAGCTGATCGACGGCAGCCTCGTGCTCCCCGGCCCGCAGCAGGAGTTCCACTCCGTCACCACCGACCTGCTCCTGCACGCGCTGCACGAGGCGGCGCCCGCGGACGTGCTGGTGCGCCGGCAGACGGCCGTGGTGCTCAGCGAGCACACCGCGCCCGTGCCCGACCTGATCGTCGTCAGATCCGGCGGCACCGACGGCACCGGCGGCCCGGAGCGGCGCAGCCACCCGGCGCAGGACGTCACCCTCGCCGTCGAGGTGGTCTCCCCCGACTCCCGGGAGCGCGACCGCGAGACCAAGCCGTTCAAGTACGCCCGCGCCCGCATCCCGCACTACTGGCGGGTCGAGGCGACCGGCCCCGACGACCTGCCGGTGGTCCACACGTACGCGCTCGACGTGCTGACGTTCGGCTACGTCCCCACGGGCATCCACCACGACCGGCTCAGGGTCGACGTCCCCTACCCGCTCACCGTCGACCTCACCGAGATCGCCCGGATGTGAGCCGCCGCCCGGGGCCGGGCCGGCGGTGAATCGGCTGGTTGGCTGTCGGGGCGGTTTCCTATGCTGGCCGGTATGAGTTCCGCACCGCGGGTTTTCGACCGCTCGCACACCGATGACCTGGCCGCCTTCGTCGCCTCGGCGCCCTCGCCCTACCACGCCGTCGCCGCCGTGGCGGAGCGGCTGGAGGCGGCGGGCTTCCGGCGGGTGGCGGAGACGGACGCGTGGGACGGCGAGCCGGGCGGCAGGTACGTGGCACGCGGCGGGGCCGTCGTCGCGTGGTACGTGCCCGCGGGGGCGCGGCCCGAGACGCCGTTCCGGATCGCCGGGGCGCACACCGACTCGCCCAACCTGCGGGTCAAGCCGCGGCCCGACATGGGGTCCGCGGGCTGGCGGCAGGTCTCCGTCGAGCTGTACGGCGGGCCGCTGCTCAACAGCTGGCTGGACCGCGACCTGGGCCTCGCCGGGCGGCTCGCGCTGCGCGACGGCTCGACGGTGCTGGTGGACGTCGGCCGGCCGCTGCTGCGGGTCGCGCAGCTGGCGATCCACCTCGACCGCGGGGTCAACGACAACGGCCTGACCCTCGACAAGCAGCGTCACCTCCAGCCGGTCTGGGGCCTGGGCGACGCGCACGACGGCGACCTCGTCGCCTTCCTCGCCGCCGAGGCGGGCCTGGACGCCGACGACGTCACCGGCTGGGATCTGATGGCCTACGACGTGCAGCCGCCCGCGTACCTGGGCCGGGACCGCGAACTGCTCGCCTCCGGGCGGCTGGACAACCTGCTGTCCGTGCACGCCTGCACCGCCGCGCTGCTGGCCGCCGTCGAGGCGGGCGGCCTCCCGCACATCCCCGTGCTCGCCGCCTTCGACCACGAGGAGAACGGCAGCCAGGCCGACACCGGTGCCATGGGCCCGCTGCTCGGCAACGTCCTGGAGCGCTCCGTCCACGCCCGCGGCGGCGGCTACGAGGACCGGGCGCGGGCGCTCGCCGGCTCGGTGTGCGTGTCCTCCGACGTCGGCCACGCCGTCCACCCCAACTACCCCGAGCGGCACGACCCGACGCACCACCCGCGGGCCAACGGCGGGCCGATCCTGAAGTCCAACGTCAACCAGCGCTACGCCACCGACGGCGCCGGCCGCGCCCTCTTCGCCGCCGCGTGCGAGACCGCGGGCGTGCCCTTCCAGCACTTCGTGTCCAGCAACGCCATGCCGTGCGGGACGACGATCGGCCCGATCACCGCCGCCCGGCACGGCATCACCACCATCGACGTCGGCGTGCCGATGCTCTCCATGCACTCCGCGCGCGAGCTGTGCGGCGCCGACGACCCGGCGTACCTGGCGGGGGCGCTCACCGCCTTCCTCCGGGCCTGACGGCCGCGGAGACGGAAGCGGGCCCGCACCCGGGGGTGGGTGCGGGCCCGCCGTCCGTGGGGCGGTGTCAGCGCTGGGCGAGCACCACCGGCACCGCGTCCCCGGCGAAGGGGCCGTCCGGCCCCTCCTGGTGGCCGACGACCGTCACGCCCTGCCGCGGGCTGTACGACACGCTCTCCGTCGCGACCAGGCCGCCCTCGGGCGCCGCGGGCAGCGCGAGGCGGTGCCAGCCCGTCGCGTCGGACTGGGCGACGTAGCCGTCCCGGCCGCCGACGACGCTGCCTGCGACGGCGACACCGGACGGGGTGAAGGCGATGCCGGTCAGCTGGCCCGCGTCCGCCGGCGCCGGCACCTCGCGCCACACCCCGCCGGTCCGGCGCAGCAGCAGGGCGTGGCCCGGGTCGTCCTCGGTCAGCAGCGTGCGGCCGACCGCCCAGACGCTTCCGGTGCCGTCCACGCCCAGGCCGTACACCTCGCCCCCGTAGCTGTCCGGGAGCTTCTCGGCGGTCCAGGTGCTGCCGTTCCAGTGCTGGACCACCGGCACGTCGTCGCCGCCCCAGCCGGCGGTGTACACGTCGTGGCCGGACACCACGAGCGAGGTGGGCAGGTAGGTCAGCGCGTCGGGCACGGGGAACCGCTTCCAGGCGTGGCCGTCCCAGTGGACGACCAGCGCCTCCATGTGGTCCTGGATGATCCAGCCGCCGGGCTTGGCGGGGTTCGGCTCCCCGCTGTCGAAGATCTGGAGCCAGCCGGTCGCCCACACGTCGGACGGCCCGCTCGCGGCCACCTGGACGAGGCCGCCGCCCTCCGCGTTCGCCGGCGTCGGCACCGGCTCGGCCTGCCAGGAGGTGCCGTCGAAGTGGTCGGCGAGTATCGGCCCGCACACCTGGAAGTCGGGCGGGAAGCCGCAGTTCGCGGTGCTCCGCCCCTCCAGGCCCACCGCCCAGGCCTCGCCCGCGGTGCCGGGCACGGCGGCGGTGGAGTTGATCTCGTTGTCGCCGTTGCCGACGCCCTCCGACGGCAGCGCCACGGCCTGCCAGCCCTTGCCGTCCCGGTCGTCCTTGCGGAGCAGCAGGGGGCTCTGACGGACGACCTTCTCGCTGACGGCCCGCTGGTTCAGGCCGCTCGCGAAGGTGACGTGGGCCCCGGCCTGCGTGACGTCGAACAGCGACCCGCTGCCGGGCGGCACGGGCTGGGCGGTGAGGGGGCCGTTCCCGGCGTCCGCCGTCAGCGGCGCGGCCGAGGCGGTACCGGTGAGGGTGCCGGCGGCGATCAGGGCGGCGGCGGCCACCAGGGCGGCAGAGGCCGAAGTCCGCATGCGCATAGCCAAGTTCTCCGATCCGGACGGCCTACGGGAAGTGCCGTCCGTCCCTCTCACGCCCCGCCCCGCCCGGAGGTGACGCCCCAGGGCGCCATTTCTGCACGGGTGTTCGCAGCCGCGCATGCAACTGCCCGCACCGGGCAGGCGATCCACCAGGACAACACGGGAACCGCAGACGAATTCCACCTCTGGAGGCGAACGCTGTGGGTATCGGAGGCTGCATCATCCTGATCGCGGTGGGCGGCATCATCACCTTCGCGACGGACTGGCACGCCAAGGGCGTCAACCTGGACCTGGTCGGCCTGATCATGATGGCCGTGGGCGTGATCGGGCTCGCCGCGTACGTGAGCATCTTCAAGCGCCGCCAGATCCCGCCGACCCGGGACGGCGACGTGCCGCCCGTCGTCGAGGAGCGCTACTACGCCGACGAGCGGTACCCGGGGCCGCGCTACTGAGCGACCCCCGTCACGCCTCGGCGCCTTCGTCGAGGCCCGCCAGCACCAGGGCCAGGCGCGTGTCGCCGCTGTCGGTCAGCCGCACGGGGACGCCCCAGTCCTGCTGGTGCACATGGCACGCCGGGTACTCGGCGGCAGGCGCGTCGTCGCAGGACGCCGCCATCGCCGAGACGTGCAGCACGCCCTCGGGCACGGCCGGGTTGAGCACCAGGTCGCGGAAGAGGTCGGTGCCCTTGCCCTCGCCGTCCGTGAGCAGCTCCGGCGGGGTCGCGCTGACCAGCAGCCGCGTCGAGGGCCCGTACCGGTCGTCGAGCTTCTGCCCGGCGGGCGCCGAGAAGACGACGTCCAGCCGGAAGGCGCCGGGCGCCACGTCCGTCGCGGCCCGCTGCGTGCGGTGCGCGACGCCCTCGACGCGTACGGCCTCCTCCGGCAGCCGCAGCCGGGTCAGCCGGTGCCGGGCGGACTCCACGACGACGATGTCCCCGGCGACGACCGCCGCGTCGGACGGCTCCCGCAGGTCGGTCGCGAGCGTGCTGACCTCACCGGTGACGGGGTCGTAGCGGCGCAGCGCGTTGTTGTACGTGTCGCTCACCGCGACCGAGCCGTCGGGCAGCCCGGTCACGCCCAGCGGGTGCTGGAGCAGCGCCTGACCCGCGGCGCCGTCGCGGTGCCCGAAGTCGAACAGCCCGGTGCCCACCGCGGTGCGCACGACGTAGCCCTCCTCGCCGCCGGCCCCCGCCGCGCGCTCGGCCCAGCGCAGGGCGGAGGTCTCGGAGTCGGCGATCCACAGCCTGTTCCCGGAGACCGTGAGCCCGGAGGGCTGGGCGAACCACGCCTCGCGCGCCGGGCCGTCGACCAGGCCCTCGTTGGTGGTGCCCGCGGCGACCTCGACGCGGCCGGTCGCCGGGTCGTACGTCCACAGCTGGTGCACGCCCGCCATCGCGATCCACACCCGGTCCTCGAACCACGCGACGTCCCACGGCGACGACAGGTCCACCCGGAGCGCCTCGCCCGCGGTCGGCGAGCCCTGCCACCACTGGCGTCCCGTGCCGGCGACCGTCGTCACGACACCGGACTCCAGGTCCAGCCGGCGCAGCGCGTGGTTGACGGTGTCCGCGACGATCACACCGCCGTCCGGCAGCATCGCGAGCCCCTGCGGCTCGCTGAAGCGCGCGGTCGCCGCGTCGCCGTCCGCGAGGCCGCGCTCACCGCTGCCGATCCGCCGCACGACGCTCTCGCCGTCCGCCGCCAGCTCCACCAGGGCGTGCCGCGTCGAGTCCGACACCAGGTAGTGGCCCGAGCCCGGCAGCGCCAGCACCTTGCCGGGGAAGCGCAGATCGGTCGCCACCGGCTCCGGCGGCACGTACGGGCCGTCGCCGCGGCGCAGCGTGCCCTTCTCGCCGTGCTCGGCCTCCAGCTGCGTCACGAGCCGCTCCAGGGCGTGCGCGTGCCCCTCGCCTGCGTGCTGCGCGACGACGTAGCCCTCCGGGTCGATCACGACGAGCGTCGGCCACGCCCGGACGGCGTACTGCTTCCAGGTGACCAGTTCCGGGTCGTCCAGCACGGGGTGGTGCACCTCGTAGCGCTCCACCGCATCGACCACCGCGTCGTGCTCCGCCTCGTGCACGAACTTCGGCGAGTGCACGCCGACGATCACCACCGTGTCCCGGTGCCGCGCTTCCAGTTCCCGCAGCTCGTCCAGGACGTGCAGGCAGTTCACACAGCAGAAGGTCCAGAAGTCCAGGATCACGATCGACCCGCGGAGGTCGGCGAGGGAGAGGGTGGCCCCGCCGGTGTTCAGCCAGCCGCCCCTGCCGGTCAGCTCGGGCGCCCGGACGCGTGCACGTGCAGTCATGTCCCCATCCAACAGCATTCCCCGGGGTAGGCATTCCCGCATGAAATACGTGGTGCGGGAGAAACTGCTCGCCATCGGCGAGGACTACTGGATCGAGGACGAGGGGGGCCGCCGCGCCTTCTACGTCGACGGCAAGGTGCTGCGGGTCAGGGAGACGCTGGAGCTCCGGGATCCCGGCGGCGAGGTGCTCGCCGTCATCCACCGCAAGCTGCTCACGCTGCGCGACGCCATGACCGTCGAACGCGGTGGCGACGTGCTCGTCACCGTCCGCCGGCGGCGGCTCGCCTTCCTCCACGAGGTCTACCGCGCGGAGCTCGCCACCGGCGAGGAGCTGGAGATCCGCGGGGACCTCATCGGCAAGGAGTACGACATCGAGTACGAGGGCGAGCGGCTCGCCCGCGTCTCCCGCCGCCTGCTGTCCCTGCGGGACGCCTACACCGTCGACGTGGAGCGGCCCGACGCGGACGCGGCGATGCTCGTCGCGATCGCCGTCTGCGTGGACCGCCTCGCGGCCAAGGAGGAGTAGCCCCATCCCCGCCGCCGCGGGGTGATCCGCCGTGGGTTCCCCCGGGAGGGCCGCGAGGGGCGTCCCGCAGGGCGCGTCAGGGCGTGCCGGGCGGCGGGACGGGGAGCACGCGGTCGCGCAGGACGGGGAAGTCCTGCCTCGTGGCCGCCACCCGCGAAGGGTCCAGCTCGCAGGTGAGGAGCTGCTCGGCGGGACCGGCCTCGGCGAGGACGGCCCCCCAGGGGTCGACGACCATGCTGTGCCCGGCCTGCTCCACCCCGGCGTGGGACCCCGCCGTCCCGCAGGCGAGGACGTACGCCTGCGACTCCACCGCCCGCGCGCGCACGAGCACGCGCCAGTGGTCGAGGCGCCGCGCCGGCCACCCGGCGCAGAGCACCAGCAGCTCGGCCCCGCCGTCGACGAGCAGCCGGAACTGCTCGGGGAAGCGCAGGTCGTAGCAGGTCGCGAGCCCGACGACACCGAACGGCAGACGGGCCGTCACCACCGTGCGCCCCGCGTCGAGCAGCGCGGCCTCACCGCTGTCGAAGCCGAAGCGGTGGATCTTGCGGTAGGTGGTGACCAGCTCGCCGTCCGGCGAGAAGAGCAGCGCGGTGTTGTAGAGGAGCCCCTCGGCGTCGCGCTCGACGACGGACCCGGCGTGCAGCCACACCCCGGCGTCCCGCGCGGCGGCGCTCATCGCCTCGGCGGTGGGCCCGCCGTCCACCGGCTCCGCCTCCGCGGCGAAGTCGCCGGAGGCGAAGGCTCCGACGGGCCACAATTCGGGCAGGACGACGAGATCGGCGCCCGTCTGGGCGCGGACGAGCGCGGCCGCGCGCACCCGCCGCCGCGCGGGCGTCTCCGCCGGGTCGACATCGATCTGGACTAGCGTTGCGCGCACCTGGACACCGCCCATACGTTGGGTCGTCAAGCCGGGCCTACCATCGTCACTCGAAAGCACTGCGTGGGCGCCCGCGCGCAGCGTAACTTAGGCGCCAACCACCACGACCGCGCACCGATCCGTCGAGGGGTCCCGTGACCGTCCACAGCAAGCTCCAGCCGTACATAGACGCCTGGACCCACTCCATCGAATCCGTCAACGAGCTGGTGTCGCCCCTTGCCGAGGGGGAGTGGAACCGCGCCACGGAGTGCCCGTACTGGTCGGTGCGCGACGTCGTCTCCCACATCATCGGCTTCGAGTGCGAACTCCTCGGCGATCCGCGCCCGATCCACACCCTTCCCAGCGACCTGCGGCACATCACCTCCGAGACGGCCCGCTACACCGAGGTGCCGGTGGACATCCGGCGCCACCACACCGCCCCGGAGATGACGTCGGAGCTGGAATACACGATCATCCGCAGGGCGCGGCAGCTGCGCAACGAGTCGCGGCAGCCGGACGCCAAGGTGCGCGCGATCGGCGGCGGCGAGACGACGCTGGAGGAGCAGCTGTGGGGCCGCGTCTTCGACGTCTGGGTGCACGAGCAGGACCTTCGGCGGGCCCTCGACAAGCCCGGCAACCTGGCGTCGGCGGGTGCGGTGCTGGCGCGCGACTACGTGCTGCGGTCGCTGCCGAAGCTGGTGGCGCACGACGCGGGCGCGCAGCCGGGCTCGGCGGTGGTGTTCGACGTGCACGGGCCGCTGGAGTTCATGCGCACGGTCCGGGTGAACGCCGAGGGCCGCGGCAGCATCGACTCCGCCGTGTCGCTGGGTCCCGCGGTGACCTTCGTCGCGGACTGGGAGACCTTCCTGCGGCTGCTGACCGGCCGCGTCCGCCCGGCCGCGGTCAGCGGCCAGGTCAAGGTCGAGGGCGACGCGGACCTCGCGGACGCGATCCTGCGTCACATCGCCGTGACGCGCTGAGCCGTCCGGGTGAAACACCGTACGCCGAACGGGTGCGGGCCTTCCGGGGCTCGCGCCCGTTCGCCGTTCGGACGGGGCTACTCGCCGCGGACGGCGGCGGGCGTGCGGTGGACGGTCTCGACGCGGCTCACCGCGATCCGCTCGCGCTCCAGCCGCTCGCTGGCCCGCCGCAGCCGCAGGATCTGCGCGAGGCCGAACGCCTCCATGACGAAGATGCTGCACCAGGCGACGCGGTAGTCGCCGCCGGTGGAGTCCAGCAGCACGCCGACCGCCAGCAGGGTGAGCATGGAGGCGACGAAGCCGCCGATGTTGACGATGCCGGAGGCCGTGCCGAAGCGTTCCGGCGGGTTGGCGGGGCGCGCGAAGTCGAAGCCGATCATCGACGCGGGCCCGCTCGCGCCCAGCACCACGCACAGCGCCACCAGCAGCCACGTCGGGTCGTCCCCGCCGGGCCAGGCGAGCACCCCCGCCCACGTCAGCGCCGTCACCGCGACCACGCCGAGCGTCAGCGGCAGCCGCGCCCCGTGGTGACGGGAGATCAGCTGGCCGAAGAGCAGGCCGAACGCCATGTTGGCCAGCACCACCAGGGTGAGCAGCCCGCCCGCCGCCCCGCGTGACAGGTGCTGCGCCTCGACGAGGAACGGCATGCCCCACAGCAGCAGGAAGACCATGCCGGGGAACTGCGTCGTGAAGTGCGTCCACATGCCGAGCCGGGTACCGGGCTCCGCCCAGGCCGCCGCGATCTGGCGCCGTACGTACGCGGTGCCCGCGTGCTCGGCGGGCGCGGGCTCGTAGCCCTCGGGGTGGTCCTTGAGGAAGGCCGTCATGAGCAGCAGCACGAGGGCGCCCGCGGCCGCCGAGCCGACGAAGGTCGGGGTCCAGCCCGCGGAGTGCAGCAGCCGTGCCAGCAGGACGGTCGAGATGAGGTTGCCGGCCACCCCGAAGAGCGCCGCGGTCTGCGCGATGATCGGCCCGCGGCGGGCCGGGAACCAGCGCGAGCCGAGCCGCAGCACGCTCACGAAGGTCATCGCGTCGCCGCAGCCCAGCACCGCCCGGGCGGCCAGCGCCGTGCCGTAGGAGTGCGACAGGCCGAAGGCGAGCTGCCCTGCGGTGTAGAGCAGCGCGCCGAGCGTGAGCACCTTCTTCGTGCCGAGCCGGTCCACCATCAGGCCGACGGGTATCTGCATCCCCGCGTAGACGAGCACCTGGAGGATCGAGAAGGACGACAGGGCCGAGGCGCCGACGTGGAAGCGGTCGGCGGCGTCGATGCCCGCGACGCCGAGGCTGGTGCGGTGCACCACGGCGACGAGGTAGACCAGGGTGCCGACGCTCCACACCAGCACCGCCCGCCGGCCGCCCGGCGGATCGCCGGGCAGCGCGCGTAGAGCGGCCGCGCCGGCCCCGCCGCCCCGGGAGGGTTCACCGCCCGCCGTCACGACTCGCCCCGCGCCAGGGTGTTGACGCGGACCAGGTGCCGGGAGACCGCCGCCTTCGCCTCCCGGACGCCCGCACCGCGCAGCGCCTCCAGGATCTCGGCGTGCTCCTCGATGTTCTTGGCGACCCGGCTCGGCTCGGCGTGCATCGTGGCCACGCCCATCCGCAGCTGCCGGTCGCGCAGCTGGTCGTAGAGCTGGGCGAGGATGCGGTTGCCGGCCGCACGGACGATCTCGGCGTGGAAGCAGCGGTCGGCCACCGCGAAGGCCGCGAGGTCGCCCGCGGCGGCGTGCAGCCGCTGCTCGGCGAGGAGTTCCTCCAGCCGGGCCGCGAGCGGCTCGGGCAGCGCGCCCGCGAGCTTGGCCACCGCGTGCTGCTCCACCAGCAGCCGGGTCTCGACGACGTCGGCGATCTCCTGCGCGGAGACCGGCAGCACGAGCGCGCCCTTCTTCGGGTAGAGCTTGAGCAGCCCCTCCGCCTCCAGCCGCAGCAGCGCCTCGCGCACGGGGGTGCGCGACACCCCCACGGCCTCGGCGAGATCCCCTTCCGTGAGCAGCGTGCCACCCTCGTAACTGCGCTCCAGCACACCCGCCTTGACGTGCAGGTAGACGCGCTCGGCGGCGGGTGGCGACTTGGCGGCGGCGCCGCCGGAGGCTGCGGTGACGGTATCCATGATGCGCACATCATAGATACAACAGCCGCCCGGACGGCACGGCGGTCCGCGATGCGGACGGCACACCTCCGGCGGAGGCGGTCATTCGAAGACGGGCACGGTCCCGCTGTAGTGGCGCACCGCCGCGACGACCTCGGCGCGCCGCACCCCGTACAGGCGCGTAGGCACCACCAGTGCCGTCCCGAACTGCTTCATCAGCCGCTTGCGCCTGCGCCGCGCTCCCCCGGACAGGACCCTCGGCCCGACCGGCAGCAGGGGCAGCTCGGTGGCCGGGGACCACGGGAAGAACACCAACCCCCCGCGCCTCACCTCGGCCTTCCGCAGCTCCCGCCACGGCACGGTCGGCTCCCCGGCCACGGTCAGCCCGGCCTCGTCGATCCGCAGCAGGCAACCCCGCCGGTGCAGCTCGTACTGCTGCCCGACGAAGAACATCCCCCACCCCAGGAAGTAGCACCCGCGCACCACGGAGCCGGTCGTCACGTGCCAGTCCGTCGGATTGAGCGTCACCACGGCGACGATCCCGGCCACGACCGCGGTGCGCGCGACCGTCCTCCACCCCCAGCTCGACCGCACCTCGTAGCCGCTCTGCGGCTCACCTGCTCCGGCGTCGTCCCCCATCGCACCTGTCCCCCCGGACACGTCCCGCCCCGCAGGCGGGAACACGCTCGCATCGTCCCACCGCGCCCACCGTCCGGCCAGAGCGGGTGACGTGGCGTCAGTCACCGTCGAAGACCGGCGGCCCGCCGCTCAGCGCCGCACCGCGGCGACGATCTCCTCCGACCGCAGGCCGTACGGCCGCGGGGGGACGATGAACGCGGCGCCGGAGCGCCAGGGACTCAGCCGGCCGTCACGGCGCGGGCGGGAGGTCGTCGCGGAGGATCGAGTAGAGGACGTTGTCGTGCCAGCTGCCCTGCCGGAAGGTGGACGCGCGCATCACGCCCTCGCGCGTGAAGCCGGCCTTCTCCAGGGCGCGCTGCTCGGCGATGTTGTCGATGTCGGTGTCCGCCTCGACGCGCACGGCGACGGAGTGGTCGAAGAGGTAGCGCACGAGGAGGCGGTGGGCCTCGGTGCCGGCACCGCGGCCGCGGGCGTCCGGCCAGAGCATGATGCCCATGTTCCAGTGGAAGGACGTGCCGCGGGGGATCTTCCGCCAGGAGACGAAGCCGAGGGATTCGGTGCCGCGCACGACGAGGAGGCGGCCGCTGTCCGGGCCGAGGATGCCGTTCTGCTCCCAGTCGCGCTTCCAGCGGTGCGGGTCGGACCAGCCGAACCACTGGAAGGGGCCCGAGGCGACGGGGTCGGAGAGGTGGCCGTTGATCACGGGGAGGTCGTCCTCGGTGATCGGGCGCAGGGACACGGCGTCGGGGGCGTGGTTGCCCTGGGTGTCGATCATCCGGTCATCGTATGACCGTGGTGATCCGATGTGGCGTTCCCTCAGGGGCGGATGGTGCTGACCAGATCCGCGGTCGAGGCGACCGTCGACTGGATCGTCGGCGCGACGCTGGAGCTCGCCAGGCAGAAGCCGAGCAGCCCCGCCACGATCGCATGGCTGACCTTGAGGCTCTTGTTGTGCATGAGCAGCCCCACGATGACGAGGAGCAGCACGATGACGGAGACGTGGACGACCATGGGGCGATAGCAGCACAATTCGACCGCGGAGCGGCGCAAACACGCAGAAGGGGCGGGTGCGGACGTCAGTACGTCCGCACCCGCCCCACCCTTTCGGGGATGTGCCCGGCGCCTACGCCCAGGTGATCAGCCGCTTGGGCTGCTCCAGGACCGCCGCCACGTCCGCGAGCACCTTCGACCCCAGCTCGCCGTCGACCAGCCGGTGGTCGAAGGACAGCGCGAGCGTGGTGACGTGCCGCGGCTTGACCTTGCCCTTGTGCACCCACGGCTGGAGCTTCACCGCGCCGAAGGCGAGGATCGCCGACTCGCCGGGGTTGAGGATCGGCGTACCGGTGTCGACGCCGAAGACGCCGACGTTGGTGATCGTGACCGTGCCGCCCTGCATGTCGGCGGGCGCGGTCTTCCCCTCGCGCGCCGTCGCCACCAGCTCGCCCAGCGCGGCGGCCAGCTCCGGCAGCGTCCTGTCCTGCGCGTCCTTGATGTTGGGGACGATCAGGCCGCGCGGGGTGGCCGCGGCGATGCCGAGGTTCACGTAGGACTTCTGGACGATCTCCTGCGCCTGTTCGTCCCACGTCGCGTTGACCGCGGGATTGCGCCGGATCGCGACCAGCAGCGCCCGCGCCACCAGCAGCAGCGGGCTGACCTTCAGGCCCTCGAAGGCCCGGTCCTCCTTCAGCTGCTGGACGAGCTTCATGGTCCGGGTGATGTCGAAGGTCACGAACTCGGTGACGTGCGGGGCCGTGAACGCGCTGGACACCATGGCCTGCGCGGTGGCCTTGCGCACGCCCTTGATCGGCGTACGCGTCTCGCGCGCGCCCGCCGCCGGAGCGGTGAGGGGCGCGGAGGGCAGCGGCGCGGGGGGCGCGGCCGCGGCGCGGATGTCCTCGCGCGTGACGACGCCGTTCGGGCCGGTCGGGACGACGGTGGCCAGGTCGATGCCCAGCTCCTTGGCGAGCTTGCGCACCGGCGGCTTGGCCAGCGGGCGTTCGGCGGCGGGCGCCGGGTGCCCGTTCACGGGAGCGGCCGGGCCGGGAGCGGTCTCGGGGGCCGCAGGTGGCTGCTGCTTGCGCGGGCGGCGGGTGGTGGAGGACGGCGCGACGCCGTACCCCACCAGCACCGCCTCGCGCTTGGCGGCCGCCGGCTCCGCGGCGGGCGCGGGCTCGGCGGCGGCCGGAGCGGGCTGCGCCGGTACGGCCTCGGACGCGGGCGCCTGCGGCGTGCCCGCGGCGTCCCCCGGGCCCTCGGCGCCCTCTGCGCCCTCTGCTCCCGAGGCGTCCACGACGATGATCGGCGTGCCGACGTCCACCGTCGTGCCCTCGCCGAAGCGGATCTCGCTGACCACCCCGTCGTAGGGAATGGGCAGTTCGACGGCCGCCTTCGCCGTCTCCACCTCGCAGATCACCATGCCGTCGTGCACGGTGTCGCCCACCGCCACGTACCACTTGAGGATCTCCGCCTCGGTCAGGCCCTCCCCGACGTCCGGCATCCTGAACTCGCGGAAGCGCTGCCCCTGTGCGGTCACGGTAGTCACAACCCTCTCCCTCAGTACGCCAGGACGCGGTCGACGGCGTCCAGCACCCGGTCCAGGCCGGGGAGGTACTCGTCCTCCAGGCGGGCCGGCGGGTAGGGGGCGTGGAAGCCGCCGACCCGCAGCACCGGCGCCTCCAGGTGGTAGAAGCAGCGCTCGGTGATGCGCGCCGCGATCTCCGCGCCCGAACCGTAGAAGACCGGCGCCTCGTGCACGACGACCAGCCGCCGGGTCTTCTCCACCGACGCCTGCACGGTGTCGAAGTCGATCGGGGAGAGCGAGCGCAGGTCCACGACCTCCAGGCTACGGCCCTCGTTCGCCGCCGCTGCCGCCACCTCCAGGCACACCTTCACCATCGGCCCGTACGCGACGAGCGTGACGTCCGTGCCCTGCTGCGCGACGACCGCCGAGTGCAGCCCGGCCGGGACCGCCTCGGTGTTGACCTCGCCCTTGTCCCAGTAGCGGCGCTTGGGCTCGAAGAAGATCACCGGGTCGTCGCACTCGATGGCCTGCTGGAGCATCCAGTACGCGTCCGAGGGGTTCGACGGCGAGACCACCTTTAGGCCCGCCACGTGCGCGAAGAGCGCCTCGGGCGACTCGCTGTGGTGCTCGACCGCGCCGATGCCGCCGCCGTACGGGATCCGGATGACGACCGGCAGCTTGATCTTGCCGAGCGCGCGGGCGTGCATCTTGGCCAGCTGGGTGACGATCTGGTCGTAGGCCGGGAAGACGAAGCCGTCGAACTGGATCTCCACCACCGGCCGGTAGCCGCGCAGCGCCAGGCCGATCGCGGTGCCGACGATGCCGGACTCGGCGAGCGGGGTGTCGATGACCCGGTCCTCGCCGAAGTCCTTCTGCAGCCCGTCGGTGATGCGGAAGACGCCGCCGAGGCGGCCGACGTCCTCGCCCATGACGAGGACCTTCGGATCGCTGTCCAGCGCCTTGCGGAGGGACTCGTTGAGGGCCTTGGCCACTGCCATCGTCTGCTTCATGATCAGTGCCCCTGTCCTGCGGTCGCGCCGTCTTCCTCGAAGGACGCGAGGTAGTCCGCGAACTGCGCCCGCTCCTCGTCGACGAGCGAGCTGCCGTCCGCGTAGACGTTGTCGAAGATGGCCATCGGGCCCGGGTTCGGCATGGTCCGCACGCCCTCGCGGACCCGCTTGGCGAGGGCGTCGCTCTCCGAGTCGACCCCGGCGTAGAAGCCCTCGTCGGCCAGGCCCTCACGGTCGAGGTAGGCGCGCAGCCGGGCGATGGGGTCCTTCGACACCCACTCCTCACGCTCCTCCTCGCTGCGGTAGCGCGTCGGGTCGTCGGTCGTGGTGTGCGCGCCCATCCGGTACGTGAACGCCTCCACCAGCATCGGGCCCTGCCCGCTGCGCGCGTGCTCCAGGGCCGCCCGGGTGACCGCGAGCACCGCCAGCACGTCGTTGCCGTCCACCCGCACGCCGGGGAAGCCGTAGCCCGCGGCGCGCTGGTAGATCGGCACGCGGGACTGCTTCTCGGTCGGCTCGGAGATGGCCCACTGGTTGTTCTGGCAGAAGAAGACCACGGGCGCGTTGTAGACGGCCGCGAAGGTGAAGGCCTCGGCCACGTCGCCCTGGCTGGAGGCGCCGTCGCCGAAGTACGCCAGGACCGCCGAATCGGCGCCGTCCTTGGCCACGCCCATCGCGTAGCCCGCGGCGTGCAGCGTCTGGGAGCCGATCACGATGGTGTAGAGGTGGAAGTTGTTCTCGTTGGGGTCCCAGCCGCCGTTGTTCACGCCGCGGAACATGCCCAGCAGGTTCAGCGGGTCGACGTCGCGCGTCCAGGCCACGCCGTGCTCGCGGTAGGTCGGGAAGACGTAGTCGTCGGGCCGGGTCGCCCGGCCGGAGCCGATCTGCGCGGCCTCCTGGCCCAGCAGCGACGCCCACAGGCCCAGCTCCCCCTGCCGCTGCAGGGTGATCGCCTCGCCGTCGAAGCGGCGGGTCAGGACCATGTCCCGGTACAGGCCGCGCAGCTCCTCCGCCGTCAGGTCGATCGCGTAGTCGTCGTGCTCGACACGCTCGCCCTGCGGGGTCAGCAGCTGCACGAGCCCGGGCTCACCACCGCCACGGCGCTTCGCGGCGGCTGCACGGGTCGTCCGCCCCCTTTTCGCGGGGGCACCACCGCCGGCAGTGCTCTTCACGCTCACGTTCGCTCCTCCGTCTGTCCGGCCCCCGGGATCTGCCGGGGAGCAGGATGGGGCCGCCCTCCCGTGTCTACGGGAGGCGGCGCACCTGGTCCGGCGGGACGCACGGGGTGTGTGCGGCATGACCGAGCCCAGGGCTGACAGCGCCCCGGCGAATGGCCTGCGACTACAGACGTTACCCACAAGTCCAGCATTCGCGCTAAGCCGTCCGACCTGCGGTTTTGCTTGGATTTCCTAGTAACTGCGCGCGCGCCGCGCATTCGGGTCGGGCATTCGTTTATTGCTGCAGGCCACCGGGACAATCGCACCGTATCTCGAATGGCGGACAACCGTAAGGGGCGGCAGGGAGCGCGTCGGCGGGAGGCGGGAAGCTCCGGGGGGTGCGACGCTGGGGGCGTGAGCGAAAACGGCCGTAAGGGTCATATACGGGTGTTCGTGGTGGACGACCACGAGGGCGTCCGCCGCGGGGTCAACCGGCTGCTGTCCCTCGACCCGTCGATCGAGGTCGTCGGCGAGGCCGCCGGCACCGCCGAGGCCGTCGACCGGGTGCCGGACGCCCATCCGGACGTCGCCGTCCTGGACGTACGCCTGCCGGACGGCAGCGGCGTCGAGGCCTGCCGGGAGATCCGCTCCCACGACGAGTCCGTGAAATGCCTGATGCTCACCTCCTTCGCCGACGACGAGGCCCTCTTCGACGCGGTCATGGGCGGTGCCGCGGGCTACGTCCCCAAGGTCATCACGGGCGACGACCTGGTCAGCGCCGTCCGCGAGGTCGCCGCGGGCCACTCCCTCATCGACCCGGCCGCCACCGCGGAGGTGCTGGAACGCCTCCGGGAGGGCGGCGCGCGCGGCGGCGAGGGCCAGGGCCGGGAGCGGCCCGGACGCCTCACGACGCGCGAGCGGGAGATCCTCGACCTCATCGGCGAGGGCCTCACCAACCGCGAGATCGCCGAACGCGCCGGGCTCGACGAGCGGACCGTACGGCAGCAGGTCTCGACGCTGCTGCACAAGCTGGGCATGGCCCGCGGCGGGGCGCAGGGCGCGGGGGCGGCATGAGACGTACGCCCGCGTGGCCGGCACGGACGGTGTGAGGCGCACGGGCGGCGCGGGCGCGGGGGCGAAATGCGGCGCAAAGGCGTAAGGGCGCCCTTAGCAGGTCGAGGTGGGGTGGCGCCACCTCGCCCGAACGGCCGCGCCCGTTGATCTACGCTGACACTCGTGACGGGCACGGCAACGGAGCCGCACACGCGGGCTGCGCTGTCCGCGCTGCTGCACCGGTACGAGGACGCGGGCGAACCGCTGACCTGCGAAGCCGTCCCCCGGGGACTGCTCAACCGCGGCTGGCGGGTGACCACCACCAGGGGCCGCTACTTCCTCAAGCAGTACATCTCCGCGGACACCGCCGCCCCCGCCACCATCGTCCGCCAGCACCGCGCCACCCGGCGCCTGGCCCGCCTCGGCCTCCCCGCCGCCGCGCCCCTGCGCGCCACCGACGGGCACACCGTCACCGTGCACGGCGGCGTCGGCTACGCGCTCTTCCCGTGGATCGACGGCACCCACCGCGAGGGCACCGACCTCGACGCCGACCAGTCCCGGCGGCTCGGCCTCCTGCTCGGCCTCGTCCACACCGGCCTGGCCCGCGTCCAGCCGCCCCCCGCCGCCGGACCGCGGCCCAGCGCCGACCCCGACGCCACCCACGCCGACATCGAGCGGCTGCTCGCCCTCGCCCGGGCGCACCGCCCGCACGACACCTTCGACCGGCTCGCCGAGCACCGCCTGGTCGAACGGCGCGAACTCCTCCGGAGGCACGCCCACCGCCGTCCGCCCGACCCCGCGCCGGAGGGGGGCGTGCAGGGCTGGGTGCACGGCGACTTCCACCCGCTCAACCTGCTCTACCGGGGTGACGAGCCCGCCGCGATCGTCGACTGGGACCGGCTCGGCGTCCAGCCGCGCGCCGAGGAGGCCGTCCGGGCCGCCGCGATCTTCTTCGTCCACCCCGTCGACGGCCGCCTCGACCTGCGCAAGGTCCGCGCGTACGCCCGCGCGTACCGGCTCGCCTCCGGAGCGGGCGAGGACGAGGTCGCGGCCGCCGTCCACCGGGTGTGGTGGGAGCGGCTCAACGACTTCTGGATGCTCCAGTGGCGCTACGAGCAGCGCGACCTGCGCTCCGACCCGCTCTTCCCCGCGACCTCCGCGCTGGCCGTGTGGTGGACGGGGGAGTACGAGGCGGTGCTGGACGCCTTCGCGGGGTAGGCCGCGGGGCGGCGCCCGGGATCAGGGCTTGTCGCCGGAACCCCCGGGGCCGCCGTTGCCGGCGCCGCCCGACCCGGCGGTGGGGGTGCCCGTCGGGGCGTCGTCGGTCGGAGAGGAGGACGGGGTGTCCTTCGTCGGCGGCGGCGTGGTCTTCGTCGGCTTCGACGACGGCGTGTCCTCGGTCGGCGGCGTCTTCGTCGGGGACGGGGGCGGCGCGCTCGTCGACGGGGTCCAGGACGGCTTCGTCGGCTCGTCCGTGGGGCCGCCGGTGTCGGTCGGCTCCTGGGTCGGCTGGTCCGTGGGCTGCTCGTCGCTCGGCCGGTCGGCGGGCGCGCTCGTGGACGACGTGGGCTGGTGGTTGTCGGCCGGGTTGTCGCCGCTGCCGTGGCCTTGCGTGGCGAGGACCACGCCGATGACCACGGCCAGCACCGCGGCCACGGTGAAGAGGACGGGCTTGAGCCAGCGGTTGCCGCTGCCGCCGTCGTAGCCGCTGCCGCCGGAACCGGTGCCCGAGCCCGCCGCCGCGCCGCCGACGACGCCGGGGACGAGCGGGGCCTTCAGCTCGGCGGTGCTGCCGCTGCCGCCGTCCGGGCGGTAGCCGCCGGCGCCGGGGGCACGGCCCTCGGGGAGGACCGCGGTGATGGCGCCGGTGTCCCACATGCCGCCCGTCCAGCCGCCCTGCTGGGTGAGGGCCTGGTGGGCGTAGCCGACGACACCGCGCATCTCCTCGGCGCTCTGGAAGCGGTCCTCCGGCTGCTTGGCGAGCGAGCGCAGCACCAGGCCGTCCAGCTCGGGCGGCACCCGGTCGCTGACCTGCGACGGGAGCCGCGGCTCGTCCTGGACGTGC
This sequence comes from Streptomyces sp. NPDC020983, assembly GCF_044333485.1. NCBI lineage: Bacteria > Bacillati > Actinomycetota > Actinomycetes > Kitasatosporales > Streptomycetaceae > Streptomyces > Streptomyces sp. NPDC020983. The sequence goes on along the minus strand of NZ_JBIRRA010000001.1, from coordinate 597,057 downwards.
TGGTAGACGACGGAGAGCGGGGTCTCGCCGACGAAGGGCGGGCGCAGTGCGAGCAGCTCGTAGAGCAGGCAGCCGGTCGCGTAGAGGTCGCTGCGGTGGTCGACGGACTTGCCGAGCGCCTGCTCCGGGGAGAGGTACTGCGGGGTGCCCATGACCATGCCGGTCTGCGTCATGGTGGTCGCGGCCCCGTGCAGGGCGCGGGCGATGCCGAAGTCCATGACCTTGACCGCGCCGCCCGTCGTGATGATCACGTTGGCGGGTTTGATGTCCCGGTGCACGATGCCGTGCTGGTGGCTGTACGCGAGGGCGTCCAGCACACCGGAGACGATCAGCAGCGCCTGGTCGACGGGCGGCGGCGTGGCGCTGGTGAGCAGGTCCTTGATCGTGTGGCCCTCGACGAGTTCCATCACGATGTAAGGGGCCGTGCCGTTCGGGGTGCGGTCCTCGCCCGAGTCGTAGACGGCCACGACGGCGTGGTGGTTCAGGCCCGCGACGGCCTGTGCCTCGCGCGTGAAGCGGGCCTTGGCGACGGGGTCCTCGGCGAGGTCGCCGCGCAGCAGCTTGACGGCGACGATCCGGCCCAGCCGCACGTCCTCCGCCGCGAAGACCTCGGCCATACCGCCGCGGCCGAGCTTGCGCGTCAGCCGGTAGCGGCCGTCGCCGACGACGGAGCCCGTGCCCCACTGCTGGAGGGAGGTCTCAGACGCTCCGGTGGCCGCGGCCGTCTCGTTCGGGTCGACCATCAGTCCTCGCCGTCGTTCGCCATCGCTTGGTCTGGTGCGCCACCGTACCGCTTTTCCGCCGGCCGTCTCGGCCCGCGTCCGGTGAACGGGCGCACCCGTGCACCCGTCGCCGCGACCCCGTCGGCCGGGGCCGCCGCGCACCGCTCACCCCAGCCGCCTACCCCCCGGCGGCCGCCCGATCCCGATACGCGGGAAAGTTCCGCGTTCTGTACGGGCTCGATGCGTATCAGGTGACGAGATGGTCAACGAACTTGACGTGCCCGCGCGATCGGCCAGACTGAGCGGGCAAGCTCGGGGACGTGTGTCATCCCGTCGGACCTTCATGGGGGTAGCGGTACTGATGAGCGGGGACGCCACGCAGGGCGGCGGTTACACGGGGCGCTCGGTGGGCGGTGGGCGCTACGTACTGCGCAACCTGCTCGGTCAGGGCGGCATGGCCTCCGTGCACCTGGCGCACGACACCGTGCTCGACCGGCCGGTGGCGGTCAAGACCCTGCACACCAACCTCGGCCACGAGCAGTCCTTCCGCGAGCGCTTCCGCCGCGAGGCGCAGTCCGTCGCGAAGCTCAACCACACCAACATCGTCTCGGTCTTCGACTCCGGCGAGGACACGATCGACGGCCAGGTCGTCCCCTATATCGTCATGGAGTACATCGAGGGCCGTCCGCTCGGCGACGTCCTCGCCGCCGACATCGCCCAGTACGGCGCGATGCCCGCCGACAAGGCGCTGAAGATCGTCGGCGACGTGCTCGCCGCGCTCGCCGTGAGCCACGAGATGGGCCTGGTCCACCGGGACATCAAGCCCGGCAACGTGATGATCACACGGCGCGGTGTCGTGAAGGTCATGGACTTCGGCATCGCACGGGCCATGCAGTCCGGCGTCACGTCGATGACGCAGACGGGCATGGTCGTCGGCACCCCGCAGTACCTGTCGCCCGAGCAGGCCCTCGGGCGCGGTGTCGACGAGCGCTCCGACCTCTACTCGGTCGGCTGCATGCTCTTCGAGCTCCTCACCGGCCGGCTCCCCTTCGACGCCGACTCCCCGCTCGCGATGGCCTACCAGCACGTCCAGGAGACGCCCCCGGCGCCCTCCGGCTTCAACCGCGCGCTGAGCCCGGCCGTCGACGCGCTCATCGCCCGCGCCCTGCGCAAGAACCCGGCGGAGCGCTTCCCGACCGCCGACGCCATGCACGACGAGACCGACCGCGTCCTCGCCGCCACCGCGCAGAACGCGATGCCGCAGCTCTCCGGCGACGCCGTCACCAGCAGCCGGGGCGAGGGCGTCGCCCACTCCGTCTTCCCCTCCGCGCAGGGGCCCGTGCAGACCCCGCCGCCGCAGCTCCAGACGCCGTACGCGCCGACGACGCCCGCACCGCAGTCCAATTACGCCCCGCACACCCCGCCGCCCTCCGCCTACGGCTACCCGCAGCAGGGCGCCCCGACCCCGCCGCCCAGCACCGCCTACGGCATGGGCGCACCGCCCTCCCTGCAGGGCATACCCCCGCAGCACATGGGCGGCGGCATGGGCCCGGGCGGGCCCGGGGGCGGCCGCAAGCGCAACACCCCGCTGATCGTGGGCGCCGCGGTGGTGGGTGTCGTCATCGTCGTCATCGTCGCCGTCGTCCTCGCGACGCAGGGCGGCGGCAAGCCCGACCCCGACCCCACGGCCGCCCCGAACCCCACCGCGACCACCGGGGCCCCGACGCCCACCGCCACCGGCGACGGCGTCGTCATGGGCGACCAGACCCGCACCATCGAGCCCAGCGAGTGCACCAAGGCGCACAACGAGCTGATCAACCCGGGCAAGCCCAACCTCATGACGATGCCCGACTTCACCTCGATCTACGTCGACTCCGCCGTGGCCTGCATGAAGGCCGCCAACTGGCCGTACGAGATCAAGGACATGGACGAGCAGCAGTGGGGCAAGGGCACCGTCACCTCCCAGAACCCCAAGCCCCTCGACGACTTCGACGCCAGCTCCGGTGACAAGGTCACCATCTGGGTCTCCACCGGCAAGAGCGCCAACTAGCCGCGCCGCAGGCTCCGCGGGCCCGCCCTCCTTCGCGGAGGGCGGGCCCGCACCGCTGCCGGGGCTCCGCGGACTAGAGGTACGGACCCGAGCGCGAGCCGGGGTGGCCGCCCTCCAGCTCCTCCTCGTGCCCGAGCGCACCCGGCGGCAGTGCCCGCCGCATCTGCTCCAGCTGCGCGCGCGCCGCCATCTGCTGGGCGAACAGCGCGGTCTGGATGCCGTGGAAGAGGCCCTCCAGCCACCCGACCAGCTGCGCCTGGGCGATCCGCAGCTCGGCCTCGCTCGGCACGCTGTCATCGGTGAAGGGCAGCGACAGCCGCTCCAGCTCCTCCACCAGCTCCGGCGCGAGCCCGGCCTCCAGCTCCTTCACGGAGCTGGCGTGGATCTCCTTCAGCCGCACCCGGCTGGCCTCGTCCAGAGGCGCCGCCCGCACCTCCTCCAGGAGCTGCTTGATCATGCTGCCGATCCGCATCACCTTCGCCGGCTGCTCGACCATCTCCGTGACCGGGACCTCGCGCCCCTCCTCGCCGTCCGTGCCCTTGGCACCGCCCAGCGCCAGGCCGTCCGGCCCGACGACCAGGACCTGCGGATTCTTCGAGCTCTCCGGCGAGCGTTCGTTCATCGGCATCTCCATGCCGCCATTGTCCCGCACCTGCCTGCCCCGCGGCCGTGTGCCCCCTCGTCCCCCGCGCTCCCCGCTCACCCGCCGGCCCGCCTGCCGGGGTGCGGCCGCGAGCGGGTGACCCGGGGCGCCGGTGGCCCCGCCCCACCAGCACCGTTACCACCAGCAGCACCGGCGCCCCCCCGGGGAACGGCCACCGGGACACGGGGGGCACGCTGCCCCCGTCCGTCCAGCCATGGGGCAGGTCGCGGGGGCGCCGTGCCCACTGGTGCGCCCGCGCGGGCGCGGGCGCGCGGGAGAGCAGGGCGGGGGGCGCCGGGAGGTCAGGGGCGGCGCAGCCGGAGTCCCAGGAAGCCCAGGCCGAGGCCGACCAGCACCATCCCCGCACCGAGCGGCAGCACGCGGAGGACCCGGGGTCCCCGGACAGCGGCAGGGGACGGGTCGCCGTGCGCCGCGGCCGGTGCGGGGAGGGTGGCGGGGGCCGGCGGCGGGGCGGTGGGGTCCGCGCCGGGCACGAGCGAGGGCGCCTGCTCGCGGACGCCGTGGTCGTAGCGGTGCGGCCGGGGCCCGTCCCCGTAGGCGCGGTGCCGCGCGTGCCCGCCCGGGCCGGATCCGCCGGCCGGGATGCTCACGGGCGGCCGCAGCGCGCCGCCGGAGGAGGGCACGGACGGCCGCGCGGAATCGGGGCGGGCGGGCTTTCCGGCAGGGCGGGAGGGAACGGGCGGGACGGCGGGAGCCGGCGGACGGGACGGCGGGGGCGTGGCCGGTGTGCCCGAGGTGGCGGGCGGACGCGCCGCGCCGTGCGGCGGGGCGGTCACGGGTGGGCCGGGCGGCGGGGGACCGGGAGGCCGCGCGGTCCCCGGCGGCGGTGCGGGTCGCGCCGGGCGGGCGGTCCCGGAGGGCGCGGGCGGCCGGAGGTCCCCGGCCCCGCCCGGCTGCGGGCCGCCGGGCCGCGGGTCCCGCCCCGGCCGGGGCGGGCGCGCCGCACCGGGAGTCGGCCCGCGGGGCGTCACCCCGCGCGGAGGCGGAGGCGGGCGGCCCCGGCGGGGCGGGGCGCCCGGCGGCCGGCGGGGCGACGAGGGCCGCCGCGAGCAGCACGGGCGCCGCCGCGCGGAGGACGGTGACGCCGGCGGGGCGGACGGGATGCGCCACACCGGGCGGTGACCCGCGCCTGCCGGATGCCCACCGCACGTCCCTCGCCTCTCCGCCGGACTCTCGGTGGAACCAGCGTCACACGAGGTGACACGTCCGGCATCCCGGGCATCCGGCGACGCGGGGGCGATCAGACGGCGAGCAGGATCTTGCCGATGTGCTCGCTGCTCTCCATCAGCCGGTGCGCGGCGGCGGCATCGGCCAGCGGGAAGGTGCGGTCGACGACCGGGCGCACCGTGCCCGCCTCGACCAGCGGCCAGACGTGCTCGCGGACGGCCGCGACGATCGCCGCCTTCTCCTCCCCCGGCCGGGCCCGCAGGCTCGTCGCGATGACGGCCGCCCGCTTGCCGAGCAGCTTCGCGAGGTTGAGCTCCGCCTTGGCACCGCCCTGCATACCGATGACGACGAGGCGCCCGTTGAGGGCGAGGGCGTCGAGGTTGCGGTCCAGGTACTTCGCCCCGACCACGTCCAGGACGACGTCCGCGCGGCGGTCGCCCAACTGCTCGACGAAGTCCTGCTCCCGGTAGTTGACCAGGATGTCCGCGCCCAGCCCGGCGCAGAAGGCCAGCTTCTCCGGGCTGCCCGCGGTGGTGGCCACCGTCGCGCCGATCGCCTTGCCGAGCTGGATCGCCATGGTGCCGATGCCGCTGGAGCCGCCGTGCACGAGCAGCGTCTCACCCGGTCGCAGGTGCGCGATCTGGAAGACGTTGGACCAGACCGTCGCGGTGACCTCGGGCAGCCCGGCCGCCGAGACCTGGTCCACGCCCCGGGGGAGCGGCAGCAGCTGTCCGGCCGGCACGGCCACCAGCTCGGCGTAGCCGCCGCCCGACAGCAGCGCGCACACCTCGTCCCCGACCGACCAGCCCGCCACTCCCGTACCGAGCCGCACGATCCGCCCGGAGCATTCGAGCCCGGGGTAGGGGGAGGCACCCGGCGGCGGGTCGTAGAAACCCTGCCGCTGGAGGACGTCGGCGCGGTTCACCGCCGAGGCCGCGACCTCGACGAGCACCTCGCCCGGGCCGGGTTCGGGATCGGGGACCTCGGCGAGGACCAGCGCGTCGGGGCCGCCGGGCTCGGCAATGGTGATCGCACGCATGTCACGACCATACGGGAAGCGGTTGCGGCGGTCCGCCGCGCCGTGCGGCGGCGGGGGACGCCGGAGTCAGTCCGCCGGCACGGCCCCCTGACCGCCCGTCGCCCGGTGGATGGTGATCAGCCGGTCGGTCGGGCGCAGCGGCGACGCGTCCGGGTCGTCGTGGCCGATCAGGCGCGAGCCGCGCTTGACGGACACCACCAGGTCGGCGCACTCGCGCGGCGCCCTGCCCGCCTCGGACGCCGCCACCGGCCGCTCGATGAGGTCGAGCCCGCTGCCGTAGGTGATCAGATCGTCCATCACCTGCCCGACGCTGGGGCTGAGCACGCCGAGACCCAGCAGCCGCCCCGCGTAACCGGAGCTGGTGATGACGGAGTCGGCGCCCGACTGCCGCAGCAGCGGTCCGTTCTCGTCCTCGCGGACCGAGGCGACGATGTGCGCCGCCGGGTTGAGCTGGCGCGCGGTCAGCGTGACCAGGACGGCTGTGTCGTCCCGCTGCGCCGCGACGACGATCTGCCGCGCCCGCTGCGCCTCGGCCCGGCGCAGGACCTCGCTGTGGGTCGCGTCGCCGCCGACCACGACGAACCCCTCCTGGGCCGCGCCGTGCACCGCCTTGTGGTCGGGGTCCACGACCACGATCTGCTCCTTCGGCACCCCGCGGCCCAGCAGCGTGCGCGCCGCCGCCCGGCCCTTGGTGCCGTATCCCACGATGACGACGTGATCGCGCACCTTTCTCCTCCAACGGGTGAGCCGGAACTGCTCCCTGGTCCGCTCGGTCAGCACCTCCAGCGTCGTGCCGACCAGGATGATCAGGAAGAGGACGCGCAGCGGCGTCACGAGAAAGGTGGTCGTCAGGCGTGCACCGGTGCTGTAGGGGACGATGTCGCCGTAACCCGTCGTCGACAGCGTGACCGTCGAGTAGTAGAGGGCGTCGAGGAAACCCACCGAGGTGTCCGCCGCGTCGTGGTAGCCGCGGCGGTCGGCGTAGACGAGGACGACGGTCACGGCGAGGACCAGGAGCGCGAGCAGCAGACGCCGGCTCACCTGCACCAGCGGCCCCGCGGCCTGCCGCGGGAAGACCACCGTCCGGCTGCCGGGCGTGGCGGCGGGCGGCGGCTGCCGCTCCGCGCTCCCCGGGCCCTCCGGAGGGGTCATGCGCCGGTACCCCAGGCGGGCGCGAGTGCCCCGGTGTCCAGGACCGCCGTCTCCTCCCCCGCCCTCCCGCCGCCCGGCGGGATCACCGCCATACCGTCCGCCGCGGCCAGCCCGCGCAGCATCGCGGGGCCGGTGAAATGCAGTGGCCGAGCGGCCGATTCGTCGTCGAAGACGACGGGCACGAGCCGGGTGTCCACCGGGTGGCCGGGAACGTCCGCGGTCAGCGGGGCCGCGTACGGGGCCGGCAGCGGGCGCCCGGCGAGCGTGCGCAGCACGGGGGCGACCAGGGTGAGCACGCCCGACACCGCCGCGAGCGGATTGCCGGGGAGCCCGGCCAGCAGGCTGCCGGAGGGCAGCCGGGCGAGCAGCATGGGATGCCCCGGCCGCACGGCCACCCCGTCGACCAGCAGCCCGGCGCGCAGCCGCGCCAGTACGGGATGCACGTGGTCGACCGGGCCGCCCGCCGTCCCGCCGGTGGTCACCACCAGGTCGGCGGTGCTCGCGGCCAGGGCGGCGTACAGGATGTCGGCGTCGTCCACGAGCCTCCGCACCCCGGTCACGTCCGCGCCCAGCCCGCGCAGCCAGGACGGCAGCATCGGGCCGAGCGCGTCACGCACCCGCCCGCCGCGCGGCGGGCCCTGGTCCAGCAGTTCGTCGCCGAGCACCAGGATCTCGACCCGGGGGCGCATGACGACGGCCAGCTCGTCGTATCCGGCCGCGGCGGCCAGCCCGAGGACCGCGGGGCTGACCACCGCTCCCGCGGGCAGCAGCTCGTCGCCGCTGCGGCATTCCTGGCCCCTGCGCCGTATCTCCTGACCGGGCCGGGGGGCGGAGTGCGGCGCCAGCACGTGCAGCCACTCCCCGTCGGTCCGCTGCCGCACACCGCCGTGCTCGCTGCGCAGCACCGCGGTGGTGCCCGGCGGCAGCACCGCCCCCGTGGCGATACGGGCCGCGTGGCCGCCCAGCAGGGGCTCCGACGGCCCCCGCTGCCCGGCGAGCACCTGCCCCTTCAGCCGCCACGGGCCCGGGCCCGACACGGCCCAGCCGTCCATCGCGGAGGAGTCGAAGGGCGGCAGGTCGGTCAGCGCGGGCAGCGGGCCGGCCAGGGCCATGCCGAGAACGTCCTCGCCGAGCGGCAGCGTCCGCGCGTCGAGGCGGCGCCCCGCCCGGCGGGCGATACGCCGCGCCTCCGGCCAGGAGACGGCGCTCGCCGCGGGCGGGGCCGGGTCCGGCACGCGCGCCGGCTCGTGGCCGAGTGCGACCGCCAGCGGATCGCCCGCGGGCGGGCGTGCCGACCGGCCGGCCACCCCCCGGGGGCCGCTGGCCAGTGCGAGGGCGTCGTCGAGCGCGCGGTCGGCGGCGTCCTCACCGCCGCGTCCGCGGTCACGGGGGCCGTTCATCCGCCCTGTCCCTCCGGTTCCGGCCAGTGCACGGCCAGATCCGCGGCCTTGCGCGCCGCCTCCCGCACGGCCTGCGGCCCGCCGCCGGCCTGCGCGGCCGCGTAGCCCACCAGGAAGGTGGTCAGCGGCGCCGCCGGGCGGGCGACACCGTGGGCGGCGTCACGGGCCAGGTCGAGCAGGACACCGGTGTCCACGTCGAGGTCGATACCCAATTCGGTCTTGACTGCTGCGATCCATTCGTCCACCACACGCCCATGGTCCCCGATCCGCCCCCGCAAGCCACCCAGGCTCACCCCGTGGACACCCCGCCCGGCCCACCGGGAGGGGCCGCGGATCCTCCGGCCGCCGGTGACAGGGGGGCTGTCGGGGCGTCAGGGGCCGGAGAGGCCGCCGTGCCGGTCGAGGTGGGAGCGCGCCACCGCGACGTCCTCCCAGGTGTCGCAGTCGAAGCTCGCCCGGCCGGTGGGGTCGGGGATCCGGCGCAGCGTCAGTTCCGCGGTGAGCAGGCGCAGCGGCAGGCCGGACAGGGTGCCGTACTCCGACCGCAGCAGCGCGGCCTCGCGGCGCAGCGGCTCGGCCCGGTAGGCCGCCGCGAGCGGCTGGTCGCGGCCGCCGGCGTCGGTGAGCAGCACACCCTCCCACTCGCCGGTGAGGGCGCCGGTGAGGGCCGCGACCGTGTCCACCGTGAGGAAGGGCAGATCGGCCGCGAGCACCAGCACCACCGGGGGGCGGTCCGGGCCGCCCAGCGCGGCGAGCCCGGCGGCCAGCGCGGGCAGCGGGCCGCCGCCCGCGGGTTCCTCCCGGGTCCAGTGCACGGGCCGGGCGGTGGGCCTGCGGGGGCCGACGACGACCGTCCGCCCGGCGTCCGCGCACACCGCGAGCACGCGGTCGAGCAGCGTCCGGCCGCCGACTGCGAGCGCGGGCTTGTCGGTGCCGCCCAGCCGCCGGGCGGCCCCGCCCGCCGGCACCACCGCGTCGTAGCTCGTCGTCATGCCGCCGAGTATCCCCCGGCCGGCGGGCGGCGCGGCCGGGGGGAGCGGGCTCCGGGTGGTGTCAGACGGCCGCCAGCAGCACGGCGGGCTGCTCCACGCAATCCGCCACCATCCGCAGGAAGCCGCCCGCGACGCCGCCGTCGCACACCCGGTGGTCGAAGGTGAACGACAGCTGCACCACCTGGCGCACCGCCAGCTCGCCCTGGTGCACCCACGGCTTCGGGGAGATCCGGCCCACGCCCAGCATCCCCGCCTCGGGGTGGTTGATGATCGGCGTGGAGCCGTCGACACCGAAGACGCCGTAGTTGTTCAGGGTGAACGTGCCCCCGGTCAGCTCGGCCGGCGACAGCGTGCCGGCGCGCGCGGACTCGGTGAGCCGGGCGATCCCGTCCGACAGCGCCGCGGTGGTCAGGGTGTGGGCGTCACGCAGCACGGGCACCACCAAGCCGCGGTCGGTCTGTGCGGCGAAGCCGAGGTGCACAGCGGGCAGCCGCACGATCTCCGAACGCTCCGCGTCCACCGTGGCGTTGAGCTCCGGGTATCGGGCCAGCGCGGCCGTGACCACCCTGGCGAGCAGCGCGAGCACGGAGATCCGGCGCTGCCCGGAGGCGTTCATCGCCGCCCGTGCGGCGAGCAGTTCGGTGGCGTCGGCGTCCACCCAGCACGTCGCGTCCGGCACCTCGCGGCGGCTGCGGGCCAGCTTCTCCGCGGCCGCCCGCCGTATCCCGCGCAGCGGCACCCGCTCCGCGCCCTCCGGCACGGCGGCCGCAGGCGGGGTGCCGGGCACGGCGGCCGGGGCGGCGATCGCGCGCTCGACGTCGGAACGCAGGATGAGCCCCTCGGGTCCGCTCCCGGCCAGCGTCCGCAGATCCAGGCCGTGTTCGCGCGCGATCCGCCGTACCAGCGGCGAGATGACGGCCACCGGCCCGCCCTCCGCGCCGCCCACCGCGGGCCGCGGGGCGGGCGCGAGCGCGGGAGCGGGAGTAGGAGCGGGAGCAGGAGCAGCAACGGGAGCGGGAGCGGATGTCGTGGGCGCGGGGGCTGCGGCAGCGGGCACCGCCGGGCCCCCGCCCGTGCGCAGCCGTCCCCGGCGGCGGCCCGTGGCCCCGCCGGTGCCGTAGCCGACCAGCACGTTGCCCGAGCCCTGTCCGCCGCCCCCGGAGCCGCTGGAGCCGCCGCCCGCGTCCCCGGTGCCGCCCGCGCCGTCCGGCCGGGGCATCCCCGCCGCGTCGCCGGACCCGACGGCGACGGTCACCAGCGGCCGCCCCACGGCCAGCGACTCGCCCTCCTCGCCGAACCGCGCGGTGACCACCCCGCCGTAGGGGCAGGGCACCTCGACCACGGCCTTGGCCGTCTCCAGCTCGACCACCGGCTGGTCGACCGCGACGACGTCGCCGACCTGCACCAGCCAGCGGACGATCTCCGCCTCCGTCAGCCCCTCCCCGAGGTCGGGGAGCGTGAATTCGCGCACGACGGCCATCAGTCGTCCTCCCACTGGAGCCGGCCGACCGCGTCGAGGATGCGGTCCACGCCCGGGAGGTGGTGCCGCTCGAGCATCGGCGGCGGGTAGGGGATGTCGAAGCCGGTGACCCGCAGCACGGGCGCCTCCAGGTGGTGGAAGCACCGCTCGGTGAGGCGCGCGGCGATCTCCGCGCCCGTCCCGGCGAAGCCCGCCGCCTCGTGGACCACGACCGCCCGCCCCGTGGCCCGTACGGCCGCGGCGACGGTCTCCTCGTCGAAGGGCACCAGGCTGCGCAGGTCCACCACGCCCAGATCCCAGCCCTCCTCCTCGGCCGCCTCCGCCGCCTCCAGGCACACCGGCAGCGACGGCCCGTACGTCACCAGCGTCGCCGTGCGCCCCGCCCGGCGGACCACGGCCCGTCCCGCCGGGGCCACCTCGGCCGGTGCCTGCGGCGACCACTCGGCCTTCGACCAGTACAGCCGCTTCGGCTCCAGGAAGATCACCGGGTCGTCGGAGGCGATCGCCGCCCGCAGCATCCCGTACGCGTCCTCCACCGTCGCCGGGGTGAAGACGTGCAGGCCCGGGGTGTGGACGTAGTAGGCCTCCGAGGAGTCGCTGTGGTGCTCCACCCCGCCGATGCCGCCGCCGTACGGGACGCGCACGGTGATGGGCAGCGGCAGAGCGCCCCGGGTGCGGTTGCGCATCCTGGCGACATGGCTCACGAGCTGTTCGAAGGCCGGGTAGGCGAAGGCGTCGAACTGCATCTCGACGACCGGCCGCAGCCCGTACATCGCCATCCCGACGGCCGCGCCCAGGATGCCCGCCTCGGCGAGCGGCGTGTCGGTGCAGCGGTCCTCACCGAAGTCCCTGGCCAGGCCGTCGGTGATACGGAAGACCCCGCCCAGCGTCCCGACGTCCTCCCCCATGACGTGGACGGCGGGATCCGCCGCCAGGGCGTCCCGCAGCGCCTGGTTGAGCGCCTGCGCCATCGTGCTCTGCCTGCCTGCGGGCGGCGCCTGGCGGCCCGCGTCGGTCGTGGCGGTGGTCATGACCGGTGCTCCGCCCCCGGCTCCGGCGCGGCGGCCGCTGCCGTGTGCTCCGCCTCCGCCGCCAACTCCGCCCGCAGCAGCTCGGACTGCTCACGCAGCTGCGGCGTGGGCTCGGCGTAGACGTGCGCGAAGAGCTCCATCGGATCGAGCGCGGGCTCTGCGTGCATCCGCGCGCGCAGGTCGGCGGCGAGCGTCTCCGCCTCCTCCTCCGCCTGCCGCCGCCCCGCGTCGTCGAGCAGCCCGCGCCCGGTCAGCTCCCTGTCCAGCAGCTCCACCGGGTCGTAGGCACGCCACGCGGCGACCTCGGCCTCCTCGCGGTAGCGGCCCGCGTCGTCGGCGTTGGTGTGCGCGTCGATCCGGTAGGTGACCGCCTCGACCAGGGTGGGGCCGCCGCCGTCCCGCGCGCGGTTCAGCGCCTCGGTGAGGACCTCGTGGACGGCCGGTGCGTCGTTGCCGTCCACCAGCCGTCCCGGCATCCCGTAGCCGACCGCCTTGTGCGCGAAGGAGGGGGCCGCGGTCTGCTTGGCGAGGGGCACGGAGATGGCGAAGCCGTTGTTCTGCACCAGGAAGACCACGGGGGCGTTCCAGACGGCGGCGAAGTTGAGCGCCTCGTGGAAGTCGCCCTCGCTCGTGCCGCCGTCGCCGACCATGGCGAGGGCGGCGACCGGGTCGCCGCTGAGCCGGGCGGCGTGCGCGAGGCCGACGGCGTGCGGCAGCTGGGTGGCGAGCGGCGTGCTGAGCGGGGCGACCCGGTGGACGCGCGGGTCGTACCCGGTGTGCCAGTCGCCGCGCAGCAGTGTCAGCGCCTCCACGGGATCGACCCCGCGGGCCACCACCGCGAGCGTGTCCCGGTAGCTGGGGAAGAGCCAGTCGGCGGGCCCGAGCGCGAGGGCGGCGGCGACCTCGCAGGCCTCCTGGCCGGTGCTGGACGGGTAGACGGCGAGCCTGCCCTGCTTGGTCAGCGCGGTGGCCTGCCGGTTGTAGCGGCGGCCGCGGACGAGCTGCGCGTACAGCGCGCGCAGCAGCGCGGGCTCCAGCCGCGCGGCGGCGGGGGTGCCGAGCACCCGGTAGGGCTCCGGGTCGGGCAGCAGCGGCGCGGCGTCGGCGCGTGGCCGCCAGGCGGGGGTGTCCAGCACGGTCATCGCGAGCACCTCCTTGTGGTCGGTGACCGTCAGCAGTCGGTAGCGCGAGCGGATCCCGCTCTCCCTACCGATTGTTCGGTCGCCGGAGGCATTTTGGCTACGGGGTGGTCCCGCCTGTGGACAAACGGTTCTGCACAGCCTGAGATGGAGCCAGTACGTCCATGGTAGGGAGCCCCCGGGGGATGGCGAGAGAACAGATGGCCGACCAGGAGCCGGCGGCGCGGCCGCTGGACCCGACGGACCGCACGATCCTGCGGCTGCTCCAGGAGGACGGCAGAGCCTCGGTACGGTCGGTCGCGGAACGCGTGCACGTCTCCCGGGCGAACGCGTACGCCCGGATCAACCGGCTCATCGAGGACGGGGTCATACGCGGCTTCACCGCCCGCGTGGACCACGAGCGGGCGGGGCACGCGGCCTCCGCCTACATCACCCTGAAGATCGTGCAGAATTCCTGGCGGACAGTGCGGGAGAAGCTCGTCCTCCTTCCCGGCGTCGCCCACATCGCCCTGGTCAGCGGCGATTTCGACGTCCTGCTGCTGGTGCACACGGTGGACAACAGAAGCCTGCGGGAGCTGGTGCTCACCCGGCTCCAGTCGATCGAGGAGGTGCTGAGCAGCAGGACGCTGCTGGTCTTCGAGGAGACGGACCTGGTGGTCGGGGACTGACCCGGTACCCCGCCTTCACCCGTTCGGGTGACGCTCGCCCGGGGTCCCCGGCCGCCGTCTACGCACGCAGCCCGTCGAAGGCCAGCCGCACCACGGCGTCGGCGACCTGCTCCGGGTCCAGCGCCCCCCTGGCCGCCGGCCGGTACCACTCGGCTATCGAGTTGATCATTCCGAACAGCAGCCTCGTCGCCAGCCGGGCCTCCACGTCCGTCCGCAGATCCCCCTCCGCCACGGCGGCCTTGAGCAGCTCGGCGACCCGCTGGTCGAATTCCCTGCGGCGCTTCATGGCCCAGCGCTCGGTCGTGGTGTTGCCCCTGACCCGCAGCAGGAGTGTCACATAGGGGAGTTCGTCCATCAGGACCACGGCCGTGCGCCGGATGACGTACTCCAGCCGCCGCACCGCCGAACCCTCCGCGGCCGCGGGGTCCTCCAGGATGCCGAAGAGCGCGTCGAGAGCCCGGCCCACCGCGCGGTTCAGCAGCTCCTCCTTGCCGCGCACATGGTGGTAGATGGAGGATTTGGAGATCCCGGCCACGCGGGAGAGGTCTTCCATGGACGTGCCGTCGTAACCCCGCTCGTTGAAGACCCCGACGGCCACGGCGAGCAGCGAATCCGGCGTGTATGTGTCGCGCTTCGGCATGGTCATGAGGAGATCACACCTTCCTGCGCCGCGACGCGCCGCCTCAGCCCCGGACTGGGGGCGTAGCGGCCGGTGGGGTACCACGCGTGCATCCCCTCCAGCAGATCCACCACGTAGCGCGCCGAGATCCGGTCGCACCACTCCAGCGGCCCGAGCGGGTAGTTGACCCCCAGCCGCATCGCGGTGTCGACGTCCTCGGCGGAGGCGACCTGCCGCGCGACGGCGTCCGCCGCGAGGTCCGCCAGCATGGCGACGGTCCGCGCGACGATCAGGCCGGGCACGCCGTTGACGACGCTGACCTCCTTGCCGAGCGCCTGGAAGAGTCCGACGGCGTGCGCCACCGCGTCGGCGTGCACCCCCGGGCCGGGCGCGAGCGCGATGCGGGTGGCGGCCCGGTAGTCGGCCGCCAGGTCGAAGTGGATCTGCGGCTCGTCCCTCTCCCGGCCCGTGGTCAAGGTGAGCAGCGTCCCGTCCGGCAGAACGAGCCCGCCGTCACCGCCCCCGGTGTCCTCGGCGGCCCCGGTGCCCTCGGCGACCTCGATGCCGGCCTCCCCGAGCATCGGCACCATGTCCCGGGCCGGCCCCAGGCCGCCGCGCAGGAGCACCCGGGCCGGCGCCAGGGCGGCTTCCGCGGTGTGCGGCTGGTGTCCGGGATCGGCGGTGCCGCCGGGACCGCCGTCCGCCGGGTACGGATACCAGCCGCGGCCGGACTTCCTGCCCAGCCGGCCCGACTCCACCAGACGCCGCTGGGCCAGCGACGGGGTGAACTTCGGGTCGTGGAAGAAGGCCTCCCAGACCGTGCGGGTCACCGCCTCGTTGACGTCCTGGCCGATCAGGTCCATCAGCTCGAAGGGGCCCATGGCGAAGCCGCCGCACTCGCGCAGCACCGCGTCGATGGTCGCCGGGTCCGCGACCCGCTCCTCGTAGAGCCGCAGGGCCTCGGCGTAGAAGGGGCGGGCGATGCGGTTGACGACGAAGCCCGGGGTGTCCGTGCAGACCACGGGCGTCTTGCCCCACACGGTCGCCGTGCCGGCGGCGAGGGAGACGGCCGAGGGGGCGGTCTCCGCGCCCGCGACCACCTCGACCAGCGGCAGCAGCGGGGCGGGGTTGAAGAAGTGCATCCCGACCAGCCGGCCCGGCAGGCGCAGCGCCCCTCCGATGGCGGTCACCGGCAGCGAGGAGGTGTTGGTCGCCAGCAGACAGCCGTCCGCGACGACGTCCTCGAGGCCGGCGAAGAGGGTCTGCTTGGCGGCCAGGTCCTCGACCGCGGCCTCCACCACCAGCGCGGCGTCCGCCAGTTCGCCGGTGCTCTCCACGGGGACGAGCCGGGACAGCGCGTCCCTGTGCTCGGTCGCGCCCAGCCGTCCCTTGGCGACGAGCCGGTCCAGGCGCCCGCCCACGACGTCGGCGGCGGCCCGGGCCCGGCCCGGGAGGGCGTCGTGGAGCAGCACCCGGTGACCGGCGAGCAGCGCGACCTGCGCGATGCCCTGGCCCATGGTGCCGGCGCCGACGACGGCCACGGTGCTGGTGCGGTCGATCCCGGTCACGCTGTCCCCTGTCCCTGCTCGCGGTGTGCTGCCTGTCCGACCTGCTCGCGCGTCCCCGCCCGGCCGGTGCCCGTCCCGTCCGGCCGTCCCGGTCGGGTCGTGGCGGCCAGGCGAGTTTTCCACAGGCCGGGTCGGCCGCCCTTGTCCCGACCGACCATTCGGTTAATCTAGCCGTGTCGCCCTCACTCCACGCAGCTCGACGAGGAGTTGGTCCCATTGTCCGCCGGTCTCTCCCCCCAGTCCCTGGCAGAAAGCCACCGTGCCACGCTCGACACGGCGCTGGACACGATCAGGACGCGCGGCTACTGGTCGCCCTACCCCGAGCATCCGAAGGCGTACGGGAACGCCGAGGAGGGGAAGGCCGCCTTCGAGGCGCTGCTCGGGCGTCCGTTCCCCTTCGCCGCCGAGCAGCCCGGCACCGACGAGTGGACGGGCGGCGAGCGCTCGCCGTACGGCGTGGAGCTGGGCGTGCGCTATCCGCATCCCGATCCGGACGTCCTGCTGCCCGCGATGCGTGCGGCGATGCCCGCCTGGCGGGACGCCGACCCGCAGACCCGGGCGCTGGTGTGCCTGGAGATCCTGGCCAGGATCAACGCGCGCACCCACGAGATGGCCCACGCGGTCATGCACACCTCGGGGCAGGCGTTCACCATGGCCTTCCAGGCCGGCGGGCCGCACGCCCAGGACCGCGGCCTGGAAGCGGTGGCCTACGCGTACGCCGAGCAGGTCCGCGTGCCCGGCACTGCCGAATGGGTGAAACCGCAGGGCAAGCGGGATCCGCTGGAGCTGCGGAAGTCCTTCACCGCGGTGCCTCGCGGCATCGGCCTGGTGATCGGCTGCAACACGTTCCCGACCTGGAACGGCTACCCGGGCCTCTTCGCCTCGCTGGCCACCGGCAACGCGGTGCTGGTCAAGCCCCACCCGCAGGCCGTGCTGCCGCTCGCGATGACCGTGTCCGCCGCCCGGGACGTGCTGGCCGAGGCCGGCTTCTCCCCCGACCTGGTGTGCCTCGCCGCCGACCGCCCCGGCGAGGGCCTGGCGAAGACGCTGGCGCTGCGTCCCGAGGTCCGCATCGTCGACTACACCGGCTCGACCGCCTTCGGCGACTGGCTGGAGGCCAACGCCCGCCAGGCGCTGGTCTTCACCGAGAAGGCGGGCGTCAACACGGTGGTCGTCGACTCCACCGACGACTACCGCGGCATGCTCGCCAACCTGGCCTTCTCGCTGTCCCTGTACAGCGGGCAGATGTGCACGACACCGCAGAATCTGCTGATCCCCAGGAGCGGCATCGGCACCGAGGCCGGCCCGCGGACGTACGACGAGGTGGTCGCCGACCTCGGCGCCGCCGTGGACAAGCTGCTCGGTGACGACACACGGGCCAACGCGCTGCTCGGCGCCCTGGTCAACCCGGAGGTCAGGGCCCGGCTGGAGGCCGCCCCCGGTATGGGCGAGGTGGCGCTCGCCTCCCGGGAGGTCGTCCATCCCGACTTCCCCGGTGCCGTGGTCCGCACCCCCGCGCTCGTCCGGCTGGACGCGGCCAAGCCGGACAGCGAGGCGCTCTTCACCGCCGAGTGCTTCGGCCCGGTCGCGTTCGCCGTGGCGGTCGACTCCACCGACGAGGCGCTGCGGCTGCTGCGCCGTACCGTCCGCGACCACGGCGCGATGACGGTCGGCGGCTACACGACCTCCCCCGAGGTCGAACGGCAGCTCGTGGAGGTGTGCCTGGAGGAGTGCGCCCAGCTGTCGCTCAACCTCACCGGCGGGGTGTACGTGAACCAGACGGCCGCCTTCTCCGACCTCCACGGCTCGGGCGGCAATCCCGCGGCCAACGCGGCGCTGTGCGACGCGGCCTTCGTCGCCGGCCGCTTCCGGACGGTGGAGGTGCGCAGGCCGGCCTGACCGCGGCGGGCCCGGCCCTCAGGGGCGGCCCGGCACCCGCGGGGATCGTGAGGTGGCGGCCCAGTGGTAGAGCGTCATGCCGACACTGGTGGCGAGGTTGTAGCTGGACACCTGCGGGCGCATCGGCAGCGCCACCAGGGCGGCGGCGCGCGCCCGCAGCTCGTCCGACACACCGTGCCGCTCCGAGCCGAAGACGATCAGGGCGTCGTCCGGCAGCTCGGCGGCACGGATGTCCTCGCCCTCCGGGTCGAGGACGTGCAGGGGTCCCGGCGGCAGCGCGTCCGCGGCGGTGCGGGCCACCGTGGTCGCGTAGTGCAGCCCGGCGCCGGCCCGTACGGCGTTGGGGTGCCAGGGGTCCAGGTCCCCGGTGGTGACCACGCCCGTCACGCCGAAGCCGGCCGCGAGCCGGACGACGGCGCCGACGTTGCCGAGGTTGCGGGGGCGGTCGAGGACGACCACGGGCGCCTGCCGGGGGAGCGCGGCCAGCGCCGCCGTACGGCTCGCGGGGTCCGGCGCGGCCGCGAGGGCCGCCACGCCGGTGGGGTGCACCCGGGTGACCAGGCCGCGCAGCTCGGCGGCCGGGATCTCGGTCACGCGCCGGGCGAGCTCGGCGGCCAGGTCGGGCGCGAGGTCGGCGGCGAGCCGGAGCACCGCCTCCTTGTCGCTGCTGACGGCGACAAGGACGTCGGCGCCGAAGCGCAGCGCGTGCTTGAGGGCGTGGAAGCCGTCGAGCAGCACCGCGTCCGCGGCGTGCTCGTGCCAGCGCAGTACGGCGGGCCGCGCCCCGGACAGCCGGAATGCGGCCTGCTCGTCACTCATGGCGCCAGCCTACGGCCGGACGCGGGGCCGTCCGGCCGCCCCCGGCCCGTACGGCCCCGGCCAAGGTCAGCCCAGGTCGGTCACCGGCTCGGCGGCCGGCGTGTCCTCCGCGGGAACACCGTCGCCGGCCTGCCTGCTGCCGGGGATCGCGACCGCCGCGCGGGGGGCGGGGGTCAGGTGCAGCAGCCGGGCCACCCGCTGGCCGAGCCAGCGCAGGAAGTTGGTGGGCAGGAAGACGGAGTCGGCGGCGATCATCGCCAGCGAGAAGATGGGCAGCCCGAGCACGATCGCGATCGACGCGTGCTCCAGCATCATCGCCCCCAGCAGCACGTTCTTCACCTTGCGGTTGAAGAGGGTGAAGGGGAAGGCGACCTGCACGATGACGGTGCCGTAGGTGATCAGCATGACCATCAGCGAATTGCCCGCCAGTGCGTGCGACAGCGAGGGCCACGGGGTGAAGTCGTCCAGGTGGAGCGGGTAGTAGAGCGCGGTGCCGTCCTCCCACCGGCTGCCCTGGATCTTGTACCAGCCGGCCGTGGAGTAGATCAGGCAGACCTCCACGACGATCACCAGCATGGCCCCGTTGTGGATGACGTTGGCCATGATGTCCAGCACCGAGCGCGGCTCGCCGGGCGCGTAGCGGCGCACCGCCCACCACAGCATCTGGAGCAGCAGCCCGGCCCACAGGGCCACCTTCCACTCGGTGGAGAGCTTGCCCATCGAGGTGGCGAGCACCAGGGCGGCGGCCAGCAGCACCCACAGGCCGACCCCCACCGGGTCGCTCCCGGCGCGCGCGGTCGCGAGGTCCGCGGAGATCTCCGGCTCCGCCGCAGCCCGCGCCGCGGCCCGGTCGGCGAGCCTGCGGTCGACCGACCAGACCTTGCCGCAGCGGGTGAAGACCAGGTAGATGGCCATGAGGTGGACGACGTTGTCGCCGCCGTCGCCCATGAAGACGCTGCGGTTCTGCAGCGACAGCACGCCGATCATGAAGAGCACCGACGCGGTCCTGGTGCGCCAGCCGACCAGCAGCATGACGCTGCTCACGATGGCCACGGCGTAGACCAGCTCGAACCAGCCCCGGTTGTCGCTCCAGATCAGCGCGGTGAAGGCGTGGTTGCCGGCGATCAGCCGCTCGGCGAGGTCGAAGCTCCACGGGCTGTCGGGGCCGTAGAGCTCGGAACGGTGCGGGAATTCGCGCAGCAGGAAGAGCAGCCAGGTCAGGGCGAAGCCGATACGGACGATCGCCACCTGGTAGGGACCGAGGACGGAGCCGGTGACCTTGGCCAGGCCCTGGGCTATGCCGCGGTCGACGGCGGCGCCGAGTCCGGCGAAGGGCGAGGTCACGGCGCCGTCGTCCGTGGCGGGGGCCTCGGTCTCGGCGTGGCGGCCGCCGGCGGCGGGGGCGTCGCCGCCCGCGTGTCCGGCGGGGGTGCGGGGGTCGCTCACGAGGCCTTCTCCTGCCCGGCGGGGGCCGCGGGGATGGTCCACCACGGCAGCTCTCGGTAAGTGGTCGCGGTGTCGGAGCTCTGGCCGCTCCAGCCCGGCTTGGCGACCGGGGTCACCGCGCCCCGCGCCTGGATGCGGACGACGGTCCCTCCGTTGAGGTGGGAGCCGAGGCGCCGGGCGACGATGTTGCGCAGGTAGGTGTCGCTCAGGTCGCTGCTGCTACCGGAGGTCGCCTGGCTCTGGTCGTTGTGGGTGTCCGTGTAGTAGCCCCAGGCGCGGCGGAGCTCGTTCTGGTCGGCGTGGCTGGGGATCGGGTTGTGCCGCATGGCCGCCACGTCCAGCGCCGTCAGGTCCACCCATCCGGTGGTCTCCGTGCTGCCGTCCGGCTTGCGCACCTCTGCCCTGGCCTGCACATGATTGTTCTGCTGGACCGGGTCGGGCGCGAAGAGCTTCCAGTTCTGCTCGAACTCGGGATAGATGTAGTCGCTCACCGCCGCGGCGTGCTGGGTGTTGAGCGTGTTCGACGGCGAGACGTGCAGGAACACCATGCCCAGGTGTAGGAGCGCTCCCACGGCGACCGCGCCGACGGTCACCGCCACCGTTATTCGTGCGGGCAGCGACAACGTCGCCACGTGGGGCGTCGATCCCTCCGCTGACTGCATCGTCTCTCCACTCTCACGTCGTCACACCAGGCACGCGCATGCCGGGCAGCACGCTACCGATCCCGAGGTCCGGCGGTGACCTTACCGAGATATCCACAGGTGACGGAATGCCTTGACACCCCTGCGATCAGGCCCCGACCATGGAACGGACCGAACGATCGGTCGGTCGACTGACAAGGCGTCCGGGGGCGGCGTCCGGGGGCGGGCGGCCGACCGGGCGCTGACCAGGGCACGACCGCGCGAAGGAGGGTTCCGCATGACGACCACGGCGACGACGAAGGGCTCGGCGGCCACCACGGCGTCCACGACGGCGACGGCACGAGCGGCCACCGCGCAGGACGTCCGTGCGCTCACGGCGGCCTTCGACGCGGCAGTGGCCGACGAGGTCAGGATCGAGCCGCGGGACTGGATGCCGGACGCCTACCGGGACACGCTCGTCCGCCAGATGGCGCAGCACGCCCATTCGGAAATCATCGGCATGCAGCCCGAGGCCAACTGGATCACCCGCGCGCCCTCCCTGCGCCGCAAGGCGATACTCATGGCCAAGGTGCAGGACGAGGCGGGCCACGGCCTCTATCTTTACAGCGCCACCGAGACCCTGGGCGTCAGCCGGGACGAACTGCTGGACAAGCTGCACGCCGGCCGCCAGCGCTATTCCTCGATCTTCAACTACCCCACGCTCACCTGGGCGGACGTCGGGGCGATCGGCTGGCTGGTGGACGGCGCCGCGATCACCAACCAGGTGCCGCTGTGCCGCTGCTCCTACGGCCCGTACGCCCGGGCGATGGTGCGCATCTGCAAGGAGGAGTCCTTCCACCAGCGGCAGGGGTACGAGCTGCTGCTCGCCCTCAGCCGCGGCACCCCCGAGCAGCACGCCATGGCGCAGGACGCGGTGAACCGCTGGTGGTGGCCCTCGCTGATGATGTTCGGCCCGCCCGACGACGAGTCGGCGCACTCCGCGCAGTCGATGGCGTGGCGGATCAAGCGCCATTCCAACGACGAACTGCGGCGCCGCTTCGTGGACATATGCGTCCCGCAGGCGGAGATCCTCGGCCTCACGCTCCCCGACCCCGACCTGCGGTGGAACGAGGAGCGCGGCGGCTACGACCACGGGCCGATCGACTGGGAGGAGTTCCGCGAGGTGCTGCGGGGAAACGGGCCGTGCAACCGCGAGCGGCTGGAGCGCCGGCGGTCGGCCCACGAGCAGGGTGCGTGGGTCAGGGAGGCGGCGGCCGCCTACGCCGCCAAGCACGCCCCCGGGGTGCGGCAGGCCGAGCGGCAGGAGGAGGGCGCATGAGCGGGCAGCAGCAGCCGGACGGCGAGTGGCCGCTGTGGGAGGTCTTCGTCCGCAGCCGGCGCGGGCTCAGCCACACCCATGCCGGAAGCCTGCACGCGCCGGACGCCGAGATGGCGCTGCGCAATGCGCGGGATCTCTACACCCGGCGGGCGGAGGGCGTGTCGATCTGGGTGGTGCCGTCCACCGCGGTCACCGCCTCCTCCCCCGACGAGAAGGACGCGTTCTTCGAGCCCGCCGCCGACAAGCCCTACCGCCACCCGACCTTCTACGCGATTCCCGAGGGGGTGAAGCACCTGTGACCGGACCCGCGCTCTCGGGCACGACCGCGGCCGCCGCCCTCGCGCTCGGCGACGACGCCCTCGTGCTCGCCCAGCGGCTGGGGGAGTGGGCCGGGAACGCCCCGGTGCTGGAGGAGGACGTCGCCCTCACCAACATCGCCCTCGACCTCCTCGGCCAGGCCCGCGCCCTGCTCTCCCTGACCGGCGACGAGGACGAGCTCGCCTTCCGCCGCGAGGCCCACCAGTTCCGCAACGTCCAGCTGGTGGAGCGGCCCAACGGCGACTTCGCCGACACCATCGCCCGCCAGCTCTGCTTCTCGGTCTACCAGGAGCTGCTGTACGGCGCCCTCGCCGAACGGGACGGCGCGCTGGCACCGCTGGCCGCCAAGGCGGTCAAGGAGGTCGCCTACCACCGCGACCACGCCGAGCAGTGGACGCTGCGGCTCGGTGACGGGACCGCGGAGAGCCACCGCAGGATGCAGCGCGCCCTGGAGGCGCTGTGGCCCTGCACCGGGGAGCTGTTCGACCCGCTGGAGGGCCTGGCGGTGGAGCTGCCCGCACTGCGTAGTCCGTGGCTGGAGCGGATCGGGAGCGTCCTCACCCGGGCCACCCTCGCGCTGCCGCAGGGCAGCGACCGCACGGCGTGGTCGGCGGGCGGCGGGCGGCAGGGCGTCCACACCGAGTCCTTCGGGCGCCTGCTGGCCGAGATGCAGTATCTGCACCGCGCCCACCCGGGGGCGACATGGTGAGCGACAGCCCGCTGGAGCGAGAACTGCTGCGGCTGGTCGGCGAGGTCCCCGACCCGGAGCTGCCGGTGGTGTCGCTGGCCGAGCTGGGGGTGCTGCGCGGTGTGGAGGTCACCGGGCCGGGCCGGGTGGAGGTGGAGCTGACCCCGACGTGGACGGGCTGCCCGGCCCTGGACACGATGGCGGCCGACATCACCCGGGTACTCACCGAGCACGGCATGCCCGACGTCGAGGTCCGCACGGTGCTGGCGCCGGCCTGGACGACCGACGCGATCAGCGCCGAGGGCCGCCGCAAGCTCGCCGAGCACGGCGTCGCGCCGCCGCGCCCGGGAGCCGGTCCGCACGCCGCGGGCAGCGGCCGGGACGCACCGGTCGCCGTGGATCTGGCGGTGCGCTGCCCGCACTGCGGCTCCACCGAGACGGTGCTGCTGAGCCGCTTCTCGTCGACGGCCTGCAAGGCGCTGCGGCGCTGTGAGTCGTGCCGCGAGCCGTTCGACCACTTCAAGGAGGTGTGAATGTTCCATCCGCTGCGGGTGGCCGAGGTCAGCCCGCTCACCGACGACTCGGTGACCGTGACGTTCGAGGTCCCCGAGGAGCTGCGCGGGGAGTACCGCTACGCGCCCGGCCAGCACATCGCGATCCGCCGCGGGGCGGACGGCGCGGAGATCCGCCGCACCTACTCGCTGTGCGACCCGGTGGCCGCCCCTCCCGACCCGGGGCCGCGGCGGCTGCGGGTGGGGGTGCGTCTGGTCGAGACGGGCGAGTTCTCGACGTACGCCCTCAAGGAGCTGGCGCCGGGAGACGTGCTGGACGTGCTGACGCCCGCCGGCAGGTTCGTGCTGGAGCCGCGGCCCGGCCGTTTCGCCGCGGTCGTCGGCGGCAGCGGCATCACCCCGGTGCTGTCGCAGATCGCGACGCTGCTGGCCCGGGAGCCGCAGGCGCGGTTCTGCCTGATCCGCAGCGACCGTTCGGCGGCCTCCACGATGTTCCTGGACGAGGTGGCGGAGCTGAAGGACCGCTGGCCGGAGCGCCTCCAGCTGGTCTCGGCGCTCTCCCGGGAGGAGCAGCAGACGGGGCTGCCGTCCGGGCGGCTGGACGAGGAGCGGCTGGCGGCGCTGCTTCCCGCGCTGCTGCCGGTCGCGGCGGTGGACGGCTGGTATCTGTGCGGTCCGCTGGGCCTCGTCGCCGCGGCCGAGCGCGCGCTGCGCAAGCTCGGCGTGCCGAGGTCGCGGGTGCACCAGGAGATCTTCCACGTCGACGAGCCGTCCGCGCCCGGCCCCGCCGCCGCGGCGGTACCCGGCGGCGGCACGGTACGGGCGACGCTGGACGGGCGGGCGGGGAGCTGGCGCTCGCAGGCCGGCGAGACGGTGCTGGAGACGGTGCTGCGCAACCGGCCGGACGCGCCCTTCGCGTGCAAGGGCGGGGTGTGCGGGACGTGCCGGAGCCGGCTGGTGTCGGGCGAGGTGCGGATGGACCGCAACTTCGCGCTGGAACCCGAGGAGACCGAGGCGGGCTATGTGCTGGCCTGCCAGTCGCACCCGCTCACGCCCGAGGTCGAGGTCGACTTCGACGCCTGACCGGCGGCAGGGTCACGGCGGTCCCGGCGCGCCCCCACGGGGAGGCCGGGACGCCCGCCGGAGGAGCGGTCAGACGACGAAGCCCGCGGCGCCGTCGCCGGTGACGACCGGGCGGCCCGCGGCCTCCCAGTCGAGCATGCCGCCGCTGACGTTCACCGCGTCCCGGCCCTGGGCGATCAGATACTGCGTGACCTGCGCGGAGCGGCCGCCGACGCGGCAGACGACGTGCAGCGGGGCACCGTCCGGCACCTCGTCGATCCGGGCGACGATCTCGCCCATGGGGATGTGGACGGCACCTTCGGCATGGCCTGCCGCCCATTCGTCGTCCTCACGGACGTCGAGCAGGACGGCGTCGGCCGGTACGGCGGCGGCGTCCACCGCGGGCAGCTGGGAACGGAACATCGGGCTCGGCCTCCTGGGGCGCGGGAGAGCGCGGTGACGCGTGGGCAAGGGCTCCCGCAAAGCTACCTCAGCCGTCGCCGGGGTCCCGGACGAGTTCGGCGAGCCTGGCCTCGCGCTGGGCGACCTGGCCGAGGAGCTGCTCGGCGATCTCGTTGAGCAGCGCGTCCGGATCGTCGGGCGAGAGCCGCATCATCTGGCCGATGGCGCTCTCGTCCAGCTCGGCGGCCATCGCCGAGAGCATCTCCTTGCGCTCGGCCAGCCACTCCAGCCGGGCGTAGAGGACGTCCGCCTCGCCCGGCAGGTCCGCGAGCGGTACGGGCCCGGCCTCCCACTCGGCGGCCAGGGCCTGAAGGGCCTCCTCGTCCGCGTAGGCGTACGCCTCGTTGACGCGGGCGATGAAGGCGCTGCGCCGTTCCTTCTCCTGCTCGTCGTCCTGCGCGAGGTCGGGGTGGGCCTTGCGGACCAGCTCGCGGTAGAGCCGCTGGGCCTCCTTGCCGGGCCGGACCCGGCGCGGCGGGTTCGGGTCCTCCACCGGGCGCACACCGTCCGAGCCGAGGAGGCCGCCGAACAGCTCCTCCACGCCGGGCATCGGCATGACGAGGGCACGGGCCTCCCAGGCCCGCTCGATGTCCGCCCGGTCCCCGCTGTGGGCGGCGACCGCCTCGGCGATCAGCGCGTCCAGCTCGTCGAGGCGCGCGTACATCGGGCCGAGCCGCTGGTGGTGCAGCCGCGAGAAGTTCTCCACCTCGACCCGGTAGGTCTCCACCGCGATCTCGAACTCGATCAGCGCCTGCTCGGCCGCCCGCACCGCCTTCGCCAGCCGCTCCTGCCCGGCCGACGCGGCGCCGGGCACGGCGGCGGGGCCGGACGCGGCGGCGGACTCGGTTCCGAAGGTGTTCGTCACCCGGACAGCGTAGGCCCTGTCCCGGCGGGCATGCCGAACGCGCCGGCCCGGGGGCGGCCGGCGGCACGCCCCCGGGCCGGCGCCGGACGGCAGGGGCTCAGCCCTCCGTCTCCGCGGCGAGCCGCCCGCCGCGGACCGCCGCCAGCAGGTCGGCGTGGTCGGCCTCGGTCCGGTCGGCGTACGCCACCGCGAAGGCCGCCACCGCGTC
Source organism: Streptomyces sp. NPDC020983 (assembly GCF_044333485.1). Classification (NCBI taxonomy): domain Bacteria; kingdom Bacillati; phylum Actinomycetota; class Actinomycetes; order Kitasatosporales; family Streptomycetaceae; genus Streptomyces; species Streptomyces sp. NPDC020983. The sequence goes on along the minus strand of NZ_JBIRRA010000001.1, from coordinate 571,128 downwards.
GTCCAGTTCCTCGCTCTTGCCGCAGTAACCGGCCACCGCACGCGGATCCGCGCTGTGCGCGTGCGCCCTGGCCAGCAGCGCGCCGGTCATCCGCGCGTAGTCGTCCAGCAGCCCCGGCGGCAGGGTCGCGGGGTCCACGCTGCCCTTCCGGTTCCGGAACTGCCGCACCTGGTACGGCACACCGGCCACGTCGGTCCAGCCGAGCAGCAGGTCGCTGACGACCTGCATCCGCTTCTGGCCGAGCACGATCCGGCGCCCCTCGTGCTCCACCGGCTCGGGGGCGAATCCGGCCCTGACGAGGTGGGGCAGCAGCGCCGAGGGCCGCGCCTCCTTGACCTGGAGCACCAGCGGCTCCCCCAGGTGGTCCAGCAGCAGCACCACGTACGACCTCGTCCCCACGCTGCCGGTGCCGACGACCCGGAAGGCCACGTCGTGCACGGCGTAGCGCGCGAGCAGCGGCAGCCGGTCCTCACCGACCGTGCGCAGGTAGCCGTCGAGCGCGCCCGCGACGGCCGCCGCCTCCGCGTCCGGTATCCGCCGCAGCACCGGCGGAGCGTCGGTGAAGCGCCGCGCTCCCCCCTCCAGCGCCTCGGTGGAGCGTGCCGCGAACCTCGCGCCGGTGTTCCGCCGGGCCTTCGCCGAGACCTGCTCCAGGGTCCCCGCCAGGTCGTGGGCGCCGGCGTGCGTGACCAGCCGCTCGTCGGCGATGGCGTTCCACGCCTCGTGCACCGGGAGCCTCGCCAGCAGCCGCATCGTGCGCCGGTAGGCGCCGACGGCGTCGTACGCAGCCGCCCGGCAGACGTCCTCGGCCGCGCCCGCCTCCCTTCCGGCCAGCACCAGGGACACCGCCAGCCGCAGCACGTCCCACTCCCAGGGGCCGCGCGCGGTCTCGTCGAAGTCGTTGATGTCCATCACCAGGCCGCCGCGGGCGTCGCCGTACAGGCCGAAGTTGGCCGCGTGCGCGTCGCCGCAGATCTGGGCGGCGAGACCGGTCACCGGGCGGTCGGCGAGGTCGGCGGCCATGAGCCCGGCGGAGCCGCGCAGGAAGGCGAACGGGCTCGCGGCCATCCGCCCGACGCGCAGCGCCACCAGCCCGGGTATCCGCCCGGCGTTGGACTCCTCGACCGCGGCGACTGCCGCGCTCCCCCCGCCGCCCGCCGTCGCGCGGCCGTCCCGCTCCCGCCACGTCCACAGCTCCGGCCGGCCGAAGACGGCCCTCGGCACGCGCTCGCGCACCGCTTTGCCCTGCTGCTTCGCCGACCGCTCGTGCGGCCAGCGCGCGAACCCCGTCACCTGCGGCACCCGTGCGTGCACGACAACTCCCCCCAGCCGTCCGCGTCAGCGGACAAGACGTGATGTAACCCACAGCGGGGGTCAATCCGGCTATTCGGTCGCCCCCGTCGCCCGATCCGTGCTTGCCTTGGACCCAGAGGACCCTACTCAGCGGCGAACCGCAGGTGCACGACGTTGGACGACAGCAGCGGGCCTCCCGCAGCCACCGATGCAGATGACCACACGGAACGTCCCACACCCGAGGAACAGCGCGACGACCGGGCACGTACCGCCGTCCGGCCGGGGCCGGAGGTCCCGCCGCCGGCCGACCGCAGGTTAGCCGGAGTGCGCCCCGCGGCGGACGGCACGCCGCCGCCCGCCGCCGCACCGGGAGTACGGGGCACCGCCGGGCCGTTCGGCAGCGGCGCCGCGCAGGTGCCGGGCAGCGTCCCGGGCATGACGGCGCTGCTCCGCCTCGCCGTGCTGTGCGTGGATCCGGACGGCCGGATCTCGTACTGGAACCGCGGCGCGGAGGAGCTGTTCGGGCACCGCTGGGAGCACGTCTTCGGGCACCGCGCCTCGGGCCTGCTCACCCCGGCCCGCACCGCCGCCGGCGCGCTGCACACCACCTCGGGCACCGCCCGCCAGGACACCCTCGACGTCCTCGACGACCTCACCGCCCCGGCCTGGGCCGGCGCGCTGGCCGCCGCCGACCGGGAGGGCACCGTCAAGGACGTGCTGTGGTGGACGTACCGCATCACCGAGCCCGGCGGGCGCAGCCTGCTCGCCGTCGCCACGCACGGCAGGCCGCTGCGCACCGGCGGGCTGCGGATCGCGGTCGGCGGCAGGCTGCTGCCCTACACCGCGGAGGGCCCGCGCAGGCAGGACATCGCCGTCGCCGCCGTCCTGTCCCCCGCGCCCGACCCCGCGCAGGGCCACGCGCTGACCGCCCGGCTCGGGACCGTACTGCCCGGCGTCAGCCCCGGCCGGCTGGACCGCATCGTCCGGCAGATCGCCCCGCTCGGGCACCCCGCGATCGAGATCGAGGGCAGCGTCCGGCTCCCCGTCACCCCGCAGGACTACGCCCAGGTGGCCGCGGCCGCCCGCGCCGACCGATCCGCCCGTCGCGAGCTGCTGCCCGGCTCCCGCCCGAACCCGGCCGCCGCCCGGGGCACCGGCACTCCGCGACGGCCTTCGGCCACCCACGGCGGCGACCGTTCGAGTGCCTCGGCCCTCACCGCCGTACCGCCGCCGTCCCCCGACCGGCCCCGCCCCGTCTCCCCCGCGTCCGCGGCGCCCCACCCCGACGGATCCGGGCACTCCGCCGGGCCCCCGGCGCAGCCCGGCGCGGCGGCCGGCCCCTCCGCCCGCGCTGCGCGGCGCGGCAGTTCCCCCGGCAGCGCGCTCGACGAGCAGCTGTCGCTGCTGCGCGAGACCGGCTCCGTCGTCGGCTCCACCCTGGACCTGCGGCTGACCGCGCGCGAGCTGTGCGCGGTCACCGTCCCGCGCTTCGCCGACCTGGCCAGCGTGCTCGTCGTCGACCAGCTCTTCTCCGACACCGAACCGCTCAAGGACGACCGCGCGGCCGACAGCGTCGTGGTCCGCCGGATCGCCCTCACCCGCCGGCCCGAGCCCGCCGCGAGGTGGCCCGCCTGGGAATCGGCACTCCCGGAGGGCGAGCTGCTGACGCTGGCCGCACAGGACGCGATGCCGCGGCTCGGCGACCCCGTCCTCGTCCCGGTCGTCGACCCCTCGCTCGCCCCCGACATCGCCGCGGACCTGGGCGTTCCGGGAATCGGCGACCTGCTGGCCGGCCACTCGCTGATCCTCGCGCCGCTCACCGCCCGTGGCACCGTCCTCGGCCGGGTGTGCTTCGTCCGCGGTCCGGGCCGCCGGCCCTTCGACGCGAGGGACGCCGCCACCGCCGCGGAGGTCGCCGCCCGCGGCGCCGTGCACCTGGACAACGCGCGGCTGCACCAGCTGGAGTCGCGCGCGGCCGCGACGCTCCAGCGCTCGATGATGCCGACCAGGCCGCCGCGGATCCCCGGCGTGCGCATCGCGCACCACTACATGCCCGGCGACCGCCAGGCGCAGGTCGGCGGCGACTGGTTCGACGCGATCCAGCTGCCGGGCGGGCGGGTCGCCCTGATCGTCGGGGACGTGATGGGCCACGGCCTCCAGGCGGCGGCCGTGATGGGCCAGTTCCGTACCGCGGTGATCACCATGGCCGCCCTCGACCTGCCACCCGCGCAGCTGCTGCGCCATCTGGACAACCTGGCCCACCGCCTGGGTACCGACCACCTCGCGACCTGCGTCTACGCCGTCTACGACCCGATCAACCGCACCCTCACGCTCGCCAACGCCGGGCACATCCCGCCGGTCCTGGCCGGTCACGACGGGCGCAGCGAGCTGCTGGCGATCCCCGGCGGCGCGCCGATCGGGGTGGGCGGGGTGCCGTTCGAGACGGTGGAGATCCCGGCGCCGGACGGCAGCTGGCTGGTGCTGTGCACCGACGGCCTGGTGGAGGTGCGCGGCCAGGGTATAGACGCCGGACTCGCCGCGCTGTGCGCGCATGTGATCGAACCCCAGCAGACGCCCGAGGACGTCTGCGCGCAGATCCTGCAGCGGGTGCACTCCGAGGACCGCCGCGACGACGTGGCACTGCTGGTCGCCAGGTTCGAGGGCATCGCCCCGCGGGACGTGGTGCAGTGGCGGCTGCGGGTCGACGAGTCCGACGTCGCGCGGGCCCGTGACCTGACCCGCCGCCAGCTCGAGTGCTGGGGCCTGCAGCGGATGAGCGAGACCGTCGAGCTGCTGGTCAGCGAGCTGGTCACGAACGCGATCCGGGCGGCGTCCTACGAGGTCGAGCTGCGGCTGATGCGGGTCGGCAAGCTGCTGGTCGAGGTCAGCGACGACAACCACAACCTGCCGCAGCTGCAGCGCGCCGAGGCGGACGACGTCGAGGGGCGCGGGCTGGCGCTGGTGTCGCACATGTCCCGGCGCTGGGGGACGAGCCGCAAGGCGGTCGGCAAGGTCGTGTGGTTCGAACTTCCACTACCGAGCTGATATTGTTGCACTCTACAACACTTCAGGTCGGCAGTCCGTCACCGGACCTGGGACGGCCGGCCGGCCGGAGTACCGGTGTGAGGAGTCGCAGCCATGAACGCCCGGGAGTCGTCGTCGTCCCTGGACATCGTCCAGCGTGAGCTGACCGCGTTCGCCCGCCGCGCGCGGGCCACCGCGGCGCGCATGCACCCCGAGCTCTCGCTCGTGTCCTACACGATCCTGGCACATCTGGAGGAGCAGCAGGGCTGCCGTGCCACCGATCTGGCCAGCCACTACATGCTGGACAAGTCCACGGTCAGCCGGCAGGTCGCCGCCCTGGAGAAGCTCGGCTTCATCGAGCGCCGGGTGGACGACAAGGACCACCGGGTGCAGGTGCTGCACCTGGCGCCCGGCGGCAAGGACGTCCTGGCCTCCGCCCGGCGCAGCCGCCAGGAATCCATCCAGGTGCGGCTGGCCGCCTGGGACCCGGAGGACCTGGAGCGCTTCGCCCGCTACCTCGTCCGCTACAACGCGGACGCCGCCGCACACCCGTGAGCCCCGCCCGCGCCCCGTGGAGGCGGCGGGCGGGGTCGCCGGGCCCGTGGCGGCCCTGCGTCAGAGGTTGACGCCGAAATCCTGCGCGATGCCGCGCAGGCCGGACGCGTAGCCCTGGCCGACGGCGCGGAACTTCCACTCCGCCCCGTTGCGGTACAGCTCGCCGAAGACCATCGCCGTCTCGGTCGAGGCGTCCTCGGTGAGGTCGTAGCGGGCGATCTCGGCGCCGCCTGCCTGGTTGACGACCCGGATGAACGCGTTGCGCACCTGGCCGAAGCTCTGCTGGCGGGTCTCGCCGTCGTAGATCGAGACCGGGAAGACGATCTTGTCGACCTCGGCGGGCACGCCGGCCAGGTTGACGTTGATGGTCTCGTCGTCGCCCTCGCCCTCGCCGGTGAGGTTGTCACCGGTGTGCTCGACGGAGCCGTCCGGGCTCTTGAGGTTGTTGAAGAAGACGAAGTGCTTGTCCGAGACGACCTTGCCCGAGGCGTCGAGCAGCAGCGCGCTCGCGTCGAGGTCGAAGTCCGTACCCGTGGTCGTACGGACGTCCCAGCCCAGGCCGACGGCGACCGCCGTGAGACCGGGGGCCTCCTTCGTCAGTGAGACATTGCCGCCCTTGGAGAGGCTGACACCCATGGTGGATCTCCCTGCTCAATCCGGCGCGGGCCGCGCCACTTGACGATTTCTTTGCCCAATGGCTCCAACGGACACCACCCTGCCCCGGTTCCCGGCGGGCTGCCACCGTACGCGCTCAGCCGTGCTCGGCCACCTGGCCGCGGGCCCACTCCGCCCACTCCTGCTGCATCGCGGTCAGCCGCAGGCCGTACTCCAGGGCCAGCCGGCCGTGCACGGAGATCTTGTCGTCCCCCCAGTCGACGGACGCCTCCAGCCGCTCGAGCTCGGCGTGCTCGGCGGCGGCGCGGTCGGCTTCGAGACTGAGATAGGTGACCGCCTCCACCCGACTGAGGACCCCGAGGAAGAAGACGCGCAGCAGCGTGTCACTGCGGCGCGTACGGTCCGGCTGGGTCTCGATCAGCCAGGTGCGCAGCTCCGCGAGGCCGCGCTCGGTGATCATGTACTCCTTGCGCCCGCGCGGGCCCTCCGCGGCGACCTCCAGCAGCCCGGCCCCCGCGAGTTTGCCCAGCTCCCCGTAGACCTGGCTCTGCGTGGCGGGCCAGACGTTGGCGAGCGAGGAGTCGAACAGCTTCATCAGGTCGTAGCCGCTGGCCGTCCGGTCGGCGAGCAGCCCGAGAACCGCATGGCGAAGACTCATGCGGAACAGCCTACCTTCCACATCCAACAGGTCAATACTTGACCTTCCACTCTCGACATGTCAGAGTTGGAACGCGCCGAGCCCGAGCAGCATCCCAGACCGACGCCCGGGCCCTACAAGGGGGAAACGATGAACTACCTGCGCGGCTTCATCCCGTGGATCGCCTTCGCCGCCGTCTCGCCAGCCGGCTGGCAGTGGGGCGCGCTCGCCGGACTGCTCCTCGGGCTCCAGCGGGTCGTGCAGGACCGCAGGGCGGGCGTCGCGAGGGACGCGCTGATACTGGAGTACAGCACCCTCGCCTGGTTCGCCGCGCTGACCGCCTTCGCCTTCGCCCGCACCGGCAGCCCGGTGCAGAACTGGACGGGCGCGCTCTCCCTCGGCTGGCTCGCGGTCACCGCATGGGCCGGTCTCGCCGTCCGCCGCCCCTTCACCCTCGGCACGGCCCGCCGCCAGACACCCGAAGAGGTGTGGCACAACCCGGTGTTCCTGCGGATCAACGTCGTCCTGAGCACGGCGTGGGCGGCCTCCTTCACCGTCACCGCCGCCCTGGTCGCCGCGGCCGGCGCCGCCGGGCTGGGCGCCGCGGTCACGATCCCGGTCCAGATAGCCGGATTCGCCGTCCCCGCCGCCTTCACCGCCCGCTACCCGGAGCGCGTCCGGGCCCGCCTCGCCTGATCCCGCGGGCAGCACGAAAAACCCCCGCCCCGGAAAGATCCGGAGCGGGGGTCCATGAGATCCCGGCGACACTTGCACACCGAGTGCTCACTATTGTGCGCGAGGGGGGAGTTGAACCCCCACGCCCTTTCGGGCACTGGAACCTGAATCCAGCGCGTCTGCCTATTCCGCCACCCGCGCATGGGTGCTGCCGTTCGATTCTCACACATCCGGTGGACTGTTCGGCCCGTTGGTGGTGAGCGCCTTGCGACATGCAGAAGGTTAGCACGGGGTCAGGGGTGGAATCACATCCGTTTGGCCTGGGGCGGAGGCGGCCGGGAGAGGCGGCGGGAAGGTGACGCGAAGGGTGACGCGAAGGACACGGCAGGTTCCGGGAGTCGACGCGGGGGTAGCCGCTCGTGCGGGACACTAGGGGACAGCTGGTGCGGAGCCGGATCTACCATCGCTGTGGAGCGGGTGAAGGTGACAAGGGGAGGCGAGGGGAACGAGGGGGGAAGCGCGGGCGTGTGAGGGTTGACACTGCCCTGTCCAGGGCGTTCGGGGAACCACAGGTTTTTCCCGCGCGTGGATACGATCAGTAAGCAGTATCGGATTCGACTCGGAGGAAGGCCCGAGGAGGGAGGTGCCCCGTGGGAGTGCTGAAGCGCTTTGAGCAGCGCCTGGAAGGACTGGTGAACGGCACCTTCGCCAAGGTGTTCAAGAGCGAGGTGCAGCCCGTCGAGATCGCGGGCGCGCTCCAGCGCGAGTGCGACAACAACGCCACGATCTGGAACCGCGACCGCACGGTCGTGCCCAACGACTTCGTCGTGGAACTGAGCACCCCCGACTTCGAGCGGCTGAGCCCCTACGCGATCCAGCTGGGCGACGAACTGGCCGGCATGGTCCGTGACTACGCCAAGCAGCAGCGCTACACGTTCATGGGGTCCATCAAGGTCCACCTGGAACGGGCCGCCGACCTGGACACCGGGCTCTACCGGGTGCGCAGCCGTACCCTGGCGTCCAGCGAGTCCCAGCACCCGCAGCACCCCCAGCAGTTCCCGCCGGAGCGGCAGCAGCCACGGCCGGCCGCCTACCAGCAGGCTCCGCAGGGCTATCCCCCGCAGCACGCCCCGTACCCGCCGGCCCTGCCCACCGCCGGGCCGCGCCCCGCGGCGGCGCCGCCGATGCCCGCCGCACCGCCGCCCGGTGGCGGCGCCCGGCCGTCCGCACCGGTCACCCGGCTCCCGGGCACGGGTGTCCCGGCCGGCGCCCCCGGCGCGTCCATGCGGCGCTGGATCGAGATCAACGGAACGCGGCACCAGATCACCAGGCAGTCCATGGTGCTGGGCCGTTCCACCGAAGCCGACGTCCGGGTGGACGACCCGGGCGTATCACGCAAACACTGCGAGATCCGGGTCGGCATGCCGTCCCTCGTGCAGGACCTCGGGTCGACAAACGGCATTGTGGTGGACGGACAGCACACCCAGCGCGCTACGCTCCGCGACGGCTCCCGCATCGTCGTGGGGAGCACGACCATCGTCTACCGGCAAGCCGAAGGGTGAAGCGGGGCCAATGTCAGAGCTGACCCTGACGGTCATGCGGCTGGGTTTCCTCGCCGTGCTGTGGCTGTTCGTGATCGTCGCGGTGCAGGTCATCCGCAGTGACCTCTTCGGGACGCGTGTGACCCAGCGCGCCGGGCGCCGGGAGGCCGGGACGAGACCGCCGCAGCAGCGCCAGCAGGCCGTCCCCCAGGCGCAGCAGCAGGGCCCCCGCCAGCGGCGCGGCGCCCCCACCAAGCTGGTGGTGTCCGAGGGCTCGCTCGCCGGCACCACGGTGGCGCTGCAGGGCCAGACGATCACGCTCGGCCGGGCGCACGATTCGACGATCGTCCTCGACGACGACTACGCGTCCAGCCGGCATGCCAGGATCTACCCGGACCGCGACGGACAGTGGATCGTGGAGGACCTCGGATCCACGAACGGCACCTATCTCGACCGGAACCGGCTCACCACGCCGACCCCGGTCCCGCTGGGCGCCCCGATCCGCATCGGCAAGACCGTCATCGAGCTGCGGAAGTAGTCGCACAATGAGCGAGCGGAGCCACGACGCGCGAGCGAGAGGGTGGGCAGCGTGCGGATGTACCCGGAGCCGACGGGGGAGGTACGCATGTCTCTGAGCCTGCGTTTCGCCGCCGGTTCGCACAAGGGCATGATCCGCGAGGGGAACGAGGACTCCGGCTACGCCGGTCCCCGTCTGCTCGCGATCGCCGACGGCATGGGCGGGCAGGCCGCCGGTGAGGTCGCCTCCTCCGAGGTGATCTCGACCATTGTCCCGCTCGACGACGACATTCCCGGTTCCGACATCCTGACGTCACTCGGATCCGCGGTGCAGCGTGCCAACGACCAACTGCTGCAGATGGTCCAGGAGGACCCGCAGCTGGAGGGCATGGGCACCACCCTCACCGCCCTGCTGTGGACCGGCCAGCGGCTCGGCCTGGTCCACGTCGGCGACTCGCGCGCGTATCTGCTGCGCGACGGCGTCCTGACCCAGATCACCCAGGACCACACCTGGGTGCAGCGGCTGGTGGACGAGGGGCGGATCACCGAGGAGGAGGCGACCACCCACCCGCAGCGCTCGCTGCTGATGCGCGCGCTGGGCAGCGGCGAGCGCGTCGAACCCGACCTCTCCATCCGCGAGGTGCGGGTCGGCGACCGCTATCTGATCTGCTCCGACGGCCTGTCCGGCGTCGTCAGCCACCAGACCCTCGAGGACACCCTGGCCGGGTACCAGGCACCGCACGAGACGGTCCAGGAGCTGATCCAGCTCGCGCTGCGCGGCGGCGGCCCCGACAACATCACCTGCATCGTCGCCGACGTCCTCGACACCGACGACGGCGACACCCTGGCCGGCCAGCTGAACGACACCCCCGTGGTGGTCGGCGCGGTCGCCGACACCCAGCTGCCGCTCAGCGACGCGCGCCACCTGCAGACCCCGGCCGGCCGCGCCGCGGAGCTGGGCCGCACCCCGCAGCAGGCGGGCCCGGCCGGCGCGTTCGGTCCGCCGGGCAGCGGGGGGCCGGTCCCGGGCGCCCCGCTCGGCACGTTCGGCGAGCACGAGGGCACCGAAGCGGCCAAGCCGCGCAAGAACCGCTCGTGGGTCAAGCGCACGGTCATCGGCGCGGTCGTGCTCGCCGTGGTCGCAGGCGGCGGCTTCTACGGCTTCTACACCTGGGCGCAGACGCAGTACTACGTCGGCGCGAAGGGCGACCACGTCGCCGTCTACCGGGGCATCGACCAGAAGCTGGTGTGGGTGAGCATGTCGAAGCTGCACACCGACCGCCCCGAGATCAAGCTGGCGTACCTGCCGGACTACCTGCGCAACCAGGTCAGCGCCACCATCACGATGGACAACCTGAGCCAGGCCGACAACAAGGCCGACGAGCTGGCCGAGCAGGTCAGGGTCTGCGAGAAGGCCGAGCGGGCGAAGAAGGCGGACGGCACGGCGAAGGCCCAGGAGGGCACCGCGGCCGCGGGAGGCGCCGGGGGCACCGTGTCCGACAAGGACGACACGGCCGCGAGCCCGCTCGACAGCATGAAGAAGGCGACCGCCCTTCCGACCAGCACCGGCGCCGCCGGCGCGGCCGGCCCCGAGGTGGGCGATCCGACGAGCACCGCGGCCCCGGGCAAGAACAGCCCCGCCGCGTCGGGCCCCGACAAGGCCGACACCGGCAAGGCCACGACCCCGCCCACCGCCGAGAGCCTGACGCCGGACGAGCAGGCGAAGGCCCGGAACTGCCCGTCGGGGCAGTCGTAAGTCCAGGAGGGCTCGGCTCGTCATGAGCGCCAGCAACACCACGACCATCACTTCGATCGGCGCTCCCAACCGCCGCAACACCGAGCTGGCCCTGCTGCTGTTCGCCGTTCTCATCCCGGTCTTCGCCTACGCGAACGTCGGGCTGGCCATGAACGGCTCGGTTCCCGCCGGGCTGCTCGGCTACGGTGCGGGCCTCGGCGTGCTCGCCGGGGTGGCCCATCTGCTGGTGCGCAAGTTCGCGCCGTACTCCGACCCGCTGATGCTGCCGATCGCCACGCTGCTGAACGGCCTCGGCCTGGTGCTGATCTGGCGGCTCGACCAGGAGCCGAGCCTGGGCGCCCCGATGGCCTCCAAGCAGCTGATGTGGTCGACGTTCGGCGTGGCGCTCTTCATCGCGGTGCTGGTCTTCCTCAAGGACCACCGCATCCTGCAGCGCTACACCTACATCTCGATGGCGGCGGCGCTCTTCCTGCTGGTCCTGCCGGTGTTCTTCCCGCCCGTCTACGGCGCCCGGATCTGGGTGACGCTCCCGGGCATCGGGTCGCTGCAGCCGGGCGAGTTCGCCAAGATCGTCATCACCGTCTTCTTCGCCGGCTACCTGATGGTGAAGCGCGACGCGCTCGCCCTCGCCAGCCGCCGGGTCATGGGCCTGTACCTGCCGCGCGGCCGCGACCTCGGCCCGATCCTGGTGATCTGGGCCATGAGCCTGCTCATCCTCATCTTCGAGACCGACCTGGGCACCTCGCTGCTCTTCTTCGGCCTCTTCGTGATCATGCTCTACGTGGCCACCGAGCGCACCAGCTGGATCGTCTTCGGCCTGCTGCTCAGCTCCGCCGGCGCGGTCGCGGTGGCCTCGACCGAGCCGCACGTGAAGGTGCGCGTCCAGGACTGGCTGCACCCGCTCGCGCTCGCCTCCAACGGCGGTGTGACCGAGACCGCCCAGTCCCGGTACGCGTTCGGCGCCGGCGGGCTGTTCGGCTCCGGGCTCGGCCAGGGGTACTCCCGGCTGATCCGCGGCATCGCGCCCAAGAGCGACTACATCCTCGCCACCGTCGGCGAGGAGATGGGCCTCGCCGGTGTGATGGCCGTCCTGCTGCTCTACGGCCTGCTGATCGAGCGCGGCATCCGCACCGCGCTGGCCGCCCGGGACCCGTTCGGCAAGCTGCTGGCCATCGGCCTGTCCGGCGCCTTCGCGCTCCAGGTCTTCGTGGTGGCCGGCGGCGTCACCGGACTCATCCCGCTGACCGGTATGACGATGCCCTTCATGGCCCAGGGCGGATCCTCCGTGATCGCCAACTGGGCCCTGGTGGCGATCCTGCTGCGGATCAGCGACACCGCACGCCGGCCCGCCCCGACTCCCGCAGGATCCCCCGACGCCGAAGCGACCCAGGTGGTGAAGAGCCAGTGAACAAGCCACTGCGACGGGTTGCGATCTTCTGCGGTCTGCTCGTCCTCGCCCTGCTGCTGCGGGTGAACTACGTGCAGTTCGTCCAGGCCGACCAGCTCAACAGCGACAAGAACAACCGGCGGGTGGCGATCAACCAGTTCGCCCACCCGCGCGGCGACATCATCGTCGACGGCAAGGCCGTCACCGGCCACACCGTGACCACCGGCAGCGACTTCAAGTACAAGCGCACCTACACCGACGGCAAGATGTGGGCGCCGGTGACCGGCTACGCCTCGCAGGTCTACGGGACGACGTTCCTGGAGGGCGTCGAGGACAGCTTCCTGACCGGCGACGACGACCGGCTGTTCTTCAACCGCACCATCGACCTGCTCACCGGCAAGCAGCGCCAGGGCGGCAACGTGGTGACGACGCTCAACGCCAAGGCGCAGAAGGCCGCCTACGACGGCCTCGGCGGCAAGAAGGGCGCGGTCGTCGCACTCGACCCGCGCACCGGCGCGATCCTGGCGATGGCGAGCACCCCGTCGTACGACCCCTCGAAGATCGCCGGCAGCAACGACGGCGACGCCTGGGCGGCGCTCGACAAGAAGAACAACCCCGACGACCCGATGCAGAACCGGGCCCTGCGCATCACCTACCCCCCGGGTTCGACGTTCAAGCTGGTCACGGCCGCCGCCGCCCTGGAGGAGGGCAAGGTGACCGACATCGACGCCAAGACGGACTCGCCCGATCCGTACGTCCCGCCGGGCACCACCAAGCGGCTGGTGAACGAGGGCAGCATCAAGTGCAAGGACGCCACGCTGACCGAAGCGCTGCGGCAGTCCTGCAACACCGTCTTCGGCAAGCTGGGCGTCGACGTCGGCCTCAAGGGGATGGTGGAGGAGGCCGAGAAGTTCGGCTTCAACAAGGAGCAGTTCGTCCCGGTGCGTGCCAACGCGAGCAACTTCGACACCGAGATGAGCGCCGACCACGTCGCCCAGTCCTCCATCGGCCAGTTCGACACCGCCGCGACGCCGCTGCAGATGGCCATGGTCGCCTCGGCCATCGCCAACAACGGCGTGCTGATGCAGCCGTACGAGGTGGACAAGCTGGAGGCGCCCAACACGAGCACCGTCTCCCAGACCACCCCGCAGAAGATGAGCACCCCGCTGTCCCCGGAGAACGCGCAGAAGCTCCAGCAGATGATGGAGACGGTCGTCACCCACGGCACCGGCAAGAACGCGCGGATTCCCGGCGTGCGCGTCGGCGGCAAGACCGGCACGGCGCAGCACGGCGTCAACAACGACAAGGCGCCCTACGCGTGGTTCGTGTCCTACGCCATGACCGACCACGGCTCGCCGGTGGCGGTCGCGGTCGTGGTCGAGGACGGCGCCGCCAACCGCGACGACATCAGCGGCGGCGGCCTGGCGGCCCCGATCGCCAAGAGCGTCATGGAGGCGGTGCTCAACAAGTGAGAGGAAGCTCACGCAGGGTGCCGGCCCGGTTCACATACCGGTCAGGTATCGGCGGAGGGCGGGGGCGCGGATCCGTGGGAAATGCCCGGTACCGTAGCTCCGTGCGGCGCAGGGCGGCAACCAACGGATTCGGGTCGTGAACGTCAAGATACGGGTTTGAGGAGAGGGCAGAGCTATGGAAGAGCCGCGTCGCCTCGGCGGCCGGTACGAGCTGGGCTCGGTGCTCGGCCGCGGTGGCATGGCGGAGGTGTACCTCGCGCATGACACCCGCCTCGGCCGTACGGTGGCGGTGAAGACGCTGCGGGCGGACCTCGCACGCGACCCGTCGTTCCAGGCCCGGTTCCGCCGGGAGGCCCAGTCGGCCGCCTCGCTCAACCACCCCTCGATCGTCGCCGTGTACGACACCGGCGAGGACTACGTCGACAGCGTCTCGATCCCGTACATCGTGATGGAGTACGTCGACGGCTCGACCCTGCGCGAGCTGCTCCACTCCGGGCGCAAGCTGCTGCCGGAGCGGGCGCTGGAGATGACCGTCGGCATCCTCCAGGCGCTGGAGTACAGCCACCGCGCCGGGATCGTCCACCGGGACATCAAGCCCGCCAACGTCATGCTGACGCGCACGGGCCAGGTCAAGGTCATGGACTTCGGCATCGCCCGCGCGATGGGCGACGCCGGCATGACGATGACGCAGACGGCTGCCGTCATCGGCACCGCGCAGTACCTGTCGCCGGAGCAGGCCAAGGGCGAGCAGGTCGACGCCCGCTCGGACCTCTACTCGACCGGCTGCCTGCTCTACGAGCTGCTGACCGTTCGGCCGCCCTTCGTGGGCGACTCACCCGTGGCGGTGGCCTACCAGCACGTCCGCGAGGACCCGCAGCCGCCGTCGGTCTTCGACCCCGAGGTCACCCCGGCGATGGACGCGATCGTCCTCAAGGCGCTGACCAAGGACCCCGACTACCGCTACCAGAGCGCCGACGAGATGCGGGCCGACATCGAGAGCGCGCTCGACGGCCAGCCGGTCGCCGCGGCCGTCGCGATGGGCGCGGCCGGCTACGGCTACCCGCAGTCCTACGGGGACGGCGCCGCCACCACCGCACTGCCGCAGCAGGCCGACCCGCGCACCTCGATGCTGCCTCCGGCCCGCGACGACGACGGCGGCTACGGCTACGACGAGCGCCCTGACCGGCGGCGGCAGAAGAAGAGCGGCGGCAGCGCGTCCACCGTCCTGCTGGTGCTGGCCGGCATCCTGGTGCTGGTCGGCGCGATCTTCCTGGGCAAGGCGCTCTTCGGCGGCAACGGCGCCGGCAGCGACGAGAAGGTGCCGAACCTCGTCGGCAAGTCCATGGACGAGGCGAACAGGGCGGCCGGCAACCTGGAGCTGAAGATCGTCGCGGGTACCCCGGCGTTCTGCGACGCGGTCGACAAGGACCTGATCTGCTCGCAGACCCCGGCGGCCGACAGCCCGGTCCCGGACGACAAGACGGTCACGGTCGTCCTGTCGAAGGGTGCGGCGCCCAAGGAGGTGCCGAGCGTCGTCAACGACAAGTTCGAGGACGCGCAGGCCGAGCTGACGAAGGCGGGATTCCAGGTCAAGCGGGTGGACCAGGAGTCCACGACGGTCGACGAGGACACCGTCATCAGCCAGGACCCCGGTCCGGGGACCAAGCAGCCCAAGGACGCGATCATCACGCTGAAGGTCGCGGTCAAGCCGGCGGAGAAGGAGATCCCGGACCTCGCCCGCTACCCGGAGGGCGGCGCCAAGAAGCAGCTCCAGGAACTGGGCTTCACCAACGTCCACACCCAGCGCCAGCCCTCGGACGACCCGCAGTACCCCGAGGGCACGGTCATCAGCACCAACCCGCAGGCGGGCTCCTCGGCGAAGCTGGACGACTCGATCACCCTGATCGTCTCCTCCGGCCCGACGCAGCAGACGCAGAATCCGCCGCAGAACCCGGTGATGCCGGACGTCGCCGGCCACCGGCTGGGCGAGGTCAAGCAGCAGCTGCAGCAGATGGGCATGAACGTGGTGGTCGTCGGCGGCGGTCCCGAGGGGGACAACGCCCGCGTGATCGGCAGCCCCACCCCGCAGGGCACGCCGCTCACGCCGGGCCAGGACGTCCAGGTGATGACCGTGGGCGGGGGCGGCGGAGGCTGATCCCCCCGGGCCCGGCGGGAGCCGGGCCCACCCGCAGACCCAGGGGCGCCGCCGTCCGGACTACCGCAGTTCGGGCGGCGGCGTCCTTTGCGCGTCCACCTTCTGGGTGCGGACGAGCTCACCCCACACGATGTAGCGGTAGCGCGAGGTGTAGACGGGGGTGCAGGTCGTGAGGGTGATGTAGCGGCCCGGCTTGGTGCGGCCGGACTCCTTCGGCACCTGGGCGGTCACGCCGACGTCGTACTTCGACGTCTGGTCGAGGATCTTGTAGACCTTGTAGACGTACCAGGTGTCCTTGGTCTCGAAGACGATCGCGTCGCCCTTGCCGATCTTGTTGATGTTGTGGAACTTGGCGCCGTGTCCGTCGCGGTGGGCGGCGAGCGTGAAGTTGCCGGTCCTGGCCCACGGCATGGCCGCCGGGGTGGGCTTGGTGTAGTAGCCGGCGACGCCCTCGTTGAGCACCTTGGTCGAGGTGCCCTTCTTGACCAGCACCTCGTAGTTCCTGCCCATCGCGGGGACGTGCAGGAAACCGATGCCGCCGGCGGTGTCCAGGCCGCGGGCGTGCGCGCCGGGCGGCGCCTGGGCCCACTCCTGGCGGACCTTCCTGGCCTCCTTGGCCTCGTGCCGGTCGGCCAGCACGTTGGTCCACCACAGCGAGTAGACGACGAAGAGGGCCATGATCAGCCCGGCCGTGATGAGCAGCTCGCCGACGACGCTCACGACGGAGGCGAGCGTGCCCCTGCCGCGCGGGGCGCCCTCCTGGCCGTCGCCGCTCTCCGGGACGCCGGGGTCGCCCGTCTCGCTGGTCGTGGTGGTCGTCACGCTGTTCAGCTCTCCGTCCGAGGGCACTGAGGCACTGCCGGCGAGGTGCGGGCTCCGCGGATCCGTCAGTCGCCGGTGACGAGCGCGTCCGGCTTGCCCTTGCTGCGCGGCCGCTCCTCGACCAGTTTGCCCCACACGATCAGCCGGTTGGTGCTGGTGAATTCGGGGGTGCAGGTGGTGAGCGTGAGGTAGCGGCCGGGAGCGGTGAAGCCCGAGCCCTCCGGGATCGGCTTGAGCACGCTGATGTTGGACGGCGGGGTACTGGCCAGCGAGCTGGTGATCACGTAGGTGTAGTACTCGTTCTCCGTCTCGACCACCACCTTGTCGCCGGCCGCGAGGTGGTTGATGTAGCGGAAGGGCTCACCGTGGGTGTTGCGGTGCGCGGCGACGGCGAAGTTGCCGGTCTTGTCCCACGGCATCGCGGTGTTCATTGCACCGTCGTAGTGGCCGATCATGCCCTTGTCGAGCACCTTGTGCTTGGAGACCCCCTGCGCGATGGGCGCCTTCACGTCCAGCTTGGGGATGTACATGATCGCGAAGCCCTGGCCGGGCGAGAAGGTGCCGGGCAGCCGGTTCGGGTCGGCGGATTCGCTGTCCCACTTCTGCTGGAGGTTGTTCGCCGCGCCCGCGGCCTCGCGGTGGGCGCGCACGTTGGTCCACCACAGCTGGTAGGTGACGAAGAGCAGCATCAGCACGCCGAGGGTGATGAACAGCTCGCCGACGACCCGGCTGGCGATGACCGCGGGGCTCTCCTTCGCGGCCCTCGCGGCCCGCCGCGCCTCCACCCGGCTCAGCGGTGCGGTGGGGGTCGTGCTCGGGGCCTGCGCGGCGCCGCTGTGGCCGCCGCCGCGGGCCCGGTGGCCGCCGCTCTGCCGCGCCGCCCTGCGCCGTGCCGCCCGTCCCCCGTCGGCAGGTGGCCCGGTGGTGGGGGCGGCCGTCCCGGGGGCCACGACAGGCAGCACGGCGGTGTCCCCGCCCTCGCCCGCGGGCCCGCTCTCCGGTACGTCCCCGCCCGCGGGCGGCTCGCCGTACGGCAGGGGGCCGCCCCGCCCGTCGTACGCCGCCGGTGCGCGCGGCCCGTCGTGCGGCGCCGCGGCGGGCGCCCCCTCGTACGGGACGGCGGCGGGCGCCTGAGGCTCCTCGTACGGGACGGGCGCGGGGGACGGCTCGTACGGGACGGCGGCGGGCGCCTGAGGCTCCTCGTACGGGACGGCGGCCGGCTCGGGAGCGGGGGCGAGGGGCTGCGCGGGGCTGAACCAGGGGGAGGCCGACGCGGGCCCGGCGAAGGGCTGCGGCGCGGGGGCGTACACCTGCTCCGGCTCGGGGGGCGCGTGCTCCGCGCGGACGTCCGGGGCGCCGGACGGCTCCGGCCGCTCCTCCGGGACGGCCGCGGGGCGGCTGGGCAGCGGGTCGTTCAGCGGATCGTCGAGCTGTTCCACGACAGCTCTGAACTGCCCGGTGTTCTCGTACGACATCGGGCCGTCGTCGGCGGGGCGCTCCGGGCGGAGCGTGGTCACGCCCCCGCCCTCCCGACAACGGGCGCGAGCCCCTCCGAGCGGTCCCTGGCGCCCTCGTCACCGCATTCGGCCAGCCAGTTCGCCAGCATCCGGTGCCCCCACTCGGTGAGCACCGACTCGGGGTGGAACTGCACGCCCTCCACGGCCGCCTCCCGGTGTCTGAGCCCCATGATGATGCCGCTGTCCGTCCAGGCGGTGACCTGCAGCTGGTCCGGAAGAGTCGGGCCCTCGACCGCGAGCGAGTGGTAGCGCGTGGCGGTGAAGGGCGACGGCAGTCCGGCGAAGACGCCCGCTCCTTCGTGGGTCACCAGCGACGTCTTGCCGTGCAGCAGCTCGGGGGCGCGGTTGACGACGCCGCCGTAGGCGACCGCGATGGACTGCACACCGAGGCAGACGCCGAAGACCGGCACCCCGGTTTCCGCGCAGTGCCGCACCATGTCGACGCACACCCCGGCCTCCTCGGGGGTGCCGGGGCCGGGGGAGAGCAGCACGCCGTCGAAGCCGTCCTGCGCGTGGGAGGGCCGCACCTCGTCGTTGCGCAGCACCTCGCACTCGGCGCCGAGCTGGTAGAGGTACTGGACCAGGTTGAAGACGAAGCTGTCGTAGTTGTCGACCACGAGAATGCGTGTGCTCATCGGACGGCGGCCATCCCGTTGTCGACGGTGACGTCATTGAAGGGGAGCAGCGGCTCCGCCCAGGGGAAGACGTACTGGAACAGCAGGTAGACGACGGCCAGCACCAGCGCCAGGCAGGTCAGCGCCCTTATCCACGCGTTGCCCGGCAGATGCCGCCAGATCCAGCCGTACATGCGGTCCCTTTCCTTCCGGCTCCCCGGAACAGAGTAAGGGGAGATCGCCCGGAGTGGGTTGGTAGCCGGACAAAGCTTCGTCCTGGCTTCACCTGCGCGTCCGGCGGCCAAGAGGCCGTGGTGCAGGCGTTTTTCAGGGCTGATCCACAGGCTGCGCATAGTGCAGGGACGTCGAGCCGGCGTAGCCCGGCAGGGTGGTGGAGCGGGCGGTGCCGACCTTCCAGCCGAGTCCGTAGGCGGCCACGTACTGGAGGTAGTTCTGGATCGCGGGGCTGCGGTCGAGAGCCTGGCGGAGTTTCGCCTGGTCGCCGACGGCGGTGATGCGGTAGGGCGGGGAGTAGACGCGGCCCTGGAGGATCAGGGTGTTGCCGACGCAGCGGACGGCGCTGGTGGAGATCAGGCGCTGGTCCATGACGCGGATGCCGCGCGCCCCGCCCTGCCAGAGCGCGTTGACCACGGCCTGCAGGTCCTGCTGGTGGATGACCAGGTCGTTGGGCTGCGGATCGGGGACGCCGGGGACGAGCGGGGTCGCGTCCGGCGGGGCGTCGTTCAGGGTGACCTGGACGGAGGGGCCGGTGAGCGGGGTGGTGCCGGCGTCCTTGCGGAGGGCGTCGATCCTGGCCTGCTCGGCGGCGCTCAGCCCGCTGCCCTGCCGGGTGAGCTCGTCCACGTCGTCGCGGACGCCGGTGAGCTGGTCCTCCAGCTGCTCGTTGCGCGCGTTCTTGGTGCGGATGGTGTCGGAGAGCTTCGGCAGCGGGTCGTCGCTGCGGATGTCGACGCCCTTGGCGGTGTCGAAGCTCATCCAGAAGATCAGCCCGGCCAGCGCGAAGACTCCCGCGCTGGCCAGCCGCAGCGCCACCGTGCGCGAGGCGGGGCGAGAGGAGGGGGCGGGTGCGCTTCCGCCGGGATCCGTCGCCACCGTACGCTGTCTCCTTAACAAGCAGAGGAAGCACTACGCTAACGGACGCCCGGCGTCGGCACCGCCCCCGCCGGCGCGAGACCGTCTTCCCATACCCGCCAGGACCGCCCAGCACCCCCGCGCGGTTACGCAGCGCATCGACAGGAGAGTCCCTCGTGCCGAAGTCACGGATCCGCAAGAAGGCCGACTTCACCCCGCCCCCGGTGAAGGCGGCAACCGCCATAAAGCTCGGCAACCGCGGCTGGGTCGCCCCGCTGATGCTGGCGTTCTTCGTCGTCGGGCTGGCCTGGATCGTGCTCTTCTACGTCACGCAGGGCGATCTGCCGGTGGACTCGCTCGGCAACTGGAACATCGTCGTGGGCTTCGGCTTCATCGCCGGGGGCTTCGTGGTCTCCACCCAGTGGAAGTAGCGGGCCCTCCCGGCGGCAACGCCGGCACGGTTGTCCACACAGTTATCCACAGCCGTTTCCACAGTGGGGAAAAGGTCGGAAGATCTGTGGATAACCTCTACGCAGTTGACGCCGGTACGACCGGTGGCCGCGGCTGACGGCCACCGGTCGTTTGCTGTCCCGACATCGAACCGCAGTGATCTTGCGGGAAAAACCGGGACAATACGAACGCCCGGCTGGTGTCACACAGCCCGCTCCGCAGGGTGTGCACATGATGCACAGGATTCCCTACCCGCTGTGGATAACGTGTGATCAACGGCCGGGGTAACGGCCTTCAGGACGTGACCTGCGCCACAGCGATCACGCTGAGCACCAGGGAGAGCGCCAGTACCCCGGCGGTCGTCCCCCACTGCACCGCGTTCCGCCGCTCGCGCGGGGCGTAGAACATCCCCACGGCGACGGCGGTGCCGCCCACCAGCCCGCCCAGGTGCGCCTGCCAGCTCACGTGGGGCCAGGTGAAGGTGAAAAGGATGTTGAGCCCGAGCAGGATCAGAATCGGACGCATGTCGTAGTTGAGCCGCCGCACGAAGACCGCGGTCGCGCCGAAGAGCCCGTAGAGCGCGCCCGAGGCGCCGAAGGTGAGCGAGTGCGGAGCCAGCAACAGCACCGCGGCGCTGCCGGCCAGGGCCGAGACCAGGTAGAGCGCGAGATACCGGCTGCGTCCGAGGACGCGCTCCAGCGGTCCGCCGATCCACCACAGCGTGAGCATGTTGAAGAGGATGTGCGTGAAGTTGGGCGGCAGGTCGTGCACGAAGGCCGAGGTGATGATCCGGTACCACTCGCCGTCGGCGACGCCCGCGCACTGCCGGTCCGGGAAGCCCTTGGGCCCGCAGACGGCGCCCAGCCCGAGGTCGTCGGCGATCCGGCGGCCGACCGCCAGCTCCAGCGCGTAGACCGCGACATTGAGCGCGATGAGGATCTTGGTGACCAGGAAGGGGTCCCGCGCGACCACGCCGCCCGCGATCGTGCGGTGCCGGGTGTGGGCCGACGCCCCCTGCCGTACGCAGTCCGGGCACTGGAAGCCGACAGAGGCACTGATCATGCACTCCGGGCAGATCGGGCGTTCGCACCGCGTGCAGCGTATGCCCGTCTCCCGGTCCGGGTGCCGGTAGCAGCAGACCGCCTGGTCCATGGATCCACTCCCCTGTCGCGGCGCTCTCGCCGAACGCCCCACCCGCCTGTTCCGACGTGCGGGCGGGGCGTGGTGTTCCCGTCGTGGTGCCCCGGGGTCCCGTACGCCTCCTGACGGCGCCCTCCGGGAACCTCGAAGACTACGTCAGCCGCGCTTCTCGACGACGACGGACTCGATGACGACGTCCTCCAGCGGGCGGTCGGTGCGCGGGTTCGTGGGGCTGCTCACGATGGAGTCCACGACCTTGCGGCTCGCGTCGTCGGCGACCTCGCCGAAGATGGTGTGCTTGCCCGTCAGCCACGCGGTCGCCGACACGGTGATGAAGAACTGCGAGCCGTTGGTGCCCGGGCCCGCGTTGGCCATCGCCAG
Source organism: Streptomyces sp. NPDC020983 (assembly GCF_044333485.1). Taxonomy (NCBI): domain Bacteria; kingdom Bacillati; phylum Actinomycetota; class Actinomycetes; order Kitasatosporales; family Streptomycetaceae; genus Streptomyces; species Streptomyces sp. NPDC020983. The sequence continues at coordinate 549,486 of NZ_JBIRRA010000001.1, read as the reverse complement.
CAGGTAGGGCTTGGTGAAGGCGAGGTCCGGGTGGAATTCGTCGGCGAACTTGTACCCGGGGCCGCCGGTGCCGTTCCCCAGCGGGTCGCCACCCTGGATCATGAAACCGGAGATCACCCGGTGGAAGACCGTGCCGTCGTAGAGGCGGTCGTGCGAGGCCTGGCCGGTGTTCGGGTGGGTCCACTCGCGGGTGCCCTCGGCGAGCCCGACGAAGTTGGCCACGGTCTTGGGGGCATGGTTCGGCAGCAGCCGGATCACGATGTCGCCCTGGTTGGTCTTCAAGGTGGCGTAGAGCTCCTCGGCCACGGTCTACCTTCCATAGTCGTCGCTGACAGGGGTTGATCCTCGCACGGCGCGAACCACCGCGCGGCCTTCCCCCGCACTCCGCACCCGCCGGCTGCGCCGCAACCGGGCCGACTGACCCGTATGCGCGTCCGCACATGCCGTACGGGGTCCGGGCGGGCATGATTTCAAACCGGATGGAAAGGCGAAAACCGTACGCCACCGAGGAGGAGGTTCCTGTGACCCGCATCGACAGCGTGCGCAGCGCGGCTGACATGACGAAGGACAGCGTGCGGCACGCCGCGGAGGTGGCTGCGCCGTACGCCAACACCGCGAAGGACGAGGCCGCGCGGTACGCACAGCAGGCCGGTGTCTACGCCCAGCAGGCAAGCAGGTCCGCCCGCCGGGTCTACGACGCCAAGCTCGCCGCCCAGGTGAAGCAGGCGCGCGAGCAGGCCTGGGCGGCGGTGCCGCCGAAGGCCGCGGAAGCGGTCGAGACCGCCGCCAAGCGCACCGCGAAGAGCGCACGGACGGCCGCCGACTACGCCGTACCACGGGTGAACTCCGCGGTCGCGGCGACGCGGGCGGTCGCCGTCCCCGTCACGGCCGAGGCGCTGGTCCGCGGCACCGCGGCGCTGCACGCGCTGCGCGGCCAGGTGACCGCCGCCGAGATCGACCGGCTGGTCCGCAAGCGGATCCGCCGCCGGCAGACCGCGCGGGCCTTCCGCACCCTGCTGCTGGCCGGGGCCGCGGGAGGCGCGGTCTTCGCCGCGTGGCGCTGGTGGAGCGCGCAGTCCGACCCGGAATGGCTGGTGGAGCCGGGCGAGGCCACCGAGGCGCCGGCGCCCGAGGAGACCATCAGCGGCACCAGCACCCTGACCGTCGTCGACCCGCTGGACGGGCCGCCGTCGTCGGTCAACGGCCAGGGCGGCGCGCACGTGGACCTCGTCGACGGCTCCGCCGGAACGGACGCCGACGCCGAGTCCTCGCCGTCCGAGGACGACAAGCCCGAAGGCGCCTGAGGCGCCCTCCGGCACGCAGCGGAGCCCCGGCCCCGCGCCCTCACAGGGGCGCGGGGCCGGGGCTCCGCGGGGTCGTACGGGGTGTCAGGCGGCGGCCGGCTCCGGGTCCTGCAGGACCGCGGGGACCTTGCGCAGGGTGATGAGCGCGGCGACCGCGCCGGCGAGCATCAGGCCGCCGCCGATCAGGGTCGTGGCGTGCAGGCTGTCGGTGAAGGCGTTCCGGGCCGCCTCCACGACCTGGTGCCCGAGCCCGCCGCTCAGCCGGGTGCCGGTGGCCACACCGCCGCTGACCGACTCGCGGGCCGCGCCCGCCTGGCCGGCCGTCAGGCCCGACGGCAGCGTCAGGCCGCTGCGGTAGTAGGCGTTCAGCACCGAGCCGAGGATGGCGATGCCGAGTGCGCCGCCGAGCTCCATCGCGGTCTCCGAGGTGGCCGCGGCGGCGCCGGTGCGGGTCGCGGGGGCGCTGGCGAGGATGGTGTCGGCGGTCACCGCGAAGGTGAGCATCAGGCCGGCGCCGTTGACGATCACCACGGGCAGCAGCTGCCAGTACGCGCTGTGCTCGGTGGCCAGGCCCAGGCCCGCCGTGCTGAGCCCCATCAGCACCAGGCCCGCGGCCACGGTGCGGGCCCGGCCGATGAGCGGGATCAGGGCGGAGGCGGCCGGCGCGACCGCCGCGGCGGCCAGCGGGCCCGGCAGCACGGCGAGGCCCGCGGTCAGCGGCGACCAGCCGCGCACCTCCTGGAAGTACAGCGAGAATCCGAGGGAGAGCACGGTCGAGGCGAACATCGTCACGACGTTGGCGCTGATCGCACCGGAGAAGGCCGGGTTGCGGAAGAGGCGCAGGTCCAGCAGCGGTTCGGCGAGCCGGGTCTGGCGGCGCAGGAAGGCCGTCAGCAGCGCGACGCCCAGGCCGCCCGCGATCCACACCGACGGCTCCGCGACCCCGTCGCGGGCCGCCGTCTTGATCGCGTAGATCACGCCGAACATGCCCAGCACCGACAGCGGCACGCTGGTCCAGTCCAGCCGCCCCGGCCGCGGGTTGCGGCTCTCCGGCAGCACGACCTTCCCCAGGGCGAGCACCAGCGCCATCACCGGCACGTTGACCAGGAAGACCGAGCCCCACCAGAAGTGGTCCAGCAGCAGACCGCCCACGACCGGACCGAGCGCGAAGCTGGCGGCGGCCACCCCGCCGCTGATGCCGACCGCTGCCGTGCGCTCCTTCGGGTCGGTGAAGACCGATCGCACCAGGGAGAGCGTGGAGGGCATGATCGTGGCGCCGAAGAGGCCGAGCAGCGCACGGGCGGCGATGAGCATCTCCGGGCTGCCGGCGTAGGCGGTGAGCGCGGAGGCGGCGCCGAAGCCCGTCACGCCGATCAGCAGCAGCTTCCTGCGGCCGATGCGGTCGCCGACATTGCCCATCACGATGAGCAGGCCGCCGAGCACGAAGCCGTAGACGTCCACGATCCACAGCAGCTGGGTGGCGGACGGCGCGAGCTGCGCGGTGAGCGAGGGTACGGCGTAGTTGAGGACGCTGGTGTCGATGCCGAGCAGCGCGGAGGCCACGCTGCAGATGGCCAGCACGGCCCAGCGGCGCCCGTCGCGCTCGGGGGCGCCCGCCTGACCGGCGGTGTCCTGCGGGGATGTCGTCGTCTTCGTCATGTACGGCAGCCTGCGGGGCACCGCTGACCGGCGGCTGACCGTCCGCGCACCGCCCGCACCGCTCACGCACCGCGCGCGCACCGGCGCCGGTGCGCGCCCTGCGGGGCGGTGCGCGGACCTGTCAGCGGCCGGTCACGTACGACGTGAGCAGTTCGACGGCGGCGTTCCGGTCGGACGGCACCGCCGGGGCGACGGCCCCGGCGGTGCCGTCCAGTGCGGCGCGGACGTCGCGGAGGACGCCGGTGCTGTCCGGCCCGCTCCCCGGGCCGCCGCGCAGCGCCTCCGCGGCCCCCAGCAGGGCGGCGGCCTGCCGGGGGTCGCCGTCCAGCAGCGCGAGGGCGGCGGCGGCCTCGGCCGCGGTCGCGGCGGTCTCCGCGGCCATCCGCAGCACGTCGGGGTCGAAGGTCACCGCGTCCCGCAGCGGGCCGCGCGCGCCGTCCGCGTCGCCCGCGGCCACAGCTATCCGCGCCCGTGCCACCTGCACGCCGCTGCGGATCGCGTTGCTGGAGAACCAGCCGGTGGGGCATTCGGCGAGGGCCTGCTCGGCGAGCGCCCGGGCCCCCGGCAGATCGCCGCGCAGCCGCGCGGCATCGGCGAGGCCGGTGTGCGCGAGTGCCAGGCTCTCCGGGGCGCCGGCCCGCCGGGAGAGCACGACGGCGCGCTCGCAGTCGCCCTCGGCGCCCGCGAGGTCCCCCGCCCGCAGCCGGTAGGCGGCACGGTTGGTGAGCAGATCCGCGACATCGAGGGCGGAGTCCAGCTCCTCGGCGAGCACCAGCGCCTCCTCGTGCAGTGCCACGGCCCTCCGCAGGTCCCCGCAGTGGTCGGCGAGGTCGGCGAGGAGGTGCAGGCTGGTGATCATGCCCCAGCGGTCGCCCTGCCGCCGGAAGCCCGCGAGGGCCTCCTCGCAGGCCTCGCGGGCGGCGTCCTGGTCACGGAGGCCCAGCCATGTCTGGAAGCCCTTCCCGAGCCGCCCCAGGGCGTCGTACCAGGGGTCGTGGCGGGCGGCGATCGCCGCGTCCGCCTTGGCCAGCTCCGCCGAGTCGTCGGAGGGCGCCCCGGCGAAGGGCGCCCACAGCAGTGTCAGGACCGGGAAGAGGGTGGCCACCCGGGAGAAGCCCTCGACGATCCGCGCGGCCTCGGCCACGTGCGCGGTGTAGGCGGAGGCGTCGGACAGTGCGCTGACGACCGCGAGCACGCACAGCGCGTACTCCTCCTCCAGCCCCTCGGGCGCGTGCGGTCCGAGTGCGGCCAGTACCTGCCGGGCAGGTCCGACGCCCTCGTACCGCACCCCGCGCAGCATCCAGTACGAGGAGAGCGCGGCGATCAGCCGCATGGCGCCGTGGATGTCACCGGCCTCGAGGCCGCGGTGCAGGGCGGCCTGGAGGTTGTCGCGCTCGTCGGAGAGCAGCCGCAGCCACTCCAGCTGGTCCGCGCCGCGCAGATGGGGATCGGCCGCGAGCGCGAAGCCGAGGAAGTGGGCGGCGTGCGCGCGGTGCGTCCGCTCCGTCTCGCCCGCCTCCGCCAGCCGCTCGGCCCCGTACGCGCGGATGGACTCCAGCATCCGGTAGCGGACGCCGCCGGGCCCGGTCGTGTGCTGGACCACCACCAGCGACTTCTCGACCAGCGCGGCCATCAGGTCGAGCATGTCCTCGGGGGCGACGTCCCCTTCGTCGCCGTCGCCGTCGGCGCACACCGCCTCGGCGGCGGCAGGCGTCCAGCCGCCCGCGAAGACCGAGGCGCGGCGCAGCACGGCCCGTTCGTCCTCCGGCAGCAGCTCCCAGCTCCAGTCGACGACCCCGCGCAGCGTGCGCTGCCGCGGCTGGGCGGTACGGCTGCCGCGCGACAGCAGCCGGAAGAGCACGTCGGGCCGCGGCCCGAGGCTGTACGGGGCCGTGTCGGCAGGCAGCGCGCCGAGGCGGGCGGCGATCTCGGTGACGGGCAGCGTGCGCAGCCGGGCGGCGGCCAGTTCGATGGCCAGCGGCAGCCCGTCGAGGGCGGTGCACAGCCGCAGCACGGTGTCGGCGGTGGCCGGGTCGGCGCCCAGGTCGAAACCCGGGCTGACGGCCGCCGCGCGCTCGGCGAAGAGCCGCACCGCGGGCGAGGCGAGCACCTGCTCGCGGTCGCTGCCGGGCTGCGGGAGGGCGAGCGTGGGCACCGGGCACAGCGTCTCGGCCGTGATCCCGAGCGCCTCCCTGCTGGTGGCCAGGATCCGCAGCTGCGGTGAGGCGGCGAGCAACCGCTCGGCCAGCGCCGCCGCCTCGGCCACCACGTGCTCGCAGTTGTCCAGCACCAGCAGCAGGGGCCGGTCGGCGAGGGCGGCGGCGATCCGGGCCACCAGGTCCGCGCCCGCCCCCGGCCCGGTGACCGCACCCGCCGGCCCCGTGCCTGCGTGGCCCGGCGGGAGGAGGCCGCCGTCGCGCAGGCCCAGGGCGCCGAGCACCGCCTGCGAGACCTCGGCTCCGTCGCTCACGCCGGTCAGATCCACGAAGCAGGCGTCGTGCGGGTGGCGGGCGGCTGCCTGCACCGCGAGCCGGGTCTTGCCCGCGCCGCCGGGACCGATCAGGGTCACGAGCCGCTGCCGGGCCAACTGGTCGCCGATCGCCGACAGTTCCTCACCCCGGCCGACGAAGCTGGTGAGCTGGGCCGGTAGATCGTGCTGCGCGGCGGGCGCCGCGGACCTGTCCAGTCCGGGGACGGCTGCGGTGTGCGCGGCGCCGGGTCGCGCCACTGCCGGGGAGGCGGCGGCCGACGGCGTTTCACGTGGAACATCCCGACTCCAAGCGTTTTCCGCTGTTTCACGTGGAACAGCAGCCGCCGGTGGGTCGAGCGGTTCACCGCGCAGAATCGCCAGGTGGACGGCGGCCAGCTCCGGCCCGGGATCGGCGCCCAGGGACTCGGCCAGCTCGCGGCGCGCGTCCTCGTACACCTCCAGCGCCTCGCTCGGCCGCCCGCTGCGGTACAGCGCGCGCATCAACTGGCCGCGCAGCCGCTCCCGCAGCGGGTGGTCCGCGACCGCCGCTCCCAGCTCGGCGACGAGCGAGCGATGCCGGCCGAGGGCGAGATCGGCCTCGACGCGGTCCTCGACGGCGCCGGTGCGCAGCTCCTCCAGCCGGACGACCTGGGCGGCAGCGAAGGGCGCGTCGCCCACGTCGGCCAGCGCGGGACCCCGCCACAGCGCGAGGGCCTCCCGCAGCACCTCGGCGGCCCGGGCCGGTTCACCCCCGAGCAGCGCCTCCCGGCCCTGCGCGCTGAGCCGCTGGAAGCGGTGGGCGTCCACCTGGTCGGGCCCGACGGCAAGCCGGTATCCCGCGGGGTGGCCCTCGACCGGGACGGGCAGCACCTGGCGCAACCGGGAGACCTGCGACTGCAGCGCGTTGGCCGCGCCGGCCGGCGGCTCCTCCCCGTACAGGGCGTCGATCAGGCGCTCGGTGCCGACGAGCCGCCCGGCGTCGAGCAGCAGCACCGCGAGCAGCGCGCGCCGCCGCGGGCCGCCCAGCGCAAGTTCGGCGCCGTCCGCGCCCAGGGCCCGCGTCGTACCGAGGATGCCGAACATCACGACCCGATTGTGTCGCACCCGCCGCCGGTGCCACCGGGCCGTTTCAGCACTCGGCCTCCGGGGCGCAGCCGCCGTGCTGCGCGGGGCCGCAGCCGTCACCCGCGGGCCCGTGCGCGGCGGCGTCGCAAGGGTGCAGCGATCCGCAGGCGGCGAGCAGCAGGAGTTCGTAGAGGGTGTTCCGCTGCTCGGCGTCCAGCGCCCCCAGCACCTCGTCCTCGACCGCGGCGAGCGACAGCTCCGCCGAGGCCAGCACACGGGCCCCACGCTCCGTCAGCAGGACGATGTGGCGCCTGCGGTCCTCCGGAGAGCGCTGCCGTTCCACCAGCCCGTCGCTCTCCAGCTCGTTGAGCAGGCCGACCACCGTGGCGCGGTCCATCATCAGCGTCGTCGCGAGCGCCTGCTGCGTGCTGCCGCGCTGGTCCCGCAGCACGGTCAGCGCCACGAGATGCCGCGGCCGCAGTCCGAGCGGCGCGAGCACGCCCTCCGCGTGCAGCCGCATCCGCCGCGCGAGGTGGTCGAGCAGCGCGCCCGACCGCCGCGGCGGCTGGTTCAGCACCGGCAGGGAGACCATCCACGAAGTCTATCTCGACAGGAGGGAAAGGTGTCGTGCTATAAATCGTTGGCGTTAGGCAAATCAATGAGAGAGGACAAACGAGATGCCTCACCTGCTGCACATCGACTCCAGCGTCCAGGGCGAGAACTCCACCAGCCGGCGGCTGACCGCGCGCGCCGCGGCCGCCTGGCGCGCCGCGCACCCGGAGGGCACGGTCACCTACCGCGACCTGGGCAGCCACCCGCTGCCCCATCTGACGTCGGCCACCGTGAACGCCGGGATGGTCCCGGAGGCCAACCGCACGCCCGAGCAGGCGGCGGCCTGGGCCCTGAGCCAGGAGATCGTCGGCGAGGTCCTGGCGGCGGACACCGTGCTTCTCGGACTGCCCGTCTACAACTGGGGAGCACCCAGCAGCGTCAAGTCGTGGGTCGACCACCTGATCGCCGTCGGCCTGTCCGTCGACGCGGAGACGCGGCAGGGCCTGCTCGGCGACCGCGACTTCATCGTGGTGGAATCCCGCGGCGGCGGTTACGCCCCCGGCACGCCGCGGGAGGGCTGGGACCACGCGCAGCAGTGGCTCCCGCACGGCGTGTCCCTGACCGGGCTGGTCCCGCGCTTCATCATCGCCGAGCTCACGCTTTCCCGGGTCAATCCGGCGATGACCGAGCTGATCCCGCTCGCCGACAAGAGCCTCGCCGAGGCGGAGCAGGCCATCGACACCCTTTGGCCGGCCCCCGTCAGCGCCTGAGCCCGCCGACACTCTCGTCCCGCTGCGCGGCGAAGGCGGTGTTCCACGTGAAACAGCCCCTTCACCCGGAGCGGGCGAAGGGGCTGGAGTGATTCCGGCAAGAAGTGGAGCCTAGGGGAGTCGAACCCCTGACATCTGCCATGCAAAGACAGCGCTCTACCAACTGAGCTAAGGCCCCGCAACGGAGACAGCGTACCCGGTGAAGCGGGGTCGGCCGAACGGCATTTCCGGGACCTAGGATGGTTTGCGGTATTCGCACGCGCAAACAGGGAGTGGCCATGGGCGACTCGGGCCGGACCGGAGGGACTCAGGACGCCGGCGACCGGGCACTGGAGGCGCGGGAGTTGCAGCGCGCCTGGTACGGGGAGCCCCTGGGGGAGCTCTTCCGGCGGCTCATGGAGGACCTGGGGCTCAACCAGGCGCGGCTCGCGGCCGTCCTGGGACTGTCGGCGCCCATGCTGTCGCAGCTCAAGAGCGGGCAGCGGGCCAAGATCGGCAATCCGGCGGTGGTGCAGCGGCTGCAGGCCCTCCAGGAGCTGGCCGCGCAGGTCGTGGCGGGACGGACGGGAGCGCGGGAGGCGGCGGCGCGGATGGAGGAGATCCGCGACGCGGCCGCCTCCTCGGTGCTCGGCACCACGACGCACTCCGCCCTCCCCGCGGAGACCCCCGCCGCACCGCGCGAGGTGGTGCGCGGCATCCAGGAGGTGCTGCGCTCGCTGGCCTCGGCCGCGGAGGTGGAGGACGCCGCCCGCTCCCTCGCGCCGCTCCATCCGCACCTGGCAGAGTTCCTCCGTGTGTACGGCGCCGGGCGGACCAGCGAGGCCGTGGCCCACTACGAGGCGCACCGGGACTGACGGACGGCCACGGGGGGAGAGCGGGACGCCATGGGTGAGGTCTTCGCCGGTCGCTACGAGCTCGTGGACCCGATCGGACGCGGCGGCACCGGCGCGGTATGGCGGGCCTGGGACCAGCGGCGCCGCCGCTACGTGGCGGCGAAGGTGCTCCAGCAGAGCGACGCCCACGCCCTGCTGCGCTTCGTCCGCGAGCAGGCCGTGCGCATCGACCACCCGCACGTCCTGGCGCCGGCCAGCTGGGCCGCCGACGACGACAAGGTTCTCTTCACCATGGACCTGGTGCGCGGCGGCTCCCTGTCGCATCTGGTCGGCGACTACGGACCGCTGCCGCCGCACTACGTGTGCGTGCTGCTCGACCAGCTGCTGGCCGGACTGCACGCGGTCCACACCGAGGGCATCGTCCACCGCGACATCAAGCCGGCGAACATCCTGCTGGAGGCCACCGGCACCGGGACCCCGCACGTGCGCCTGTCGGACTTCGGCATCGCCATGCGGCAGGGCGAACCGCGCCTCACCGAGGCCCACTTCGTGGTCGGAACCCCGGGGTATTTCGCGCCCGAACAGCTGCTGGGCGCAGAACCCGCCGTCGCCGCCGACCTCTACGCCGTGGGTCTCGTCGCCCTCTACCTGCTGAGCGGGCTGCGCCCGGACACCGAGGCCGTCAACGCCCGCTTCCTCGCCGACAGCGCACCCCCGCCGCCGAAGGAAGTGCCGCGGCCGCTGTGGCAGGTGCTGGTGGCGCTGCTGCAGCCGGACCCGCAGGCCCGCTTCCGTACCGCCCTCGGGGCACGGAAGGCACTGGCAGGCGCCGTCGAGCTGCTGCCCGAGCCGCCACCGGGGGAGGAGCCGGTCGAGATCTTCGACCAGGTGGGCCCGCTGCCGGAGGGCTTCGGCCCGGACGGCCCGCTGCGGCCGGCGGCCGGCGGCGCTCCCGCGTACGGACCGCCCGCGGTGGAAGGGGGGACGGCACCGGCGGCCGGCCCGCTGGGCGCGGGCCACCCGGTCACGGCAGACGCCCCGGACGCCTCCGTCACGCATCCGCCCACCCGGGCGGACGTCCCCGCGCCCGTTGACTCCCGCCCCACCGCGCCGCCACCGCCCGTTCCCGCCCTTTCCGCAACCGCTTCCGAGCCCGCGCCACCGCGCGCGCAGGCCGCGGCTGGCGGCCGCCGGGGAGCGCACCGGCCCACCCCGCGGCGCAGGCCGGGCCCCCCTCGCTCGGTGGTGATCCCGGTCCTCGTCGTCGCCGCCCTCTGCTTCGCAGTCGGCATCGTGGCGCTGGCCACGGGCTGACGCCCCGCCGGAGACGGTCCGGGCCGCGCCGTCAGCGACGCTGCGGAGGCAGCTGGGTGACGGTGTCGGCGGCGGCCGGCCGCCGCCGCGCGACGATCGTCCACACACCCAGCGCCAGTACCAGCACCGTCCCGGCGCCGAGCGCCGCGAAGCCCACGAAGCGGCGTGCGGAGACACTCCCGCCGGCAGCCGGGGAGCGCGCGGTGCCGTCCGCCGAGGACACGTCGTGAGCGTCGATCCCGATCCCGGCGGCCCGGGGGTCCCCGCTGTACGGGGGCGGGGACTGCGCGCCGCCCGACACCTGGACCCGCAGCGTCACCGGGACGGCGCCCCGCACGAAAGTGGCCACATCCGGGTGCACGGTGACGGCGAGGTAGTACCAGCCCGCGAAGCGCACCGCCGAGACCTCCGAGTCGTCGGCCGTGCGGTTGGCGTACGAGACGGGTGCGAGCTGCTCGTGCAGCGAGGTCGGGGTGCCGTCGTAGGAGTGGTCGGAGTCGTCGACCAGGGCGCGCACCGGGTTGAGGACGGCCAGCCGCACACCGCCGCTGGTGAAGTCGGAGTCGTCGGTGACCTCGGCGTTGGAGAAGTCGGCGAAGACGGTGGCCTGCTGGCCCCAGTCGACCGGGATCTCGTAGAAGCGGGTCTCGCCGGGCAGCACCCTGTCCTTCCAGATGCCGGTCCTGACCGCCGCCGCGGTCTCCGGGGACGTACCGCCGGCCGCCGGGCGCGGGGTGCCGACAGTGAGCGGCGTCGGGGTGGCGGCGTCGTCCGGGTCGGTGCCGGGCGCGTGGCCGACGGAGGCGCCCGCCCTGAGCGGCGGCTCCAGCACGGAGCGCAGCTCCAGCGTCCAGGGCGCCGGGTCGGACGCGCCGTCGCTGGTGCGGTGCACGGACAGGGTGTACTGGTTGGCCTCCTGGCACGAGCCGTCGCCCGCGATCGTGCGGGAGACCGCGGTGCCCACCGGGCGCACCCCGTCGTCGGTCCCGAAGTGGGCGCTGGCCTGGTCGCAGTGGTCGCCGTCCGCGCTGAGCAGGGTCAGTTCGATGCCGTCGTCGAAGGCCACCCGCCCGCCGGGGGCGGGAAGCGCGAAGGCCGAGGCGTAGGCGGAGGAGGTGGCGTCGAGCGCGAGGCCGTAGAAGCGGGTCTCGCCGGGCGCGATCGTGTCGCGGTAGGTGACGCCGGGCGTCATCGCGGGGGCGTCCGCGGTCGTGGCCGCACCGGCCAGCCGCGTGCCCTGCGGCTGCCACGTGGCGGGCGTGCCGGGCGCGGCGGGGGTGCCGCTGTCGGCGCGGGCGGGCCCGGCGTGGAGCGGCCCCAGGACCAGCAGCGCCCCGACCGCGAGGGCCCCCGCCGCGCGGCGGGCGCCTCCCCCGAGGCCGCGGCCCGTACCGCCCGCGGTCCGCGGGCCGCGCCTCTCGTCCTCCGCGCCACACGCGCCGGGCCGTCCGGCTACCGCGCCACGTATGCCGGCCCCTCCGGCCACCGCACGTATGCCGCCCCGCCCCGGCGCACGGCCACGCCCACCGGTTTCTCCGGCCACCGCGCCGCCTGTACCGAGCTCTCCGGCCTCCGCGCCACGTATACCGGGCCCTCCGGCCACCGCACGTATGCCGCCCCGCCCCTGCGCCCAGCCACGCGCACCGGTTTCCGCGGCCACCGCCGCCCGTATGCCGCGGCGCGACGCCCTGCCCGCTGTCATGCCCCACCCCTTGTCGTACGGCTCCGCAGGCGGCGTATCAGGGCCGCCGCTCCGAGTCCGGCGAGCGCCGCGGCACCGCCCGTTCCCGCCGCCACCAGGTCCATACCCTTCAGCCCGCCCCCGCCCGAGGGGGCTGCGACGGCCGGAGGCGGGGCCGCGTCCCCGGCCCCGGCGCGCGCCGCGGCGGTCCCGTGCGCGACGGGCGGGGCCTGGTACTGCGGCCCTGACAGCTCGGTTCCGGTGACGTTCACCCGCAGCACGACACCGACCGCGGCGTTCCGGGCCAGGCGGGCAGCCTCCGGGCCGAGGCCGACGGTGATCCAGTAGTCGCCCGCGCTGTGCACGGGGGTCACGTCGCCGCCGTCCACCCAGCGGTTGGCCCAGCTCACCAGCACGGTGCCGAGACCGACCGAGGCCGGTCCGCCGTCGTAGGGGCGGGTGCCGTGGCCGTCCGAGGCGTCCTTGACCGGCAGCCGGCCCGGCGCGTAGACGGCGGTGGCCACGAAGGTCGGCTCCGCCGGCGTATCCAGCGATCCGCCGTCCCCGACCGGCTCGTTGGCGAAGTCGGCGGAGTAGGTGGGTCCGATCGTGTCGGTGTACTGCCCGGGGGCGAGCGCGGCGGCGGTGGCCGCGGTCGTGCCGCCCGTGACCGGATCGCCGGCCGTCCGGTAGCTGTCGGCGCTCCGTTGCGAGGCGCGGGCGATCGCGGCGCGCGCGGAGTCGATGCGGGTGCGGACCGGGCCGTCCGGGCCCGCCCTGGATCCGGAGGAGTCCAGCGCCGTCACCAGGCCGCCGTCCGGGCCCCTGGCTGACGGGGCGGCCCCGGCGGCGGGAGGGGCCGGCAGGCTCGCCGCCGCGCCGAGCAGGACGACGGCCGGCAGCAGGCGCCTGCCGGGCTGTGGTCGTCGTCTCATGGCGCCGCATCCCCCTCGTCGACGGCGGCCGCACACCTCTTCGCGCCAGCACATTATGGTGCCGGCGCCCGTGCGTCAGGGGGCGGTCACGGTCCCGCAACAACGAAGGTCCCGGCCGCAGTCGCTGCGGCCGGGACCCAGGGCGGTGGTGCCTTCCTCTCGGCGGCCCACCGCGACGTCACGCGTTGGTGCCGGAACCCGCCGGGACCGAGTCAGTGGCTTCCGTCCACAGGTCCTGCTCGGCGCGGTCCGCCTGGATCTGTCGGTAGACGAACAGCCCGGCGACGGCGGCCAGCGCAACCAGGAGAAACTTCTTCATCGCCCGACCTCCTCCTTCATGCGTGGTGGAAACAGCTCCTGACGCGCTCGACTATACACAGCGGCCGATACCGAACGGTGACCTGCGCCCCGAAGCGCCACACCCACCGTCGACCGGCGCACATACGCCGAGAGCCATGTACTCGGTGGAGTACATGGCTCTCGAAGCGTCGGTGGGGCTACCAGGACTTGAACCTGGGGCCTCTTCCTTATCAGGGAAGCGCTCTAACCGTCTGAGCTATAGCCCCGCGCTGCAACGAAAGATTAGCGCACGCCTGGCCATGTCCCAAAATCGGTATCGCCCGGCGCTACTCGTCCTCGGCGAGCGTGAGCTCCACACCGCCCACGAAGCCCGCGGACAGGTTGTAGATGAAGGAGCCCAGCGTGGCCAGCGCGGTGGCCAGCACGACGTCGATGACCGCGATCACGGTGGTGAAGAGCATCACGCGGGACAGCGACAGGAAGGCCACCAGGTCGAAGCCGCCCTTGCCGCCCTGCTCGGACGTGGTGGCGTCGGAGATGGTCGAGCCGACCGTGCTGAAGACGCCGATCGCGTCGAGCACCATCCACAGCACCGCGACGGCCACGATCGTGCAGATGCCCAGCGCGATGGACAGCAGGAAGCTGACCTTCATCACCGACCAGGGGTCGGCCTTGGCGATCCGCAGCCGCGCCTTGCGCGTACGCGGCGCCGTACGGGCCGCGGGGCGGGGGCGGCGCACCCCGGCGGAGGCCGCCGAACCGCGCCCCGTGGGGCGGCCCTGCGCACCCCGCCCGCCGTGCCCGGCCGGCGTACCGGCCGGGGCCGGCGGCGCCCCCGGCGGCGGGGGCGCATAGGCCTGCGGCGGCTGGTGCGGCTGGGCCGGCTGCTGGCGCGTGCCCGTCACTGGGTATCCCCCCTGCTCAGGGCCGCCAGCTGAGCCACGGGCACCTCCGGTCGTCCCGGCCCCGCCCGCGGCGCCCGTGGCTCCACTCACGGCTTACTCCTCCGGCTCACCGGCCGCGGGCGCTGCGCCCTCGGCCGTAACGTCCTGTCCGGCGTCCTGCCCCATGCCGGACACAACATGTTCGATTCCGTGTCCGGACCCATCCTCGCCCATGACGGCGGGACCGGTCGCATCCGGATCATCCTCCGCTTCGGCGTTCCGCGCGATACCGACCACGGCGTCGCGCTTTCCGAGGTTGATGAGTTGGACGCCCATGGTGTCACGGCCGGTTTCCCGGACCTCGTCGACCCGCGTGCGGATGACGCCGCCGCCCAGCGTGATGGCGAGGATCTGGTCGCCGGCCTCCACGACCAGCGCGCCGACCAGCGAGCCGCGGTCCTCGACGATCTTGGCGGCCTTGATGCCGAGGCCGCCGCGGCCCTGCACCCGGTACTCGTCGACCGAGGTGCGCTTGGCGTAGCCGCCGTCGGTCGCGGTGAAGACGTACGTCCCGGCCCGCACCACGTTCATGGACAGCAGCTCGTCGCCCTCGCGGAAGCTCATGCCCTTGACCCCGGACGTCGCCCGGCCCATCGGCCGCAGCGCCTCGTCCGAGGCGGTGAACCGGATGCACTGCGCCTTCCGGCTGACGAGCAGCAGGTCGTCCTCCGCCGAGACCAGCTCGGCGCCGATCAGCTCGTCGGGAGTGCCGCCGTCGGCGCCCTCCCCGCCGTCGGCAGCCTCGCGCAGGTTGATGGCGATGACGCCGCCCGCGCGCGGCGAGTCGTAGTCCTTGAGCGCGGTCTTCTTCACCAGGCCGGACTTGGTGGCGAGCACCAGGTACGGCGCCGCCTCGTAGTCCTTGATCGCCAGGATCTGCGCGATGCGCTCGTCGGGCTGGAAGGCCAGCAGGTTGGCGACGTGCTGGCCGCGCGCGTCCCGCCCGGCGTCCGGCAGCTCGTAGGCCTTGGCGCGGTAGACCCGGCCCTTGTTGGTGAAGAACAGCAGCCACTGGTGGGTGGTGGTGACGAAGAAGTGGTCGACGATGTCGTCCTGCTTGAGCTTCGTGCCGCGCACGCCCTTGCCGCCGCGCTTCTGCGAGCGGTAGTCCTCGGTCTTGGTGCGCTTGACGTAGCCGCCGCGGGTGATCGTGACGACGATGTCCTCCTCGGCGATCAGGTCCTCGATGGACATGTCGCCGTCGAAGGGCACGAGCTTGCTGCGCCGGTCGTCGCCGTACTTGTCGACGATGGCCTGCAGCTCCTCGCTGATGATCTGCCGCTGCTTCTGCGGCGAGGCGAGGATCGCGTTGTACTCGTTGATCTTCGCCTGCAGCTCGTCGTGCTCGGCGATGATCTTCTGGCGCTCCAGGGCGGCCAGTCGGCGCAGCTGCATCTCCAGGATCGCGTTGGCCTGGATCTCGTCGATGTCGAGCAGGCCCATCAGGCCCTCGCGCGCGACCTCGACCGTCTCGCTGCGCCGGATGAGCGCGATGACCTCGTCGATCGCGTCCAGGGCCTTGAGCAGTCCGCGCAGGATGTGGGCGCGCTCCTCGGCCTTGCGCAGCCGGAAGCGGGTGCGCCGGACGATGACCTCGACCTGGTGGGTGACCCAGTGCCGGATGAAGGCGTCCAGCGACAGCGTCCGCGGCACACCGTCGACCAGGGCCAGCATGTTGGCGCCGAAGTTGGTCTGCAGGTCGGTGTGCTTGTAGAGGTTGTTCAGCACGACCTTGGCGACCGCGTCCCGCTTGAGGACGATGACCAGCCGCTGGCCGGTGCGCGACGACGTCTCGTCGCGGACGTCGGCGATGCCGCCGATCCGGCCGTCCTTGACGAGGTCGGCGATCTTCTGCGCCAGGTTGTCCGGGTTGACCTGGTACGGCAGCTCCGTGACGACGAGGCACTGCCGGTTCTGGATCTCCTCGACCTCGACGACCGCCCGCATCGTGATCGAGCCGCGGCCCGTGCGGTAGGCGTCCTCGATGCCCTTGCGGCCGACGACCAGCGCGCCGGTCGGGAAGTCGGGGCCCTTGATGCGCTCCATGAGCGCGTCCAGCAGCTCCTCCGGGCTCGCGTCCGGGTTGGCCAGGCACCACTGCGCGCCGTCGGCGACCTCGCGCAGGTTGTGCGGCGGGATGTTGGTGGCCATGCCGACCGCGATGCCCGCCGAGCCGTTGATCAGCAGGTTCGGGAAGCGCGACGGCAGGACCGTCGGCTCCTGGTTGCGGCCGTCGTAGTTGTCCTGGAGGTCGACGGTCTCCTCGTCGATGTCCCGGACCATCTCCATCGACAGCGGCATCATCCGGCACTCGGTGTACCGCATGGCGGCGGCCGGGTCGTTGCCGGGCGAGCCGAAGTTGCCGTTGGAGTCGACGAGCGGCATGCGCATCGACCACGGCTGCGCCAGGCGCACCAGCGCGTCGTAGATCGAGGAGTCACCGTGCGGGTGGTAGGTGCCCATGACGTCGCCGACGACGCGGGCGCACTTGTAGAAGCCCTTCTCCGGCCGGTAGCCCCCGTCGTACATCGCGTACAGCACGCGGCGGTGCACCGGCTTCAGGCCGTCGCGCACGTCCGGCAGCGCGCGCGAGACGATGACGGACATCGCGTAGTCGAGATAGCTGCGCTGCATCTCGGTCTCGAGCCCGACGGGCTCGACACGCAGTCCGCCGGCCTCGTTGCGCAGTTCCCGCTCGGAGGCGGGGACGTCGGGCACGGGAGGCGTGGGAGGGGTCGTGGGGGTCTCGTCGTCGGCCATCGCTGTCAGATAGTCCTTTCACACGGCGGGTGGGTGGGCCGACTCAGATGTCCAGGAACCGGACGTCCTTGGCGTTGCGCTGGATGAAGGAGCGCCGGGCCTCGACGTCCTCGCCCATCAGCACCGAGAACAGGTCGTCGGCCTGCGCCGCGTCGTCCAGCGTGACCTGGCCGAGCACGCGGTGGTCGATGTCCATCGTGGTCACGCGCAGCTCCTCCGCGTTCATCTCGCCCAGGCCCTTGAAGCGCTGGATCGAGTCCTCGCGGATGCGCTTGCCGCTCTGCTTGCCCAGATCCACCAGCGCGTCGCGCTCGCGGTCGGAGTAGGCGTACTCGAAGTCGTCCCGCCCCCACTTGATCTTGTACAGCGGCGGGCGGGACAGGTAGACGTGTCCGGCCTCCACCAGGGGGCGCATGAAGCGGAAGAGGAAGGTCAGCAGCAGGGTGTTGATGTGCTGGCCGTCGACGTCGGCGTCCGCCATCAGGATGATCTTGTGATAGCGCAGCTTGGCGATGTCGAAGTCCTCGTGCACGCCGGTGCCGAAGGCGGAGATCAGCGCCTGGATCTCCTGGTTCTGCAGGATCTTGTCGATCCTGGCCTTCTCGACGTTGAGGATCTTGCCGCGGATCGGCAGGATCGCCTGGTACTGCGGGTTGCGGCCGGACTTCGCGGAGCCGCCGGCCGAGTCGCCCTCGACGATGAAGATCTCGCACTTCGTCGGGTCGTTGGACTGGCAGTCGCTCAGCTTGCCGGGCAGCGACGCGGACTCCAGCAGGCCCTTGCGGCGGGTCAGGTCGCGCGCCTTGCGGGCCGCCACCCGGGCCGTCGCCGCCTGGATGGCCTTGCGGACGATGTCCGCGGCCTCCACCGGGTTGCGGTCCAGCCAGTCGCTGAGGTGCTCGTGGACGACCTTCTGCACGAAGGTCTTCGCCTCGGTGTTGCCCAGCTTGGTCTTGGTCTGGCCCTCGAACTGCGGCTCGCCGAGCTTGACCGAGATGATCGCGGTCAGGCCCTCGCGGATGTCCTCGCCGTTGAGGTTGTCGTCCTTCTCGCGCAGCAGCTTCTTCTCCCGCGCGTACTTGTTGACCAGGCTGGTCAGCGCCGCGCGGAAGCCCTCCTCGTGGGTGCCGCCCTCATGCGTGTGGATGGTGTTGGCGAAGCTGTAGACGCCCTCGCTGTACTGGCTGTTCCACTGCATCGCCACCTCGACGGACAGCAGCCGCTCCTTGTCCTCCGCCTCGATGTCGATGACGGTGGGGTGGATCAGCTCGCCCTTGCGCGAGTTGAGGTACGTGACGTAGTCGACCAGGCCGCCCTCGTAGTAGTACGTGACGGTGAGCGGCTTGCCCTCCTCGTCGACGTGGTCGGCGCGCTCGTCGGTCAGCGAGATGCGCAGCCCCTTGTTGAGGAAGGCCATCTCCTGGAAGCGGCGCGACAGCGTCTCGAAGGAGTAGTCGGTGGTCTCGAAGATGTCCGGGTCGGCCCAGAAGGTCACCGACGTGCCGGTCTCCTCGACGGCCTCGTTGCGTGCCAGCGGCGCCGTCGGCACCCCGAGCTTGTAGTCCTGCGTCCAGCGGTAGCCGTCCGTGCGCACCTCGACCGCGACGCGCGTCGACAGCGCGTTGACCACGGAGACGCCGACGCCGTGCAGGCCGCCGGAGACCGCGTAGCCGCCGCCGCCGAACTTGCCGCCCGCGTGCAGCACGGTGAGCACGACCTCGACGGCCGGCTTGCCCTCCGAGGGGACCACGCCGACCGGGATGCCGCGCCCGTTGTCCACCACGCGCACCCCGCCGTCGGCGAGGACCGTGACGTCGATGGTGTCCGCGTGCCCGGCCATCGCCTCGTCGACCGAGTTGTCCACCACCTCCTGCACGAGGTGGTGGAGGCCGCGCTCACCCGTCGACCCGATGTACATGCCCGGACGCTTGCGTACCGCGTCCAGGCCTTCGAGCACGGTGATCGCGCTGGCGTCGTAGGACTTGCTGGAATTCTCGTTGGGGTTGCCGGAATCGGCCACGAAGCGCCCTTTCTGGCACAGCACGAGCCGGGTCCCGCCGCGCGGGATTCGGCTGCGTCTTCGACATGTTCCGCTGGGGTACCCCTGCCGCGTGGCCAGGGGAGGGCGGTGTTGGAGCCAGTCTACCGGTAGCGCCGACCCTCATGGGGCTTTGCCGGTACCTCGCTTCCCATGTGCCGCCCAAAACCGCTGCCGTGAGACTCCCTCCACGCGGGCCGGGCCCCAAAACCGCTCACACGGGCGTCCAGGGCTTCCGGCTGTCAGGGTCCGGCTACACACAGCAGGGTCACCTCCCGGCGAGCCCCCGGACCTGGAACCAGGCTCGCACGAAGGTCCGACACAGCCCTGTGACCAGCGCTTTCACCGCGCTGCGGGAAGGCCGCGGAAGCGCACGGGCGTACGGGCGAGGTGCGGGGGAAGGAGACGGGCAGCCCCTGCCCGCGAAGGCGTGCCGCCGCGGCGGCTCAGCCGTACGTGTCGCCCGGGCCGCGGCTGCCCGGTGCGCGCAGCCGCCCGCCGTAACCGCGCGGCGGACCCGCGGGGCCCTGCACCTTCAGCAGCTTGACGGTGCCGTGCCCGAGGTCGGTGTTGAGCCGGGCCACCAGCATCGGGGCCAGCAGCCGCAGCTGGGTCGCCCAGGCCGTGGAGTCGCACACCACGGTGAGGACGCGCGCCTCCTCGTCGTAGCGCTCGGGCGAGCAGTGCTGGGCCACGTCCGGGCCGACGAGCTGCGGCCAGCGGCCCATCACCCCGCCGACCGCGGCGGGCGCCTCCCAGCCGCGCTCGGTGATGAGCCGGTTGATCGCCGCGCCCAGCGGCAGCGGGTCGCGGCCGTCGGCGTGCGCGCCGCTGCGCAGACCGCCGCGCCTGGCCTGCTTCTTCTGCACGGCCGCCGCGCCCCTGGCCCTGGCCTGCTCCTTGGCGGCGCGCAGGGCGACCCGCGCCAGGTCCACGCCGGAGGGCTGCGGACCGGGCCCGGCGGACGGGGCCGCCACGTCCGGGGTGCCGGGCGTGCCGGGGAGCTCGGGGACGTCGCTCACTGCCGTACCACCGTCCCGTTCTCGACCGCGAACCGCGCGCCGCGCAGCGCACCGGGCACGTCGTCGTCCACGGCCGCCGTGACCAGCACCTGCTCGCCGCCCGCGACCAGCTCCGCGAGCCGCTCCCGGCGGCGGGCGTCCAGCTCGGCGAAGACGTCGTCCAGCACCAGCACCGGCTCGTCGCCGTCCGCGCACAGCAGCTCGTAGGAGCCCAGCCGCAGCGCCAGCGCGTACGACCAGGACTCCCCGTGGCTGGCGTAGCCCTTCGCGGGCATCGGGCCGAGCTTGAGCAGCAGGTCGTCACGGTGCGGGCCGACCAGCGTCACACCGCGCTCGATCTCCTGCCGCCGGGCCTGCGTCAGCGCCTCCAGGAGCCGCTCGCGCAGCTCCTCCCGGCCGCTCGCGCCCGCCATCGCCTCGTCGCCGATCGAGCCGCGGTAGTCCAGTCCCACCGGCCCGCCGCCCGGCGCCAGCATGTCGTAGGCCTTGTCCACCAGCGGCTGGAGGGCGGCGACCAGGTCGAGCCGGTGCGCCAGCAGTTCGGCGCCCGCGGCGGCCAGATGCTGGTCCCACACGTCGAGCGTCGACAGATCCGCCCCCTTGCCGCCGTGCCGGCGGGCCAGGGCGGCGGTCTTCAGCAGCGTGTTGCGCTGCTTGAGCACCCGGTCGAAGTCGCTGCGCACCCCCGCCAGGCGCGGCGCGCGGGCGGTGATCAGCTCGTCGAGGAACCGCCGCCGCTCCCCCGGATCGCCCTTGACCAGCGCCAGGTCCTCGGGCGCGAAGAGCACGCTGCGGACGATGCCCAGCAGGTCGCGCGGGCGGACCTGCGAGGAGCGGTTGATCCGGGCGCGGTTGGCGCGGCCGGGGTTGATCTCCAGTTCGAGCAGCTGCCGGCGCTCGCCCTCGGCACCGCTCCCGGGGCCGCCGCCCCGCACCACCTGGGCACGCACCACCGCGCGCTCGGCGCCCATGCGCACCAGCGGGGCGTCGGCGGCGACGCGGTGGCTGCCCAGCGTCGCCAGGTAGCCGACCGCCTCGACCAGGTTGGTCTTGCCCTGCCCGTTGGGGCCCACGAAAGCCGTGACGCCCGGGTCGAGGGGGACCTCGGCCCGGGCGTAGGAGCGGAAGTCGGCGAGCGACAGGTGCGCTACGTGCATCGCGTGCTTGGCGCGCGGCCGCGCCGACCTCCTTGCCTGTGCTGTGCGGTGCGGGCCGCCGGGCCCGCACGCGCGGCTTACTCCGCGGCGGTGACCGCGTGGCCGCCGAACTCGTTGCGGAGCGCGGCGATCATCTTCATCTGCGGCGAGTCGTCCTGGCGGGAGGAGAAACGCGCGAAGAGGGAGGCGGTGATCGCCGGCAGCGGCACCGCGTTGTCGATCGCGGCCTCCACCGTCCAGCGTCCCTCACCGGAGTCGTCGGCGTGCCCGCGCAGCCTGTCCAGGTGCTCGTCCTTGTCGAGGGCGTCCACGGCGAGGTCCAGCAGCCACGAGCGGATGACCGTACCGGACTTCCAGGAGCGGAAGATCTCACGGACGTCGGTGACCGACTCCACGGCCTCCAGCAGCTCCCAGCCCTCGGCGTAGGCCTGCATCATCGCGTACTCGATGCCGTTGTGGACCATCTTCGCGAAATGGCCCGCGCCCACCTTGCCGGCGTGCACCGCGCCGCTGTCGCCCTCCGGCTTGAGCGCGTCGAAGATCGGCTGCGCCTTGGCGACGTCCTCGGCCTTGCCGCCGTACATCAGCGCGTAGCCGTTCGCCAGGCCCCACACGCCACCGGAGACGCCGCAGTCGACGAAGCCGATGCCCTTGGAGGCCAGCTGCTCGGCGTGCTTCTCGTCGTCCGTCCAGCGCGAGTTGCCGCCGTCGACGACGAGGTCGCCGGGGGAGAGCAGCTCGCCCAGCTCGTCGATGGTCGCCTGGGTCGGGGCGCCGGCCGGCACCATGACCCACACCACGCGCGGCCCCTGGAGGCTGTCCACAAGCTCCTTGAGGCTGTGGACATCGGCGAGATCGGGGTTGCGGTCGTAGCCGATGACGGTGTGGCCTGCGCGGCGGATCCGCTCGCGCATGTTGCCGCCCATCTTGCCGAGACCGATGAGACCGAGCTCCATCACACTTCCTTCGTTTCGAAGCATCGCGGACACCCGGCACGTGCACCGGCGCCGGTCCGCTGCCGTCTGACCCTGAACCTGACCTGAGGACGAGCCTACGTCGGCCCCCGCGGCCCCGGCGGGCGGGCTCAGCCGGACAGGCGCACCGGCATGATCAGGTACTTGTACGCCTCGTCGGCCTCGGCGTCGACGGCGGGACGGCCGCTGAGCAGCGCCGGCTTGGTGGAGGTGGTGAAGGACAGCTGGGCGGCCGGGGAGTCGATCGCGCTCAGCCCGTCCAGCAGGAAGGTCGGGTTGAAGGCGATCGAGATGTCGTCGCCCTCCAGCTTCGCGTCGACCCTTTCCACAGCCTGTGCATCCTCGCTGGAGCCGGCCTCCAGGGTCAGCACGCCCTGCTCGAAGCTCAGACGCACGGGGGTGTTGCGCTCGGCGACCAGGGCCACGCGCTTGACGGCCTCGACGAAGGGCGCCGTCTCGATCACCGCCACGGAGGCGAATTCGGTGGGGAAGAGCGTGCGGTACTTCGGCAGGTCGCCCTCCAGCAGCCGGGTCGTCGTCCGCCGCCCGGCGCCCTCGAAGCCGATGAGGCCCTCGCCGGCACCCGCGCCGGCCAGCGCGATCGACACGGTGTCGCCGCTGGTGAGGGACTTGGCGATGTCCTGCAGCGTCTTGGCGGGCACCAGGGCGACGGCGGAGATGTCGGCCTGCTCCGGCTTCCACAGGAACTCGCGGACGGCGAAGCGGTAGCGGTCGGTGGCGGCCAGCGTCACCGTGTCGCCCTCGATCTCGATCCGCACACCGGTCAGCACCGGCAGCGTGTCGTCGCGCCCGGCGGCGATGGCCACCTGGCTGGCGGCGGCGGCGAAGACCTCGCCGGGCACGGTGCCGGACGCCGTCGGCATCGCGGGCAGCGCCGGGTACTCCTCCACAGGCAGTGTGTGCAGCGTGAAGCGGGAACTGCCGCAGACGACCGTGACGCGCACACCGTCGGCCGAGATCTCCACCGGGCGGTTCGGCAGCGCCCGGGAGATGTCGGCGAGCAGCCGGCCGGACACCAGGACGGTGCCCTCCTCGTCCACCTCGGCCTCGACGGCCACCCGGGCCGAGACCTCGTAGTCGAAGCCGGACAGGCTCAGCTGCCCGTCCTCGGCCTTGAGCAGCAGGCCCGCGAGCACCGGCACCGGAGGACGGGCCGGGAGGCTGCGGGCTGCCCAAGCCACTGCCTCGGCGAGTACGTCGCGCTCCACCCGGATCTTCACCGGAACCGCCTCCTGCTTGTTGCCGACTGTCGGGGAACAGTCTGCCGCAGGGGACTGTCACTCGTTGCGGCTTGCCGTCAAGCGGCGACACGGGCGGGCGGACGACGACGGGCGAGTTGTGCACAGGACCGGCTTCGAAACGCTTTCCCCCCTCTCTACGTGTAGTCGTAGTAGTAGGGGGTGTGGATACCGTGGATAACCGGTTCCTGCGCAGGTCAGGCCGCGTTTTTTATCCCCAGAGCCTGTGGGCGGGGCCTGTGGGCAACCGGGGTCCGCTGTGGACGGCGAAAAGTTGTGCACACCCCGTGCACAGGGCACAGGGGGTTGTCCCCAGCTCCGTCCCCAGGAATACCCAGGTTCTCCCCAGGCGAACCCACCACGTTGGTGTGACGGCTTTCACTCTCCGGTGGGACAGACCGGATTTCGTTGCCGAACAGTGGACAGAGATGTGGAGAAGTGGGCTCTCGCTGTGCACAACCGACCGCATCCTGTGGGCGAGCGGTGGACAACCGGTCGGAGGCCGCTGTGGACAGCCGGGCCGTCCACAGTCTGTGGACGGCGGTTACCCACATTTCCCCACCCTGCTGAGCTGCCCGGACGGCCGCGCGGGGGTGCGCCCTGTGGAGGGTATCGGGACAACTTCGGTGTCCCCAGGGTGTGGACGGCAAAAACGCCGCGATCCTGTGGACAACAGGACCGCGGCGTCAGGGATTCGAACAGCGCGCGGGACGGGCGCCGGCCCGCTCAGCTCTTGATGCGGTTGGTGAGCTCGGTCACCTGGTTGTAGATCGACCGCCGCTCGGCCATCAGCGAGCGGATCTTGCGGTCGGCGTGCATCACCGTGGTGTGGTCGCGGCCGCCGAACAGCGCGCCGATCTTCGGCAGCGAGAGGTCCGTCAGCTCCCGGCACAGGTACATGGCGATCTGCCGGGCGGTGACCAGCACCCTGCTGCGTGAGGAGCCGGACAGGTCGTCCACCGCGAGCCCGAAATAGGCCGCCGTCTCCGCCATGATCGCGTTGCCGCTGATCTCCGGCACCGAGTCCTCGCCACCGGGGATCAGGTCCTTGAGCACGATCTCGGTGAGCTGGAGGTCGACCGGCTGCCGGTTGAGACTCGCGAAGGCGGTGACGCGGATCAGCGCGCCCTCCAGCTCGCGGATGTTGCGGGAGATCCGGGAGGCGATGAACTCCAGCACCTCGGGCGGCGCGTTCAGCTGCTCCTGCACGGCCTTCTTGCGCAGGATCGCGATCCGGGTCTCCAGCTCGGGCGGCTGGACGTCGGTGATCAGCCCCCACTCGAAGCGGTTGCGCAGCCGGTCCTCCAGGGTCACCAGCTGCTTGGGCGGCCGGTCGGAGGAGAGCACGATCTGCTTGTTCGCGTTGTGCAGGGTGTTGAAGGTGTGGAAGAACTCCTCCTGCGTCGACTCCTTCTGCGCCAGGAACTGGATGTCGTCGACGAGCAGGATGTCCATGTCCCGGTACCGCTTGCGGAAGGCGTCCGCCTTGCCGTCCCGGATGGAGTTGATGAACTCGTTGGTGAACTCCTCCGAGCTGACGTACCTGACCCGGGTGCCGGGGTAGAGGCTCCGCGCGTAGTGACCGATCGCGTGCAGCAGGTGCGTCTTGCCCAGACCCGACTCGCCGTAGATGAAGAGCGGGTTGTACGCCTTGGCCGGCGCCTCGGCCACCGCGACGGCCGCGGCGTGCGCGAAGCGGTTGGAGGCGCCGATCACGAAGGTGTCGAAGAGGTATTTCGGATTGAGCCGCGCGGTCGGCTCCACCGCCCCGCCGCTCGCCCCGCCCGACCCGGGACCGCCGCCGTGGCTGCGGCCGTGGCCGCCCGCCGGCCCCGGCCCGGAGCGGTCGCCGCGGGAATCGGGGGCCTGGGGCTGCTGCGGGTAGCCGCCGGATCCGGAGGCGTAGGGGTCCCGGTCCGGGGGCAGGGCCTGATGCGGAACGGACGGGTAGCCGTCCCCGCGCTCGGGGCGGTAGGGCCCCTCGGGGCGCGGGTCGCGGTGCCCGGAGTAGTCGTCCGGCCCGCGGTCCTGGAAGCCGCCGGAGGGCGCGCCCCAGTTGCCCAGACCGGGCTGCTGCCAGCTCTCGCCGGCCGGGCTGCGCGGCGTCCAGTCGTCGCTGCCGCCGCCGGGCGGGTCCTGGTAGGAGTGCCGCGGGCGCGGCACCTCGTCGTACGGGTCCTCCGCGGGGCGCTGGCGCTCGGGGGAGGAGGCGGGGGGCGGCGCGGACTGCTCCTGCTCGCCGCCGGACGCGACGGCGATGGCGATCCCTACGGTGTGACCGAACTCATGGCTGAGCACATCGGTGATGAGCTGCTTGAGCTGCTGCCCCTCGAGGATCTTCTTGGCGTACTCGTTCGGCGCAGAGAGCACCGCGGTGCCGGCCACGAGCGCCAGCGGCTGGATACGGCGCAGCCACTCGGCGTGCACCGGCTTCAGGTCCTCCCCGCTCACCAGCAGCTTCTGCAGGACCCGGGGCCACACTGCGGCAAGATCGGCGCTTACGTCAGCCACAGGGCACGCTCTCTCGGGTTGCTGAATTACTGGGGGTGCGTGGACTCCCGCGGACGTGTGGGTCTCGGCAGGGGCGGGAAGAGTACGGAGTTCAGCCACGGTAATCAGGGCGGCGTGCACGGTTCAAGTCGTTGTCCACAGGGTGTGTACAAATGGCGGGCGCGCACCGCCGGGTTTGACCGGATGGCCTAGCCGCACGTACCGTATCGAGGTCGAGTTGTCGATGGCTGCTGCCGCCTGCCTACCGATAGGCGAGGATCCTCCGGGGTGTCCCTGCTACCGGGCGGTCGTCAAGCGGTGACCCGTTTGGTCCGCGAGCTTTTCGTGGGCGCACGGTGACAGCCAGGCGACGCCCCGCCGGATCCGAAACTCTCCTGGAGCCCCTGAGTGAGCAAGCGCACTTTCCAGCCGAACAACCGCCGCCGTGCCAAGACCCACGGTTTCCGTCTGCGGATGCGTACGCGCGCCGGCCGCGCGATCCTCGCGACCCGTCGCGCCAAGGGCCGCGCACGCCTGTCCGCCTGATCGCCGCGGGCCTGATGTCGTGCTGCCCACCGAGAATCGGCTGAGGCGGCGCCAGGATTTCGCTACGGCCGTACGCCGTGGACGCCGGGCGGGCCGCCCGCTGCTGGTCGTCCATCTGCGTCGCGACGCCATACACCCGCACGTGCCTGGGGAGAGCACTCCCCCGGCACGTGCGGGTTTCGTCGTAAGCAAGGCGGTCGGCGGCGCCGTACAGCGGAATCAGGTCAAGCGCAAGCTCAGGCATCTCGTCCGGGAACGTCTGTCTCTGCTCCCCCCCGGTAGCCTGGTAGTGGTACGCGCGCTTCCCGACGCCGGGAACGCGGACCACGCACAGCTGGCCCTCGACCTGGACGCCGCACTGAAGCGGCTGCTGGGCCGTGACACCCATGGCGACGCCGAGGGGAGGGTGGCTCAATGAAATACCCGCTGCTGGCACTGATCAAGCTGTACCAGTGGACGATCAGTCCGCTGCTCGGCCCGGTGTGCCGGTATTACCCGTCGTGCTCGCACTACGGGTACACCGCGATCGACCGGCATGGCGCGATCAAGGGCACCGCCCTGACCGCGTGGCGCATCCTCCGGTGCAACCCCTGGTCGCCCGGCGGTGTGGATCATGTACCGCCGCGCAAGCGGCCGCCGTGGCACCAACTGCTGCGCCGCGCACTGCGGGGCGGCTCCGACGGGCCCGTCACGCCCGAGCCCACCGGACCCTCTCACGCCCAAGGAGCCTGACCGTGGGGATCCTGAACCCCCTATACGACGCAGTGTCGTGGATCATCGTCCAGTTCCACTCGTTCTACAGCCTGATCTTCGACGAGGACAGCGGCTGGGCGTGGGGTCTGTCCATCGTCTCGCTGGTGGTCCTGATCCGTATCTGCCTGATCCCGCTGTTCGTGAAGCAGATCAAGTCGACGCGGAACATGCAGGCGCTCCAGCCGAAGATGAAGGCGATCCAGGAGCGCTACAAGAACGACCGCCAGAAGCAGTCCGAAGAGATGATGAAGCTGTACAAGGAGACGGGCACCAACCCGCTCTCCTCGTGCCTGCCGATCCTGGCGCAGTCACCGTTCTTCTTCGCGCTCTACCACGTGCTGAGCAACATCGCGAAGGGCAACAAGGTCGGCGTGATCGACCACAGCCTCCTCGAGAGCGCGCAGCACGCCCACATCTTCGGTGCCCCGCTGGCCGCGAAGTTCCTGGACAGCTCCTCCAAGATCGAGGGTCTGGGCGCCTCGCTGACCGACGTGCGTGTCGTCACCGTCATCATGATCGTGATGATGTCGGCCTCGCAGTTCTTCACCCAGCGCCAGCTGATGACGAAGAACGTCGACATGACGGTCAAGACGCCGTTCATGCAGCAGCAGAAGATGCTGATGTACGTCTTCCCCCTCATCTTCGCCGTGATGGGTATCAACTTCCCCGTCGGTGTCCTCATCTACTGGCTGACCACCAACGTGTGGACGATGGGCCAGCAGATGTTCGTGATCTACCGCAACCCCACCCCGGGCAGCCTGGCCTTCAAGCAGCGCCAGGAGCGGCTGCGCGCCAAGGGCAAGCTCGTCGAGCCGCCGGAGGAGGTCGCCGCCAAGGAGGCCGTCGAGGTCGCCCGGGCCAACCGCACCCAGCCCAAGCGGCAGCCGAAGGCCAAGCGGCAGACCGGTGGTACGGGCGGCGGCGCCCCCCGCGTCGGCGGTTCCAGCGGCCAGAAGCAGGAGACGGACAGCAGCGCCGGGACCGAGGACGGCGGCTCCGCCGGCTCGTCCGGGTCCTCCCCGGCCTCCGGCGGCGGCGGCAAGCCCAAGTCCGGCGGCGGTGCGCCGCGGGCGGGAGCGCCGCGTGCCGGTGCGCCCCGCGCCGGAGCCCCGAAGGCGGGCGGTCAGAAGGGCGGCTCCACCGGCAAGCAGTCCGGAGCCAAGGCCAAGCCGACCAACCTGTCGTCGAAGAAGAAGTAAGAGGAGAGTCCAGGCGTGAGCGACGTCAACACCGGCACGGCAACCGACAGCGGCTCGTCCGCGACCCTCACCCGTCTCGAGCAGGAGGGTGAGATCGCGGCGGACTACCTGGAGGGGCTGCTGGACATCGCCGACCTCGACGGTGACATCGACATGGATGTCGAGGGCGAGCGGGCTTCGGTGTCGATCATCGGCGACGGCTCCGCGCGCGAGCTGACCAAGCTCGTCGGGCGGGACGGCGAGGTGCTGGAGGCGCTTCAGGAGCTGACGCGGCTCGCAGTGCACCGGGAGACCGGCGAGCGCAGCCGCCTGATGCTCGACATCGCGGGCTTCCGGGCCCGCAGGCGTGCCGAGCTGACGCGGCTGGGCGCGGAGGCGGCCGCGGAGGCGAAGGAGACCGGCGAGCCGGTGAAGCTGGACCCGATGACCCCCTTCGAACGCAAGGTCGTCCACGACGCGGTGGCTGCCGCGGGACTGCGCAGCGAGTCCGAGGGCGAGGAGCCCCAGCGCCGGGTGGTCGTCCTGCCGGTCTGACGACCGGCTGCCGCCCATGATCATTCGGCCCCGTCTGCTCGCAGGCGGGGCCGAAGCTTGTCAGTCTGGACGAGTCCGCACGTGACGGGCACGGCATGACGACGATCACGAGAACCGACCGAGAACCGACGAAAGGACAGTCCCGTGACGGAGGCAGCAGCGGAGCTTCCCGCGCCGCCGGAGCAGGCCGGGGCGGTGTTCGGCGACCGGTTCGCCGATGCGGTGCGCTATGCCGAGCTGCTGGCGGACGCGGGGGTGCACCGCGGCCTCATCGGTCCGCGTGAGGTGCCGCGGCTCTGGGAGCGTCACCTGCTGAACTGCGCGGTGCTCTCCGAGGTGATCGAGGAGGGGGTGTCGGTGTGCGACGTCGGCTCGGGCGCCGGCCTCCCGGGCATTCCGCTGGCGCTTGCCCGCCCCGACCTGGACATCACCCTGCTGGAGCCGCTGCTGCGCCGCACCACCTTCCTCGAGGAGGTCGTACGGCTGCTGGGGCTGGACAACGTCACGGTGGCGCGCGGCCGGGCGGAGGAGATGGTCGGCAAGCTGCCGCCGGTGGACGTGGTGACCGCTCGCGCCGTGGCGCCGCTGGACCGGCTCGCCGGCTGGGGGCTGCCGCTGCTGAGGCCGCACGGGGAGATGGCGGTACTCAAGGGCGACACCGCGGAGGACGAGCTGAAGGCGGCACGGGCCGCGCTGGGCAAGCTCGGGGCGGTGGGCGCCTCGGTGGTTCAGGTCGGTGAAGGCGTCGTGGACCCGCTGTCCACCGTGGTGCGCGTCCTGGTGGGCGAGAGCCCCGGTGGGGTGCGGGCGGCAACGCGGCGTGCGAAGGCCGCGCGAGCCAGCCGAGGGCCGCGCCCAGGGGGCAACGCGGGGCGCCGCCGGCGCTGAGGCGCGAGCCGGGCCGGTGGGGCGTGGCAGCTCTGGTCCCGGCCGAAGGCGTCGGCGGAAACGGCCAAAGCGGCATAATTCGGAGTGTCTGCCGCAATACCGGCGCGGTGCGGCGCATCGTGTTTCACGTGAAACGTCGCTCACTGCTTCCAGGAGTCCTCAGCCGTGGCCGCGCCGCGGCTGAGGCGCGCGCCAACAAACCGACCAAGACCAATTCGGCTGTGGATAACCGTGATTTGTCCACAGGCGGCCGGGGCTCGCTGGTTCAGCACCCCTCGGGCATGGCAGGCTCTCCTTATCGCGAGCCTTCCGTCGAGGAGAGTGAGTCATTGCGGTCCGACGCCAACATCGCGGGGCCGATGGCCGACCCGGTCCCCGGCCCCCGCACAGCTGAATCAGCCGGGGGATCACTTTCCACGCCCCCCGGGTTCGGAAGCGATGTTTCACGTGAAACATTGCCTCCTATGGATGACACCCCGATCGGCCGCGCCGCCCAGATGGCCGTCGAGGCGATGAACCGCACGGGCGAGGGGCTGCCGCGACCGGCGCAGACCCGCGTCATGGTGGTCGCCAACCAGAAGGGCGGGGTCGGCAAGACCACGACCACGGTGAACCTGGCGGCCTCGCTGGCGCTGCACGGCGCCCGGGTACTGGTGATCGACCTCGACCCGCAGGGCAACGCGTCCACCGCGCTCGGCATCGACCACCACTCCGAGGTGCCGTCGATCTACGACGTGCTGGTGGAGAGCAGGCCGCTGTCCGAGGTCGTCGTGCCGGTGGCCGACGTGGAGGGTCTGTTCTGCGCGCCCGCCACCATCGATCTTGCCGGCGCCGAGATCGAGCTCGTCTCGCTGGTCGCCCGTGAGAGCCGGCTCCAGCGCGCCATCGAGGCATACGAGCAGCCGCTGGACTACATCCTGATCGACTGTCCGCCCTCGCTGGGACTCCTCACCGTCAACGCCCTGGTCGCCGGCGCCGAAGTGGTGATCCCGATCCAGTGCGAGTATTACGCGCTGGAGGGTCTCGGACAGCTGCTGAAGAACGTGGACCTCGTCCGGGCCCACCTCAATCCGAAGCTCCATGTCTCCACGATCCTGCTGACGATGTACGACGGCAGGACCCGTCTCGCCTCCCAGGTCGCCGAGGAGGTGCGCACGCACTTCGGCAAGGAGGTGCTGCGCACCAGCATTCCGCGTTCGGTACGCATCTCCGAGGCGCCCAGCTACGGCCAGACCGTCCTTACCTACGACCCCGGTTCCAGCGGTGCCCTGTCCTATCTGGAGGCGGCGCGGGAGATGGCACTGCGCGGACTGCCGGGTGGCCTGACCGTGGAGTACCAGCCGCAGGACGAGCAGCACCATGAGCAGCACCCGCACAGCATGTCGGAGGGCATCCAGTGAGTGATCGACGCAGAGGACTTGGGCGCGGTCTCGGCGCGCTGATCCCGGCCGCGCCGCAGCCAACCAGTCCGGCGGCGGGAGCCGCTCCGGTGATGGTGCCGGACCGCGGGGTCGCGGCCGCCAAGGTGGCCGGACTGGTGGACCGCCGCCCCGGCGATGCGCCGCCCGTGGTGGACATCCCTGTTTCACGTGAAACAGAGCCGGATCTCTCCGCCGCCCGGGTTCCGGTGAGTGGTGCCTACTTCGCCGAGCTGGAACTCGACGCGATCACCCCCAATCCGCGGCAGCCGCGTGAGGTGTTCGACGAGGACGCCCTCAACGAGCTGATCACCTCGATCAAGGAGGTCGGTCTCCTCCAGCCCGTCGTCGTACGGGAGATCGGCTCGGACCGTTTCGAGCTGATCATGGGCGAGCGCCGCTGGCGGGCCTGCCGTGAGGCGGGCCTGGAGCGGATCCCGGCGATCGTCCGCGCCACGGAGGACGAGAAGCTGCTTCTCGACGCCCTGCTGGAGAACCTGCACCGGGCACAGCTGAACCCGCTGGAGGAAGCAGCCGCCTACGACCAGTTGCTGCGGGACTTCGCCTGCACGCACGAGCAGCTGGCGGACCGGATCGGCCGGTCACGCTCACAGGTCTCCAACACGCTGCGGCTCTTGAAGCTGACGGCTCCGGTGCAGCGCCGGGTGGCCGCGGGCGTGATCTCCTTCGGGCACGCGCGGGCGCTGCTCGCCCTGGAGGATTCCGAGGAGCAGGACCGGCTGGCGCTCAGGATCGTGGCCGAGGAGCTGTCGGTCCGCACGGTCGAAGAGATCGTGAAGCTGATGAACAGCGAGCCGCGGGTGACGAAGAAGACGGCGGCGCCTCGGGCCGGCCGCCGGGTGTCGCCGGCGCTCACCCACCTCGCCACGCGGCTGTCCGATCGCTTCGACACTCGGGTGAAGGTCGACCTGGGCCAGAAGCGCGGAAAGATCGTCGTGGAGTTCGCGTCGATAGAGGATCTGGAACGCATCCTCGGCACGATGGCACCGGGCGAGGGCAAGGTGCTGGAGAACCGGCTCGACGACGAAGCCGAGGACGACGACGAGTGAAACCGTGACACCCCGGCACCGCCGCCGGGGTGCCACCGCCGTTCGATAGCGACAGAAATGGGGTCTGTGGCACATGGGGCGTCGGCTGGTACCGCTCACGCTGGACAACCTTCCCGATCTCCCCAGACCCTGCAGACGCTGCGTCTTCTGGGAACTCGACCCCGTGAGTGGTGAGGCGGCCGTTCAGGCGGGCAAGCCCGAGCTCGAGAAGGAGGCCTGGATCTCCGCCGTACTGCTGGAGTGGGGGTCCTGCGGCCGGGTCGTCTACGTCGACGAGATGCCCGCGGGCTTCGTGCTCTACGCCCCGGCTGCCTATGTGCCGCGCTCCACCGCTTTCCCGACAAGCCCGGTGTCGCCCGACGCCGTTCAACTGATGACCGCCCGGGTGCTGCCCGGCTATCAGGGCCAGGGCATAGGGCGGGTGCTCGTGCAGACCGTGGCGAAGGATCTGGTGCGACGGGGCTTCAAAGCGATCGAGGCCTTCGGCGACGCGACGTGGTCCTCACCCTCATGCGTCCTCCCGGCGGACCACCTGCTCGCCGTCGGCTTCAAGACGGTCCGGCACCATCCCCGTTATCCCCGGCTGCGTCTGGAACTGCGCTCGACGATCTCCTGGAAGGAGGACGTCGAGATGGCCATTGACCGGCTGCTGGGCGCCGTGCAGAAGGAACCGGCACTCCGGCCGCTGTGAGCACCCGCGAGGGCGCAGACGGGCCACCAGGCGCCGCCGTGCAGCCAAAAGGGCCGGCTCCCCCGCAGGGGAGCCGGCCCTTTCGTGTTCCACGTGGAACAGCGGCGACCTCAGCTGATGAAGTCCGAGAGGTCCCGCAGCAGAGCGGCCTTCGGCTTGGCACCGACGATGGTCTTCACGACCTCCCCGCCCTTGTAGACGTTGAGCGTCGGAATCGACATCACGCCGTACTTGGCGGCGGTGACGGGGTTCTCGTCGATGTTGAGCTTGACGATGGTGATCTCGTCGGCGTGCTCCGCGGCGATGGCCTCCAGCGACGGGGCGATCTGGCGGCACGGGCCGCACCACTCGGCCCAGAAGTCCACCAGGACGGGCTTGTCGCTGTTGAGGACCTCGTCGGCGAAGGTGTCGTCGGTCACGTGGATGGGCTTGTCGGCCACGGCGGTCTCCTCAGGTTCGATGGGATGCGGGGTAAAGGATTCAGGCAGGCTGCTCGGCGTCGCTGAGGGCCGCCAGGTAGCGCTCGGCGTCGAGGGCGGCGGAGCACCCGGTGCCGGCCGCGGTGATCGCCTGGCGGTAGGTGTGGTCCACGACGTCCCCGGCGGCAAAGACCCCCGGGATGCTGGTGCGGGTGGTCGGCGACTGGACCTTGAGGTAGCCCTCGGCGTCCAGGTCGAGCACGCCCTTGAAGAGTTCCGTCCGCGGGTCGTGGCCGATCGCGATGAAGAGGCCGGTGACCGGCAGTTCGGACGTCTCGCCGGTCTTGGTGTTGCGCAGGGTCAGGCTGGCGAGCTTCCCCTCGCCGTGGATCTCGGCGACCTCACTGTCCCAGATGAAGGAGATCTTCGGATCGGCGAAGGCCCGCTCCTGCATCGCCTTGGACGCGCGCAGGGTGTCCCGCCGGTGCACGATCTTGACGGACTTGGCGAACCGGGAGAGGAAGGTTGCCTCCTCCATGGCAGTGTCGCCGCCGCCGATCACCGCGATGTCGTGCTCGCGGAAGAAGAAGCCGTCACAGGTGGCACACCACGAGACGCCTCGGCCGGACAGCTGGTCCTCGTTCGGCAGGTTGAGCTTGCGGTGCTGCGAGCCGGTGGTGACGATGACGGCCTTCGCGCGGTGAACGGTGCCCGCGGAGTCGGTGACGGTCTTGATGTCACCCGACAAGTCGACGGCGACCACGTCGTCCGGAACCAGCTCGGCACCGAACCGCTCCGCCTGGGCGCGCATGTTGTCCATCAGGTCGGGACCGATGATGCCGTCACGGAAGCCCGGGAAGTTCTCCACCTCGGTGGTGTTCATCAGTGCACCGCCCGCGGTGACCGAGCCCTCGAAGACCAGCGGGCTGAGGGAGGCGCGTGCCGTGTACAGCGCCGCGGTGTAGCCCGCGGGCCCCGAGCCGATGATGATCACGTTACGGACGTCGCTCACGGGTGTCTTCCTCGTCTCTGCGGACTGCGGTGGGGGTCCGGTACTGGCTGGACTCTCGTCGTGCCTAACGGATCCTACGGGGCAGGCATTCCCAGGGCGGTGCAGCGCTCCAGGCGCACCGCCGCAAGCCGCCCAGGAGGGTCTCAGTCCCGCGGGTAGCTGTTCTCGAAGAGGAGCTGGGCCGGGGTGACGGGGCTGCACGAGGCCGTCAGTACGTAGGCGCTCACCAGGCTGGTGTCGTCGGGGTCGGGCAGGACGACCACGAAGGAGTCGACCCCCTCGTACACCTTCCGCTCGGCGGCCAGCGGCTTCTCGGTGCGCTGGGTGGCCTTGAGCACACAGGAGGGGACGGAGGTCACCGTCCCGTTGGGCGCGGCGACGACGACGTCCCCCTTCGTGCCCAGCATCGGGGAGTTCGCCGGTCCGCTCGCGGAGGTGGATCCTGAGCTGTCGAGAAGCCGCGCCACATCGATCCCCAGCGCGTCCGGCGCGGCGTTGTCGCGGTTCGAGCCCTTGGCGGACGAGGCACTGCTGTCGTGTCCCATGCCGCCGGAGCCGCTGTGTGATGCCAGCTCGTACGTGAGCCCGCCCAGCACCAGGAACGCGGCCGCCCCGGCAGCCGTCAGGAGCATCCGGCGACCGCGCCGCCTTGCCCGGCCCGGGCCGGTGGACGCGGCCGGACGGCCGGCGGGGGCCGATGTTCCACGTGGAACACCGCCAGGAGAACCGCCGGGCGCCGGTGGTGCTGTTTCACGTGGAACATCCGGCTGCTCGCTCGCCGGCAGCGGCTCGGCGGCCAGCGCCGCGTCGATACGTGCCACCACGTCCGAGGGCATCGCCTCGGGCTCCGGCATCTCCGCGAGGAGGCCGCTGATCTCCCGGAGTGACGCCAGCACGCCCGCGCAGTCGGGGCACGAGCCGAGGTGCGCGCGGACCTGGAAGGCCCGGTCCTCCTGCAGGATGTCCTCGGCGAGGTCGGCGATCTCCATGACGTCGGGATGCGCGTTCTGATCCGTGGGCGATGTCATCGGGGGTCACCTCCGCTCTGCTCTGCTCCTGCCGGTGGGACGGATGGCTCCGCCGACCGGTTCCTCTGCCTGCCGGGACCGCGAACCGTACCGCCCGCTCCCCCCGACCGGAGATGAGTCAGCAGCGGGAGCAGCCGGGCGCGGCCCCGCGCGCATCTGCTCTTCACCGTGCCCTCGGGAATGGCCAGCACTGCGGCTGCCTCGGCCACCGGATAGCCCTGCATGTCCACCAGCACGAGGGCGGCGCGCTGCTCGGGGGGCAGTGTGGCCAGCGCCCGCAGCAGCTCGCGGTGCAACTCCTCGCGCTCGGCCGGCGCCTCGGCGGACTCCTGCGGTTCGAGATGCGCCTCAAGGCTGTCGTCGTCGGCCATCGTGGCGGTGCGCCGGGCCGCCGCCCGCCGGACCCGGTCCAGACAGGCGTTCACGGTGATCCGGTGCAGCCACGTGGTGACGGCCGACTGACCGCGGAAGGTGTGGGCGGACCGGAAGGCCGACACGAGGGCGTCCTGCACGGCGTCCGCCGCCTCCTCACGGTCGCCCAGGGTGCGCAGGGCGACGGCCCACAGCCGGTCCCGGTGCCGGCGGACCAGCTCGCCGAAGGCGTCCGGCTCGCCGGCCACATGGCGCGCGAGCAGGTCGGCGTCGTCGGCTTCGCCGAGCGGTATTCGCTCCTCCAAGGCCGGACTCCCCCCGTGCGCGGTCGGTCAGCCGATGACGCTGATCTCCGAGATCTTGCCACGGAAATCACCGTTCGGGATGGGCGGGAGCTTGGTCAGCCAGACCACCACGTAGCGGGTGGTCACCGGGGAGGCGGGCTTGAGCGTCACCCGGGAGCCGCCCGATCCGGAGGCGACCTTGCTGAAGCCGCTCAGCTCCGTCGGCTCGGCACCGGTGCCCGCGGGTGCGGCCAGCAGTTCCACGTCGGTACCGTCACCGCCGAGGTCGACCGTCACCGAGGTGACACGGTGGTCGGCGCCCAGGTCCAGGACGAGTCCCACGCCGTCCTTGAGGCCGCCGAGGTCCGTCCGGGTGTAGCTCATCGTCTGCCAGTAGGTCGCCGGGTCCTTGTCGTAGGCGTTGCCGACGAGCTTGGGCGATTCGACGCGGTCGTCGCCCTGCGGGTCGAACGACTTCGCCGCGACGATCGCCAGCGGAGCCGGCGGCGGCGGCGCGGAGTGCGGCTTCGCCGTGGGCGTGGGCGTCGGGGTGGGCGCGGAGTTCTCCCGCGACTTCAGGGCGTCGGCGAGCTGCCAGCTGCCGAGTCCGATGGCGACGATCAGCAGCGCCGAAACGGCCCACTTCAGGACGCTGCCGGTACGGCCCGGGAGGGCGGGCGGCGGGGCCGGCACCGCTTTCGGGGCGGCGTAGAAGGTCGCGTTGGCAGGCGGCTGAGGGGGCTGATGGAAAGCGGGCTGGCGGTAGACCGGCTTGGGGTGCTCGGGCGGCCGGATCCGTGGGACGCCCGCGATGGCCTTCGCCAGCTCCTCCGGGGTGGTGCAGGGCGGCTCCTCGCGGGAGGCGGTCGCGCCGTCGTTGACGAGAGCGCGCATCGCCACGTCCGACAGGCCGCGGTGGACCCCCGCACGCAGCTGGTCGGGCGCGACCAGTCCGACGCCCTTGGGGAGCCCCGACAGGCCGTGTGCGTCGTCCTCGTACGGCCAGCGCTGGGTGAGGCAGGCGTAGATCAGGGCGCCGATCGCCTCGGTGTCCTGACGCTGCGGGCGGTCGGCGCGCAGCCCGCGCAGGGCGGCGGCCACGGCGAGCCCGCGGATGCGGTACTGCCCGGAGCTGGTGCGCAGCACGGCACCCGGGTCCAGCCGCAGATGGGCCAGCCCCTCGCGGTGGGCGGCGGCCATGCCCTGGGAGACCTGGGCGGCCATCTGGTAGGTCTCGTGCGGCTCCATCGGGCCGGAGGCGAGCAGATCCGCGAGCGACAGGGCGTCGGGCAGCCACTCGTGGATGACGTAGACCAGCTCGTCCTCCTCCACGGCGTCGAGGACCTGGACGAAGCGCGGGTCCCCGAGCAGCGCCGCGGAACGCGCCGCGGCAAGCACCTGGCGGGCCTGCGGGTGGTCGGCGGGCAGCAGGTGGATGCCGACGGCCCGGCGGAGTTTCTCGTCGACCGCGCGCCAGCTGCTGAAGCCGTCCACGCGGGTCACGCACTCCGCGAGCTGGTAGCGGCGGGCGAGCCGGTGGCCGCTGTGGAGGTCCGGTGCCGTGGGCTTGGCGCGGGGGCGGGTCTTTTCGGCGGGGGGCTCCACGGCGCTCTGTGCGGCTTCCGCGGGGGCCTGAGGCTCATCGGTGCCGGGCTCGGTCGCGGGTGCCTCCACGGGCTCCTCGTCAGTGCCGGATCCGGCTTCGGCGGGCGCTTCCGGATCGCCGTCCGCCGTGTCCTCGGGTGGGGTGTCGCCGTCGGCGCTGCCGCCGTGCCGGCCGTCCGTCGGCGTTTCGTCGGGTGTGCCGTCCTGCTGGGGGTCAGGCGCGCTGCCCTCATCGGCCACTTCGACGGCCGTGCTCCGATCCGCCACCGTCGTTCCTGCCTCCCCATCCAGTGCACGATCTCACATCGAGCCGAGGACAATTGTGCCCGCACTCCGGCTGTATGCACGACACGCGGCGGCCCACGATGGTTGTCCGCGGGGCCCCGCCGGTGCCGTCAGCGCCCGAGCCGCCCCCGGACCATGCCGATCATGCCGTTCAGCTCCTGGATTCGCATCTGCTTCGCGATCACAAGGAAGATGCCCCCCAGGAGGCCGCCGCCGACCACGAGCGACGCCAGCGACCCGGTCACCCCGCCGCCCAGCTTGCCGCTGATCATCCACACGGCGATCCCGGCGATTGCGGCAGCCGGGATGCAGGCCCCCACGAGCCGGGCGTAGGTGCGGACCACCCGGCGGCCGTCGAGGTCGCCGCCCAGCCGGCCGCGGAGCCGCTTGGCGGCCACCCCGACGCCGACCGCGTAGGCGAGGCCGTAGGAGAAGGCCATGCCGACCACGGCCCAGCGGGCGGGGAGGACCAGGAAGCAGAATCCGGAGGCCGCCGCGTTGACGGCGGCCACGATCACGGTGTTGTAGAACGGGGTGCGGGTGTCCTCGAAGGCGTAGAAGCCGCGCAGGATCACGTACTGCACCGAGTAGGGGATCAGGCCGCCGCCGAAGGCCATGAGGATGAAGCCGATGTTGCGGGCCGAACCCGCGTTGGTGCTCGCGTAGAGCAGGGTGCACATCGGTACGCCCAGGGCCAGGAAGGCGAAGGCTGCGGGAACGATCGCGACCGCCGAGGTGCGCAGGCCGTAGGAGATGTCGTCGCGGACCGCGGTGATGTCGCCGTCGGCGGCGGCGCGGGAGATCCGCGGCAGCACCGCGGCCATCACCGACACCGTGATGATGGCCTGGGGCATCTGCCAGATCAGCAGCGCGTTGTTGTAGGCGGTGATGCCCGTGCCCTGGAAGCCGCTCTTGTCGGCGTTGGCGCCCGCCCAGGTGGCGAGCTGGGTGACCACGATCAGGCCGGCCTGGTTGGCGAGTACGAAGAAGAACGTCCACTTCGCGAGCTTGGCGGCCTTGCCGAGGCCGTGGCCGCGCCAGTCGAAGCGCGGCCGGAACCTGAACCCGGCGTCGCGCAGGTAGGGCAGCATCGCGAGGGACTGCACGACCAGTCCGAGCAGGGTGCCGATGCCCAGCAGCCGGGCGCCCTCGGGGGTGATGGTGGTGGCGTCCATCCGCGTGGTGCTGTAGGAGCCGTAGACCCAGATGAACATGCCGAAGGTGAAGATCACCACGATGTTGTTCAGCACCGGGGTCCACATCATCGCCCCGAAGCGGCCGCGTGCGTTCAGCACCTGGCCCATGACCACGTGGACGCCCATGAAGAAGATCGTGGGCAGGCAGTAGCGGGCGAAGGCGATGGCCACGTCGTACGTGTCCGGGTTGTCGGCGATCTTGGCGGACATCAGCCGGATCAGCAGCGGCGCCGCGATCACGGTGACCGCGACGATGCCGCCGAGCACCACCATCACGACGGTCAGGAGCCGGTTGGCATAGGCCGAGCCGCCGTCCTCGTCGTCCTTCATCGCCCGCACCAGCTGCGGGACGAACACCGAGTTCAGGCCGCCGCCGATGGTGAGGATGTAGATCATCGTCGGCAGGGTGTTCGCGACGGCGTAGGAGTCGCCGAGGGTCGCCACGCCGATCGCGGCGGCGATCACCAGGGTGCGCACGAAGCCGGTCAGGCGGGAGACCAGGGTGCCCGCGGCCATCAGGGCACTGGACTTGAGGATGCCGCCGCTCTTGGCCGCCGCCGCGGGGGCCGCGGCCGCCGCAGCGCGGCGCGGGGTGCCCGCCGGTGCCCCGACGCCCTGCTGGGGGCCCTGCGGGGAGTGCCCGGGCTGCTGCTGGTAGTCCTGCGGCGGGTACGGCTGCTGCCCCTGGTCCTCGTAGGGCTGCTGGTACGGCTCCTGGTAGGGCTGCTGGTACGGGTAGCCGTAGCGGGGGTCCGCGTAGCGCGGGTCGACGTACTGCTGGTCGGCGTAGCGCGCGTCGTCGTACGCCGGGCTCCGGTACATGTCCTGGGCGTAGCCGGTGTCCTGGAAGACCGGCAGCGAGAAGCCCGTCGTCTCGTTCGCGGACGGCACGTGCGGATAGCCGGACGGGTAGCCGTACTGCTGCGCCTGGTAGCCCTGGTAGCCGCCGCCCTGCTGGGGGTAGCCCTGGTAGCCGCCGTCCTGCGGGTAGGCCTGCTGCTGGTGGTGGTCCTGCTGCGGGTAGCCCTGCTCGTAACCACCCTGCTGGTATCCGCCCTGCTGGTAGCCGGCGTGCGGGTCGTGTCCCCCCGGCTGCGGGTAGCCCTGCGGGTAGCCCGCGTCCTGCTGCGGATACTGCGGCTGCTGGTCGCGGAAGAGGTGCGCGAAGGGGTCGTGGTCCTGGCCCTGCTGCTCCTGGCCGGGGACGGGCGCGCCTTGCCCGGGGTACTGCGCCGCTTCGGGGTAGCCGCCCTGCTGCGGGTAGTCGGGCTGCTGCTGCCACTGTGCCGGATCCTGCTGCTGGTACGGATCGTAGGCATACGTGTTCTGCAGATACGGGTCGGGTGATCCCGGACCCTGCTCCGGAGAGTGGGGCATCTGGCCCGCAGAGTCGCGGTCACCGTCGTACGGCGCGTTCATCAGTGCCCCACCTTATTGTCTCCGGCTACCCGTCCACTTTCCCACCTGCTGGTGATGGCTCCCGGGTTTCCGGCCCGGTGTCAGCGGCAGGGTCACCCGGCTGCTCCGGGTCCTTCCCGTTCCAGTCCCCGTCGTCGTCCTCGCCGTCGTCCCCTTCGTCACCGCCGCCCGCGGCCAGCTTCTTGCGCTGACGGTAGATCCGTACCCCGGCCAGGACCAGAAGCAGCAGCCCGGCGCCGATGACGAGCATCACAAGGTCGGTGACCTTGTTGATGTGGACATCGAAAGGCATGGAACGCCCGTACATCTGATTGTCCACGGTGTACAGGGCGGCGATGACGCTGACCGTCCCGTTCGCGCTGGCCTTGGTCTGGAACTTCAGGGTACGGGTGTGGCCGCCCTCGATGGTGATCGGCTGGTCGGCGTCCTTGATCTTCAGCCGGATGTTCGAGCCCGACGTGAGCTTCAGCACCACGTTCACCGGCTGGCTGAGCTCGTTCTTCACGGTGATCGGGATGGTGCCGCTGCGCCCGGACAGGGTCAGCGCGCTCTTCTCGATGATGTGGACCGATCCGATGAGATCGGTGAGGTAGAGGCCGATGGCGTTGCGGTAGGCGGTCGCCCCGGCTGCGTCGCCGCGCCAGTTCGTGGACATCGAGCGCAGCACCGCGTTGCCGAACGGGACCGTGACCCGGTCCTGGCGGGTGAGGATCACCACGAAATTGTTGAGGTTCTTCTGCGTCTGCTGGATCTGGTCGAAGTCCTTGACCGTCGGCTCCTGCTTGCGGAGCTTCGCCGGGTAGGCCTTCGCCGACGGCACCGTGCGGTTCGCGCGGGCGTCGGGGTGGGCGGACGCCGCGTCGTTGAAGTAGATCTGCGTGGCCCAGGCCGCCGCCGAGGTCTCGTGGATCGCCTCCGCCATCACCTGGGCCTGCGTGACGGTGGGCATCCGCTGCGGGGCGACCACCACCGAGCGCTGCTTCTCGGGGGCCTCCAGGGTGATCATCAGCGTCTGCGCGATGAAACCCTGTACCGCGAGATTGGCGTCCTGCGGATCGGACATGGCGCCGCTGAAGGCGGTGGACAGCGTCGCGTCGCTGACGACCGCCGTGGTGCCCTTGCCGATCGGGCGGGCCGCGTTCGGGGTGTAGTCCAGGCCCTCACGCTCGTGGAAGGTGTCGCTGCGGGCGATGATCCGTTTGGCACCGCCGGTCCGGGCCACCGAGACGATCGCCGGGTCGATGGCGCCGTCCGCCGGCCAGGCCACGTCAGCGGTGGGCGTACCGCCGAGGATCGTCTCGACGGTGCTCAGCCCGAGGGCGGTGCCGGTCTTCAGGTGGTCCGTGACGCCCGCGACCTTCTGCCCCTCGTGCGCCATGGCGGCCAGGTCGGTGTCACCGAAGGGCAGGGCGATCACCTGGTCGCCGGCGACCGCGAGCCTGAGGTCTTTCAACCACTGCCTGGCGGCGTCGGAGCCCGTCCCCGCCGTGGTCTTGGTGACGTCCCCACCGGGGCCCGCGACGCGGTAGCCCTTGGTCATGAACTCCACGGTGGCCAGCAGATCGGGGTCGACGACCCAGGTCACCTGCAGATTCCTGGCCAGGTCGACCATCGTCCGCAGCCGGCCGCCCGGTCCCAGCTCGGTGGCGAGTTCGTCGTCGAGGAAGATCGGGCTGCGCTGCGAGTCGGTGTCACCGCGCGGGGCGATGTGCGCGGTGTCGATGAGCGGCCACAGGTAGCTGATCCTGGTGTGCTTGGTACCGGTGGCGTCGTCCTCGCCGTACCAGGGCAGGAAGGTGCGCTTGATGCCGACCACGTGCTCCGACGGGTCGGACGAGGTGCTGCCCTCCAGCGCGACACCCAGCTGGTAGACGCCGGCGTCGCTGAAGCCGAGCGCGCTGACCGGGACGCTGATGGTGAAGGCGGACTTGCCGCCCGCCGGGAGGTCCTCCACCGTGACCGTGTGGCCCTCGACCTCGTCACCGTCCTGCGCGTAGCTGTAGCCGGTCCGGGTGGCGGCGTTCTTGAGGGCGCTGCGCGTGTCCAGCGGGCCGTCGGAACGCACCCGGAGGCCGACGTGCGCCTCGGTGACGGCGGACTTGCCGTTGTTGGTGAGCCGGCCGGAGAGGGTGACCGTGCCGCCCTTGGTGGGGATGCGCGGGGTGAGGACGTCCAGGGAGACCGCGACCGCGCGTGAACCGGACGGCGCCGCCGCCTGGGCGGGGGGCGCGGTGGCGGCCTGCAGCAGCCCGGTCAGCATGGCTCCGCCGGTCACCAGCGCCAGGACCCCTGCCATCCGGCGCCGGACCCGGGACGGGGACTCTCCGGGTGACTGTGCCGCCTTGCCCACGCGTTCGCCCGTCCTCGTCTGTGTATCTGATCGTCTGCCGTGCTGGTCCATCCGATGTGCGTGTTGGCATGGTAACGATCGGCGCTGTGCCGCAGTGCCGT
Source organism: Streptomyces sp. NPDC020983 (assembly GCF_044333485.1). Classification (NCBI taxonomy): domain Bacteria; kingdom Bacillati; phylum Actinomycetota; class Actinomycetes; order Kitasatosporales; family Streptomycetaceae; genus Streptomyces; species Streptomyces sp. NPDC020983. The sequence continues at coordinate 506,789 of NZ_JBIRRA010000001.1, read as the reverse complement.
GGACGGCGGCTTGATACGGGCTTGGTACCGGAGCCCCGACGGGCCGGGAAAACCTGTGCGCGGAGGGTGCCCGCGGACCCGTACCCTTTTACGTTGTGCCGAATGCCAACAATGCCGCTCAGACCACGCCGCCCACCGGTTCCGCGCAGGCCTCCCGCGGGGTCGAGCCCGTCGCCGAGGACCTGGGCCGCCGCTTCCGTGCCGCGGGGTTCGCACTCGCCCTGGTGGGCGGGTCGGTCCGGGACACCCTGCTGGGCCGGCTCGGCAACGACCTGGACTTCACCACCGACGCGCGCCCCGAGCAGGTGCTGAAGATCCTGCGGCCGTGGGCGGACGCGGTGTGGGAGGTGGGCATCGCCTTCGGCACGGTCGGCGGCATGAAGAAGGCGGAGGCGCTGGACGGCACCACACGGAGCTTCCAGATCGAGGTCACCACCTACCGCAGCGAGGCGTACGACCGGACGTCCCGCAAGCCCGAGGTCTCCTACGGCGACACCATCGAGGAGGATCTGGTCCGCCGTGACTTCACGGTGAACGCGATGGCGGTGGCGCTGCCCGACACCGACTTCATCGACCCCCACGGCGGCCTCAACGACCTCGCCGCCCGGGTGCTGCGCACCCCCGGGGCGCCCGAGGCGTCCTTCTCCGACGACCCGCTGCGGATGCTGCGTGCGGCCCGTTTCGCCGCCCAGCTGGACTTCGAGGTCGCGCCCGAGGTGGTCACCGCCATGACGGAGATGGCCGACCGGATCGAGATCGTCTCCGCCGAGCGGATCCGGGACGAGCTGAACAAGCTCATCCTGTCCGATCACCCGCGCAAGGGGCTGCGGCTGCTGGTGGACACCGGGCTCGCCGACCGGGTGCTGCCCGAGCTGTCGGCGCTGCGGCTGGAGCGTGACGAGCACTTCCGTCACAAGGACGTCTACGAGCACACCCTGACGGTGCTGGAGCAGGCCATCGACCTGGAGGACGACGGGCCCGACCTGGTACTGCGGCTGGCCGCGCTGCTGCACGACATCGGCAAGCCCAGGACGCGGCGATTCGAGCCGGACGGCCGGGTCTCCTTCCACCACCACGAGGTGGTGGGCGCCAAGCTGACCAAGGCGCGCATGCTCCAGCTGAAGTACTCCAACGAGCTGGTGAAGGACGTCTCGCGGCTGGTCGAGCTGCACCTGCGCTTCCATGGCTACGGCAGCGGCGAGTGGACGGACTCCGCGGTGCGCCGCTACGTACGGGACGCGGGGCCGCTGCTGGAGCGGCTGCACAAGCTGACCCGCTCGGACTGCACGACCCGCAACAAGCGCAAGGCGGCGGCGCTGTCACGGACGTACGACAGCCTGGAGGCGCGGATCGCCGAGCTCCAGGAGCAGGAGGAGCTGGACGCGATCCGGCCCGATCTGGACGGCAACCAGATCATGGCGGTGCTGGGAATCCCGCCGGGGCCGATGGTGGGCAAGGCGTACCAGTACCTGCTGGAGCTGCGGCTGGAGAACGGGCCGCTGGGGGAGGAGGCCGCGACCGCGGCACTGCACGAGTGGTGGGCGGCGCAGTCCGCCGGATGAGGTGGGGGTGGGCATGTTTCACGTGGAACATGCCCACTGCCGTCAGCCCGCCGGGGTGCTCGCGCGCGGTGTTCCACGTGAAACATCGCGCACCCGCGCCATCCCGACCGCGGTCACGGCGTAGATGAGCGCCAGCGCCACCACCAGTACGGGCGAGCGTCCGTCGGCGGGGAGCAGCAGGGCGGCGACCGCGGCGGCGCCGACGAAGGCGACGTTGAAGACGACGTCGTAGACGGAGAAGACGCGGCCCCGGTACGCGTCGTCCACTTGTGCCTGGACGACCGTGTCCGTGGCGATCTTGGCGCCCTGGGTGGTGAGGCCGAACAGCACCGCGGCCAGCATCATCGGTGCGCGCGTGAAGGACAGCGCGAGCGGGGGCAGCAGCACCGCGGAGGCGGTGCAGCACGCGATGATCCAGCCGGAGGTGCCGAGCCGCCCGGTGGCCCACGGGGTGACGAGCGCCGCTGCGAAGAACCCGGCGGCCGACAGGCCCACGGCCAGCCCCAGCAGACGCAGGCCCGCGTCGGTGTCGGACGGGTCGGACCAGGCGTATCGGCAGAGCATCAGCAGGGTCACGGTGAGCGCGCCGAAGCAGAAGCGCATCGCGGTCATGGCCGTCATCGCCCGCGCCGCCGGTGGGCGGCGGCGCAGATGCCCCACTCCTTCCCGCAGCCCTTGGGCGGTGCCGGCGAGCGCGGAGCGCATCCTGGGGCGCATCCGCTCCGGATCCGGGCCGAGCAGGTCGCGGTCCAGGGTCAGTGCCGCCAGGCCCGCGCACAGGTAGAGCAGGGCCCCGAGGAGCACGGTCGCGGCGTTGGCGGTGTCGCCCTCGGCGCTGAAGAGGTGCACCAGGAAAGCGGCACCGCCGCCCGCGGTCGCGGCGAGGGTGCCCGCGGTCGGGGAGAGCGCGTTGGCGGTCACCAGGGCGTCCCGGTCGACGACGCGGGGCAGGGCCGCGGAGAGACCGGCCAGGACGAACCGGTTGACGGCGGTGACCGACAGGGCGGACAGGTAGAACAGCCAGTCCGGCACACGAAGGAGTATGAGCCCCGCGGTACCGCAGGACAGCGCTGCCCGCAGCACGTTGCAGTACAGCAGCACCTGGCGCCGCCGCCAGCGGTCGAGCAGCACACCGGTGAAGGGGCCGAGCAGCGAGTAGGGCAGCAGCAGCACCGCCATCGCGGAGGCGATCGCCCCCGGAGTGGCCTGCTTCTCGGGAGAGAAGACCACGTAGGCGGCCAGCGCGACCTGGAAGACGCCGTCGGACAGCTGGGACAGCAGGCGCACCCCCAGCAGCCGGCGGAAGTCCGGCAGCCGCAGCAGAACGCGCAGGTCGCGCAGAAGGCCCATGCGCACAGCCTCACACGACGCGGAAGGCCCCGGGTACGCGACCCGGGGCCTTCCGTGGTGGAGCCGTGCGCCGTGCTGAACGGTGCGGGCGCTGTGTCAGCGCTCGACGTCGCCGCGGATGAACTTCTCGACGTTCTCGCGGGCCACGTCGTCGAAGTACTGCACCGGCGGGGACTTCATGAAGTACGAGGACGCCGACAGGATCGGGCCGCCGATGCCGCGGTCCTTGGCGATCTTCGCGGCGCGCAGCGCGTCGATGATGACGCCGGCGGAGTTCGGGGAGTCCCAGACCTCGAGCTTGTACTCCAGGTTCAGCGGGACGTCACCAAAGGCGCGGCCCTCGAGGCGGACGTACGCCCACTTGCGGTCGTCGAGCCACTGCACGTAGTCGGACGGGCCGATGTGCACGTTCTTGGCGCCGAGGTCACGGTCGGGGATCTGCGAGGTGACGGCCTGCGTCTTGGAGATCTTCTTGGACTCCAGGCGCTCGCGCTCGAGCATGTTCTTGAAGTCCATGTTGCCGCCGACGTTCAGCTGCATGGTGCGCTCGAGGACGACACCGCGGTCCTCGAAGAGCTTGGCCATCACGCGGTGCGTGATGGTCGCGCCCACCTGCGACTTGATGTCGTCGCCGACGATCGGGACGCCGGCCTCGGTGAACTTGTCCGCCCACTCCTTGGTGCCGGCGATGAAGACCGGGAGGGCGTTGACGAAGGCGACCTTGGCGTCGATGGCGCACTGGGCGTAGAACTTCGCCGCGTCCTCGGAGCCGACGGGCAGGTAGCAGACCAGCACGTCGACCTGACGGTCCTTGAGCACCTGGACGACGTCCACGGGCTCCTCGGCGGACTCCTCGATGGTCTCCCGGTAGTACTTGCCGAGGCCGTCGAGGGTGTGGCCACGCTGCACCGTCACGCCGGTCTGCGGCACGTCGCAGATCTTGATGGTGTTGTTCTCGCTGGCGCCGATGGCGTCCGCGAGGTCGAGGCCGACCTTCTTCGCATCGACGTCGAAGGCGGCGACGAACTCGACGTCGCGCACGTGGTACTCGCCGAACTGCACGTGCATGAGACCAGGCACCTTGCCGTCCGGGTCAGCGTCCTTGTAGTACTCGACGCCCTGCACCAGCGACGTGGCGCAGTTGCCCACACCGACGATGGCTACGCGAACCGCACCCATACCCGTTGCTCCCTGTGTATTCGTCACGCGGTTCCCCGGGCTTCGGGTCGGCCGCCGTTCTCTTGGTTGTTGTCGTTGTCGTCCCGCTGATCGGGCGAGCGCATCGTGCGCCCGGCCCGTTCCGTCTCGATCAGCTCGTTGAGCCAGCGGACCTCGCGCTCCACGGACTCCATGCCGTGCCGCTGCAGCTCGAGCGTGTAGTCGTCGAGCCGCTCGCGGGTACGGGCCAGCGAGACGCGCATCTTCTCCAGACGCTCCTCCAGGCGGCTGCGCCGCCCTTCGAGCACCCGCATCCTGACGTCCTTGGACGTCTGGCCGAAGAAGGCGAAGCGGGCTGCGAAGTGCTCGTCCTCCCAGGCGTCGGGGCCGGAGTGGGCCAGGAGCTCTTCGAAGTGCTCCTTGCCCGCCGCCGTCAGCCGGTAGACGATCTTCGCACGGCGGCCGGCCAGAGGCGCGGCGTGCGGATCGCTGTCCACCGCCGACTCCTCCACCAGCCACCCCAGCGAGACCAGGGTCTTCAGGCAGGGATACAGACTCCCGTAACTGAAGGCCCGGAAGACCCCGAGTGAGGTGTTGAGCCGCTTGCGCAGCTCGTAGCCGTGCATCGGGGACTCGCGCAGCAGACCGAGAACCGCGAATTCGAGGATTCCGGAGCGCTTGCTCAATGGCCCGTCCTCGTCCTCTCGTTTCGCGCTTCTGTCGATCCGATGTATCGAGTCGATACATCGTGACGATAGAGCGGCGCGAGACATCATGCAAGGCAGGCCGTCGTGACCGGTGTCACATCCGTAAACCTGTCGGCCCGGGAGGGCCCGCTATGTGATGAACCTTCGCATCATGCGTCTTTTGGCCCTGCGTACTCTGTTCGCCATGCAGAGCACCGGGAACCCCACGCCGCCGGCGAGCGTCTTGATCCTCGGTGCAGTGCGGCCTGACCGAGCCGCATGCAGGGGGGCCGACCGCAATGTCATCGATGCCTTCAGGCGATCCTGCCTGTCGAGGAGTAGCTGTTCATGAGCGAGCACCGTCGCAAGCCGCCGCAGTCGCCCTCCGGCGGCCGTGCAGCCGCCCGGCGCGGGGGACAGCAGCCGACGCCCCCGCCGTCCGGCGGCCGCCGGTCCGGAGGCGGCCCACCGGCCGGCGCCCGTAGCGGACGCGACATCCCCACCGGATCGCCGAGCGGTTCGCACGGCAGACGGGACGAGGGCCCGGACATCATCGGTGGCGGGAGGGATTCCGGCAGCGAGCCGTACCAGGGACGCGCCGCGGCACGCCGCGCAGCCCAGGGCCACGGCCGGCGCCGCGGCGGAGCGGGCAGCGCGCCCGGCGGTCCGGGTGGTCCGGCAGGGCGCGGGGGCCGGGGGCCCGGCCGCCGCCCCGGCAAGAAGCGCTTCATCGACTACCCGCGCTTCGGCAAGGAGGGATGGCGCCGCTGGATGCCGTCCTGGCGGCAGGTCACCGCGCTCTTCATCGGCTTCGTCGGCACCCTCGTCGGCATCGCCGGCCTCGCGTACGCGATGGTGGACATCCCCGACGTGAACAAGGCCTCCCAGGCCCAGAACAACGTCTACTACTGGGCCGACGGCACCCGCATGGTGACGGGCGGCGGCAGCGTCAACCGGCAGAACATCCCGTACTCGAAGATCCCCAAGGCCATGCGCTACGCGGTGATCTCGGCGGAGAACAAGAGCTTCGAGACGGACAAGGGCGTCGACCCGATGGGTATCGCCCGCGCGCTGTTCAACATGGCGCGCGGCGGTGAGACCCAGGGTGGCTCGACGATCACCCAGCAGTACGTCAAGAACACCATGCTGGACCAGTCGCAGACGCTGAGCCGCAAGTTCAAAGAGCTGTTCATCTCCATAAAGGTCGGTGAGAAGGTCAGCAAGGACGACATCATGTCCGGCTACCTGAACACCTCGTACTTCGGGCGCGGTGCGTGGGGGATCCAGGCCGCGGCGCAGACGTACTACGGCGTCGACGCCGAGAAGCTCAACCCCAGCCAGTGCGCGATGCTCGCCGCCCTGCTCAAGGGGCCGACGTACTACGACCCCAACGGCAACGAGAACATCGACAGCTCCGCGACGCCGGCCGCGAACAAGGCGCGCGCCGAATTCCGCTGGAAGTCGATCCTCGACAACGAGGTCCGCTTCGGCCACATGTCCGCGAGCGAGCGCGCCAAGTACACGACCTTCCCGATGCCGCAGGGGCTCAAGGCCCAGGCCGGGATGAGCGGCCAGATCGGCTACCTCGTCGCGACGGCCAACAACTACATCGTCCAGCACTCCAATCCGAAGATCACCCAGGACATGCTGGACCGCGGTGGCTACCAGATCTACACGACCTTCGACCGGGACAAGGTCGACGCGCTGAAGACCTCCGTCGAGAAGGTGCAGGCGCAGCGGATCAAGCCGGGTGCGGGCCACGAGTACACCGGTGGCGTCAAGGAGTTCAAGGGCGACGCCGACACCAACGTGCAGTTCGGCGCGGCCTCCGTCGTCCCCGGTGACGGCAAGATCGTGGCGATCTACGGCGGCCCCGGCATGGACAAGGGCGAGTTCAACAACAACGCCGACACCCTGGGTGTCCCCGTCGGATCGACCTTCAAGCCCTTCGTGCTCGCCGCGGCGATGACCTACGGCACGAACTACAGCGACGGCAAACCGCTCACCCCGGACAGCAAGTACAACGCCGACGACCTGATCCCGATCAAGGACCACGACGGCAACCAGATCAGGACCAAAGAAGGCAAGATCTTCAGACAGAAGAACGAGTCCGGCTACAAGTGGGGCTACGTCACCTTGAACAAGGCGATGGAGCAGTCCATCAACTCGCCCTTCGTCCAGCTGGGCGAGGACGTGGGCCTGGACAAGGTCAGGGACGTCGCGCTCAAGTCCGGCATCCTCGAGGACTCGATGAAGGCCACCCAGGACGTCGCATCGTTCTCCATCGGCACCTCGACCCCGAGCGCGATCCGCATGGCGAACGCCTACGGGACCTTCGCCGACTCCGGCGTCTCCGTCGAGCCGTACTCGGTGACGAAGGTGCTGCACAACGGCGACAGCGACTCGTCCTTCAAGAAGCCGGAGCGCGCCAAGACGGTGGCGCTGGAGCCCGCCGTCGCCGACACCGTGACCCAGGTGCTGCAGAACGTGGTGAAGAAGGGCACCGGTAAGGCCGCGCTGGCGCTGCACCGCGACGTGGCCGGCAAGACCGGTACCACGGACACCGAGGGGGGTACGCGGTCGGCGTGGTTCGTCGGCTACACCCAGCAGCTGTCCACCTCGGTCGTGATGTTCCGGCAGGACTCCAAGAAGAAACAGCTCCTGCCGATGGCCGGTACCGGTGGCCCGTCGTCGACCACGCACGGTGGTGACATCCCGGCGACCATCTGGACCGACTACATGAAGAAGGCGCTCGGCAACTCCGACGACCCCGGCTTCCCGAAGCCCGGCAAGATCGGCGACGGCAAGACGATCAACGAGAAGGGCGCCCCGTCCCCGACCCCGTCGATGACGGCGCCGCCGACCCCGACGAACTCGCCGACGCCCTCCGTGACGCCGACGTGGCAGCCGCCGACCAACACGCCGACGTGGCAGCCGCCGACCGGCACGCCGTCACCCTCGGACACCCCACGCTGCTCCATCTTCAATCCGCAGAGCTGCGACACGTCCACGCCGACGTCCACGCCGACCGCTACGGACACCGGACCCCCGGGGCACAACAACAACGGAGGCACCCGGGGCACCACGGGCTGACCTCCTCCCGGGGCCCGTACCCGCCAGGGAACGGGCCCCGGGACCGCTGAGGCCCGGGCCTCCCCCAGACCCCGTGCCGGTCGCCGGACGACATCCGGAACACATGACGACCGTCACGGGGTCTGCTGTACCCACAGACCCGTACGGCAGGATGTGCGCATGACGAGCGTGCGCGATCGAGAAGAGGACGGCCGCCGGGACGTTCCGGTGCGCCCCACCGAGGAGGACTCGGTGGCCGCAGCGGCGAGCGAGCTGATCGGCGGCCCCGCGGGCAAGCACGCCGAGACCGGCGGGCACCGCTGGTGGACGGCGCTGCGCGTGATGGTGCTCGTCGTCATCGGGATGTTCGCGCTCGGCATGGCCCAGAAGGTGCCGTGCTACGACGGCGCGTGGTTCCGGAGCGGCGACGCGCAGTACATCCACGCCTGCTACTCCGACATCCCGCACCTCTACCACGACCGCGGTTTCGCCGACGACGTCGTGCCGTACTTCGACAGCATCCCGGGCTCGATCTCCGGCAGCGGCTTCCACTACCTGGAGTACCCGGTCCTGACGGGGCTCTTCATGGAGGTGGCCTCCTGGCTGACGCCGCACGGCGGCACCATGCAGCACCGCAGCCAGGTCTTCTGGATCGTGAACTCCGGCATGCTGATGGCCTGCGCGGCCGCGCTCGTCGTGCTGGTGTCCCGGACCAACCGGCGACGGCCGTGGGACGGCCTGTTCATCGCGCTGTCCCCGGCGCTCGCGCTGTCGGCGACGGTCAACTGGGACCTCTTCGCGGTGGCGCTGGCGGCCGGGGGCCTGCTGCTGTGGTCACGCCGCCGGCCGCTGGCCGCAGGTGTGCTCATCGGCCTGGCCGCGTCCGCGAAGATCTATCCGGTGCTGCTGCTGCTCGCCCTGCTGCTGGTGTGCGTGAGAGCGGGCCGGATGCGGGCCTTCGGCGCGGCGCTGGGCGGCGCGGTGGGGGCCTGGCTGGTGGTCAACCTGCCGGTCATCCTGCTGGCCCGTTCCGGCTGGGAGCAGTTCTACAGCTACACCCGCTCACGGGGCGTGGACTACGGGTCGCTGTGGCTCGTCGTCATGCAGCGCACCGGCAATCCGCTCAGCGGGGTGAGCGCGTACGCCGCCGCGCTGATGATCGTGCTGTGCGCCGCCGTCGCGGGCCTCACCTTCTACGCGCCGCGCCGGCCGCGGCTCGGGCAGGTCGCCTTCCTGCTGGTGGCCGCACTGGTGGTGAGCAACAAGGTCTACTCGCCGCAGTACGTGCTCTGGCTGCTGCCACTCGCGGTGCTCGCCCGGCCGCGCTGGCGCGACCTGCTCATCTGGCAGGGCGCCGAGGTGCTCTACTACCTGGGCATCTGGATGGAGCTGGCCTACGTCAGCGGCGGCACCAAGCACCACGGGCTGCCCACGGACGGCTACCAGCTGGCCGTCGTGCTGCACCTGCTGGGCGTGCTGTACCTCAGCGGGGTGGTCGTCCGCGACATCCTGCGGCCGGAGCGCGACGTCCTGCGGCAGGACGGCTCCGACGACCCGGCGGGCGGCGTGCTCGACGGGGCCGGGGACTCCTTCGTCCTGGCGCTGGCGGCGGATCCGGACGAGGAGCCGCTGCCCGCGGTGGCCGGAGTGCCCGGCCCGGCGGGCGAGCCCGGCGGCTTCGCCCCGCCCGCGGGTCCGGCCGCGCCGGGCGGCACCGGGCCCGCCGGCACCCCGGGCTACGACGCCTGACGGTCGACGATCCGGTCGAACTGCGTGGTCGTGTGCCGCAGGTGCGCGACCAGCTCGTCACCCACCGCGGGCGGCGCCACGTCGCCCGGAAGGAAGAGGATCGAGACCTGCATGTGCGGCGGTTCGGCGAACCACCGCTGCTTGCCCGCCCAGACGAACGGCGACAGGTTGCGGTTGACGGTCGCCAGGCCCGCGCGCGCCACGCCCTTGGCGCGCGGCATCAGGCCGTGCAGCGCCTTGGGCGCCTCCAGGCCGACGCCGTGCGAGGTGCCGCCCGCGACGACGACCAGGTGGCCGCTGTCGGCGGCCTTCTCCTGCCGGTAGCCGTATCGCTCGCCCTTGGCGATCCGCGTCACGTCGAGGACCGCCCCGCGGTACTCGGTCGCGTCGTGGTCGCCGAGCCACATCCGCGTGCCGATCCGGGCGCGGAAGCGGGTCTGCGGGAACTGCTGCTGGAGCGCTGCCTGCTCGGTCGCCTTGAGGTGGCTGACGAACATGGTGTGCAGCGGCAGCCGGGCGGCCCGCAGCCGCTCCATCCAGCCGAAGACCTCCTCGACGGCGTCGCTGCCGTCGGGGCGGTCGAGCGGCAGGTGGATGGCGAAGCCCTCCAGCCGGACGTCGTCGATCGCGGTGTGCAGCTTGCCCAGGTCGTCCTCGGCCACGCCGTGGCGCCGCATGGAGCTCATCACCTCGATGACGACCCGCGCGCCCACCAGCCCGCGCACCCCCTCCACCGAGGACACCGAGCGGATCGCCCGGTCCGGGAGCGGCACCGGCTCCTCGCCGAGCCGGTAGGGGGTCAGGACCAGGAGGTCGCCGCCGAAGAAGTCCTTGATCCGGGCCGCCTCGTAGGTCGTGCCGACGGCGAGCATGTCGGCGCGCAGCCGTGTCGCCTCGTCGGCGAGCCGCTCGTGGCCGAAGCCGTAGCCGTTGCCTTTGCAGACCGGGACTATGCCGGGGAACTGGTCGGCCACTTGCCGCTGGTGGGCGCGCCAGCGTTCGGTGTCGACATACAGCGTGAGCGCCATGGCCTGGAGGACCTTCCTGTCGTGCGTCGGCCGGTCAGCGGCGCGACATGTAGATGTCGAGAGCCTTGTGGAGCAGCTTGTTGAGCGGGAAGTCCCACTCGCCCAGGTACTCGGCGGCCTGGCCGCCGGTGCCCACCTTGAACTGGATCAGGCCGAACAGGTGGTCCGTCTCGTCCAGCGAATCGCTGATACCGCGCAGATCGTAGACGCTGGCGCCCATCGCGTAGGCGTCGCGCAGCATCCGCCACTGCATCGCGTTCGACGGCCGGACCTCGCGCTTGTGGTTGGCCGAGGCCCCGTACGAGTACCAGACGTGGCGGCCGACGGTGAGCATCGTCGCCGCCGCGACCGCCTCGCCCTCGTGCAGTGCCAGGTACAGGCGCATGCGGTTGGGGTCCTCGGCGTTGAGCTTGGTCCACATGCGCTGGAAGTAGGCCAGCGGGCGGGGGCGGAACTGGTCGCGCACCGCCGTGATCTCGTAGAGCTGCTGCCAGGTCGGGAGGTCGTCGTAGCCGCCCTGGATGACCTGGACGCCGGCCTTCTCGGCCTTCTTGATGTTGCGGCGCCACAGCTGGTTGAAGTTCTTCAGGATGTCGTCGAGCGAGCGGTTCTCCAGCGGGACCTGGTAGACGTAGCGCGGCTGGACGTCGCCGAAGCCGGCGCCGCCGTCCTCGCCCTGCTGCCAGCCCATCCGCCGCAGGCGCTCGGCCACCTCGAAGGCGCGCGGCTCGATGAAATCGGCCTCCACGTCACGCAGCCGCTTGATGTCGGGGTCGGCGATGCCCGCCTTGATGGTGTTGGCCTCCCACCGGCGGATTATCACCGGGGGGCCCATCTTCACGCTGAAGGCGCCGTTCTGCTTGAGGTGGCGCAGCATCGGCTGGAGCCAGTCGTCCAGGTTGGGGGCGTACCAGTTGATGACCGGGCCCTCGGGCATGTACGCCAGATACCGCTTGAGCTTGGGCAGCTGCCGGTACAGGACGAGGCCGACGCCGACCAGCCGGCCGCCGCCCTTGGACAGCTGGCCGGGCTGCTCGTCGAACCAGCCGAGGCTCTCGGACCGCCACTCGGACTTCACGTCGGCCCATGCGGGGACCTGGCAGTGGCTCGCCGAGGGCAGGCTCTGGATGTACGCCAGGTGCTGCTCTCGGGTGATGGTCCTCAGGGTCAGGCTCATGCGGGGCGCTCCCCATGCTCACGACTGCGGGGTTATCTGGCCCGAAGCCTACTGCTCAGGGGTAGCGCCCCCACCAGCCCTGTGGACAACGGCGCGGCTTTTCCACAGGCCGCAGGACAGCCGCCGGGGCGGTTACCAGAGGCCGCCGGTCAGGCCGCCGTGCGCCACTCCGATGTAGAAGCCGACGGCGGACATGCCGAGGCCGATGATCAGGGCGAAGCGCTCCACCGTCGTGACCGAGATGAACTGGCCCCAGCCTCCGGTGAAGATGCCGACGAGCCCGGTCCAGGAGCTGAGCAGGTGCAGGCTGCTGAACGCCGAGGAGATGACCGAGATCCCGCCCAGGACGAGGGTGAGGACCGCGAGGGAGTTCACCAGCGGATGGGGCCGCCCGTCGGTGTTGAACGTGAGGCGGTGGGGTCGTGCCGCGTGCTGTGCCATGGGTTACCTCCGTGACGGAGTCGTGGCGCGATGTGGCGCCTGACACACCCGATGTGTACAGATTGCGGTCATTAGCGGGCGGATTTCAACCCGGGAGCATGAGCCGGGTACTGTGTACGGTCTGCACCGGTGTCTGCGCAGGCCCGCTGCTCCGGGGGATCTCCTCCGATTGTCAGTGGCCCGCGCTACCGTTGCGACGCAGATAAACCCTCCTGCCACGGAAACGCCGTGGCCGCTGAGTCCAAAGGAGGTGGGTTCACCTATGCGTCACTACGAGCTCATGCTCATTCTCGACCCCGATCTTGAGGAGCGCTCCGTCGCCCCGCTGATCGAGTCCTTCCTGTCCGTCGTCCGCAACGGCGGCGGCAGCGTGGAGAAGGTCGACACCTGGGGCCGTCGTCGTCTCGCCTATGAGATCAACAAGAAGCCCGAGGGCATCTACTCGGTCGTCGACCTGAAGGCATCGCCCGAGGTCGTCAAGGAGCTGGACCGTCAGCTCAACCTGAACGAGTCGGTGCTGCGGACCAAGGTCCTCCGTCCGGAACTGCACTAGTCCGGACTCCGAGTAGCCAGACCAGCACTACCCAGAGCCAGTCGAGAGGTCACCCCATGGCAGGCGAGACCGTCATCACGGTCGTCGGCAATCTCGTCGACGACCCCGAGCTGCGCTTCACCCCGTCCGGTGCGGCGGTCGCGAAGTTCCGTGTCGCGTCCACTCCCCGCACGTTCGACCGGCAGACCAACGAGTGGAAGGACGGCGAGAGCCTGTTCCTGACCTGCTCGGTCTGGCGGCAGGCGGCGGAGAACGTCGCAGAGTCGCTGCAGCGTGGCATGCGCGTCATCGTGCAGGGCCGCCTCAAGCAGCGGTCCTACGAGGACCGCGAGGGCGTCAAGCGGACGGTCTACGAACTGGACGTCGAAGAAGTGGGCGCCAGCCTGCGCAGCGCCACGGCCAAGGTCACCAAGACCAGCGGCGGTGGCGGACGCGGCCAGGGCGGCTACGGCGGTGGCGGTGGCGGCGGCCAGCAGGGTGGCGGCAGCTGGGGCGGCGGCCCCGGCGGCGGCTCCGGCGGCGGGGCTCCCGCCGACGACCCCTGGGCCACCAGTGCGCCGGCCGGCGGCGGCCAGCAGGGCGGCGGTGGCGGCTGGGGCGGCTCCGGCGGCTCCGGCGGTTCCGGTGGCGGCTACTCGGACGAGCCGCCCTTCTAGGGCGGATCCTCACTCACTTCTTGATCGCATAGGAGAAACACCATGGCGAAGCCGCCTCCGCGCAAGCCGAAGAAGAAGGTCTGCGCGTTCTGCAAGGACAAGACCGTGTACGTGGACTACAAGGACACGAACATGCTGCGGAAGTTCATTTCCGACCGCGGCAAGATCCGTGCCCGCCGCGTCACCGGCAACTGCACGCAGCACCAGCGTGACGTCGCCACGGCCGTCAAGAACAGCCGTGAGATGGCGCTGCTGCCGTACACGTCGACCGCTCGATAAGGAAGGGTGACCGTAATGTCGAAGATCATCCTTACCAACGAGGTCAGCGGCCTGGGTGCCGCCGGCGACATCGTGGACGTCAAGCCGGGCTACGCCCGCAACTACCTGATCCCGCGGGGCTTCGCCATCGCGTGGACCAAGGGTGGCGAGAAGGACGTCGAGCAGATCCGCCGTGCCCGCCGTATCCGCGAGATCCACTCGCTGGAGGACGCGAACGCGGTGAAGGGTCAGCTGGAGGCCGTCAAGGTCAAGCTGAGCACCCGCGCCGGCGACACCGGCCGCCTGTTCGGCTCCATCACCCCGGCCGACATCGCCACGGCGATCAAGGCCGCCGGTGGGCCGGCTGTCGACAAGCGCCGGGTCGAGGTCGGTGCGCCGATCAAGACGCTCGGTTCGCACAAGGTGTCCGTGCGGCTGCACCCCGAGGTCGAGGCCGTTCTCGACCTGGAGGTCGTCGCGGCGTAACGCGCCTTCCGCCCGGCACGGACCGGGACACCGTCGGTGTTCCACGTGGAACACCGACGGTATCCGTACCGTCACGGCGAACGAGAGGGCCGGATGTCCCCTGCGGGGCGTCCGGCCCTCTTCGGCTGTCCGGCCCCGCTCCTCCGCCGGCAGTGCGGACGTCGCCGCCGCCTCAGCGTGCGGCGCCGGTGACCACCCAGCGGCCGGAGCGGGCGCGCAGCCACAGCGCCACGAGCCGGGTCAGCATCATGAGCGTCATCGCCCACCACAGGACCGTCAGCCCCGCCCCGAGCGCCGGCACGGCGAGCGCGGCAGGGGCGAAGACCGCCAGCGTCACCAGCATCGACCAGGCCAGGTACGGGCCGTCCCCCGCACCCATCAGCACGCCGTCGAGGATGAAGACCACTCCGCTCAACGGTTGCGAGACCGCCACCACCAGCAGCGCGGACGCCAGAGCGGACCGTACGGCCGGGTCGGAGGTGAACAGCGGCCCGATCAGCGGCCGGGACAGCGCCAGCAGCAGCCCGAGGACGACACCGCAGGCCACGCCCCACTCGATCATCCGCCGGCAGGCGGCCCGCGCCCCTGCCGCGTCCTCGGCCCCCAGGTAGCGTCCGATGATGGCCTGGCCGGCGATGGCGATGGCGTCGAGCGCGAAGGCCAGCAGGGACCAGACCGTCAGCGTGATCTGGTGGGCGGCGATCGCGGTGTCCCCCAGCCGCGCGGCGACGGCGGTGGCGATCATCAGCACCGCCCGCAGGCTGACGGTGCGGACCAGCAGCGGCAGCCCTGCGCGGGCGCAGGCCCGTATTCCGGCGGCGTCCGGGCGCAGGGCCGCCCACCAGGGACCGGCGGCACCGTCCGCGGCGGCCTGGCGGCGGACGCCGCGGACGACGACCCACAGGTAGACGGCGGCCATGCCGTTCTGGGCGATGACGGTGCCCCACGCGGAGCCCGCGATGCCGAGGCCGGCGCCGTACACGAGAGCGGCGTTCAGCCCCGCGTTGGCGGCGAAGCCGCCCACGGCGACGTAGAGCGGGGTGCGGGTGTCCTGAAGGCCGCGCAGCACGCCGGTGGCCGCCAGCACCACGAGCATGCCGGGGATGCCGAGGGAGCTGATCCGCAGATAGGTCGTCGCGTACGGGGCGGCGGTGCCGGACGCCCCGAAGAGGCTCACCAGGGCGGGCGCCGCGGGCAGCACGGCGGCGATCACCGCGCCGCCCAGCAGCAGGGCGAGCCAGATGCCGTCCACGCCCTGCCGCAGCGCGGCGGCCGGGTCTCCGGCGCCGATCCGGCGTGCGACCGCGGCGGTCGTGGCGTAGGCGAGAAAGACGAAGACGTTCACGGCGGTGGTGAGCAGCGCGGCGGCGACACCGAGCCCGGCCAGCTGGGCCGTGCCGAGGTGGCCGACGATCGCGCTGTCCACCATCACGAAGAGTGGTTCGGCGACGAGGGCGCCGAAGGCGGGCAGGGCGAGGGCGAGGATCTCGCGGTCGTGCCGGCGCCGGGACGACCGGGCGCGTCCGGGGGTGGGGCCACGGGTCTCCGGGGGTTCGACGGCGTGATGCACAAGCACAGCTTAATCGTCCACAAGTAAGAGGTGGAAGCCCTGAAGGACTCTTACTGACGACTGCGTAGCGTGATCTCCTCCGTGTCGTTTGTGGCGATCTTGGCAGCGTGTGAAAAGTTTTTCTCCTGCACAGCCTATGGACGAAGAAGTCGCTGGTCAGAGGGCCTCTCCAGGGGACGCTCGCGGCTTGTCCACAGCGCTGTCCCAAGGCCTGTACACAGGTTGGGGGCAGTTCTCCACAGGTATGCCGCCGTCGTCCACACCCCCTGTGGATAACCGCCTTGGTCTGGGTCGCCCGGAGCCCTACCGTGGACCCCTCCCCCCGGCATGCCGCGAGCGGTGCGGCGCGGCGCGTCACGGCACGCGCGACGGCCACCGGGTGGATCGAGGATCGGAGCGGCGCCATGAAAGAGTGGCACGCACGCGGGGTCCGGCCGGACCGGCCGGATGGGAGGAGGTGGCGGGCGTGAGCCAGCCAGAACCCGCAGACGACCGCTGGACCGACCTCCCGCCCGGCGAGCGCCAGGGGACCGCGGCCGGGGTCAGCCCCTTCCGCAAGAAGTCCGCGCAGGACGACGCCCGCTACTCCGAGGGCGGCGGCGGCTTCGAGCGCGTCCCGCCGCAGGACCTGGACGCCGAGCAGTCCGTGCTCGGCGGCATGCTGCTGTCCAAGGACGCCATCGCCGACGTCGTCGAGGTCCTCAAGGGCGCCGACTTCTACCGGCCCGCGCACGAGACCATCTACAGCGCGATCCTCGACCTCTACGCCCGCGGCGAGCCCGCCGACCCCATCACCACCGCGGCCGAGCTCACCAAGCGCGGCGAGCTCGCCCGGATCGGCGGCTCCCCGTACCTGCACACCCTCGTCAACGCCGTCCCCACGGCGGCGAACGCGGAGTACTACGCCGAGATCGTCCACGAACGGGCGGTGCTGCGCCGGCTCGTCGAGGCGGGGACGCGCATCACCCAGATGGGATACGCCGCCGACGGCGACGTCGACGAGATCGTCAACAACGCGCAGGCCGAGATCTACGCGGTCACCGAGCAGCGCACCTCCGAGGACTACCTGCCGCTCGGCGACATCATGGAGGGCGCCCTCGACGAGATCGAGGCGATCGGCTCCCGCAGCGGCCAGATGTCCGGGGTCCCCACGGGCTTCGCCGACCTGGACTCGCTCACCAACGGCCTGCACCCCGGTCAGATGATCGTCATCGCCGCCCGCCCCGCGATGGGCAAGTCCACGCTCGCGCTGGACTTCGCCCGGACGTGTTCCATCGCCAACAAGATGCCCAGCGTCATCTTCTCGCTGGAGATGGGCCGCAACGAGATCGCGATGCGGCTGCTGTCCGCCGAGGCCAGGGTCGCGCTGCACCACATGCGCTCGGGCACCATGACGGACGACGACTGGACCAAGGTCGCCCGCCGGATGTCGGACGTCACGGAGGCACCGCTCTACATCGACGACTCGCCCAACCTGTCCATGATGGAGATCCGCGCGAAGTGCCGCCGCCTCAAGCAGCGCAACGACCTGCGGCTCGTCGTCATCGACTACCTCCAGCTCATGCAGTCGGGCGGCTCCCGCCGCCCGGAGAGCCGCCAGCAGGAGGTCTCCGACATGTCCCGCAACCTCAAGCTCCTCGCCAAGGAGCTGGAGGTCCCGGTCATCGCCCTCTCCCAGCTCAACCGCGGACCCGAACAGCGCACGGACAAGAAGCCGATGGTCTCCGACCTCCGCGAGTCCGGCTCCATCGAGCAGGACGCGGACATGGTCATCCTCCTCCACCGCGAGGACGCCTACGAGAAGGAGTCCCCCCGCGCCGGCGAGGCCGACCTGATCGTCGCCAAGCACCGTAACGGCCCCACGGCAACGATCACCGTGGCCTTCCAGGGCCACTACTCCCGCTTCGTCGACATGGCGCAGACCTGAGCCACCCGGGCGCGGGGCCGGGGCGGGGAGAGGGCGGCTTATGCTGCCGGGATGATCAAGCCTGTTGAGCTGGTGATATTCGACTGCGACGGGGTTCTTGTCGACAGTGAGCGCATCGCGGTGCGCGTGCAGGTGGGGCTCGGGGCGGAGCTCGGGTGGGCGCTGGACGAGGCGGAGGTCGTCGAGCGGTTCATCGGGCGGTCGCACGCGGCGATCCGCGAGCAGGTCGCGGAGCGGCTGGGGGAGGACGTCGCGGGGAGGTGGGCGGAGCTGTTCGAGGAGCGGCACCGGGTGGCGGTGGACGCCGAACTCGTGCCCGTGGACGGACTGCCCGAGGCGCTCGCCGCGATAGGCCTGCCGACCTGTGTGGCCTCCAGCGGCTCGCACGACAAGATGCGGCACACCCTGGGGCGTACGGGCCTCTACGACCACTTCGCGGGGCGGATCTTCAGCGCGTCCGAGGTCGCCCGCGGCAAGCCCGAGCCCGACCTCTTCCTGCACGCCGCCCGGCGGATGGGTGCCGACCCCGCCGCCTGCGTGGTCGTCGAGGACAGCAGGCCCGGGGTCACGGCCGCGCGGGCCGCCGGGATGCGTGCCTTCGGTTACGCCGGCGGGCTCACCCCGGCCGAGCGGCTCGCGGGGCCCGGGACGACGGTCTTCCACGACATGCGGGAGCTGCCCGCGCTGCTCGCCGGGTGACGGGATCCCCGGGAGGCGCTCACGGCCAGCCCCGGCAGGACGTCCCCGCCGTTGCGCTGGGAGCGCGCCCGTCCCCCATCCGCGCCTCCTCGGGTGGCAGCCTGGGGGGATGGACGAGCAGGACAAGGACAAGGGACGCGGCGGCGAGCGGATCAGGGTCGAACTCGGCGGTGTGCCCGAGACGCTGCTGTGGAATCTCTACCAGCGTTCGGTGGAGGCCGCCCGCCCCGGGGGGCGGGTGCTGGACGACCCGCGGGCGGTCGAACTGGTCGAGCGCATCGACTACCCGTTCTCCCGGTTCGCCGGTGCGGGTCTGGCCCAGTGGCACGCGCTGCGGATCGCCTGCCTCGACGCCGAGGTGCGCCGCTTCCTCGCCGCGCATCCGGGTGGCACCGTGGTGGCACTGGGCGAGGGACTGGAGACGCAGTTCTGGCGGGTCGACGACGGGCTGGTGCGGTGGCTCTCGGTCGACCTGCCGGAGACGGTCGCCGTACGCGACCGGCTGCTTCCCGACGATCCGCCGCGCCGCCGTACCCTCGCCTGCTCCGCGCTCGACCTGCGCTGGATGGACGAGGTGGAGCCCGGAACGCCGCCGCAGAACGTGCTGGTGACCGCGCAGGGACTGCTGATGTACCTGCCGCCAAGGGACGTCAGGAAGCTGATCGCGCGGTGCGCCGAGCGTTTCCCCGGCGGGAGCTTCCTCTTCGACGCGGTCCCGCGCGCGATGGTGGCCCGCAGCCGGGCGGCCGCGGAGAGCGGAGCGGTGGGCGGGGGCGGCTACCGGGCACCGGCGTGGCAGTGGGGCATGAACTCCGGGGAGTACCGCAAGGTGGCCGGGGCCTCGCCGCGGATCGCCGAGGTGCGCCGGCTGGCGCTGCCGCGCGGCCGGGGGCTTTTCGCGGTCGCCCCGGTCTCGCATCTGGTGCCCGGCCTGCGTTCGGCGCGGATGTCCGTTGTCGCGGTGCGTTTCGGCCCGGCCGACTACCGTAACGGGGTCGCGCGCAGCTGACGTCGTGCGCGGTGGACAGGCAGTGCAGGCACGGCGAGTGCGGTTCGGTTCGGTGACGGAAGGACGTGGGCGGGTGACGGTGGAAGCCGGATCCGGAGGACGGTCGGGCGGCGACCAGGGGAGCGCGGCGGCGGAACTGCTGCCGTCCACCCGGCGGGCGCTGCTGCACCGGGTGGCGGTGGGCCAGCGCGACGGGCGGGCCCCGTCGCTGGTCGGCGCGGTGGTACGGGACGGGGCGCTGGTCTGGTGCGGCGCGCGCAGCATGATCGAGGGGCACGCACCGGACGCCGACACCCAGTACCGCATCGGCTCGATCACCAAGTCCTTCGTCGCGGTGCTGGTGATGCGGCTGCGGGACGAGGGTCTGCTCGACCTGGGCGACCCGCTGGCCCGCCACCTCCCGGAGACCGCGGATCCTGCCGCGGAGGACGGTACCGGTGCGGCCGCAGGGCTCGACGCGGCGGGGCTGCGGGCGGCCGGGCGCCTGACGGTCGGGCAACTGCTCAGCCACACCTCGGGGATCGCCGCGGAGACCCCCGGCCCCTGGTGGGAGCGCACGCCCGGTGATCTGCGGCCCGAACTCGCCGACGTGCTGGGCATCGATCCCGTCAAGCACCCCGCGGGCCGCCGCTACCACTACTCCAACCCCGGCTTCGCGCTGCTCGGCGCTCTCGTGGAGCGGCTGCGCGGGACGCACTGGTACGAGGCACTGCGCGCGGAGGTGCTGGAGCCGCTGGGGATGCGGCGGACGACGCTGCTCCCGCAGGATCCGGCTGCGGGGGGCTTCGCCGTCCACCCGTGGGCGGACGTGATGCGGCCCGAGGCCGTACAGGACACCGGGCGGATGGGGCCGGCCGGTCAGCTGTGGTCGACCGCGGAGGAGCTGGGGCGCTGGGCGGCGTTCCTGCTCGCCGGGCGGAACGGGGTGCTCGGCGCGGCGACGCTGGAGGAGATGCGGAGGCCCGCCGGGCCCCCCGAGGAGCCGGGCTCGGGCTACGGCCTGGGCCTCCAGCTCGGGCGGTACGGGAAGCGCAGCCTGGCCGGCCACACCGGTTCGATGCCCGGTTTCCTGGCGACGGTGTGGGTGAGCCCCGAGGAGGGCGTCGGCGCGATCGCGCTGGCCAACGCCACCTCGGGGCCGCAGGTCGGAGCCATCGCCGCGGATCTGCTGGCGATCACCGCCGACGCGGAGCCCGGCCTCCCACGGGCCTGGCGTCCGGCCGACGCCCTCCCGCCGGAGCTGCTGGAGCTGGCCGGCCCCTGGTACTGGGGCACCAGCGCCTACGTGCTGCGGGTCGACGCGGAGGGCGGGCTGAGCCTCGCCCCGCTGACCGGCCAGGGCCGCGCCTCGAGGTTCCACGTGGAACATACCGGGGCGGGCGGCACCTGGACCGGACGCGAGGGGTACTACGCGGGCGAGACGCTGCGGCCGGTGCGGCGGGAGGACGGCTCGCTCAGCCATCTGGACATCGGGTCGTTCGTCTTCACGCGCGAGCCGTACGATCCGTCCGCTCCGGTGCCTGGCGGCTTCCCGGGCTGGAGCTGACCGCGGCAGGCCGGGCGTCCTGGGCCCCGCCCACCGGCGAGTCGCCGGCCGCGGGGCTCCCCGCGTCCGGCCGGCTCGCCGCGGCGAGCACCCCGTGGCGGTCCGATGCACGCAGCAGTACCGCCGCCGCGGCGGCGGCCGCGGCGAGCAGCCCCGCCGCGACCAGGAAGGCCAGGTGGTAGCCGCTGGTCAGGGCGCTCCGCAGCGGGTGCCCGGCGTCGGCGAGCCGGTCGGTGCGGGCGGTGGAGAGCGCGGCCAGCACCGCGAGGCCCAGCGCGCCGCCGATCTGCTGGGCGGTGTTGAAGACGCCGGAGATCAGGCCGGAGTCGGCGGGAGTGGCGTCGGCCATGCCGAGCGTCATCAGCGCGGGCATCGCGAGCCCGAAGGCGATGCCGAAGACCAGCGTCGCCGGAAGCACGTCGACGGCGTAGCTCGCGTGCCCCGCGGGCAGCCGGGTCAGCAGCAGGAAGCCGAGCGCGAAGAGCACGAGGCTGGGCAGCAGGACCGCGCGCTCGCCGAAGCGCGCGCCGAGCCGTGCCGAGAGCACGAGCGACATCACGCCGATGACCACCCCGGTGGGCGCGATGGCCAGCCCGATCTCCAGCGGGTCGTAGCCCTGCACCTTCTGGAGGTAGAGCGTGACGGTGAACTGGAAGCCGAAGCCGCCCGCCACCACGAGGGCCTGGACGATGTTGGCGCCGGTCACCTGGCGGGAGCGGAAGATCCGCAGCGGCATCAGCGGCTCGGCCGCCCTGGCCTGCCGGATCAGGAAGGCCGCCAGCAGCACGAGCGAGAGGACGCCGAGGCCGGCGGTGGACGCGGAGGACCAGCCGCGGTCGGTGGTGCCGACGATGGTGTAGACGCCGAGCATCAGCGCGGCGGTGACCAGCAGCGCTCCGGGGGCGTCGACCCCGCGCAGCCGGGCGGTGGCGGATGCGGCGGCGGCCGCCCCGGGCCGGTCGTCGGGCAGCAGCCGCAGGCTGAGGAGGGCGGCGGCGGCGCCGATCGGCAGGTTGACGATGAAGATCCAGTGCCAGTCGGCGATCTGCGTGAGCACGCCGCCGGCCAGCAGTCCGGCCACGCCGCCCGCGGACTGCACGAAGCTGTAGACGCCCATCGCCCGGCCGCGGCCGCGCGCGTCGGGGTAGAGGGTGATGACCATGCCGAGGCTGACCGCGGAGACCATCGCGCCCGCCGCGCCCTGGACGAAGCGGGCGGCGATCAGCAGGCCGGCGGAGTCGGCGAGGCCGCACGCGAGCGAGGCCGCCGTGAAGGCGGTGAGCCCGGCGACCAGGATGCGGCGGCGGCCGAGCAGGTCGCCGAGCCGTCCGGACAGCAGCAGCAGGCCGCCGAAGGCGATCAGGTAGGCGTTCACCACCCAGGCCAGTGCGGACTGGGAGAAGCCCAGGTCGTGCTGGATGGACGGCAGCGCGACGGTCACGATCGTGCCGTCCAGGATGATCATCAGCGTGCCCGCGCTGAGGACGCCGAGGGCGGCGCTGCGGGATCGGGAAGACAGTGGCATGGGGTCGCCTCCTGGCGCGGTGGGAGTGCCAGGACCGACCGTAGCAGAAAGTTTTGTTCGGGACTATCTCTTACGGACTCAGCTTTGGGCAGGGCCATCGGGCCGCTCCGGCGCCGGCAACCGGCGCACGCGGGCGGCTACTTGCGCGACTGCCGCGGCCGGCGCACCACCTCCGGGCACTCCACCGGTTCCGCGAGCAGCCCGGTCGCCAGCCCGCTCAGCGCGGCGACGAAGACGGCACGCTCCGGCTCCGCCAGGGCGTCCAGCACCTCCTGGTGCACCCGGTCGACGATCGCCTGCCCCTTGCGCACCACCTCCGCGCCGCTCTCCGTGACGCGGATGATCCGCGCCCGGCGGTCGGTCGGCGACGGGACGCGCTCGGCGAGCCCGGCCTTCTCCAGGGAGTCGGCGGTGACGACCATCGTCGTCTTGTCCAGGTCGGACAGCTCGGCGATCTGCGCCTGGGTGCGGTCCTGCTGGGCGGCGTGCGCGAGGACGCAGTGCTCGCGCGGCGACATGCCGATCTCGGCGAGGGCTGCCGTCATCCGTGTGGTGAGCACGTGGGCGGTGTGCTGGAGCAGGAAGGAGACGTCCGTGGTGGCGCCGAGGGCGCCGCCGGGCGGCGCGGCGGCGGGTGGTGGGGAGGTCATGCCGTCGAGCGTAGCAAAATAGGTCCGCTACGGGACGATCCCGTAGCGGACCTATGTGGGCGGTCCGCGGTGTCTCCGGGTCCGCGGGGGCGCCCCGCGGTGGAGGACCGGCTCAGCGGAGCTCGGGGCCGAGCAGGCCGAGCACGCCCTCGATGTTCGCGTCCAGATAGTGCCGCAGCGTCAGCGGCACGATGTCGACCGAGGCGATGCCCAGCCGGCTGAAGGGCACCCGCACCACCTCGTACTCGCCGCACGGGTCGTCCACCTCGGGCCCGTGCCGCAGGGACAGATCCATCGACTCCAGGCGGCAGGCGAAGAAGAACTGCACCTTCACGCCGTGCGACCCGTCCTCGGCGATGTGCTCGACGGTGTCGACGAAGGCCGGCACCACGTCGGTGACCTTCGCCCCCAGCTCCTCGTCGACCTCGCGGTGCAGGGCGGCGACGACGCTCGCGTCGTCGTCCTCCACGCCGCCGCCCGGGGTGACCCAGTAGGGAGCGATACCGGGCTTGGTGCGCTTGATCAGCACAAGCCGGTCGCCGTCCAGCAGCAGGGCGCGGGCGGTGCGTTTGACCACCGGACGGGTGGTCGCGGGGCTGGGGTGCGTATCCGGAGGCATGCCAGTCATCTGCCGCGGCGGGAAGCGGGGCAAACGTGCGCACCGCCGGGAATCGGAGCGCGGGCCGGCCGTGCGCGCGCCCACCGCCGGGCGCGGCCGGCTCCGCCGTCGGGACGGGCCGCGGCCGGCCGTTACGGGCCCCGCGGGCCGCGTCCCGTCAGGCCGCCGCCTCGTCCAGCGCACGCAGCACGTCGGCCACGATGTCCTCGGCGTCCTCGATCCCGACCGAGAAGCGGACGAAGCCGGGCGGCACCGCGTCGCCGCCCCAGCGCGCGCGGCGCTCGGCGGTGCTCTGGATGCTGCCGAAGCTCGTGGCCTCCGACGTCATCCGCAGGGCGGCCAGGAAGCGTTCGGCGTGCGCCCGGTCGGGCAGGGTGAAGGACACCACGCTGCCGAAGCGGCGCATCTGCCGGGCGGCGACCGCGTGCGCGGGGTCGGACGGCAGCGCCGGGTGCCGCAGATCGGCCACCTCCGGGCGTTCGAGCAGGGCCGTGGCCAGAGCCAGGGCGTTCGCGGACTGCTTGTCCACGCGCAGCGCGAACGTCGCGATCGAGCGGTGCGCGAGCCATGCCTCCATCGGCCCGGGGATCGCGCCGACCGTCTTGCGCCAGTAGCGCACGCTCGCCGCCAGCCCCGCGTCACGCGTGCTGACGTACCCCAGCAGCAGGTCGCCGTGCCCGCTGAGCGCCTTGGTGCCGCTGGCCACCGAGAAGTCGGCGCCGAGGGAGAGCGGCCGCTGCCCGAGCGGCGTCGCCAGCGTGTTGTCGACGGCGACCAGCGCGCCCGCGGCGTGCGCGGCGTCCGCGAGGCGGCGGATGTCGCACACGTCGAGTCCCGGGTTGGAGGGCGTCTCCAGCCACACCAGCGACACCCCGTCCAGCGCGGCCAGCTGCGCGTCGCCCGCGGTCGGCGCGAGCCGGACGGCGACCCCGTACGATTCCAGGCGCTCGCGCAGCGCGCGCGTCGTCTGGTAGCTGTCGGACGGCAGCAGCACCGTCTGCCCGGCCTTGACCTGCGACAGCAGCACCGCGGCGACGGCCGCCATGCCCGATGCGAAGACCGCGGTGCCGGTCAGCGGGTCGCCCGGCGCCTCCAGCTCGGAGATCGCCGCCTCCAGCCGCTCCCACGTCGGGTTGTCGTCGCGCCCGTAGACGTACGGCCCGGTGGGCTCACCGGGCAGGTGGTAGTGCGACACGAAGACCGGTCCGGGCAGCGACGGCTCGTACGCCGTGGCCGGCGGCCGCCCCGCGTGCACGCTGCGCGTGCTGTCCCCCGCACCCGTCAGGTCCGCCCCCGAGGACCCCGCCTCCGAAGGCCCGGAGGACCCCGAAGACCCTGAAGAACCAGACCCTGAAGAACCCGTGCCCCCCGGCTCGGCCGTCACTCGTCGTCCGGGAGGACGACGTGCAGGGCCCAGGACACGACGCTGACGATCAGGCCGCCGACGATCGCGGTCCAGAAACCGTGCACATGGAAGTCCAGGTCCAGCTTGCCCGCGAGCCACGACGTCAGCAGCAGCATCAGGGCGTTCACGACCAGCGTGATCAGCCCCAGCGTGAGGATGAACAGCGGGAAGGACAGCACCTTGACCACCGGCTTGACCAGCCAGTTCACGACGCCGAAGACGAGGGCGACGAGTATCAGGCTGAGGGCCTTGCGGGCGTTCGAGCCACCCGTGAGGGTGATGTCGTCTATCACCCACGTGGCGACGCCCAGCGCTGCGGCGTTCGCCAGCGTTTTGACGATGAAATTCTTCATGGTGTGATCGTCGCAGACTCAATCGTCAGGGCAAGAGACTGGGCGAAACCGTAGCCCGACCGCAGCGGAGGAGTGGCGATGAAGGTGTTCCGGCTGGACGACCTCGACGCGGAACGGGCCGCGAATCAGGGTGCCTACCTGCGCTTTCTCAAGGAGCGCTCGATGTCCGCCGGGTTGTACGCGCTGCGCGCGGGAGAGACCGACCCGCAGGCGCCGCACGCCCAGGACGAGATCTACCTCGTCGTGAGCGGGCGCGCGGCGCTCACGGTGGGTGACGAGACCACGACCGTCGCGCGCGGCAGTGTCGCCTTCGTCCCGGCCGGCACCCCGCACCGCTTCCACCACATCACCGAGGACCTCAGGGTCATGGTGGTCTTCTCCCCGCCCGAGCCCTAAGGGTGCGGTCAGGGTCGGATCCGGTCTCCGGGAGCCCCACACCGGGTGGCTGTGGCCCTACAGTCGAAGTACCGGCGGACGGTCTGCCGGAAGGACCGGACCCGCAGAGGGGACGAAGGAGAGTCAAGGCGTCATGGACAAGCTGCTGAAGGGCCTGCCGTGGTGGGTCAAGTGGGTCGCGGTCCCGGTCATCGCGCTGGTGATCTTCGGCTCCCTCGTCGCGGCCCTCGTGAGTTTCGTCATCGGGCTGCTGTTCAAGGTCATCGTGTTCCTGGTCCTCGTGGGTGCCCTGGTGCTGGTCGTCAAGCGCTTCACGTCCGGCGGGTCGTCCAAGCGCGACTGGTGACGGCCGCCGTCCCGCATCCCGCCCCTCCCGCCCACACCCTCCGCCGCCGGTGGCCCCGCCACCGGCGGCGGCTGTGTGCGCGGGGCGGAGCCGCGGCCCCCTGGTCCGGTGGCGGGCGCGGCCGCTACCGTTAGGGCTGCCTTTTGCACACGCGGGAGCTCGGAGCACCGGGCTGAGAGGGCGCTGAGGAGCGGGCGCGGGCGTACGCGAGTACGCCGTCGCCACGCCGTCGCTGCGCCGACCGCCGAACCTGTTACCGGGTAATGCCGGCGTAGGGAGTAGGTCTCATGACCACGCAGGAATCACGCACGCACGCCATCGGCTGGCACAAGGACTACGTCACCGGGCCGCGGCCCGACGTACGCGTCCCGGTCCGCCGGGTGCACCTGACCACCGGGGACGACGTGACGCTGTACGACACGTCCGGCCCGTACACCGACCCCGCCGCGGACACCGACGTCCGGCGCGGCCTCGAACCGCTCCGGGACGAGTGGATCGCCGCCCGCGGGGACACCGAGGAATACCCGGGCCGCCCGGCCCGGCCCGAGGACGACGGACGCAAGGCCGCCCCCGGCGGCGGCCTGCGCAATCTCGACGCGGTCTTCCCCGGCCGCCCCCGGCTCCCCCGGCGCGGCCGCCCCGGGCAGCCGGTCACCCAGCTCGCGTACGCGCGGCGCGGGGAGATCACCCCCGAGATGGAGTTCGTGGCGCTGCGCGAGAACGTCCCGCCGCAGACCGTACGCGACGAGATCGCCGCCGGGCGGGCGGTGCTGCCCGCCAACGTCAACCACCCGGAGATCGAGCCGATGATCATCGGCAAGAGCTTCCTGGTGAAGGTCAACGCCAACATCGGCAACTCCGCCGTCACCTCCTCGATCGAGGAGGAGGTCGAGAAGATGACCTGGGCGACGCGCTGGGGCGCCGACACGGTCATGGACCTGTCCACCGGCCGCAACATCCACACCACCCGCGAGTGGGTGCTGCGCAACTCCCCCGTGCCCATCGGCACCGTGCCGCTCTACCAGGCCCTGGAGAAGGTCGACGGCCGCGCCGAGGAGCTGACCTGGGAGATCTACAAGGACACCGTCATCGAGCAGGCCGAGCAGGGTGTCGACTACATGACCGTGCACGCCGGTGTGCTGCTGCGCTACGTGCCGCTCACCGCGCGCCGCAAGACGGGCATCGTCTCGCGCGGCGGCTCGATCATGGCCGCGTGGTGCCTGGCGCACCACCAGGAGAACTTCCTCTACACGCACTTCGACGAGCTGTGCGAGATCCTCGCCGCCTACGACGTCACCTACTCGCTCGGCGACGGCCTGCGCCCCGGCTCCATTGCCGACGCCAACGACGAGGCGCAGTTCGCCGAGCTGCGCACCCTCGGCGAACTCAACACCGTCGCCCGCCGCCACCAGGTGCAGACGATGATCGAGGGCCCGGGCCACGTCCCGATGCACAAGATCAAGGAGAACATCGACCTCCAGCAGGAGATCTGCGACGGCGCGCCCTTCTACACCCTCGGCCCGCTCACCACCGACATCGCACCCGCCTACGACCACATCACCTCGGGCATCGGCGCCGCGATGATCGCGTGGTGGGGCACCGCGATGCTCTGCTACGTCACGCCCAAGGAGCACCTGGGCCTGCCCGACCGCGACGACGTCAAGACCGGTGTGATCACCTACAAGATCGCCGCGCACGCCGCCGACCTCGCCAAGGGCCACCCGGGCGCGCAGGCCTGGGACGACGCGCTGTCCGACGCCCGTTTCGAATTCCGCTGGGAGGACCAGTTCAACCTGGCCCTCGACCCGGACACCGCCCGCGCCTTCCACGACGAGACGCTGCCCGCGGAACCGGCCAAGACCGCGCACTTCTGCTCGATGTGCGGGCCGAAGTTCTGCTCGATGCGCATCTCGCACGACATCCGCAAGGCGCACGGCGAGGCCGCCCCCGCGGCGGCCGGGGACCCGGGCGAGGCCGAGATCGCGGCCGGCATGGCGGCGAAGTCCGCCGAATTCGCCGCCGCGGGCAACCGCGTCTACCTGCCACTGGCCGACTGACGCGGTGGTCGCGGGGGCGGGCCGGTCGCGGTCCGTCCCCGCGACCGTCAGGCGGCGGGTACCGGGGGCGGCCAGCCGACGGTGGAGAAGCTGCGCCACAGGCCGAGCTGGAGGACCGTGGTCGCCGACAGCGACGTGGCCAGGTAGGAGCTGGGCCGGCCGGGCGGGTCGGTGCAGTTGAGGCCCTTGTGCAGGACGATGTCGATGCCGGTGTTGTTGCTGACCCGGTCCACCCCGCTCGGCGCGAAGGAGTGGCACTTGTCGTGCACCGGGTCCTGGACGGACTGCCGGAAGGTCAGGCCGCGCGTGCCGATGACCTGACCGCCCGACGAGTCCGAGCAGCCGGTGGCCGCCCACACCAGCGGGGCGATCGCGCACAGGGCGGCGAGCGTACGGCGGACGCGCATGGACTTCTCCCGTCTGACCATCCCGCCTGATCAGGTACGGCACGAGTCAAACGCCGCCGGACGCGGCCCGCGAGCCGGGACGGGCCAACCGGGGGTCCGGCCCGGGCACCCGGACCGGCCGCGGCTCATTCCGGGGTGTGCTCGGGGCCGCCGAAGTCGGGGCTGGTGAATTCCGGGCTGCTGAAGCGCGGCGCCGTACGCGGCGGCGACTCCTGCGGGGCGCCGAAGTCGGGCCGGGAGTAGCCGAGCCGCGGGGTGCGGCGCAGCGTCGGCGCGGGGGCGGGTGCGGTGCCGGCCGCGGCGGGGTCGCTCAGGGCGTCCGTCAGGAAGGGCAGCATCCCGCGCGCGAGCAGTGCCTCCTGCCAGGCGTGGCGCGCGGCGAGCACCTCGGGCGGCATGCCCTCGGTGGAGTCGTGGATGGCGGTGGAGCCGTCCCGCAGCGCCGTCACCAGCAGTCCTATCGCCCCCAGCAGGACCGAGGCCGCGGTGACCGCGGCGAAGAACCAGCCGGCGGTGCGCAGCGGGGAGGCGATGGCCGGCTGCGGGTCCACGGCGGACATCGCGTAGCCGATGAGCAGGAAGATCAGCGCCGCCGCCCCCGCGAGCAGCGGTGTGAGGACGGCGATCACGGCCAGCAGCCCGGCGCCCGACCCCGCCCCTTCCGCGACGCCCATGGCCGCGTAGCCGAAGGACCGGCTCTCCCGCGCGCGGGCCGCCTCGCGGGCGTCGGTGCGCGCGTCGGCGCGCAGGGCGCGGTAGTCGTCGTACTCGGCGGCGGCGCGCGCGCATATCCGGTCCGCCGCGGCGAGCGCGAGCGTACGCAGCTGCTCGGCGTTCAGCGGACTGCCGGCCTCGTCCGGGCCGGCGTCCGCCTCCGCCGTGCCGCCGCCGGTTCGTCCCGTACCCCGCGGGCCCTCCGTGCCGTCCTGGTCGAGGACGATGCGCAGGGCCCGGTCCAGTACGTGCTCGAAGTCGGGGCGGTCTTCGTTGAGCAGGTGTGGAGCGGTGGTCATGTGCATCCCCCGATGCTCCGACTCCTCGTGCGAGGCCGGTGTTCCGGTGACGGAACGGGCTCGGCCGGCCGGATGCGCGGAGAGCGGTGTGCCTACGGATAAGGCGATGGTAGAGCGGGGAGGTGAGAGCGTGACAGGGTGCAACCGCGAAACAAGCAGAAAATGCGACGGCCGGGTTCCGGCAAGGGACGAGCGGGAGCAACGGGGCTCCGGCAGGGAGGACCGGAGCCTGGGATCCCCGGACGGAACGGTTATCCGATGAGCGGGAGTTGGGCGACCAGCAGCCGGCCGTCCATCGTCACGCCGCCGTCCATCGCGACCGCGAGGCTGTCGGCGTAGATCATCGGCCCGCTCACCTGGTGCCCGTGCTCCTCGCCGTCCTGCTGACCCTCGCCGCCGGCCTCGCCGAGCAGGTAGGGGATCGGGCTGTGGCCGTGCACGACCCGCTGTCCGCCGTAGACGCCGAGCAGTTCGCGGGCCGCGTCCGCACCGCCGTCGCCCCGGAAGGCGAAGCGCTTGGTGAACTTGCGGAAGAGGTCCCAGCACTCGTCGGCGTCGTTGCGCTGCAGCACTCCGGTGACGGCGTCGTTCATCTCCTCGATGCTGCTGCCGTAGTCCAGGTACGCGGTGGTGTCGGAGTGCAGCAGCAGGTGGCCGTCGGTGAGGTGGGCGGCGTCCAGCCGGGAGATCCACGTCAGATGCCGGTCCTCCAGGCGCTCCATGTCGGAGGGCTGGCCGCCGTTGAGGCGCCAGGCGGCGAGGAAGGAGGCGGTGCCGCCGGTGGAGTTGACCGGCTGGTCGCCGAAGCGGTGGGCGCCCAGCAGCAGCAGCTCGTGATTGCCCATGAGGGCGCGGCAGTAGCCGCCGGCCGCGGCGGCTTCCGCGGACAGCTGCATGACCAGCTCGATGACGCCGATGCCGTCCGGGCCGCGGTCGGTGAAGTCGCCGAGGAACCACAGCCGGGCGTTGCCCGCCGACCAGTGGCCCGACTCGTCGACCAGGCCGCGTTCGCGCAGTGCGGCGAGCAGCTCGTCGAGGTAGCCGTGCACGTCGCCCACGACGTAGAGGGGGCCGGGGCGCTCGGGCCGGTCGTCGGCGGCTTCCGCGGGCTCGGCGATGACGGGCAGGTCGTGGGCGGTGGGCGTGTACTCGGCGGGGACGAGCGGGGCGTCGCGCTGGGTGGGCTCGTACGGCCGGGGCGGGGCCGGCACCGCGGGGGCGTGCGGGGGTGCGGGCGGCGCGCCGTCGAACGAGGCGGACGGGACGGGGGACGGCGGGACGGAGGCGGGCGCCGGGTAGCCGTGGGGGGCGTGCTCGTGGCCGTAGCCGGTGGCGGGTTCGTGCTCGAAGCCGGCGGAGGGCCGGTACGCGGCGGGTGCGGGGCCGAAACCGCCGGAGGGCTCGTAGCGGGCGGTCTGCTCGCGGGGCGGCCCGGGGTGCGTCCCGGGGACGGGCTCACGACCGCCGCCGAAGCCCGTCGCGCGGCTCGGCCCACGCTCCGCGGCCCGCTCGTACGCCGGGGAGGCAAGGCCGCCCGCCGCGTGCTCGTAGCCTGCCGCGCGCTCGAATCCGGGCTCGGGACGCCAGCCTTCCGCGGTCCCGGGCTCGGCCCCCTGACCTGCCCCCTGAGTCATCGACCCCTCCACGCTCGCGCCGCCATCCGCCCATCATAGGAATGACGCTGTCGCGTTGTGACATACCCGGGCAGCTGGTTTTCGCAGGGTACAGACAAAACGCCGCGTAGTCCCCATGGGAATGCCAAGCCTTGGCGAAGGATGTCCGGGCGCCGTCCGCGGCCCCCCCGTGCGGGGGCCGCGAGGGAATCCGGAAGAACCCGCGAGCGGGCGCGTGAAAGGCCCTGCGTCAGGGCCCGGCCGTACCGCCGCTCCCGGGGGGCGGCGGTCAGCCCTCCCCCTGGCTCGGGCCGCGCGGGGGGCTGACGGTGGCGCGGTGCGGACGCCGTTGCGACGAGGTGCGGACGATGAGTTCGGTGGGCATCACCTGCTGCACCGGGTGCGGGGGGCCCACTCCCTCGATGGCGTCGATGAGCAGCTGGACGACGGCGGTGCCGATCCGGCGCGGTTTGAGCGACAGCGTGGTGATGGGCGGTTCGGTGGCCGCGTAGCCGGTGCTCTCGCTGCAGCAGACGAGCAGCAGGTCGTCGGGCACCCGCAGGCCGTAGCGGCGGGCGGCGGCGAGCAGGTCGGTGCCGTTGGGGTCGAAGAGCCCGTAGACCGCGTCGGGGCGGTCCGGGCGCGCGAGTAACCGGTCGGCGGCGACCGAGCCGGCACAGGGGTCGTGCGCGGGGTAGGCCTCGTAGACCGGTTCCTGGCCGACGCGTTCGCACCACTCCAGGTAGGCGGTCGTCGAGAGTCGGGTGTACGTGTCGGTGCTGGTGCCGGTGAGCAGGCCGATGCGGCGGGCGCCCGCGGCGGCGAGGTGGTCGAGGATGCCGAGGACGGCCTCCT
Organism: Streptomyces sp. NPDC020983; assembly: GCF_044333485.1. NCBI lineage: Bacteria > Bacillati > Actinomycetota > Actinomycetes > Kitasatosporales > Streptomycetaceae > Streptomyces > Streptomyces sp. NPDC020983. The sequence continues at coordinate 474,623 of NZ_JBIRRA010000001.1, read as the reverse complement.
CGTGGTCGTTGTCGACCCACGCGTGCACCGGCAGGCTGCCCGCAGGGCGGCCGTCGCTGACCACCGGCACGCCCTGCCGGACGAGTTCGGTGACCACCGGGTCCTGGTCGGAGGGGTCGACGACGACCGTGCCGTCCAGCGCCACGTTGCCCCACACGTCGTGCCGTGAGGACGCGGGCAGGATGACGAGGGCGTAGCCGCGGGCGAGCGCGGCGGAGGTGGCGGCCCGGGCCATCTCCGCGAAGTACGCGAACTCGGTGAAGGTGAACGGTTCTTCGCCGTATGTCGTCACCGTCAGCCCGATCAGGCCCGACCTGCCGGTGCGCAGGGTGCGGGCGGCGGCGGACGGGCGGTAGCCCAGCCGGTCGGCGACCTCGCGGACATGGCGGCGGGTGGCGTCGGGCAGTCGGCCCTTGCCGTTGAGCGCGTCGGAGACGGTCGTGATCGAGACGCCGGCCGCTGCGGCGACGTCCCTGATCCCCGCCCGCTCCAGCCGGCGTCCGACGGACCGGCTCGCCTGGTGATTACCTGCTGCTGTCATGGCGTGCCGATAGTAGGGCGGCGTTGGTCCGTCCGGCGGCCTTCCCGGCAGGGACGGAGAAGAAAGGTTTCTCCATGATCGAAACCGTTATGCGAGGTGGAATATGCAGGCGGCAGACGGGGAGTTGGCGGGATAAGGGCACGCGGGCGCGCTTCCATCGGCCATTGGTCCAGCGGAAGCCGGAGCGGCAACTCACTCCTTCGGGGGATGCGCGCCACCCCGCGCGCCACCGGAGCACGGTGCCGCGCACGCTCCTGACGCACCTGCCGGCACGCCGAGGCCGGGGTGGCGTCCCGGCCCCCGCGCACCACCCCGCGCCGATGTCGCGCCGGACCGCACGCCAGGCCCGCCGCGCCACCCCGCGGCCGGCACCGGTGACACGTGGCCCGCGGCCGGGGGTCGCGCGGCGGGGTGACGTACCGCACTCCACAGTGCCGCGCCGCCCTCGTAGGGTGTGGCCATGAGCCCCGAGACCCCCAAGCTGCGCGCGGAACTGGACGGTATCCCGACCTACAAGCCGGGACGCCCGCCGGCGGCGGCCGAAGGCGCGCCCGCCTTCAAGCTGTCCTCGAACGAGAACCCGTATCCGCCGCTGCCCGGCGTCCTGGAGGCGGCGACGGCCGCCGCGGCGTCCTTCAACCGCTACCCCGACCTGGCCTGCTCGCGGCTGACCGCGGAGCTGGCCGAGCGCTTCGGGGTGCCGGCCGCGCACGTGGCGACGGGAACCGGCTCGGTGGGTGTGGCGCAGCAGCTGCTCCAGGCGACGTCGGGACCGGGCGACGAGGTCATCTACGCGTGGCGGTCCTTCGAGGCTTATCCGATCGTCACGCAGATCAGCGGGGCGCGGGCGGTGCAGGTGCCGCTGGACGCCGCGGAGCGGCACGACCTGGACGCGATGGCCGACGCCGTCACCGACCGGACCCGGCTGATCTTCGTCTGCAACCCGAACAACCCGACCGGCACCGCGGTGCGCCGCGCCGAGCTGGAGCGGTTCCTGGACCGGGTGCCGGGCGATGTGCTCGTCGTCCTGGACGAGGCCTACCGGGAGTTCATGACCGACCCGGAGGTGCCGGACGGCGTCGACGTCTACCGGGACCGGCCCAATGTCGCGGTGCTGCGTACGTTCTCCAAGGCCTACGGCCTCGCCGGGCTGCGGGTGGGCTTCGCGATCGCCCACGAGCCCGTCGCGGAGGCGCTGCGCAAGACGGCGGTGCCGTTCGGGGTGAGCCAGCTCGCGCAGGACGCGGCGGTCGCGAGCCTGCGCGCCGAGCCCGCGCTGCTGGAGCGCGTCGCGGGGCTGGTCACCGAGCGGTCCCGGGTGGTCGCCGAGCTGACGGCGCAGGGCTGGACGGTGCCGGACACGCAGGCCAACTTCGTCTGGCTGCGGCTGGGGGAGCGCACCTCGGACTTCGCGGCGGTGTGCGAACGTGCCGGGGCGACCGTCCGGCCGTTCGCGGGCGAGGGCGTCCGGATCACCATCGGCGAGACCGAGGCCAACGATCTGCTGCTGCGCGCCGCGGCCGACTTCCGCAAGGAGCTGTGACCGCCGCCGCTGAACGGCCTCTGACCTGCTCTTTCGCCCCCTGACCACCCCCCGGTGGCAGGGGGCGAACGCATGTGCGCGATACTGCTTGTGAATGAGTTCACGTTCACAAGCGCGACGCAAAAGGAGACGTATCGTGCAGCTCGCACTGGAGCCACTGAACGTCGCCAGGTGGCAGTTCGGCATCACGACGGTCTACCACTTCCTGTTCGTTCCCCTGACGATCTCGCTGTCCGCGCTGACCGCGGGACTGCAGACCGCCTGGGTGCGGACGTCCAAGGAGAAGTACCTCCGGGCCACCAAGTTCTGGGGCAAGCTCTTCCTGATCAACATCGCCATGGGCGTGGTGACGGGCATCGTCCAGGAGTTCCAGTTCGGTATGAACTGGTCGGACTACTCGCGCTTCGTCGGCGACATCTTCGGCGCCCCGCTGGCCTTCGAGGCGCTCATCGCGTTCTTCTTCGAGTCGACCTTCATCGGCCTGTGGATCTTCGGCTGGGACAAGCTGCCGAAGAAGATCCATCTGGCCTGCATATGGATGGTGTCGCTCGGCACGATCCTGTCGGCGTACTTCATCCTGGCCGCCAACTCCTGGATGCAGCACCCGGTCGGCTACCGCTACAACCCGGTGACCAAGCGGGCCGAGCTGACCGACTTCTGGGCCGTGCTGACGCAGAACACCGCGCTCGCCCAGTTCTTCCACACCATCTCCGCGGCCTTCCTCACCGGCGCCGCCTTCATGATCGGCATCGCCGCCTACCACCTGGCGCGCAAGCGGCACATCGCCGTGATGCGCTCCTCGCTGCGGCTCGCGCTCGTCGTGGCCGTGGTGGCCGGGGCGCTCACCGCGATCAGCGGCGACCAGCTCGGCAAGGTGATGTTCAAGCAGCAGCCCATGAAGATGGCCGCCGCGGAGGCGCTGTGGGACGGCGAGCACGGCGCACCCTTCTCGATCTTCGCCGTCGGTGACGTGAACAAGGGCCACAACGAGGTCGCGATCGACGTCCCCAACCTGCTCTCCTTCCTGGCCACCGACGACTTCGGCTCCTACGTCGGAGGCATCAACGACGTGGAGAAGTCCGAGCAGCACAAGTACGGCCCGGGCGACTACCGGCCGAACATCCCCGTCGCCTACTGGGGCTTCCGCTGGATGATCGGCTTCGGCGTCGTCTCGATCGGCGTCGGCGCCGCCGGGCTCTGGCTCACCCGGCGCCGGATGTGGGTGGCACCCGAGCACCGCACCGGGCCGGACGAGGTGCCGCACCTGATGCTCACCCGCTCGACCCGCCTCGGCCCGGGGCTGTCCCGCTGGTACTGGCGGCTGGCCCTGCTGACCATGGGCTTCCCGCTGCTCGCCAACTCGTGGGGCTGGATCTTCACCGAGACCGGCCGCCAGCCGTGGGTCGTCTACGGCGTGCTGCGCACCCGCGACGCCGTCTCCCCCGGCGTGAGCACCGGCCAGGTGCTGACCTCGCTGATCGTCTTCACCGCCCTGTACGGAATCCTCGCCGTCGTCGAGGTCGGGCTGCTCGTGAAGTACGTCAAGGCGGGCCCCCCGGAGCTGACCGACGACGACCTCCGGTCCCCCACCCGTATCGGCGGCGACGGTCCCGGCGGCGACGCCGAGGACGCCGACCGTCCGATGGCCTTCTCGTACTGAGCGGCAGGAGGAAAGACCATGCAACTGCACGATGTCTGGTTCGCGACGATCGCCGTTCTGTGGACCGGCTACTTCTTCCTGGAGGGCTTCGACTTCGGCGTCGGGGTGCTCACCAAGCTGCTGGCGAGGGACCGCGCCGAGCGGCGCGTGCTCATCAACACGATCGGCCCGGTCTGGGACGGCAACGAGGTGTGGCTGCTCACGGCGGGCGGTGCGACCTTCGCGGCCTTCCCCGACTGGTACGCGACGCTCTTCTCAGGCTTCTACCTGCCGCTGCTGATCATCCTGGTGTGCCTGATCGTGCGCGGGGTCGCCTTCGAGTACCGCGCCAAGCGGGACGGCGAGCGCTGGCAGCGCAACTGGGAGCACGCCATCTTCTGGACCTCGCTGGTGCCCGCCGTGCTGTGGGGCGTCGCGTTCGCCAACATCGTCCACGGCGTGAAGATCGACGCGCACAAGGAGTACGTGGGCGGCTTCTGGGACCTGCTGGGCGGATACGCCCTGCTGGGCGGACTGGTGACGCTGGTGCTCTTCACCTTCCACGGCGCGGTGTTCGTGTCGCTCAAGACCGTCGGCCCGATACGGGAGCGGGCGCGGGCCTTCGCCACCCGGGTGGGAGCCCTCGCGGTGCCGCCGGCGCTGGCCTTCCTGATCTGGACGCAGGCCGCGAGCGGCAACGGGCGCAGCCTGGTCGCACTCGTCGTGGCCGCCGTGGCGCTGCTGCTCGCGCTGGGCGCGAACGCCGCGGGGCGCGAGGGCTGGTCCTTCGCCTTCTCGGGCGTGACGATCGCGGCGACCGTCGCACTGCTCTTCCTGGGCCTCTTCCCGGACGTGATGCCGTCGTCGCTGGACAGTGCCTGGAATCTGACGGTGAGCAACGCCTCGGCGACCCCGTACACACTGCGGATCATGACCTGGTGCGCGGCCGTGGCGACCCCGCTCGTGCTGCTCTACCAGGGCTGGACGTACTGGGTGTTCCGCAAGCGCATAGGGACGCAGCACATAGCCGGGGTGAAGCCGGCGAGCGTTCCGGCGGAGGGAGCGCGGTGATGTTCCACGTGAAACACATTCGCGACGTCAGGGGGTGTTCCACGTGACACCGGTCGATCCGCGACTTCTGCGGTACGCCCGCACCACCCGGGTCTTCCTGGCGGGCACGGTGGCGCTGGGACTCGTGGGCGCCGGGCTCGTCGTCGCGCAGGCGACGCTGCTCGCGGACCTGGTGGTCGGCGGTTTCCAGCACGGCGAGGGGACCGGCCGGCTGGGCGGCGACCTGCTGTGGCTGGCGGCCGTGTCGGTGGGGCGGGCCCTGGTGGCGTGGCTGACGGAGCTGTGCGCCCACCGCTCGGGGGCCGCGGTCACCTCGCAGCTGCGGGGACGCCTGCTGGAGAAGGCCACCGCGCTGGGACCGGCGTGGCTGACCGGGCGGCGCAGCGGTGAGCTGACCACGCTGGCGACCCGCGGTATCGACGCGCTGGACGACTACTTCGCCCGCTACCTGCCGCAGCTCGGGCTCGCCGCGGTGGTGCCCGCGGTGGTGCTGGCCAGGATCCTGCTCGCGGACTGGATCTCGGCGCTCACCATCGTGCTGACGCTGCCGCTGATCCCGCTGTTCATGGTGCTCGTCGGCTGGGCCACCCGGGACCGGATGGACCGCCAGTGGCGGCTGCTCGGCAGGCTCTCCGGGCACTTCCTCGACGTGGTCGCCGGACTGCCGACACTCAAGGTCTTCGGACGCGCCAAGGCGCAGGCCGAGAACATCCGCGCCATCACCGGCGACTACCGCAAGGCCACACTGCGGACGCTGCGGATCGCGTTCCTGTCGTCCTTCGTGCTGGAGCTGCTCGCGACGATCTCGGTCGCGCTCGTCGCCGTGGACATCGGCATGCGGCTGGTGCACGGCGAGCTGTCGCTGCGCACCGGGCTGCTGGTGCTGATCCTCGCGCCCGAGGCGTATCTGCCGCTGCGGCAGGTCGGGGCGCAGTACCACGCGGCCGCGGAGGGGCTGGCCGCCGCCGAGCAGGTCTTCGAGGTGCTGGAGACCGAGCCCGCCACCCGCCCCGGCACCGCCCCGGCGCCCGACCTGCGCACCGCGACCGTACGGGCCGAAGGCCTGGCCGTACGCAGGGAGGGATCGCTCGCCCCGACGTCCTTCACCCTGGCGCCCGGCGAGACGCTGGCCGTCACCGGGCCCAGCGGGGTCGGCAAGAGCACACTGCTCAGCGCGCTGCTCGGCTTCGCCCCCGCGGCGCAGGGCCGCGTCACCGTCGAGGCCGCGGACGGCACGGCCGTCGACCTGCGCGCGATCGACCCCGCGTCCTGGCACCGGCAGATCGCCTGGGTGCCGCAGCGGCCGCACCTCTTCGCGGGCACGGTCGCGGAGAACGTGCGGCTCGTGCGGCCCGACGCGCGGGACGCCGATCTGGACGCCGCGCTCGCCGCGGCCGGCGTGCTGGGCTTCGCCGGTCCCGACGACGTCATCGGAGAGGACGGCGCAGGGCTGTCCGCGGGGCAGCGCCAGCGCCTCGCCCTGGCCCGCGCCTTCCTCGCCGACCGTCCGCTGCTGCTGCTGGACGAGCCCACCGCGAATCTGGACGGCGACACCGAGGCCGCACTCATCGCGACACTGCGCGAGCTGACGCGGGGACGCACGACGGTGCTCGTGGCGCACCGTCCGGCGCTGCTGCCGCTGGCCGGCCGCGTCCTGGCGCTGGAGCCCGCGGAGGGCACGGCGGCCGGCGAGCTCGCCGAGGAGCCGCGGGAGGGCGTGGCCGCGGTGGCCGCGGCCGACGGCGGAAGCACCGCGGAGGGGCGGCCGGTACGCGACGCCGCCGGGGGAGGCGTGGTGACGCCCGGCGGCGGCACCCGGACCCGCGCCGAGGAGCAGCCCGGGGACGAGGGGACGGGGCTGCTGCCGCGGGGGCGCGGACTGCTGCCGATGGCGCGGGCGCGCGGATTCCGCGGGCGGTTCGCGGCCGCGTGCGGGTTGGGCGCGCTCGCGCTGCTCTCCTCGGTGGGCCTGATGGCCACCTCGGGGTGGCTGATCAGCCGGGCCTCGCAGCAGCCGCCGGTGCTCTACCTGATGGTGGCCGTGACCGCGACCCGCGCCTTCGGTATCGGGCGGGCCGCCTTCCGCTACGGGGAGCGGCTGGTCGCGCACGACGCCGTCTTCCGGGCGCTGGCGGGCGTGCGGGTCGCCGTCTACCGGCGGCTGGAGCGGCTGGCGCCCGCGGGGCTGCGCGAGCGGCGGCGGGGCGATCTGCTGTCGCGGCTGGTCGCGGACGTGGACGCCGTCCAGGACCACTACCTGCGCTGGCTCCAGCCCGCGATCACCGCCGGGCTCGTGGTGCTGACCTCCGCGGCCTTCGCCGGCTGGCTGCTGCCCGCCGCCGGAGTCGCCGTCGGCGCCGGGCTGCTCTTCGCCGGGGTCGCGGTGCCCGCGCTCGCAGGGGCCGCCGCCCGCCGCACCGAGGCGAAGCTCGCCCCGGCCCGCGGGGAGCTGTCGGCCCGGGTCCTGGCCCTCTTCACCGGCACCGCGGAACTGACGGTGGCCGGCGCACTGGACCGCCGCCGGGCGCAGGCCGCCGACGCGGACCGCACCCTCACCTCGGTCGTCTCCCGGTCCGCCGCGGTGACCGCGCTGGGCGCGGGGCTGACCACACTGGCCTGCGGACTGACCGTGACGGCCTGCGGCTGGCTCGGGGTGCGCGCGGTGGCGGCGCACCAGCTCCCGGGGGTGGCGCTCGCGGCGCTGCTGCTCGCGCCGCTCGCCGCCTTCGAGGCCGTCAACGGCATGCCGCTCGCGGCGCAGCAGCGGCAGCGCAGCCGCCGTGCGGCCGAGCGGGTGAACGACGTCCTCGCCGCCCCGCTTCCGGTCCGCGAGCCGGACCGTCCCGCCGCCCTCCCCGCGTCGCCCTTCCCGCTGGTGGTCGAGGGCCTGACCGCGCGCCACCCCGGGCGCGGGGCCGCGGCGCTGGACGGCGTCGACCTCACCCTCACCGCGGGCCGCCGGGTGGCCGTGGTCGGCCCCTCGGGCGCGGGCAAGACGACGCTGGCGCATGTGCTGCTGCGCTTCCTCGACGCCGAGTCCGGTACGTACACCCTCGGCGGCGTGCCCGCGGCCGACTGCGACGGCGACGACGTACGCCGCCTGGTCGGGCTGTGCGCACAGGACGCACACGTGTTCGACAGTACGGTCCGGGAGAACCTGCGGCTGGCCAGGCCGGGCGCCGGGGACGACGCGTTGCGGTCCGCGCTGGCCGCGGCCCGCCTGGACCTCGGCCTGGACACGCCCGTCGGTGAGCACGGCGCCCGGCTGTCCGGCGGCATGCGCCAGCGGCTGGCCCTGGCCCGCGCCCTGCTCGCGGGCTTCCCCGTGCTGGTGCTCGACGAGCCCGCCGAACACCTGGACACCGCCACCGCCGACGCCCTGACCGCCGATCTGCTGGACGCGACCCGGGCGCACGACCGTACGACGCTGATCGTCACGCACCGGCTCGCCGGGCTCGCGGGCGGAGCCGTCGACGAGATCCTGGTGCTGGACGCGGGCCGGGTCGTGCAGCGCGGCTCCTACCGCGAGCTGGCGGCGGCGGACGGCCCCTTCCGCCGCACCCTGGAGCGCGAGCGGATCGCCGACGCGGCGGCCGCGGCCGGGGCCGCGGCACCGCTGCCCGTCGCGGCCTGACAGCCGGCGGGCGGCGGCCGCACCGCGGCCCGGTTGCCGTGGCAACCGGGCCGCAGGACGCTGGGGAAGGGAGGGTGCGGCCGCCGTTTCCCGTGCGCGCACAGGGCGCAGACCGTCGGCCGTGCGCTGCCGGAAGGGTGAATTCCCATGCGGATGCTGCTCACCGCCAGAATGGACACCGAGGCCGCGAACCACGCCGTGGACGACGGCACGATGTCCAAGATGGTGCAGGAGATGACCGAGACGCTGCGCCCGGAGTCCGCCTATTTCACGGCGGCCGAAGGAGACCGGTGCTGCTACATGGTCTTCGACATGAAGGACAGCTCCCAGATGCCGCCGGCGCTCGAACCGTTCTTCCACGCCGGGGCGAAGGTCGACGTGCGGCCCGTGATGACCATGGACGACCTGCAGACCGGGCTGGCCGGCCTGGGCCGCTGAACCCGGCTCCGGACGTCCTCGGCCGGCCTTTCGTAAAACACCTCCGTAAGAGCTCCGGAACGGCCCCGAATATCCTCGCCACCCGCCGTGGCAGGCGCATATTGCGCCAGGCGGGTGGCGTTGGTCTGAATATCGGCGAACTCGGGGTGCGGATCCGGCGAATCCGTGCTCGTTTCCCCATCATCGGATTAGTCAGCTCGATGGATAAGAAACGAGAGAGGTCATGGCTGCCACCACTTCCCGGATCAGCGCCCTCTGGGCCGCTTTCCTGAACCTCCTGATCACCTGCATCGGTGCCCTCGGCTTCACCGCCCCGGCCCGTCTCCGCGCCGCCGTCCCGGTCGCGCCGGCCGCCCCCGCCGTTCCGCCCGTCCCCGCGGTCGCGCCGTCCGGCCGTCCGGTCGCCGGGCCCCCGCCGCAGCCGCCCGTACGCGCCGGGCGGCCCGCCGTGCCGCCCCAGGCCGCGGCCGGGCGCGGGCGGACGGCCGCTGCCGTACCGGCGCAGGCCACGGCGTCGCCGGAGCCGCGGGCCGGCGCGCCCGCCCGCCGCAGGAGTGCCGCCGGGGACCGTCCCTCTGCCGCGTCGAACCGCCGGACCTTCGTGCCCGCCCCGCGCCCGTACGCACGGGAGCGCTCGCTGCCGCCGACGATGAAGCAGCGCATCGGGGCCGAGGCGCACGGCGCCTCCCCCAGCGCGCGCAGCGTGGCCGAGCCGTTCGACCTCCCGCTCGGCCCGCCCGCCGCCGCGGCCGCCACCGGCCGGGCGGAGGCCCGGATCCCCGCCGCCCGCCGCCGCGACCGCGCGCTGTGCGGCTGACCGCGGTCGCCGCCCGGCGCGCACCGCACCGCCGCTGCCGGTCCTTCCCCGCAGCGCGCCCCATGCCCCTGCTCCACTCCGCGGCCCCGGCCGGCGTACGCCACCGCGCCACCACGGCGCCTTTCCGCGGCGACGACGACGGGGCCCGGACGACCACCGGTTGACCCGGAGGTCTCCGTAGGCCCCGGCGGAACCGGCAACGCCGGCAGGAAGCAACGCCGGCAGGAAGCACCGCCGAAGGACCCGTAGCACCCCGGACCACCGGCTCTGCTGAGCACGTATCCGCACTTTTGTGCGAGATGTGCGCGGCGGATGCGGGAGGATGGGGTACGTGACCCAAGCCATCGGTGCCCCCGGAGGGCATTCCCGCTCCACGGGCGCGCACCAGCAGCCCCACGCACACGACGACGTCGCCATGGCCTCGCCGCGGCTGATCGCCACCGACCTGGACGGAACGTTGCTGCGCAACGACCGGACCGTGTCGCCGCGTACGGTCGCCGCACTCGCCGCCGCAGAAGCGGCCGGCGTAGAGGTCTTCTTCGTCACCGGGCGGCCCGCCCGGTGGATGGGTGTCGTCGCCGAACACCTCGCAGGCCACGGGATGGCGATCCTGGCCAACGGCGCGGCGGTCTTCGACCTGCACGCCAACCGGCTGATCGAGGCATTCCCGCTGCCCGAGGACGACGCCCTGGCCGTCGCGCGCGATCTGCGCGCCGCGCTGCCCGGCACCGCCTTCGCGGTCGAGCGCGCCTTCCGTTTCCGGCGCGAACCCGCGTACGCCCCCGTTGAGCCCGATGGTGCTCCGGCGGCGTCGATCGAGGTGCTGCTCGCCGAGGACCGGGCGCAACCGCTGCTGAAGCTGCTGGTCAAGCACCCGTCGATGGAACCCGACGCCTTCCTCGCCGCGGCGGTGGAGGTCATCGGCGGCCGGGCCGAGGTCACCCGTTCCAGCGACTACGCGCTGCTGGAGGTCAGCGGTGCGGGCGTCAGCAAGGCGACCACGCTCGCGCACTGCTGCGCCGAGCGCGGGGTCACCGCGGCGGAGGTCGTCGCCTTCGGCGACATGCCCAACGACCTGGCGATGCTCGGCTGGGCCGGCACCTCCTACGCCGTCGCCAACGCCCACCCCGCCGTCCTGGCAGCCACCACCCGCAGGACGGCGGCGAACGAGGACGACGGGGTCGCGCGGGTGATCGAGCGGATCGTCGCGGCCCGCCGCAACTGACCGGGCCGCCCCGGCGACGGCCGCGGCGCTACGACCGCAGCGGGGCCACGACCGAGAAGACCGCGCCCTGCGGGTCCTGGACGACGGCCATCCGGCCCACCTTGTCCATGTCGAACGGCGGCGCGAGCACGTTGCCGCCCGCGTGCACGACCGCGTCCACGATGCTGTCGGTGTTGTCGACGGCGAAGCTGACCAGCCAGTGCGGCGGGGTGTTCGGGGGGAGGTTCTCCATGCCCTGGACGCCGCCGACGGTGCGTCCGTTGACCTGGATCCCGGTGAACTCCGGCATCTCGGGCATGGGACCCGCCGTCACGCCGAGCACGGCCGAGTAGAACGCGCCGGCGGCCTTGGGGTCGGGGGTCTGCAGCTGGTTCCACACCAGCGCGCCGTGCTCGTTGACGATCCCGGCGCCCTTGAAGTCGCGCGGCTCCCACACACCGAAGACCGCGCCCTGCGGATCCGCCGCGACGAACATCCGCCCCAGCGTCATGACGTCCATGGCGGGCATGATCACGGTGCCGCCGTTCTCGCCGACCTTCGCCGCGGTGTCGTCCGCGTCGAGGACGGAGAAGTAGGTCGTCCAGGCGGTCGGCGGGGCCGGCTGGCCCTCCTGGGCCATGGTCTTCATCAGACCGGCGACCGGCTTGCCCTTCTGCAGGCAGACCGAGTAGCCGCCGAACTCGTCCGGCCCGACCTCGGCCTGCCAGCCGAAGAGGTCGCGGTAGAAGTCGAGCCCGGCCTGCTGGTCGGGCACCATCAGGTCGATCCAGCACGGCGTGCCGGGGTCGTAGGGGCCGGTGACTTCGGGCATCTGGCGTCTCCTTGCGTGGAGCGGGCACCGGGCGGGCGCCCGGTGGGACGTCTCCCCCGGCCCGGCCCGGACGACCGGGCCGCCCCCGCGGGCGAACCACCCCCCGGCTCCCACCCTCCCCGCCGCCCGCCGCTCCCGCTACCCGAACCGGCCCCGCGGGTGGCGGTCAGCGGAAGGCGGCGGCGTGGGCCGCGGCCCAGTCGGCGAAGGAGCCCGCCGGGCGGCCGAGCAGCCGTTCGACGTCGCCGGACACTGCCTGCTCCGCGGGCAGCGGGCTGCCGAGGATGCCGAGCGTGGCGTCCACGACCGGCTCGGGCATGAAGCTCAGCATCCGCGCCCGGGCCTCCTCCCGGCTCTGCTCCACGAAGCGCACCTCCTCGCCGAGGGCGGCGCCGATCGCCCGGGCCTGCTCGCGCGGGGTGACGGCGGCGGGCCCGGTCAGCTCGTACGTCCGCCCGGTGTGGCCCTCGCCGCCGCCGGCCAGCACCGCTGCCGCGACCGCCGCGATGTCCGCGGGGTCGACGACGGGCAGGGCGACGTCGCCGAAGGGCGCGACGACCGTGCGCCCGGTGCGGACGGACTCGGCCCAGCCCAGGGAGTTGGTGGCGAAACCGCCCGGGCGCAGCACCGTCCAGTCCAGACCCGAGCCGTGGACCGCCGCCTCGAAGGCGGCCGGGTGGGCGTACGCCTCGGGGCGGGTGCCCGCGCCCTGCGACGAGAGGAGGACGACACGGCGGACACCCGCGGTCTTCGCCGCGTCCAGCACCTCGTGCGGTGCGTCCCCGGCGACGAGCAGGAAGAGCGCGTCCGCCCCGGTGAACACTTCCCGCAGGCCGGCGGGCTCGGCGAGGTCGCCGCGTACGCCGCGGACGCCCGCGGGCCGGTCGCCGGCCTGCGGCCCGCGGGACAGCGCCGTCACCTGCTCGCCGGTCGCGGCCAGCGCCTCGACCACTCGGCGGCCGACGTTTCCGGAGGCTCCGGTCACCACGATCATGATTGCTCCCCAGGTGTGTTGCGGGCTCGTTCACCCGCTGACCCGACGAAGCTAACATCGCTCGGATAGTAGGTACCTAGGAGAAAGTATTGGCCGGATGCCGACTCAGTGGGAGGAGAGCTGAGCCAGGCCCTCGGTGGCGATCCGGGTGAAGACCTCGTGGTCGGCGGCGAAGTCGGAGTCCGGGATCGGGTGGTGCAGCACGATCTCGGTGACACCCAGCTCGGCGTGCCGGCCGGCGAAGTCCACGAAGGCGTCGACGGAGTCCAGCATCGTGTTGCGGTCCGGTGTGAAGCCGGTGAGCATGATGCGCTCCAGCTCTCCCGGATCGCGCCCGGCGGCCGCGCACGCCTCGCCGAGCCGTTCGATCTGGCCGCGGATCGCCGCCCGCGACTGCTCGGGCGTGCCCTCGTCGTAGAGCGCCGGATCGCCCGTCGTCACCCAGGCCTGGCCGTACCGCGCGGTCAGGGCGAGGCCGCGCGGGCCGGTCGCGGCGACGGCGAAGGGCAGCCGGGGCCGCTGCACGCAGCCGGGGACGGTGCGCGCCTCCTCGGCCGTGTAGTACGTGCCGCGCCGGGTGAGCGCGGGCTGCGTCAGCAGGGCGTCGAGCATGTCGACGAACTCCCCGAACCGCGCCGCCCGCTCCCGCGGCGACCACGCCTCCTGGCCCAGCGCGGTGGCGTCGAAGCCGGTACCGCCCGAACCGATGCCGAGCACGACCCGCCCGCCGGAGATGTCGTCGAGCGACATCAGCTCCTTGGCGAGGGTGACCGGATGCCGGAAGTTCGGCGAGGTCACGAGGGTGCCGAGGCGGATCCGTGACGTGCTCACGGCCGCCGCCGTCAGCGTCGGGACCGCTCCGAACCACGGCTTGTCCCGGAACGTCCGCCAGGTCAGGTGGTCGTAGGTGTAGGCGGCGTGGAAGCCCAGCTCCTCCGCCTGCCGCCACACCTCCCGGCCCTCGGCCCAACGGTAGATCGGCAGAATCACAGTACTCAGTCGCATGCACACGACCCTACGAGCAAGGGACCGCGCAGCAGACACGAAGCATGGCTGCGCCGTGCGGCGGTCCTGTGCCGGACGCCACCGCGCTTCAGCCTGCCTGCAAGTTGTTGGCGCTTCGAGGAACGCGACCCACCGAACGCGCGCCGCTCGCTACCGTGGTTGAGGTGAACGCAAGGAGCGGCGCCGAACTGGACGCGCTGATCGAGGAAGCGACAGTCGACACGTACGACGAGATCGAGGCGGTCAACGGATTCCTGGCGGCCCTTGATGAGCACCTGACGGTTCCTTTCACCACGGCCGTCCTGGGAGTCGAGGTGACAGTGGTCGAGATCGACCTCACGAACGACTCCCGCATGGTTGCTCGTTGCGTCCGGGAGGAGTTCCGGCAGGACATCGGCCTGGCCGAACTGCCCCTGCCGGAACCGCCTCCGGACGGGGCGCACTGGGTCGAGGCGTACCGACGTTGGGCCGGATGCTGAAGAAGTGGACCCGGACGAGGGCCGAAACGCGTAGGAGCACGACATGGACACCGCGCCGGATCTCGCACATGCCCTGCGCCGTAGCGCCGAGTTGAAGGAAGACCTCGTCGCGTTCGGGGAGGGTCGCTCCTTCGAACGATTCCTCGACCCGCTCTTGGCGGAGGCAGACGGCCTTGAAGGCGCGCTGGACGAGGCGACCGCGGTCAACGTCATCGACCACTTCCTGCTGCAGTACCGCCTGCCGGACGGCAAGACGGTCGCCGACCGTTTCGTCACCCGGCGAGCGGCTCTGACCGAGGCCGACCGCCAGATGGTCCTGGCGTGGCGCGATCCGGTGGAGGGGCTCTTCGAGGTACGGGGCAAGGACGGCGAGTACCTGCGCCTGCTCAACCTGCTGGACGACCTGGAGTACCGGACGTACACCAACGCCGGTCGATCGGCCTTCCGGAGCGTCACCAGGGGAGGCTTTCTCGGCGCCCGGCTCGTCCCCCTGGCGACGGTATCCGGCGCATGGCTCGTCTCCGGTGTGATGTCCTCCTACCCCCGGGCCGCCGCGCCGGAGGTCGCCGGTGCGGCCCTCGAGCTGGCCACCAGCCGGCCCGACCTGGTCTTCCGCAACCCGGAGAAGGTCGAGCAGGGATGGCGCTCGATGCGGGAGGACCGGGTCGCGTTCGCCGAGTTCTTCGGCGGCGACGAACTGATCCTCGCGCCCGAAAAAACCGAGGACCGCATCAATGCCTACTACCGCCACAGGCGGGAGGTTGCCGCCGGGCAACGGCCCGGCACCACCCGCGGGGAACAGCACGCTGCCCCGGGTCTTCCCCTCTTCACGCTGCCGCGTGAACTGAGGGACTCGGATACCGTCGGCGTCATCTACGACCAGGTCGACGGGCTCAACTTCTACGCGGACTACGGATCGTTGCTGGACCTGTTCGCCAACCCCGACCTCGCGGGCCGCAAGCGCCATCAGGATCTGCTCCGCACGTACCTGCGCGAGGAGACGATCACGCCGCTGCCCATCCGCCGTCTGGCCGCCGCACACCCGCAGAACGTCGACACGGTGTTTCGCAGACTCCTGCGGCAGCCCGGATTCACCTGGAGCGAGCACGGCGACGCTCTGCTGCGCCGACGCAAACCCTGGTACTACGCAAGTGAGCCGCGCCCGGGAGTCTCCGT
This sequence comes from Streptomyces sp. NPDC020983, assembly GCF_044333485.1. Classification (NCBI taxonomy): domain Bacteria; kingdom Bacillati; phylum Actinomycetota; class Actinomycetes; order Kitasatosporales; family Streptomycetaceae; genus Streptomyces; species Streptomyces sp. NPDC020983. The sequence continues at coordinate 459,250 of NZ_JBIRRA010000001.1, read as the reverse complement.
GATCGGTGACCGGCTCGGTGAGCTGCTCCGGGCGCGACCGCGCTGAGCGCATACGGGGAGTTCATCCCGGGAGGCCCCACAGCCTGCACCCGGTGACCGAGAAGGAAGGCCTTAGTGTGCATACTGCGGTATGCTGACCGTATGGCTGACACGACCCGGATCACGGTCACGCTGCCGACCGAGCAGGTGGCGGAGCTGAAGAAGCTCACGGACAACGTCTCCGGCTATGTGGCCGAGGCAGTCGCCCGTCAGATTCGGCACCAGCTACTCGGGGCCGATCTGCGGAGCTACGAGGACGAGCACGGCTCCTTCAGCGAAGAGGAACTGGCCGAGGCCCGTGCGCGTATCACGGGGGCGACGGGGACCACGGGCGGCGCGAGCGCCGCGTGAGTCAGCACATCGAATCCGTGGTCCTGGACAGCGAGGGCCTGTCAGCCTGGGTCGCCCAGGACCGGAAGGTCCTCGGCCTGCTGAAGGTGTTCCACGAGATGGGCGCGGATCTGATCATCAGCGCGAACACCATCGTGGAGGTCAGCCACTCCCGCGTGAACATGCCACGGCTCCAGTGGGCGCTGTCCCGGATCAAGGTAGAAGCGGTCACCGAGCAGACGGCGAAGGAAGCGGCGCGGCTGCTCAAGGCGACCGGCCTTCATGGGCACAAGTACGCGATCGACGCGACCGTCGCGGAGGCGGCCCTACGGCAGCCTGGCCCCGTGGTCCTCCTGACGTCGGACATCGACGACATGGCCCGCCTGTGCGGCAAGCGGATCGGGCTCATCGGCATTTGAGCAGCAGAAGCGCAGGTCAGGCCGTGATGGGTGAACGCGGCTTGACCGAGGTCAGGAGGGTGCCGAGGCGGACCTGTGACGTGCTCACGGCCGCGGCCGTCGGCGTCGGGACGGCTCCGCACCACGGCTTGTCCCGGAACGTCCGCCAGGCCAGGTGGCCGTAGGTGCAGGCGGCGTGGAGCCCGGCTCCTCCGCCTGCCGCCCCACCTCCCGCCCCTGCTCGTGCCGGCGGTGGATCGGCGGGATCACAGTGCTCGGACGCATGCGGCGAGCCTGGCCGGTCCCCGGCACGAAGGTCTCGCCGGCTCCCGAGCCGGATCCGCTCCGTCACGGCCGTCACGGCCGCCGCGGCCGTCAGCGTCGGCGCGCATCGACCACAGTCGTCACGCGCCCCGTCTCGATGGCGTACACATGCCCGGACACACTCACCTTCGGTGACAGCAGCGGTGCGGCGAGCAGGTGTGCGACGTCCTCTCGGACCGTCCTGTCCGGCTCGGACACCTCGGACGCCCTCAGTACCGGCTCTTCCACACCGGTCGCCTCCGCGGCCTGCCGCAGGAATGCGGGGTCTGCGAGGAACCCGGTACCGCACTGGGTGTGGTGCAGGATCGCGACCTCGAAGAGCGGACCCGTCAGGCCGAACACCGCCTCGGCCAGGAAGGTCAGGTAGGCGAGGTCGTCGATCACCGACGGGGTGATCCGGCCGCCCGCGTTACGTATGACCGGGGCGTCGCCCGGCCGGAGTCCGAGAACGGCCGCGGGATCGATCCGGTGGTCGAGGCAGGTGACGACAACCAGCCGCGCGGTGGGCGCGCTGAGCGGAGCGGGGCGGTAGTCGCGGACGAACTGCTCGTTGCGCTCGAGCAGAGGGGTCAACCTGGTCATGGCATTCCGTCCCGCTGACGGTCGAGCGGCAGGACGGCGAAGTCCCTCAGCCGCGATGGTGGACGCCGTCCACATTAAGCCGAGCAAGTGGACACTGTCCACCAATGTTAGTGTGGCGCCGTGACATCCGGCCCAGCAGCAGCGGAAGCCTCCGGGGCGAACGAGCCGCGTCGGCGGCCGCGCGGCGCGGTGCGGGACGGACTGGTCGCCGCCGGGCTCGAACTCGCCCGGCACGGCGGGCCGGAAGCCGTGGTGCTGCGCGAGGCAACGCGGATCGTGGGCGTGGTGCCCAACGCCGCCTACCGCCACTTCGCCGACCGGGACGAACTCCTTGCCGCGGTGTGCACGGCGGCGATAGGCGAACTCGCCGACGTGATGGCGGAAAGCGTGAGGCGTGTTCCCGGCGAATACGGTGATCCCGCCGCGGCGGGCGAGCGGTTGCGGGCGATCGGCACGGCCTACTTCGCATTCGCCCACGACGAGCCGGGCCTGTTCGCGACCGCCTTCGCACTGCCGCGACCGCACGCGTACCGCACGCCGGAGGACGCGGGCGGGCCGGATCGCACACCTCTGGGTCAACTCCGGGCCGCGCTGGACGAACTCGTCGTCGCCGGCGGGCTCGATCCGCGACGTCGGCCCGGCATCGAATACGGCATCTGGTCCGCGGTGCACGGGATGGCGGTCCTGTCCGGGCAGGGGCCTCTGCGTGACGTGCCCGACGCCGATCGCCGCCGCCTGGAGGAGCTCACACTGAAGATGATCGGCGCATCCCTGAGGGACGAACCGCAGGCCGGCCCGTGAGGCACGAACGCGGCGTGACCGAGGTCAGGAGGGTGCCGAGGCGGACCTGTGACGTGCTCACGGCCGCGGCCGTCGGCGTCGGGACGGCTCCGCACCACGGCTTGTCCCGGAACGTCCGCCAGGTCAGGTGGCCGTAGGTGCGGGCGGCGTGGAGCCCGGCTCCTCCGCCTGCCGCCCCACCTCCCGCCCCTGCTCGTGCTGGCGGCCCCGTGCGAGGACCCGCTCTCCTCGGGCGTTCTCCTCGGGCGTGGCCTCAGCCCGGGACCGCCGCCGGCAGACCGAGCAGACGGCGCATCGCCTCCGCGGAACGGACGGCTGCGTCGCCGCAGCAGTTGTTGAACAGGAGGTGGACCTCGCGCGCCTGCTCCGCGAGCCGGCGGATGCGCGGCGTCCACTCGGACAGTTCCTCCGGCGTGTAGGAGTGCCGGAACCGGTCTTCCTTCGAACCCGTCGCCCAGGCGCTGCTGCGACCGTGGAAACGCACCACGGCGAGATCCGGGGTGGTGACCCGCACGACCGGCGGAACGGACGTGGGGAGCGTCTGGACCATGTCGACGCCCACGGCGGTCATCTCCAGCTCGGTCAACAGCGCGGCCGTCCCGGTGACCTGGTCCTCACCCCACCAGCCGGGATGCCGGAACTCCACAGCCACCGGCCAGCCCGCGGCACGCTCACGGCACTGGCGCAGGAACGCCACCGCGGCCCTGCCCGGCACGAGCTGACGCGGGAACTGGAACAGCAGCGTCCCCAGACGGCCCGTGCGGCGCAGCGGTTCGAGGGCCCCGCTGAACCGGTCCCACACCTCGTCGAGCAGCCCGGGATCGGTGCCGGCCCGGCCCGGTCGTCCGGCGAGCGCGGGGCGTAACTCGACCGGCAGTGCGCTCTGCCGCGTCGGGTGCCCGGTGAGCAGGGAGAACGCCTTCACGTTGAACCGGAAGCCGTCGGGGGTGCGTTCAGCCCACAGCCGGCTGTTGCGGGCGCTGGGCAGCCCGTAATACGTCGAGTCCACTTCCACCACCGGGAACTGCGCGGCGTAGTGCCGTAGCCGGCCCTCCGCGTCGCGCTGGCCCGCCGGATACCAGCCGCTGGCCACCAGAGCCTTGTCCGTCCACGAGCACGTGCCGACCATGACCTCTCCCATGCCGCCCGTCTTCCCCGGTACGAGCGGGCGCAACGTCCCGCGCGGCTCCTCCGCGCAGGGGCGGCCGTTCCGCACAGGCCGGCGCGCCGTCGCCGCGGTCAGCCGGGGGACTGCGACCGGGGCGGGTGAAGGCCTGCCGCCCGGGAACGGGCCGCGAGGGCGTCCATGCGGCGCGCGGCGACCTCCCGTTCGGCCGCCGCGGCCACGAACTCCGCGACGTGCTCCGCGCCGACCAGGGCCCTGACCGCGCTCACGGTGCCGGCGGGGAGCGTCACCTGCCGGCTGTCATCCGGCTCCGGGGAGGAGGCGGGTACGGGTCCCGGTACGGGCTGCCGCGGCCCGGAATCGGTCCCGGGCTCGTGGGGGGACTCGGGCCCGGGCCCGTGGGCCGGGGCGGCGGGCAGCACCGCGTCGCCGAGGTGGCGCCGTACGTGCGCGGTGGCGCGCAGCCGCATCGCGCGGGCCAGCTCCGCGTCCACCGTCTGCTGTGCCAGCGGGCGCAGCCGCCGGACCAGCTCGGCGGCCTCGGCCGTCTCCGCACCGGTCGGCGGGTGCTGGAGGAAGCGCTGGAAGACGTATTCGGTCGTGAACTCCAGGAAGCGCTCCGAGATGTGCTCCACCTGCCCGCGCAGCTCCCGCAGATGGCCGGTGATCGCGCCCAGCGGCACACCGGCCGCGTGGAGTTCCACCGCCACGGCCAGCTCCTGGGGGCTGGGCACGGTGAACTCGCCCTCGCTGCCCGGCACCGGCTCCAGCACCCCGAGGCGCACCGCATCGCGCACCGCGGACGGATCGGGGGGCCCGCCGAAGGCCTCGGTCAGCTCCGCCAGCCCGATGCGCGCCGGCTGCTCGTCCGACCAGGGACGGTCCACCTCGCCGACCAGCCCGAGCACACCGGCGAGGCCGGTGCCCGCGTCCCACGCGGCCAGCAGCTCCTTGATGCTGGCCAGCGTGTAGCCGCGCTCCAGCAGATCGGCGATCTGCCGCAGCCGCTCCAGGTGCGTGTCGTCGTAGAGGTTGGCCCGCCCCCGGCGCTCCGGCTTCGGCAGCAGCCCGCGGTCGGTGTAGGCGCGAATGGTGCGGACCGTGGTCCCGGTGATCCGGGACAGGTCCTCGATCCGGTACGCGCTCCTCCCGTTGCCGGCGCCGCTGCTCACCGCCCGGCCCTCATGTGTTCCCGTCCTGCTGTCCGTCATCTCCGCCTGCCGTTCCCGCCGGCTCCTCCGGCCGGCGGCCACGGGGTCCGCCACCGGCGCCCCGTGCCGCCTGCACCGTACGCCACCGGCTACAGCGGAGGACGGACCCGGGCGAGGGCCCGTGCCGTCCGGGGCGAGAGCCGGCTCAGCAATCGGGCGCCGTGGGCCTCGGGTGTCACGGGCACCACCGCGGTGTCCCGCAGCACCGCACGGACCACGGCACGGGCGACCTTCTCCGGCGGGTAGTTGCGCAGCCGGTAGAGCCGCGCCGTCCTGGCCCGGCGCCGCTCCTCCTCCTCGCCCCCCACACCGACGTGCCGCGCGCTGCCGGTGATCGGGGTGTTGACCGGACCGGGGCAGACGGCACTCACGCCGATGCCGAGGGGCGCCACTTCGGCCCTGAGCGCTTCGGACAGCATCAGCACGGCGGCCTTCGAGGTGCTGTACGCGGGCAGCAGGGGCGGCGGCAGGAAAGCCGCCGCGGAGGCCGTGTTGACGATGTGGCCGCCCTCACCGCGCTCGGCCATCTGGCGTCCGAAGACCCGGCAGCCGTGGATGACGCCCCACAGATTGACGTCCAGCAGCTGCTTCCAGTCCTCGGCGGTGGTGTCCAGGAACCGGCCGGCCACGGCGACGCCCGCGTTGTTGACCACCACGTCGGGAACACCGTGCCGTTCGAGGGTGCGGGCGCCCAGCTCCTCCATCGCCGGGCCGTCGGACACGTCGACGGTCTCGGCCCAGGCGCCCGGCGAGCCCGCCGCCCGCGCCAGTTCGGCCGTCCGCAGGGCGCCCGCGGGATCCCGGTCCACGGCCACGACCCGTGCCCCCGCCTCGGCGAACGCCACCGCGGTCGCCCGGCCGATGCCGCTCCCGGCGCCCGTGACCAGCACCAGCTGGCCGGCGAACCGCTCGCCGGCCGTCCGCAGGTCCTTGCCCAGCGCCGGCCGCGGCCCCTTGCCCGCCCTTTCCGCCCGCCCGGCCGCGGCGCCGCCCACCGCCGGCGCACCCTCCTGCGCCGCGGCGGCGAACTCCGCGATCCAGCGGGACAGCTGCTGCGGGCGGGAGCGCGGCACCCAGTGCTTGGCCGGCAGCGTACGCCGCGTCAGCAGGGGTGCCCAGTGGTCCAGGTCGTCGTAGAGCCGCTCGGACAGGAAGGCGTCGCCGGTCGGGGTGACGAGCTGTACGGGCACCTGTGCGTAGGCGTCGGTGCGGGGGTGGCCGAGGCGCTGCCGCACGTTGTCCCGGTAGAGCCAGGTGCCGTTGGCGGCGTCCCGCGGCAGGGAGGCGGTGGGGTACTCGCCGGCCGGCAGCTTCTCCGCGCGCGCGAGCATCCGGGGCCACTGCCTGCCGAGCGGGCCGCGCCACGCCATCTCGGGCAGGACGGGGGTGTGCAGCGCGTAGATGTACCAGGACTTCAGGCCCTGGCCGAGGACCTGGGCGGCGCGGCGGGGGGTGGGGCGGCGCACCCGGCGTCCGATCCAGTGGCCGAAGTGGTCCAGGCAGGGGCCCGACACGGAGGTGAAGGACGCGATCCGGCCCGCGGTCTCCGGCACGGTGACGAACTCCCAGCCCTGCACCGAGCCCCAGTCGTGGCCCACGAGGTGCACGGGCCGCTCCGGGCTCACCGCGTCGGCCACGGCGAGGAAGTCCCGTGTCAGCTTCTCCAGGGTGAATCCGCCGCGGAGCGGGGACGGCGCCTGCGAGCGCCCGTGTCCGCGCACGTCGTAGCGGACCACGTGGAAGCGGTCGGCCAGCAGCTCCGCCACCTTTGACCACACCTCCTTGCTGTCCGGGTAGCCGTGCACGAGCACCACCGTCGGCAGCGCCGCGTCGCCGGACTCGGCCACGCACAGCCGGACGCCGTCCGCACCGCTCACGAACCGCTCGGCCGTCCGCCGCCCGGGCTGCTCCTGCCCCTGCTCCTCGCCGGTTCCCTGCTGCCCGCCCGTCCCGGTCATCCCGCTCACCCGCCCCTTCGTCCGCACATCCGAAGCTGACATCACTCACTGTGACATCGGTCGATGGGACGGTCAATACTCGGTCACTCCCTGTGGACAACTCGCCCTCACCCTTCGGCGGCAGCCCCGCGGTGTACCGACCCCTACGGGTGGTCAGCCCCGAGGAGTACACATATCCACGACCCCGGGGGGACGCCAGGGTGTGCTCCGGACCACTACGGTCGTCCCGTGACTGTGATCTCCACCGAAAGCCTGAGCAAGCGGTATCCGGGTGTGACCGCCCTCGACCGGCTGTCCGTGGCCGTCACCCCCGGAGTGACCGGGTTGGTGGGGGCCAACGGGGCCGGCAAGTCGACGCTGATCAAGATCCTGCTGGGGCTGTCCCCGGCGACCGAGGGCAGGGCCGCCGTGCTCGGGCTCGACGTCGCGACCGACGGGCCGCAGATCCGCAGCCTGGTCGGCTACATGCCGGAGCACGACTGCCTGCCGCCCGACGTGTCGGCGACCGAGTTCGTCGTGCACATGGCCCGGATGTCGGGCCTTCCACCGTCCGCCGCGCGCGAGCGCACCGCGGACACGCTGCGGCACGTCGGCCTGTACGAGGAGCGGTACCGCCCGATGGGGGGCTACTCGACGGGCATGAAGCAGCGGGTCAAGCTCGCCCAGGCGCTGGTGCACGACCCGAAACTGGTGCTGCTCGACGAGCCGACCAACGGTCTGGACCCGGCCGGGCGGGACGAGATGCTCGGCCTGATCCGCCGCGTCCACTCCGACTTCGGCATCTCGGTACTGGTCACCTCCCATCTGCTCGGCGAGCTGGAGCGCACCAGCGACCACATCGTCGTCATCGACGGCGGCAAGCTGCTGCGCGCCTCCTCCACCAGCGACTTCACCCAGACCACCGCGTCCCTCGCGGTCGAGGTCACCGACCGCGAGGAGGAGCTGCTCGCGCAGCTGACCGGCGCGGGGCTGACCACCCAGGCACAGGGCCACCTGCTGCTGGTCGACATCGCGGACGACGCGACGTACGACATCGTGCGCGACGCGGTGGCCGGCCTCGGTGTCGGCCTGGTGCGCATGGAACAGCGCAGGCACCGGATAGCCGAGCTGTTCGTCGACGACGACACCGCCCCGGCAGGGGACGACGCCCACAGCACGGAAGGAGACGGCCGTGAAGCAGCCTGACGTCGCCGCACCCGGCGGCACGGCCGCCGCGGGCGCGCCCGCCGCCGGTTCACCACCCGACGTCATCCACGACATCGGCTACCGCAGCTACACCGGGCCGCGCCTCGGCCGCGGCTACGCGCGCACCTCACTCTTCGTCCAGAGCCTGCGCGGCGCCTACGGACTCGGCCGCAGCGGCAAGTCCAAGGTGCTGCCGATGATCCTGCTCGGCGTGATGTGCCTGCCCGCGCTGATCATGGTCGCGGTGGCGATCTTCGCCGACCAGAACGACCTGCCCATCGCCTACACGCGCTACGCCGTGGTCCTCCAGGCGGTCATCACGCTCTTCGTCGCCGCCCAGGCACCGCAGTCGGTCAGCCGGGACCTGCGCTTCAAGACCACGCCGCTGTACTTCTCCCGCCCCATCGAGCGGGTCGACTACGTGGCGGCCAAGTACGCCGCGCTGACCGCGGCGCTGCTGCTGCTGACGGCGACCCCGCTCCTCATCCTCTACATCGGCGCGCTGCTGGCGAAGCTGGGCTTCGCACACCAGACCGCCGGGTTTGCGAAGGGCCTGGTGTCCGTCATATTGCTCTCCCTGCTCTTCGCGGGGATCGGCCTGGTCATCGCGGCGGTCACACCGCGCCGCGGCTTCGGTGTCGCGGCGGTCATCGCCGTGTTCGTGATCACCTACGCGGCCGTCTCCAGCGTGCAGGGCGTGGCCGGGGCGCAGGAGCACGACGATGTCATCGGCTGGATCGGGCTCTTCTCGCCGGTCACCCTGATCGACGGCTTCCAGACGTGGTTCCTCGGTGCCCGCTCGGCCTTCCCGGAAGCCGCGGGCCCGCCGAACGCGGCGGCCGGAATCGCGTATCTGCTGGTCCTCGCAGGCATCATCACCGGCTCGTTCGGGCTGCTGATGCGGCGCTACCGGAAGGTGGGCCTGTCGTGACCACGGTCACCATCGACAACGTCTCGCGCTGGTTCGGCAACGTGGTGGCGGTCAACGACGTCACCATGAGCATCGGGCCGGGCGTGACGGGACTGCTCGGCCCCAACGGCGCCGGCAAGTCCACCCTCATCAACATGATGGCCGGCTTCCTCGCCCCCTCCAGCGGCACGGTCACGCTGGACGGGCACGTCATCTGGCGCAACGAGCAGGCCTACCGGGAGATCGGCATCGTCCCCGAGCGCGAGTCGATGTACGACTTCCTGACCGCCCGCGAGTTCGTCGTCGCCAACGCCGAGCTGCACGGCCTGCCGGATCCCGGCGCGGCCGCCCAGCGGGCGCTGGCCACCGTCGGGATGGAGTACGCGCAGCACCGCCGGATCGAGACGTACAGCAAGGGCATGCGGCAGCGCGCCAAGATGGCGTCCGCGCTCGTCCACGAGCCGTCGGTGCTGCTGCTCGACGAGCCGTTCAACGGGATGGACCCGCGGCAGCGGCTGCATCTCATGGAGCTGCTGCGGCGCATGGGCGCCGACGGGCGCACGGTGCTCTTCTCCTCCCACATCCTGGAGGAGGTCGAGCAGCTGGCCCACCACATCGAGGTCGTGGTGGCCGGCCGCCACGCCGCCTCCGGTGACTTCCGCAAGATCCGCCGGCTGATGACCGACCGCCCGCACCGCTACCTGGTGCGGTCCAGCGACGACCGGCGGCTGGCGTCCGCGCTGATCGCGCACGCGTCCACCGCCGCGATCGAACTGGACGTACGGGAGAAGGCCCTGCTCATCCAGGCGGTCGACTTCGCCGGATTCACCGAATTCCTGCCCCGGATCGCCCGCGACCACGGCATCCGGCTCTTCACGGTCTCGCCGTCCGACGAGTCCCTGGAGAGCGTCTTCTCCTACCTGGTCACGGCGTAAGGAGCGACCGAGATGTCCGTCACCACCGCCCCGCCCGGACGCGGCACCGCGCCGCCGTCACCGAGCCCCCGGTTCTACCATCCGACCGTCGCCCGGCTCACGTACGGCGCGCTGCTCGGCCGCCGCCGCGCCCTGCTCCTCTTCTGCCTGCCGCTGCTGCTGCTCGTCATCTCGGCCGCGGTGCGCGCGCTGAGCGGCGCCGACGACTCCACGGCCGACGACGTGCTCCAGGGCTTCGCGCTCAGCGCGCTGGTGCCGCTGGTCGGCGTCATCGCCGGCACCGGCGCGATCGGCCCGGAGATCGACGAGGGCGCGATCGTCTACCTGCTGGCCAAGCCGGTCAGACGCAGCACGATCATCCTCACCAAGCTGGTCGTGGCCGTGGGGGTGAGCCTCGCCTTCACCGCCGTCCCCGTGCTCCTCGCCGGATACATACTCAACAGCAACGGCCAGAACGTCGCCGTCGCCTACACCGTCGGCTCCGCCGTGGCCTGCGTCGCCTACTCCGCGATCTTCCTGCTGCTGGGCGTCGTGACGCGGCACGCGGTGGTGGTCGGCCTGGTCTACGCGCTGGTGTGGGAGGGCGCGGTGGCCAACGTGGTGCCGGGCGCCCGCAAGCTCAGCGTCCAGCAGTGGGCGCTGGCGGTCGCCCAGAAGGTCGCGCACGGCGACATCGTCAGCTCCGACGTCGGCCTCACCGCGGGCGTGGTGCTGCTGGCCGTCGTGACGGTGGTGACCACCTGGTTCGCCGCCCGCCGGCTGCGCAGCCTCAAGCTCGCCGCCGAGGAGTGACGCGGCGCCCGTCGGCACCGCGGCCCGTCGCCGTACGCGCCAAGGCGGCGGGCCGCCCCGGTGGGCCGGTGCCGACGGGCGGGGGAGCGTGCCGCGGGGAAGACTGGGGGCGATGCTCCAGCACACCCTGCAGGCGGCGCGGGCGTCAGTGGCCCGCGCCGCGGCGCTCCGGCTCCGCCGCGTCACCCCGCGCGACGCGCGCCGCTGGGCCGTGCGGTGGGTGCGGTCCTCTCCCGGTACCCACCTGTGGCTGGCCACGCTGGCGGTGACCAGCGCGGTCGTGGCGGCCGCCGCCCCGCACACCCGTTCCGCGCTGCTGCACCACTACAGCACCAACCTCGTCGAGCTGCACCGTCACCCGGTCCGCGTACTGATCGGCAGTGCGTTCTGGATCCAGACGCCCTCGGCGTTCGCCTTCTACAGCCTGCTCTTCGCGCTGGTGCACGCCCCGGCCGAACGCTGGCTCGGCACCTGGCGCTGGCTCTTCACCGCCGCCACCGCGCACATCGGCGCCACGCTCGTCAGCCAGAAGGCGGTCTTCTTCGGCATAAGGGACGACCGCCTGCCGCACTCCCTCGCTCACACCGTGGACATCGGTGTGAGCTACGGCCTGGCCGGCGTCGTCGGCGTGCTCGCCTACCGGGTGCCGCGGCCCTGGCGCTGGGGGTATCTCGCCGCCCTGCTCGCCTTCTTCGCCCGTCCCGTGCTGAACGGCGGCACGTACACCGACCTGGGGCACCTCACGGCCTTCCTGCTCGGGCTGTGCTGCCACGCGGCGACACCGCTGCCGGCGCCGCGCGGCCGACCGCGCCCCACCCGTACGCGTCCGCTCGCAGCACCGGCCGCACCGGACCCGCTGAGCGCCGGCGATCAGGTCAGAGGGGGCCGAAGAACCGCTCCAGGACCGGCACGATCCCGTCCTCGTCGTGGGCGGCGGTGACCTCGTCGGCGACGGCCTTCAGCTCCTGGTGCGCGTTGGCCATGGCCACGCCGTACCCGGCCCACGCGAACATCGGGATGTCGTTGGGCATGTCCCCGAAAGCGATCGTCTCGGCCGCCGTCACGCCCAGCCGCCGTGCGGCCAGGGACAGACCGGTCGCCTTGGTCAGGCCCAGCGGCAGCAGTTCCACGATGCCGGCGCCCGCCATGGTGGCGCTCACCATGGTGCCCGCCACCTCCGTGGCCACCTGCGTCAGCTCGTCGTCCGTCAGCTGCGGATGCTGTATGTAGAGCTTGTTGAGCGGCTGCGCCCACAGTTCTTCCGGGCCGGAGATGTGCAGGACCGGCAGCTCGGGGTTGTGCACGTAACCGGGGCCCACCAGCACCTCGCCGGTGAGCCCGTCGCGGCTGGCGGCCACCGCCAGCGGGCCGGTCTCCGCCTCGATCTTGGCGAGCGCCAGCGCGCCGACCTGGCGGTCCAGGGTGATCGAGGTCAGCAGCCGGTCGGACCCCGCGTCGTAGACCTGCGCGCCCTGCGCGCAGACGGCGAGCCCCTGGTAGTCGAGGTAGTCCAGTACATGGCGCACCCACGGGACGGCCCGGCCCGTCACCACGATGTGCGCGGCGCCCTTGGCGGCGACGGCCGCGAGCGCGTCCCGCGAGCGGGGCGAGACGGTGGCGTCGCTGCGCAGCAGGGTGCCGTCGAGGTCGGTCGCGACCAGCCGGAAGGGCGGCTCGACGGAGCCCGCCGCGGTGACGGGCCGGTCCGGCGTGCTCACTTGGCGGCGGCCGGGGCGGCGGGCGAGCCGGCCGGCTCCAGCAGTTCACGCCCGCCCAGGTAGGGCCGGAGCACCTCTGGCACGCGCACCGAGCCGTCGGCCTGCTGGTGGTTCTCCAGGAGGGCGACGATCGTGCGCGTGACGGCGCACAGCGTGCCGTTGAGCGTGGCGAGCGGGCGGGTGCCGTTCGCGTCGCGCATGCGCACGCTCAGCCGCCGGGCCTGGAACTCGTTGGTGTTCGAGGTGGACGTCAGCTCGCGGTACTTGCCCTGGGTCGGGACCCACGCCTCGCAGTCGAACTTCCGCGACGCCGACATGCCGAGATCGCCCGAGGCCAGCTCGACCACCTGGAAGGGCAGCTCCAGCGACGTCAGCCACTGCTTCTCCCAGGCCAGCAGCCGCTGGTGCTCGGCCTCCGACTCCTCGGGAGTGGTGAAGACGAACATCTCGACCTTGTCGAACTGGTGCACCCGGAAGATGCCGCGGGTGTCCTTGCCGTACGAGCCGGCCTCGCGCCGGTAGCAGGACGAGAAGCCCGCGTAGCGCAGCGGCAGCCGGCCCGCGTCGATGATCTCGTCCATGTGGTAGGCGGCCAGCGGGACCTCGGAGGTGCCGACCAGGTAGAGGTCGTCCTTGTCGAGGTGGTAGACGTCGTCCTCGGCCTGGCCGAGGTAGCCGGTGCCGGCCATGGCGGCGGGCTTGACCAGGTTCGGCGTGAGCATCGGGGTGAAGCCGGCAGCCGTCGCCTGCGCCATGGCGGCGTTGACCAGGGCCAGCTCCAGCAGTGCGCCGATGCCGGTCAGGTAGTAGAAGCGCGATCCGGACACCTTGGCGCCGCGCTCGGTGTCGATGGCGCCGAGCAGCTCGCCCAGCTCCAGGTGGTCGCGCGGGGTGAAGCCCTCGGCGGCGAAATCGCGCGGGGTGCCGTGCTGCTCGACGACGGTGAAGTCCTCCTCGCCGCCGATCGGGGCGTCGGGGTGGACGATGTTGCCGATCCTGAGCAGCAGCTGCTGGGCCTCCTCGGCGGCTTCGTGCTGCTCGGCGTCGGCGGCCTTGACCGCGGCCGACAGCTCGCCGGCGCGGCGCAGCAGCTCGGCCTTCTCGTCGCCCTGGGCCTTGGGGATCAGCTTGCCCAGCTGCTTCTGCTCGGCGCGCAGCTCGTCGAAGCGCGTGCCGGAGGAGCGGCGGCGCTCGTCGGCGGACAGCAGGGAGTCGACGAGCGCGACATCCTCTCCACGGGCGCGCTGCGAGGCACGCACACGGTCGGGGTCGTCACGGAGCAGGCGAAGGTCGATCACGGCAACAGGCTACCGGGGAGGCGCCCGCAGCCGCGACAGCTTAGCGACTTTATGCCCGATATGAGAGCTTCACAACATAAGCGTGGGAAATCCTGAGTAGGGCCGGAAAACGGTCTGTCAACCATATTGCGGGGGTCCCACCGCAGGTACATCCGGCTTGTGGAGAACCGGAGTTGATCATCCCTCCCGGAGGTGAGTTATCCACAGGCCTTCAGAAGTTCTCCCCTACTTGTCCACAGGGTGTGGGGAAGATCTGTGGAGGAGGGTGAGATCATTCCGGGCGCCGAGTGATCGGCTATGGATTCCCCGCGGAAACTCGCTCCACACTCACTTTCGAGTGAGAAAACCTCCCTCGGACGAGTGGGCCGCGCGAAATGGGCTGACGGGGGGTGTCCTGCGCCACTCTGCGGTGTCCTGGTATCTGTGTACCGATTTGTCGATGACGTCGGTTTCGCCTGTCGACGTGTCCCCACGTTACCCACAGGCTCGCGGCCGTCCCTGTGGATAACTCGCGGGTAGCTGTGCAGAACAGTGCAGAACAGCTGCGCAGGGCCACCGCGGACGGCGGCGCGGGCCGATCCGGGACCCGGGGGGTGCCCCTCAGCCGCGGCCGTCGAGCGTGCGGTTCAGCCAGTCCGAGGCCTCGGCGAATTCGGTGTCGCCCGTGCCCCGCGCGACAGCCCCCGCCACCTCGTCCGCCCGCGGGTACGACCCGAGGAAACGCACGTTCAGGCAGCGCCGCCGCAGTCCCATGAGCGTCTCGCCGACCCGCCGGTCGGTCAGGTGGCCCTCGGCGTCGACGGAGAAGCAGTAGCGGCCCAGGCCCTCCCCCGTCGGCCGGGACTCGATCCGCATCAGGTTCACCCCGCGGATGGAGAACTCCTGGAGCAGTTCCAGCAGCGCGCCCGGGTGGTCGTCGCGCAGCCAGAAGACCGCCGACGTCTTGTCCGCGCCGGTCCGCGCCGCCAGCCGGGCGGGGCGGCCGACCAGCACGAAGCGCGTCGTCGCGTTGGCCGCGTCCGCGATGTCCGTCGCCAGCGGCTCCAGGCCGTAGGTCGGCGCGGCGAACTCCCCCGCGAAGGCCCCGTCGAAACGGCCCTCCTGCACCAGCCGTGCGCCGTCGGCGTTGGACGCCGCCGACTCCCACAGCGCGTCCGGCAGGTGCTCCGACAGCCACTGCCGCACCTGCGCCTGCGCCGCCGGGTGGCCCGTGACGGTCTTCACCGACGACAGCTCCGTGCCGGGACGCACGAGAAGCGCGAAGGCGATCGGCAGCAGCACCTCGCGGTAGATCATCAGCGGCTCGCCGAAGGCCAGCTCGTCGAGGGTCGCGGTGATGCCGCCCTCCACGGAATTCTCGATCGGCACCAGGGCCCCGCCCGCCTCGCCCGCGCGCACCGCGTCCAGCGCGGCCGGCACGGAGACCATGGGGACCAGCTCGCGCGTCGCCGCCTCGGGCAGCGACCGCAGCGCGGCCTCCGTGAAGGTGCCCTCGGGACCCAGGTACGTGTAGCGGCTCGCTGACGACATGCAAGCAGCCTAACGGCCCGCGCGCAGTGCTCCGTACGGGTCACGCACCGTCACCCCGGCACGGGGTATCCTCCGGCGCGCTCACCCCTCCAGCAGCCGCTGGCCCACGTATTCGCCCGGCCCCGCACCGCCCGGTACCGCGAACAGCCCGCTCGCCTCGTGGCGCAGGAAGCGCGACAGCCCGTCGGCGCTGTCGAGCTTGCGCTGCACGGGCACGAAGCCGCGCATCGGATCCGCCTGCCAGGCCACGAAGAGCAGCCCCGCGTCCGGCGTCCCGTCCGCGCCGATGCCGTCGTGGAAGGAGAAGGAGCGCCGCAGCATCGCCGCGCCGCCGTTGGAGGCCGGGGCGGCGACGCGTATGTGCGCGTCGCCCGGGATCGCGAGCGTGCCGTCCGGCCCGAACCGGGCGAGGTCCACCGGGGTGGTTCCGGTGCCGCCGGACAGCGGCGCCCCGTCCGACTTGCGCCGCCCGATCACCTTCTCCTGGCGTGCGACCGGGAGGTGGTCCCAGTCGTCGAGCAGCATCCTGATCCGCCGCACCACCGCGTACGACCCGTTCGCCATCCACGCCGGGGAGCCGTTCGGCGGCACGAAGACCCGGGCGGCGAAGTCGGCGTCGGAGGGCCTGGGGTTGTTGGTGCCGTCGATCTGGCCCATCAGGTTGCGGCCGGTCACCGGGTGGGCGGTCGCGCCGGGGCTGCGGGTGAAGCCGTTCATCTGCCAGCGGACGGTCGCCCAGTCCCGCGCCGCCTTCTGGAGCACCCGCAGCGCGTGGAAGGCCACCAGGGCGTCGTCCGCGCCGATCTGCACCCACACGTCGCCGTCGCTGCGTGCGGCGTCCAGCCGGTCGCCGGGGAAGTGCGGCAGCGGCGCCAGCGCCTCCGGCAGCTCCGGCCCGAGCCCGGTGCGCGCGAAGAAGCCGCGGCCGAAGCCGAAGGTGACGGTGAGGGAGGCCGGACCGGCGTCGTACGCGATCTGGTCGTCGTACGCCGCGGGGGCCGCGGGCCGGTCCTGCCGGGTCATCGTGCGCACCGCGGACGACCAGCGGCGCATCAGCGCCGCAGCGCCCCGGCGCCCGGCGTCCGGCAGCAGGTCGAAGGCCGCCAGGTGCCCGAGGGCCTGCGCGGGCTGCACGATGCCCGCCTGGTGGACGCCCTCGAAGGGGATGTGCGCGGAGCCGACCGTGCCGAGCGCCACCGGTACGGAGCGTGCGGCGACCGCGCCCGCGGCCCCGGCGGTGCCCCCGGCGACCAGGCCTGCGGCGCCCGCCGCGCCCGCGGTGCCGAGAAGACGGCGCCGGGTGATCGGCGTCGCACGGTGCTGTGCCGTGTCAACGGCGCCGGGTGCCGCCGCGTCGAGGCCGACCTCCTCTTTTGTGCCGGGTGCGGTTGTCTGCGCGTCCGGTGCGCCGCCCGTGCCGCGGCCCCGTGCACGCGGCTCACCCGCGGCGGGGTCCCCGGCGGATCCGCTGCCCTGCGCCGCGGATCCGCCGCCGCCCTTCCTGCCTGCCGTGCTCATGTGCGCTCGCCCTTGCCGTGGGGTCAGGAGGTGATCTGGACGTCCCGGGTCACCGTCACCTCGTCGATGTCGGAGGTGCGCACGGTGAGTGCGAGCTGCCAGGTGCCCGCGAGCGGCAGCCGCACACCGGTCGCGATCCAGTGGCCCGCGGTGAAGGCTCTGACCTTCGCCGGGAGCGGGCCCAGGTGCTGCGCGGGCAGGGTGAAGGCGAGCCGTACCTCCGGTGCCTTGATCGGCTTGCCCGCGGGGTCGGTCAGCTCCATGTGCACCTCCGCGTCCCGGCCCGCGCGCGGCGGGGCGAGGGTGAGCGAGGCGGTGCCCTTGCCGCCGGCGCCGCCGGTGTCGAAGGGGATGCTGAGGCTGACCTGCTGCGGCGCGGTGGCCGCCGGGGCGCTCGCACCGGGTGCGGCCGGTGCCTTGGCCAGGCGCTTCTGCTCCTCCGCGGCGCGGCCGGGCTGGCTGCCGGTGAGGATCGTGGTGACGGTCAGCAGGACGACGGCGATGCCCGCCTCGATCAGCACGGTGCGGCGCAGCGCCACCCGCGCGGGGTCGGCGTCGCGCACCTTGCGCTCGCGGGCCGCGGCCCGTACGGCCTGCTGCCTGCGCAGCTGGGCCGCCCGCCGCGGGTCGCCGCCGGCCGCGCGCTCGACGGCGTCGTCGCGGCCGGTGTCCGCGCCCGAGGAGTCGCCCGGGCCGTCCGCCCTCCCGGCCGCTCCGCCCGCCGCCGTGTCCGTGCCGTCCTGCGCGCCCTGGCCGGGCTCCTGAGGGCCTTCCGGCCCCGCCGCGGCCTCCGGTCCGCCCGCCGTCGCCACGACAGCCTGACGGGGCGTCCGGCGCGCCTCCCCGCGCGCCTTCTGCCGCGCGACCCTGCCCGCCGTGCCCGCCCTGCCGGATGCTGCCGCCGCGGGCACCGCCTCGCCGAGGGACTGCGTCCAGCGCCGCGAGAACCACGCGGTGGCCACCAGGCAGCACACCAGCCCGATCTTGATGAGCAGCAGCCGCCCGTAGGAGGTGTCGGTGAAGGCCCGCCAGGTGCCGATCTGCCGCCAGGCCTGGTAGGTGCCGGTGCCGACGAGCGCGGTGATCGCCGTCAGCGCGACGGTGGAGAAGCGGCGTACGGCGGCGCGTTCCAGCGTGGCCGCGGCGGACGGCACGCCGAGCGCGGTGAGCAGGGTGATCAGGCCGCCCAGCCACACCGCCATGGACACCAGGTGGACGACGTCGACCGGCATGGCCACTTTGCGCTGGATGCCGACCGAGGCGTGCTCGGCCATCGCCCACGTGGCGGCGATGCCCACCGCCACGACGCTGCCGCCGATGCCGAGGCCCCACGCCAGGTCCGCGCGCTCCTCCGGGTCCTCGCGCTCGGTGAAGCTGCCGAAGAGCACGGCGAGGAAGACCGCGGCCGCGGCGAGCAGCAGCAGCCGGGAGACCAGCGCGGCGCCCGGCCGGGTCTCCAGCTGGGTGCGGATCACGTCGAGGTCGAAGGCGTCACCGAGGCCGGTGCCGTTGGCGTAGGGGCCGCGCAGCATGATCAGCGCGATGGTCGCGGCCACCAGGGCGACCCAGCCGCCGGCCGCGAGCCGCTTCATCGGGCGCAGCCGTGCGCCCTGCGGCCAGCACACGGACAGGAAGACGCAGCCGCCGACGAGCAGCGCGAAGCCGCCGTAGGCGACATAGCGAGCGACGCCGTAGAGCGTGCCCGCGGCACCGCCGCCCACGGCGGCCTGCGCCGCCAGGTCGACGGTCGTCTTCGAGGGCGCCCCCACCGAGAAGGTGAAGGCGCCCGCGACCGGGTGGCTGTCCTGCGAGACGGCCTTCCACGCCACCGTGTACGTGCCGTTGCCGAGCCCCGCGCGGAGCGCGACGGTGGCGGTGGCGCCGGAGTCCTCGCCGTCGGCGTGCGCGGGGGTGCCGACGGCGACGTTCGCGCCCTGCGGGTCCAGGACGCGCAGCGAGTCGGCGGACAGCAGCACGCCCTCGGAGAAGGTGAGCACCACGCGCTGCGGCGCGGTCTGCACGACCGAGCCGTCGGCGGGGTCGGTACGCAGCAGCGCGGCGTGCGCCGACGCGGGCGTGGCGGTGCCGAGCAGGATCGCGACGAGCGCGCCCAGCGTGGCGAGCACCGCCGCCGCGGCACGGCGCGGTGTGAGCCGCCGCCCGTGCCGCCGTGCGGAAAGCCGTCTGTTCATGCGTCGGTCAGCCCCTCGGGTCGTACGTCGTCGGCCGCACGGGCACGGTCACCGTGACCGTGGCGGGCGAGGCGTGGGTGAAGTGGAGTCGCAGGGTGATCTGCTCGCCCACCGAGGGTTTGTGGGTGAGCCCTTCGAGCATCATGTGCGCGCCGCCGGTGCCCAGGACGAGCCTGCCGCCCGCGGGCACGGTGAGTGCGCCCACCTGGCGCATGGTGGTGCCGGCCGTGGTGTGCAGGGTGACGTGCGCGGCCAGCGGTGTGGTCACCGACGTCAGCTGTGCGTCCGTGCCGCCGGTGTTGGTGACCGTCACATAGGCGGCGGCCTGGTCGGTGAGCAGCGGCCGGGGGATGTAGCCGCCGCTCACCACGAGCCGCGCGGGACCGCCGGCAGCCGGGCCGTGCCCGGTCAGGGCCGCCGCCGCGCCGGTCGCCGCGGCCACTGCCACGACGCCGCCTATTGCGCCCAGGAGTGCTCGCCGCTTCACGGCGCCTCACTCCTGATGAGCCTGGGCAGGTCGTGGGCGTACTGCTGGGCGGTGGTGCCGGACATGTACAGCACGTGCGCCTTGTCGTCCTTGGGCCAGAAGGCCAGCACCTCGGCGCCGTGGGTGACGGTGATGCTGCCGTCCTTCTCCTTCACCGGCGGCGCGATGCCGACGCCGACCGACCGGGCGGCGTTCTCGATCGTGGTGAAGTCGCCGGTCAGGCCGATGAAGCTCTTGTCCATCGCGCCCAGCCACTCCGTCAGCCGGGCGGGGGTGTCGCGATCGGGGTCGGTGGTGACGAACACCACCCGCAGCTCGGCCTGGTCCGCGGCGGGCAGCTTGGACTTGGCCAGGGCGATGTCGCTCATGGTGGTCGGGCAGACGTCGGGGCAGTGCGTGTAGCCGAAGAAGAGCAGGACGGGATGCCCGGCGGTCTGCTTGACCAGGTCGAACGGCTTGCCCTTGTTGTCGGTCAGTTTCAGCCGCGGCTTGCTGAAGGGCGTGTCCAGCAGCGTTCCGGGCTGGCCCGCCGCCGTGGACACGTCGGCCGCGGGACCGGAGCCGGAGCCCTGGCCGGAGGTGTCGGAGCCCCCCGAGCCCCCGCAGCCGCCGAGCAGGAGGGCACAGGCGGCGGCGAGGGTGACGGCGGCGGTCTTGACGGTGGTGCGCATAGGTGGTCCCCAGGGTGCGATGGCGAAGGCCGGGCGGCCGCGGGGCCGCGGTGCGGGGGACGCGGCCGCCCGGCGTCTTGCGGTGGGCGTCAGTCGGTGGCCGCGGAGCTGCCGGAGTCCTGTGCCGCGGCCGTACGGCGCCGCCCGGCGAGGACGCCGAAGCCGACGCCCGCGGCGCCGACGACGATGCCCGCGATGCCGAGGGCCCGCGCGGTGCCGTCGCTGCCGCCGCCGGACGCGGCGGTCCGCGGCTCGGCCGCGCCGGATCCGCTGTCGGCGGCCGGCGCGGGCGCGGGGGTGCCCGTGGCGGCGCCGGCGTCGCCGGACGCGGCCGCGGTCAGCTTCAGGGTCGGGGCCGGGTTCTGCGGCTCGGCCTGGCCGGCCTGCGGGATCTCGATCCAGCGGACGACGTCGCCGTTGTCGTACGTCTGCAGCGTCTTGAACGACAGCGAGTCGGTGTCGGAGGGCAGCGGGCCGAAGGAGACCGGGAACTGCTGGAACTGCCCGGGCGCGATCTTCCCGCCGGACCAGGTGATCTTGGTGACGGCCTGGTCGACGGTGCCGTCGTCGGTCTTGACCGGCGTCGCCAGCTTCGACTTGGTCACCTGCGCGGTCCAGCCCGGCACGGGCTGCAGGGAGACGGACGCGATCGGGTGGTCGGTGGGCAGATTGACCTCGATCTTGACGGTCGAGGTGCCGTCCTGCTCGTTGGGCACCTTGAAGGCGACCGTGGTGTAGCCGCCCTTGGCGGCGGCGGTCGGCTGCACGGTGACATGGGCGAAGGCCGGCACCGCGGCCAGCAGGACGGTCGCGCCGGCGAGCGCGGCGACGGTCGTGGCGCGGCCGCGCAGGCGGGACGTGCGGGAAGTGCTCATGGCAGGGCTTCTCCACGGTGAGGATGCTGCGGACGGAAGGCTGTGCAGGTACGGGCCGCGCCGCTCGCTGAGATGCGCGCAGCAGGGGCGTACGGGCGTACGCGACCGCTCGCCGACGCAATGTGCGACGGTCCGCGGGCGCGGGTACGCGGGTGCGCCGCCGGTGCGCTGATGCTGCGGCGGGCGCGGCAGGGCGGACCCGCGCGCCGTCCGGCCGCCACCCGCACCGCACCCGACGCGGGCACCGGAGCCGCCCGCGTCGGTGCCCGGCGCGGCACCTGAGGCCCCGGAAGGTCCAGGGATGTCAGAGAGCCGTCAATGCCGGGTGAAACCGGATGAAAGCGGACGAGCCCGGAAGAACCGGGTGAAGGGTGAGCCGGGGGAGCCGACGTCGCGTCAGGCCGCCACGACCTGCGGCGGACCGCGCCGGGCCACCGAATGCCGCAGCAGCACCGTGCGCCAGGCGGCGCGCGGTGTCTCCCAGGTGCGCGGCGGGCCGTGCCGCGGGGCGCCGGACAGGCCGGCGGCGAGCGCGGCCAGCAGCGCGTGTGCGCGGCGTACGGCGGCGGGGCTGAAGCCGGTGAGCTCGGCCGCGCCGCGCACCGACAGCCTGACCAGCCGCCAGAGCGCGGCCTCGCCGCGCCGCAGCAGCCAGCCCGCCACCACGGCGGCCAGCAGGTGCGCGAGCAGCATGGGCAGCGAGCACAGCGGCAGCGCGGCCAGCACCGAGTGCGCGGTGAGACCGGCCTGCGGCGACATCCCGGGCATGCCGGCCGCGGTGTGGACGGCGTGCGGGCCGAGCCCCGCGGCGGTCACGATCTGCTGCGCCGCCTGCGGGGTCAGCCCCGTCGCGTGGGTGCCGCACACCAGCCGGGCGGCCACGGTGAGCAGTCCGCCGTCACCACCACTCGAAGGGGTGAACCCCGGCGTGGCGCACATCTGGCCCGCGCCGAAGACCATGTGGAGGGTGAGCTGTCCGGCGGCAAGGCTCGCGGTGATGCCGGGCAGCGTCCGTTCGCGGCCCGCCAGGGGCGCCACGACGGCGACGACTCCCAGCCACCCCAGTGCCAGCGACCAGACCGGCACCGGGGTGCCGGAGGCCAGTGTGTGCCCGGCGGCGGCCAGCACGACGCAGACCGCGGCGAAGAGCGCGGCCCTCAGCAGTCGCATGCCGGCGCCTGCGCGCACAGCGAGGGCGGGGGTAGCCATGACGGCCGACATCCTCTCACCACGGGCCCCGTCCGTGAACAAGGGGGTGTCCGGCTCGCGGTGGTGTGTCCGGTCGCCCTTACACCCGTATGCCGGGCGCGGGAATCCGCCGAATGAGCGGTGTCACGTCAACACCGCGCTTACAGAGTGGCCTTCGCGGCAATACGTAGTCGTATGTCGAGCCGCAGCCAGGAGGCTGAGCATGAGCATCTGGTGGTCACTCCATTTGCGGCGCGAGGCTGCGAGCGTCCCGCTCGCCCGGAAGCTCCTGCTGGGAACGATGGAGACGGCCGGGGTGGACCCCGACATCTCCTTCGACCTGTCGGTGGCGCTGTCCGAGGCGTGCGCGAACGCCGTTGAGCATGCCGGAACGGCGACCGGCTACAGCGTCACCGCGCACATCGACGGCGACTGCTGCCGGATCGAGGTAGCCGATTCCGGGCCCACGACCTCCCGCGACCGCACGACCGTCTTCGAGCACGCACCCGAACTCGACCGCAAACCCGACTGGGTCATGCACCCCAACCGCCCCCTGCCGCACCGCGCGCAGTACGCGGAGCACGGGCGGGGGCTCATCATGATCGAAGCGCTGGTGGACCACGTGCGCTTCCACGACCGCCCCGGGGCCGGGACGGCGGTGTCCTTCGACAAGGTCCTCAAGTGGCGCGACGACGCCCTCCTCAACGCGTCCTGACGCGCTGAGGAGGACGTCCCGGAGGACTCAGCCGCGCAGCGCGGCCATCCAGGACTCGACCTCGGCCGAGGCGCGCGGCAGCGCCGCGGACAGATTGCGGTGGCCCTCCGCCGTGACCAGGATGTCGTCCTCGATGCGCACGCCGATGCCCCGGTACTCCTCGGGCACGGTCACGTCGTCCGCCTGGAAGTACAGCCCGGGCTCCACGGTGAGCACCATGCCCGGCTCCAGCGTGCAGTCGACGTACGCCTCGATGCGCGCATGTGCGCAGTCGTGGACGTCGATGCCGAGCATGTGGCCGGTGCCGTGCAGCGTCCAGCGGCGCTGCAGGCCCAGTTCGAGCACGCGCTCGACCGTGCCTTCCAGCAGGCCCCACGCGACGAGGTGCTCGGCGAGCACGCGCTGGGCGGCGTCGTGGAAGTCGCGGTAGGCGGCGCCGGGCTTGACGGCCGCGATGCCCGCCTCCTGCGCGGCGTGCACGGCGTCGTAGATCTTCCGCTGGAGCGGAGTGAAGCGGCCGCTGACCGGGAGCGTGCGCGTCACGTCCGCGGTGTAGAGGTGGCGGGTCTCGACGCCCGCGTCCAGCAGCAGCAGGTCGCCGGAGCGCACGGGGCCGTCGTTGCGCACCCAGTGCAGCGTGGTCGCGTGCGGGCCGGAGGCGCAGATCGAGCCGTATCCCACGTCGTTGCCCTCGACGCGGGCGCGCAGGAAGAAGGTGCCCTCGATGTAGCGCTCCGAAGTGGCCTCGGCCCTGTCCAGCACCTTGACGACGTCCTCGAAACCGCGGGCGGTCGAGGCGCAGGCGCGCTCCAGCTCGGCGATCTCGAAGTCGTCCTTGACCAGGCGCAGCTCGGACAGGAAGACGGTCAGCTCGGCGTCCCGCTCGGCGGTGACCTTGTCGGCCAGCGCCGCCTCCACGCCCGCGTTGTGGCCGCGGACGACCCGGACGGGGCCGGTGGCCTCGCGCAGCACGTCGGTGACCGTGCGCACGTCGCGGCAGGGCAGGCCGAGCAGCTGCTCGGCCTCGGCCAGGCTGTTGCGGCGGCCCACCCACAGCTCGCCCTGGCCGTGCAGCCAGAACTCGCCGTTCTCCCGGTCGGAGCGCGGCAGCAGGTAGGCCGTCGCCTCGTGGCCGCCCTCGGCGAGCGGCTCCAGCACCAGGACGGCGTCCTGCGTCTGGTCACCGGTGAGGTGCGCGTACTCGGTGGCGGCGCGGAAGGGGTAGTCCGTGTCGTTGGACCGGCGGCGCAGATTGCCGGCCGGGACGACGATGCGCTCGCCGGGGAACCGCGCCGACACCGCGGCGCGCCGCGCGGCGGTGTGCCGGGCCTGCGGAATCGGCTCCAGGCCGCGCCGCTCGGTGTCGGCCCAGCCGGACTTCATGACGGCCGCCAGCTCGTCCGACACCGCCGGATACAGCCCGTTCTTGCGCTGCTTGACCGGCTTGTCACCGGCCGCCCCGGTCGCCTCCGCTTCCGCCGTGTCCTGCTCTTCCCCGTTCGTGCCCCGCTGCCCGTCGGCCTCCGTCACGTCCTGCCTCCTCCAGATGAACCGTCCGTCCATCGTAGGCGGGGGGTGCGTCAGTCGAAACGGGCCACCAGCAGCACCAGGTCCTCGGTGCCCGCCGTGCGGTCCAGCCCGCCCGGCAGCACGGTCCGCAGCAGGTGGTCGGCCAGCCGCCCGGGGTCCTCGCGCACGGCAGCGCTCGCGGCCTGGGCGGCCGCGTGGACGCGCGCGACGGCGCGGTCGGTGCAGTCGCCGGTGCGGTGCAGCAGGCCGTCGGTGTAGAGCACCAGGCTCTCGCCGGGCCGCACCCGCAGCTCGACGCTGGGCGCCTCCCAGCAGCTGAGCATGTTCAGCGGCGCCGACAGCGACGTCTCGACGAATTCGCAGCGGTCGTCGCCGACGAGCAGCGGTGGGCAGTGCCCGGCGCCCGCCAGCGTCACACGGCGGCTCCCGGCGGAGTGCGGGGCGCACACGTGGCCGAACAGCGCGGTAGCGGAGCGGGCCGGCTCGGTCAGCCGCAGCAGCAGCTCCAGGTCGGAGAGCACGGCGACCGGGTCCTCGCCCTCCATCACCGCGTACGCGCGCAGCGACGCCCGCAGCCGGTCCCGTGCGGCCACCGCGCCCGGGCCCGCGCCCGTGACGCCGCCCACGGCCAGACCGAGCGCGCCCTCGGGCAGCGGAAGGGCGTCGTACCAGTCGCCACCTCCGCGCGGCCCGCAGTGGTGCCGCACGGCCATGCGCAGCCCGGGGACGCGCGGCAGCCGGGACGGCAGCATCTCGTCGGACAGGGCGGCGGCGTCCCGGCGGGCCCGCGCCAGGTCCAGACCGCGGGCGAGGTGCTCGGCGGCGTACCGCAGGTACATCCCGGCCAGCCGGCGCTGGCGCGGGGTCGGCTCTGCGGGCTCGTCGTAGAACCACACGGCCGCGCCGAGACGCCGGCGGGCCGGCCCGGCGGCGGAGGGGGCGGGGACGGGCGTGGACGGGACGGGCCCGGTTGTGGAGATGTCGCGGAGGTCTTCGGCGGCGCAGCTGTGCGCGGAGGGGCCGGAGTCCCGGGCGGCGGCGGAACATGCCGCGCCGTTTGTGGCGGAAGCGGTCGCTTCCGGTGAGGATCCCGTGCCGCCGTCCGGCCGGGCGGGGGTGCTGTCGACCGCGAGCGCGAGCCCGTAGGCGGCAGCCAGGCCGAGCTGCGCCGCCACCTCGTGGTGCCGGCCGCGGGCACCCGGGCCCTGCCGCAGGTCGGGGTGCGCGGTCTCGTCCGTGCCCGGCGGCACCGCGCCGAAGCCGACGGTCTCCAGCGCGCCCAGGTCGGCGTGCCCGAGGCCGAGGCCGACGGTGCTGTCGGGGCCCTGGCCGTCGGCGGGCGCGAGGGTGATGAGGCCGCGCCGGGCGCCGACCAGGGCGCTTCCGGCCAGCACGACCTCGCGCAGGGCGTCGTCCAGCAGGGCCGTACGGGCCAGCCGTTGGGTCAGCTCGTGGAGCAGGGACAGGTCGCAGGCCCACGACGCCAGGCGGTCCTGGAGGGCCGGGGCGTGTCCGGGCGGGGTGCGCGGCAGGCCGGGGGCGCTCTCCGCGGCGGGTGCGGGAACCGCGGGCACGGCGGAGGGCACCGCGGCGGGCGAGGACGAGGCGGAGACAGGCGCGCTGGGAGTATGCGCCGCGGCGGGTCGCCGTGGCTCGCTTCCGGCCACTTTTCTGACCCGGGCCGGGTTCACCGCCCGCGACTTCCGGGCAGAGAAGGGAGGGTGGGGCAATCCGAGCTTTTCGCCCGCGCAAGGCGGAGCACTCGCATGATTAGCATCGCAAACCCCCATGTGTGCTGCGCCGCTGTCAAGGACCCCACTTCTACACGGGCGATCGCGGGCATGTCCAGGATTGTCCCGATACCGGGAATGGTGTCGGGTCCCTTGCGCCCGCCATGTCCGACGGCATACGTTGGCCGAAAAGAACCACCCCTGCCGTATGCGCGCTGTCGACTGATCCAAGCCAACAGCGCGTCATATTGCGGGCGGTGGGTAGGAACCCGATGTCTGGCTCAAGCGTCGTAAGTACGTAATCAGTTGACGGCCGACCCAACCCGAGTGGCAGGGGTGCTGGGCCCGGAGTGAGCCACGAACGAGTGGGTCACGATCAGGGCACCGCGAAGTGCCGAGCGCCCTGTACGCGCTAACCTCCGCCACGTTCCACGCTCGGCTGGCGGCGGCGTGTTGCGCTGCCTCGCAAGCGGTGTGCTCGACAAGTTACGTTGTGTAATGGGCAGATCCCTGGGCGTTAACGGAAAGGAACGAGCGCTGATGCGCGAGATCCTCGGAAGGCGACGCAAGCTCTCACTACAGCGGAAGGAGCGGACCGCGTTGCTCAACGCGGCGCTCACTTACGCCGAACAGTGGCAATGGCGCGTGGTGCCCGGCGTCGGTTACGACCGGCGCGGAAGCTGGCGCGCCGCGGGTGCGCAGCCGTGCGCCTGTGCACGCCCCGACTGCCCCGTACCCGGGGCACATCCGCTCGACCCCGGACTCCTCGCCGCGACCCGCGACCCGCGCATGGTGCGCTACTGGTGGACCAGCCGGCCGGACGCGCCCGTCGTCGTCGCCACCGGCGACCGCGTCTCGGCGGCGAGCCTGCCCGCGGTGGCCGGTGCGCGTGCGGTGGAGGCGCTGGAGGCGATGGGCGTACGCCTCGGCCCCGTCGTCGCCACCCCGACGCGGTATCAGCTGCTGGTCGCCCCCTACTCGCTCGCCGACCTCGGCGAGATCCTCGACGGCCACGAATGGGTCCCCGCGTCCCTGCGCTACCACGGCGACGGCGGCTACGTGGGGCTCCCGCCGTCGAGCAGCAGCGCCGGACAGCTGCGCTGGGTGCGGCCGCCGCTGCCCGACGAGCGCACGGGCGGCCCGCAGCCGTGGCTGCCGCAGATCGGCACCCTGATCGACGCCCTGGTGAGGGCGGGCCGCAGCATGCCGGGAAGCGACCGGCTGACGTACTGACGCCCCGTCCGCGGGGGACGGCTGACGGCGCCTCAGCGCCTCGGCGCCTGCGGGAGGTGCCGGAGGAAGCCGCTCCGGGCCGTGTGCCCCGGCACATTGCCACGGGGTACGGGTCCGGGCGCCGGGTGGGGCGACCGCGCGGACCGCGGCTCCAGGTGCCGGTTGGGGCGACTGCGCGGACCGCGGCGTCCTCACGCTCTCCCCACGCGGGACGGCGTACGGTCCGGCGTGACGGTGAGCGCGTACGGGAGACGCACGGGGCATGACGTGTGAGGGCCGCTGCCGGAATCCCTCGTACGGGTGAACGCGTGTCCCGCCGTCACCCGATCGGGCAGTGGCTGACCGCAGGTGACCTGGCGCGCGGCGCCGCATGGGCGGGACGGTCCGCACCTGACCGCTATGTTCTTTTTCGTGGCACATTGCGTCGTGCGCAGAGACGGCGACCGGGCGCGAGGAGGAGGGGAGCGGATGGCAGCGCACCGCCAGGCGGCACAGGACCCCGGGGACCGGCTGCGGCTGATCGCGGCCGCGAGCGCCGTCGCGCTCGCCGTCGTCCTGCCCCTGGCCGCGGTGACCGCCGACCACCACGACGGCGCCCCGCGCCGCCAGGCCGGGCACAGCACGCCGCACGGCACCCCGGGCGTGGGCCGGGCGGGCGGCGAATGAGCGGTAGGTGCCGCAGGCGCCCCCGGTCCGGAGGATCGGGCGGCGGGGGCGTGGCTCGCGTCCGCGGCCTTCGCGCCGTGATCCCGAGCGGCGTTCGGGGCGGGCCCGCGGGCGGCTGACCCGGGGCGGCACGGGCCTGGGCGTGGGCTTGCACAGGGGCCGGCACATGGAAAACCCGGTCGCTGACGACGGGGGATGCATCAGCGACCGGGCTGACTAAACGGTAACAAGACTTCGTCCGTTCGCAAATTCCCCGCAAGCGGAGCAGGCGCCCAATGCTGGGGGTTTCGCCAGGGTTGTGACCGGAATCACTGACCAACCGCTCAGTCGGATGCGCCGGGCCGTGCGGGCGGCGCCCGGGGCCGGCACCCGGCCGGGCGCCGGCCCCGGGGCGCTTCAGCTCAGGGTGATCTGGCGGTTCATGAAGCCGCTGCGGGCCCGCCGTTCCTCGGCGGACAGGGGCTCGGTGCGGGCCAGGGTCTCCGCCAGGCGCTCGCCGAAGGCGGCCGCGGGCTTCTCGACCTCCTCCGCGCCCATGCCCGAGGGCAGGTCCCACACCGGCACGGTCAGCCCGTGCGCGCGGAAGGACCCGACGAGGCGGGTGCCCTCACCGAGCGAGGACGCGCCCGCGACGTGCAGGCGGGCCATCGCGTCGAGAAGGGCCTCCTCCGGGTGCGGCATGACCCACCGCAGGTGGTTCTTCTCCGGCGTCTCGCACCAGTAGGCCGCCTCGACCCCGCTCAGCCGCACGGTCGGGATGACGGCCTCGTTCGCGCGCTCCAGCGACGCGGCCACCTCGCCGGTCGCCGTCTGCGCGTCCTCCAGCCAGAACTCGAAGCCCGAGTGCACCTCCGGCACGAAAGGCGCGTCCAGGTCGAGCAGATCCTGCAGCCGCGGCCCGTCCGGCGCCGTCCTGCGGCCCTCGACGGGGTTGCCCGGCTCGGCGGTGAGCGCGCGCGTCAGGGTGTCGGCGAGGTCGCGGCTGATGTCGCCGGAGGCGGTGTCGCTCTGCAGACCGAGCAGCACGGCGCCGGTGTCGCGGCGCAGTCCGGGCCAGGCCATCGGCAGCACGGTGCCGAGCGTGACGGACGGCACGCCGTCGGGCAGCGGCTCCTTGAGGGTGAGCGGGGCGGTCGCCGCGGGCACCAGCTCGCGCAGCGCCACCCAGTCGCATTCGCCGGGCAGGCCCTCGAAGGGGCGCTTGACCAGCTCCGTCACCGCGTGTGCGGCCTCGCGGCCGTGGCAGGCCTTGTAGCGGCGGCCCGATCCGCACGGGCAGGGCTCCCGCGCGCCGACCACCGGCACTGCCGCGCCCTTCGCCGTTCCGGCCGCCGGGGCGGCCCCCTTGCTCCTGGTGGCGGTCGCGCGCTTCTTGGCCATGGCTCGGTCTCTCCCGGTGCGGCGTTGTTCCGGCCGCGAGCCTAGCGCCCGGCGGCCCTCCGCCCGACCACGACGGGCGGGACTCAGCTCCGGTCGTCCAGGGACTCCGCCAGATCCAGCGGAAGGCCGAGGGGGACCCCGCGGGGCAGGCCGATGCCCGTACCGCCCGGGGCGAGGCCGTCACGGCGGGCGTGCCGGCCGCGGACCGGGAGCAGGGCCCACACGGTGACCTCGCCGGGCGCGTAGTCGCCCACCCCCCAGCGGAGCGCGAGGCTGCCGACGATGCCCAGGCCACGGCCGCCGTGCGCCGTCAGGGAGGGGCTGGAGGGGCGCGGCCTGGTGGGCCCGCCGCCGTCCGTGACCTCGATCTTGAGCAGGCCGTCGTCCCCGACCGCCCACCCGGCCCGTATACCGCCGTCCGCCTCCTGCGCACCTCCGCGGCCCGTGTCCGCGCCCGGGGACGCGTGCAGCGAGCCCTCCGCGGGATCGCCCAGCGGACGGGCGTGCCGGCAGGAATTGCTGAGCAGCTCCGAAAGGATGAGCACCGCGTCGTCCACGACCGGCTCCGGCACGCTCTGCGCGTACAGATCCCGGCGCATGCGCCTGCGCGCCTCCGCGACGCCGTCGGGACCATGGGGCAGGGCCATGGTCGTGGACGTCGGCACCTCCTGTGCGACCATCAACGACACCCCCGTGACCTCCTTCACCCCACGCCACGGGATGGATGCCCTCTGGGACCGGACCGGAAACGGGCCAACCGCGATCTATTGACGCACTCCTTACGTCCCGGCAAAAGGCTCTGCGCCAGGTGGTGGGAAAACCTCCCGCGTTCCTGACCGCCGCGCACCGGAGCCGTACCGGCCGCCCGCCCGCGTACGCCCCCGCCTCACGCGACGGGCCGGAGGAGCGCCCGGCACACCTCCGCGCCCGCGTTCCCAGCGGCCGCCCGGCGGCGAATCCGCGGCGTATTGCGCCGCCGGCGCAATACGCGCGGTGGACAGCCCGCGGGCGACGGGGACCCGCGGCCGGTCCCAGGCGGCGGATCCCGCACCCTGTCGGTACGGCGTCGGCGCGGGAGGCGTGCGGCCGGGCGCACACCCCTTTCGCGCCGGTTCAGCGCCGGAGTCCGCCCGTGCCGTCGATCCCGCCCGCGCCGTCGATCGCCGCGAGCTGGGCGCGTACCTGCCGGGGCCGGTTGGTGATGACGGCGTCGACGCCCAGCCGGGCGCACAGCTCGACGTCGGCGGGGTCGTCGACCGTCCACACGTGGACGCGGTTGCCCGCGCGGTGCAGCCGCGCCACATACCCCGGGTTCGCCCGCACGATGCGTATGCTCGGCCCGGCGATCCGCACCCCCGCCGGGATCCGGCCGTCGCGGTGCCGCGGCGACACGTACTGCATCAGGTACACGGTCGGCAGCGCGGGCGCCGCGAGCCGCACCCGGCGCAGCGAACGGGACGAGAAGCTCATGACCCGCACCGGCGAGGGCGCCCCGGCCGGCGAGGGCCCGTCCAGGCCGAAGGCGCGCAGCAGCTCGATCAGCCGCTCCTCCACCTGTCCGGCCCAGCGCGTCGGGTGCTTGGTCTCGATGGCCAGCTCGACCCGCCGGTCGGTGTCCACCACGAGCTGCAGCAGCCGCCGCAGGGTCAGCACGCGGCTGCGCTCCTCGGGATCGTCCGTGTCCCCCTGCGGATCGCGCTCCGGCGCCTCCGGATCGGCCTGGCGCCCCTTCCAGGAGCCGAAGTCCAGCGCCGCGAGATCCGCCAGTTCCAGCGAGGAGACCGCGCCGCGGCCGTTGGACGTACGGTTGACGCGCCAGTCGTGCACGCACACCAGCTCGCCGTCCGCCGTCAGCCGGATGTCGCACTCCAGGGCGTCGGCCCCGTCGTCGATGGCTTTCCGGTACGCGGCGAGCGTATGTTCTGGTACATCTTCGGAAGCACCCCGATGGGCGACGACCTGGACAGGTCGCCCCTGCGGGTACGCCTCCGGGACCGCGCGCACATGTGTCACCGGTTCATGGTGCCACCGCCTCGGCGGCGGTCACGCGAACCGGCTCCCGGAGCACGCGTCCCTGACATGCACAGCTCCCGCTTACGGTGGTCCGACACGCCGTGGGAAATGCTGTGTTCGGCCCACCACTCTGTCCTTAACCGAGGAGAAACGCTGTGAGCACCGAAAACGAAGCCGGTTCCGTCCCGGCTGCGGAGTCGGAGGCGGCCGCACCCGGCGGTGCGGCGTACGACGGTGCCTCGGCGGCACAGGCTCCCGCTCCTCCGGCGACCCCGCCGGCGCCCACGGACGACGCCGCGCGCACCGAGGTCCTGCCGGCGCAGGCGCCTCCGCCGGTGGGGCCGCCGTCGCCGTACGGGCCGCCTCCGGCCGCGCTCGCCCACCAGCAGCCGCAGGCCGCGCCGTCCTACGAGCCGGCGGCTCCCGCGCCCGCACCCGCGTACGACGCCAAGCCGCCCGCGTACGACGCGCCTGCGGCCGTACCGGCACAGCCCCAGCCGCGCGCCGACGCCCAGCCGCCCGTGGTGCCGGCCCAGCCGCAGGGCTACGGGCAGCACGCCGCGTTCGGCGCGGAGCCGCCGCACCAGGCCCCGCAGCCCCCGCAGGACCCGTACGCGGTGCCGGCCACGCCCTCGTACGCCCACGGGGGCCAGCCCCCGCAGACCCAGCCCGGCTACGGCGCCCCGGGCGGGCCCGAGGGCCCGGTGTGGGGCCAGCCCGCACCCGTGCCCCCGGACGGCGGACGCAAGCGCCGCGGCTTCGGCGGCCTGGTCGCCGCAGTGCTGGTGGCGGCGCTCGTCGCCGGCGGCGTCGGCGGCGGCATCGGCTACTGGGCCGCGGAGCACAACGACAAGAACGACACGTCCAGCTCCACCACGGTCGCCGACGGCGGCAGCCAGAAGGCCCTCAACCGCGCCCCCACCTCCGTCGCAGGCATCGCCAACACCGCGCTCCCCCGCGTCGTGACGATCAAGGCGAGCGGCAGCCAGGAGAGCGGTACGGGCACCGGCTTCGTCTACGACACCCAGGGCCACATCCTCACCAACAACCACGTCGTCGCCCCCGCCGCGGACGGCGGCAAGCTCACCGTCACGTTCTCCGACGGCAAGACCTACGACGCCGAGGTCGTCGGCCGCGCCCAGGGCTACGACGTGGCCGTCATCAAGCTCAAGAACGCCTCGGGCGTCAAGCTCTCCCCGCTCCCGCTCGGCAACTCCGACAACGTGGCGGTGGGCGACGCCACCATCGCGATCGGCGCCCCCTTCGGCCTGTCCGGCACGGTGACCACCGGCATCGTCAGCGCCGTCCACCGCCCCGTCGCGTCCAGCGACGGCCAGGGCTCGCAGGCGTCCTACATGAGCGCGATCCAGACGGACGCGTCCATCAACCCCGGCAACTCCGGCGGCCCCCTCCTCAACGCCAACGGCGCCGTCATCGGCATCAACTCCGCGATCCAGCCCGGCGGCAACACCCAGCCCGGCAGCCAGGGCGGCAGCGTCGGCCTCGGCTTCGCCATCCCCATCAACCAGGCCAAGCGCGTCGCCGACGAGCTCATCAAGACCGGCAAGCCCGTCTACCCGGTCATGGAGGTCCAGGTCGACAGCCAGTACCAGGGCGACGGCGCGAAGATCGCCGACGGCTCCAGCGGAGTCACCCCGGACGGCCCCGGCGACAAGGCCGGCCTCAAGCCCGGCGACGTCATCACCGAGTTCGACCACACGATCGTCGACAGCGACGAGACCCTGATCGGCGAGATCTGGCAGCACCAGCCCAACGAGAAGGTCTCGGTCACCTACACCCGCGACGGCTCCACCCACACCACCACCGTCACCCTCGGCTCCCGCGTCGGCGACACCCCGCAGTAGGCTGATCCCCGCAGCGCCCAGCCCCCCGTCCGGGGGCCCGGGCGCCGCGGGGAGGCTTGCCCGAGCGGCCGAAGGGAACGGTCTTGAAAACCGTCGTGGCAGCGATGTCACCGTGGGTTCAAATCCCACAGCCTCCGCACAGCTAGCTGTATGACCAGGCCAGAGCGGGTGCCCCGGACTCCGGGGCACCCACTCTGTGCGTCTGCCGTCCCACCGTGGACCGCGTATGGCCCGCCGTGGACCACTGCGTGGGACAGGCGTCGACCGGACACCGCGGCCCCGAGGGGCCTGGGGCCTCAGCGCCTGCGTCGGTTGGCGAGGTGGAGGGCGACTTCGCAGCACTGCCCGACGACGCCTAAGACGACCAGGGCCCAGACCGCGGTGTGGTCGTGCACATGCCCCGACGCGATGGCTGCGGCGATGCCTCCCCCGCTGAGGACGCCCCATCTGATCTTCGCCAGCGAGAGCCTCACGTTGAGGTCGTGGGATCTGCTCATCGAGGCACCTCGTGCAGCGTGGTGGGTAGGCGGTGATCCGCACTTCGGGTGCGGAGGCACGGCACATGGTACACGAGAGCCTACGAATGCAAGGATGAGGCGTTGGTATTTCTTCGAAGTGAAGGTCGGGTGCGAGAACTTTTGAGGCCAACGTCCTGATGGCGGCCTCGGTGGTCTCCCGCTCGCGACCCGGCGCGTGTGGCCGGCCTGTGCGGGCAGGCAGCCGTGTGGTGGGGGCAGCGGCCGTCCGGGGGTGAACCGGGCCCCTGCACGTACGCGCGTGTGGACGGCCCTCGTGGTGGCGAGGGCGGTCATGGCTGGGCGGCCGGGCCGCGATCCGGGGCGGCGGCGACAGGCGGGGGGCGACGGGCGAACCGCGCGTCGGCCCGGTGGGGGTGCTCCTCGGCGGGGTGGGGGCCTGCGGCTCGGGGAGGCTCGGATCCGCCGTGCGGGGCCGCCGACGCGCCGGCTCCGCCGCCGGGGGCCCGGTGCGTGTCCGCCGCTGGCCCGGTGCGTGTCCGGTGGGGGAGCGTGGGGTACCGCATATCTCGACGGGCCGTCAGGGGAGCGGGTCGGGCTCTTGGGGCGCATGGAGTGTGGATATGCCGGGGGGACGCGTGGGCGTTGCTGGGAATCCGCTCGTGGGCACGGGCGTGGCGAACTACATGGACGCCGCTCGGTCGTTCTTCGAGCCGCAACTGCGGCTCATGAATCTGGGCCACACGCAGATCGAGGCGCAGAATCTCAACCAGCTCAAGGAGTCGCTGGACCGGATCAACCTGGCGATCGCGAATCCCGGGCAGTTCGGGGCGCTCGGGATCAAGTTCTCGGCCGGTGTCGGTGCGGTGGTGGCGCGGGCGTCGGCCGGCGGGACGATCACGGTGGGGGTGCTGCCCATCCTCGTCGAGCGCAAGCGGCTGGTGCTCGACCGGATCAGGACGCTCGTGCCGCAGGAGCAGTTGGAGGACTTCCTCGCGACGATCGAGGAGAAGGTCAAGGATCCCGAGGTGCGGCAGGAACTCACCTCGCTGCTGTCGGGTTACGTGTCCGAGCAGCGCCTGATCGCCCAGGAGGCGGAGCACGTCGCGGGCAGTGAGCTCGATCTCGCGCTGCACGACATCGAGATCAGGGAGCGGAAGTGGCGCCTTCGCAAGTCGCTTCTGGAGAAGGAGCCCGTCGCGGTGCTGGTGGGAGGTCTTCTCATCTCGGTGCTGACGATCGCGATGGTGGTGGGCATGTTCCTGCACACTCCGGCGCCGGAGATCCTGACCAATGCGTTCCTGCTGATTCTCGGGTTCTTCTTCGGCCAGACGACGAGTGGGGGCACCGTGAACGCCGCGCCGTCGGGGGCGGCGGGCGAGCCGGGGGGACCGGCGCCGACGGGGGCGGTGGAGTAGGCGCGGGTGCGGATCGCCGGTCGCGGCCCGGCAGCGGGGTCTGCCGGGCGGCGGCGGGGTGGGGCTACTTCGTCGTCCACTGGGCCGTTTCTTCGGCGAAGCCGGAGTTGGGGGTGTACTGGACGCGGGTGACCGCGGGGGGCTTGGGGACCTGGAAGACGAGCCAGCCCAGGGCGACGTCGCCCGGGGGGAGTTTGAGCTCGGGGGGCATCAGCGGGCCGGCGGTGATGGCGTCGACGAGGGTCTCGTCGAAGCGCTGGCCCTGGGCGTCGGCGGCCTGGACGCAGTTGCCGGGGCTGTCGTCGTAGACGCCGGTGCCGACGTTCCTGATCTCGAACTGGCCGGCCACCCAGGCCTTTCCGGGGTCGGGCGTGAAGTACTCGTCCGTGCTCCTGGCGGTGTCGGTCCACTTCTTGAGGGTGATGGCGAGCTTCACGCCGCCGTCGCCGCTCACGGTGACGGTGTCGCCGACGGCCGCCGCGGTGGGCCTGGGGGCGGGCGTCGTGGTCGTGGGGGCCGCGGTCGTGGGCCCGGCGGCCGCCGTCGTCGCGGCGGGCTTGTCGGGGGCGGTCTTCACGGTGCTGCCGCTGCCGGACGAGCAGGCGGTGAGGGCGGTGAGGGCGGCGGCGGCCACGGCCGTGGTGGCGATACGGGTGCGCATCGGGCCAGAGTGGCGGACCCGACGCGTCATGTGGAGGAGATGTGACGGACCTGTGATGAAAATGCCGAAGGTCCTGCTCGGGGGCGGCCGTTGGGGTGGTGTGCGGCGGTCGCGGCGCGCGGGCGCCCTCGCACCGCCGGGCGTCATGGTCCCGCGTTGAGCCAGGCGCCGATGGCGGGGAGCGCCGCCGGGCCGTAGTCGCCGGTCACCTCGGCGGCGAGGTCGGCGACGGATATGCCCCGCAGGCTCGCGCGCCACGCGGCGTCCGCGCCCGCCATGGCGCGGGTGATGGCGCAGGGGCGGGTGCAGGCCTCGGGGGGTGTGGCGAGGGGCCCGCGCCGGCGGATCTCGGTGCAGGTGAAGGCGGGCTGCGCCCCGTCCACCGCGGTGACGACGTCCAGTACGGTGATCTGCTCCGGCGGCCGGGTCAGCACGTAGCCGCCCGCCTTGCCCTGGACGGACTGCACCAGGCCGGCCCGGGAGAGGGCCTGGAGCTGCTTGGCCAGGTAGCTCGGGGAGACGTCGTGCAGCTCGGCCAGCCGTGCGGCCGGGACCGGCTCGCGGGCGGTCGTCAGGACGACGCAGCAGTGCAGCGCCCACTCGACCCCGCCGGAGATCTTCACGCCCGTTCCCCTTCCCGAGCAGGACCCCCTGCGTCCGTGTGACTCGGACAGAGTTTATCCGACTATCATCTCGGACACATATTGTCCGAGTTCACGCGTGGAGCGGGCGAGAGGTGGCAGCGATGAAGTTCACCGTCATCGGCGGTACGGGTCTGATCGGGTCGCAGGTGGTCGCGAAGCTCTCGGCGGCGGGGCACGAGGCGGTGGCCGCGTCGCCGTCCACCGGCGTCGACATGATCACCGGCGACGGCCTCGACGCGGCGCTGGAAGGTGCCGGGACGGTGGTCAATCTGGCCAACTCGCCGACCTTTGACGACAAGTCCCTCGACTTCTTCCGCACGTCGATGGGCAACCTGCTCGCCGCGGGGGAGCGCGCCGGAGTGCGGCACCAGGTGGTGCTGTCGATCGTGGGCGTCGACCGGGTGCCGGGGCTCGACTACTACCGGGCCAAGACGCTCCAGGAGGAACTGCTGCGGCAGGGGCCGACGCCGTACTCGATCGTGCGGGCCACGCAGTTCTTCGAGTTCATGGACGCCGTGCTGTCGTGGACCTCGGACGAGCGGACGGTGCGGCTGCCCGCCACGCCCGTCCGGCCGATGGCCGCCGCGGACGTCGCGGCGGCCGTCTTCGAGGTCGCGACGGGTGCGCCGCTGGACGGGATCCGCAACGTCGGGGGGCCGGACCTCTTCACGCTCGACGACCTCGGCCGGCTCACGCTGGAGGTGAAGGGGGACGGCCGCGAGGTCGTCACGGACGACACGGCGGGCATGTTCGCGGCGGTCGACGGCGACGTGCTGGTCGGCGGCCCGGACGTCCGGCTCGCCCCCACGCACTACCGCGACTGGCTCCGGAACGAGCACTGACCCGTCGTCCCCTCGGGTGCGGGGGAGGTGTGCGCGGCGGGCGCGCCGGGCCGGGACAGTGACCCGGGGAAACGCGCCAGGGGTGTTTGGGGAGGGAACGTCACGCTTGGGAGGGAAAAGGAGTACGCGGGCGCATCGGGCGGAGTGCGGTGGGCAACCTGATCTCGGCGACGCCGTCAGAGGGGCGGAAGGAGCGGCCGGCCGGCCGCTCCGCCGCAGACAGCAGGTCCGACGTCGGAATTCTGTTTCCTGGGAGGGAACACCATGGCAAGCATCCGTACCGCACGTGTCCTGGCCGCTGTGGCGGCACTGCCCCTCGCGGCGGTGCTGTTCGCGGCCGGCACCGCCGCGGCGGACGACGGCGCTTTCGCGGGCGGCCGGTCGGCCGCGACGGTCGTGAGCAACTCCGGGGGGAACGTCGTCGGGGACAACTTCGGCAACGTGACGACCACCCAGCAGGTCGCCACCGGCACCGGCGCTTCCAACCGGAACAACCAGGCGAGCGTGGCCGGTTCCCCGTTTACCTCGATCGACCAGGACACCGTCGACGTCCACTTCTCGCCGCTCTGGCTCGGGTGACCCCGCGATCGGCCCGGCCCCGGCGTGCGAGGTGCTCGCCGGCCGGTTGAGTCGGGTCCGGGCGCGCGACGGTCTCCCCGTGCCGTCGCGCGCCCACCGGGGGTGGCACGCGGGGGGTGTGTCCACAGGCTGTGGACACAGCTTCCGGGAGGGTGGCGGGACCGGAGGGGAGGTAAGGGGGCCGAGGGTCGGTGGGGGCCGAGGGTCGGTGGGGTCCGAGGGGGAGGTGAAGGGGGCCGAGGGGCGGTGGCGTCCGAGGGGGAGGTGGGCAGGGCGCGAGGGGTGGCGGGAGGGGGTCGAAACCGCCGCAGACGGGTGTGCGGCGGCGTGTCTGCGCGCGTGGCGGGACTTCCCCGCGTTGACTCGCTGAAATGAGCGACAGAAGTGGTTTCGTCCGTTATGTACGCCGCCTCCTGGTGGGCATCCTGACGATGACCGGCCTGCTTCTCCCGGCGGCGGGCGCCGCCGCCGTGTCGGACGGCTCGGGGGCCGACCGCGGCGACACCGCGCCCCGGATCTTCCAGGGGAGCGGCTTCGACACGTGCCAGGCACCCGACCTGGCGACGATGCGGGCCTGGCGCGCCTCCTCCGCCTACGGCGCCGTCGGAATCTACTTCGGCGGGCGCGCCCGCGCCTGCAAGAGCCAACTGCACCTCACGACCGACTGGGTGCAGCAGACCACGGCGGACGGCTGGGGACTGCTGCCCATCTACGTCGGCTCGCAGAGCCCGTGCGTCACCGGCTCCAACAAGAACCCCTACCGCATCGACCCGCTCCGTGCCTCCGCGCAGGGCGGCGACGAGGGCGAGGACGCGGTGGCCGCGGCGCAGGCGCTGGGCCTGGACAAGGGCAGCCCGCTCTACCTCGACATGGAGGCCTACGACACGCGGGACGCGGACTGCGACGCCGCGACCCTCACCTTCGTGCGCGCGTGGGACCGCGCCGTGCGGGCCGCCGGCTACCTCACCGGTTTCTACAGCAGCGCCGACTCCGGCATCCGGCACATGGAGACGGCCCGCCGGGCCGGCGTCGGCGACCTGCCGGACGTCGTCTGGTACGCCCGCTGGGGCGTGGACGCGACGCTCACCGACGAGCCGGTGCTGGCCGCCGGCGCCTGGCCCTCGCACGCCCGGATCCACCAGTACACCGGCAGCGTGACGGAGACGCACGGCGGCAGCACGCTGACCATCGACCGTGACCTGATCGACGCGCCGGTCGCGATCGTCGCCCCTGCCGGCAGCCGGCTCGGCCGTTTGCCGGCCGGGCAGCCCCGCGTGCACCCGCGACCTGGCCCTGCCCGTCACCACTGGTGACGTGGGCCCGTGCGGCCGGGGCCGCGCCCGGCACTCCCGCCGGCCGCGGACCCGCGCCGGGCGCCGGGGAGCGGGTGCGGGCGGGCGCCGGTGGAGCGGGGTGCCGTACGACTGAGGGTGTATCCCCCGTCCTACCCTGAGGCCCGGCTCCCCCCTCGGGGGGTGGGGCAATCCCCCGGCCTACGACCTGAGGGTGATCTCGTTTCGGCACCTGCGGCCGATCCGCGCGGCCCGCCCCGGCCCCTAGCGTGGAGCCATGACCACGCCTGTGTGCACCCGCGCCGGCACAACGCAGTTCACGGCCTACGTCCGGACCAAGGGCCCGACGCTGCTGCGCACCGCGCGCTCCCTGACCCCCAACCCCGCCGACGCGGAGGATCTGCTCCAGACGGCACTGACCAAGACCTACCTCGCCTGGGACCGGATCGACGACCACCGGGCCCTCGACGGCTACGTGCGGCGCACGCTGGTCAACACCCGGACCTCGCAGTGGCGCAAGCGCAAGGTCGACGAGTTCAGCACGGACGAGCTGCCCGAGCCGGCGGCGTCGGGCCTGCCCGACCTCACCGAGCAGCAGGCCCAGCGGGACGCGCTGCTGCGCGCGATATCCCGTCTGCCCCCGCGCCAGCGCGCCATGGTCGTGCTCCGCTACTACGAGGACATGAGCGAGGCGCAGACGGCCGAGGCGATGGGCGTCTCGGTCGGCACGGTCAAGAGCGCCGTCTCCCGCGCCCTCGGCAAGCTCCGCGACGATCCGGAAGTGGAGCTCTGCGTGGCCTGAGGCCTCCGCGCCCCCCGCAGGGGGTAGTGACATACCACCCGGTATGCCAGCACAATCGGGGCACCCGCGCCGATCCCGTGAGCCGCCGGAGGCCCGCTGTGCTGAGCACCATGCAGGACGTACCGCTGACCGTGACCCGCATCCTCGTGCACGGGACGCTGGTGCACGGCAGGTCGCGGGTGACGACGTGGACGGGTGACGCCGAGCCGCAGCGCCGGACCTTCCGGGAGGTCGGGACGCGGGCGGTGCAGCTCGCCAACGGGCTGCGGGACGGCCTCGGCGTGGTCGAGGGCGACCGGGTGGCGACACTCATGTGGAACAACTGCGAGCACATGGAGGCCTACCTCGCGATCCCCTCCATGGGTGCCGTCCTCCACACCCTCAACCTGCGGCTGCCCGCCGACCAGCTCACGTGGATCGTCCACCACGCCGCCGACCGGGTGCTGCTCGTCAACGGCTCGCTGCTGCCGCTGCTCGCCCCCCTGCTGCCCCGCCTGGAGCCGCTGGAGCACATCGTGGTCGTCGGCCCGGGCGACCGCGCGCTCCTCGACGGCTGCCGGCCCGCCGTGCACGACTACGAGGAGCTGCTCGCCGGCCGCCCCACCGCCTACGACTGGCCCGAGCTGGACGAACGCACCGCCGCCGCGATGTGCTACACCTCCGGCACCACGGGTGACCCCAAGGGTGTCGTCTACTCGCACCGCTCCGTCTACCTGCACTCCCTGCAGGTCGGCAGTGCGGAGTCGATGGGCCTGACCGACCACGACACCAGCCTTCCGGTCGTGCCCATGTTCCACGTCAACGCGTGGGGTCTGCCCCATGCGGCCTTCATGAGCGGGGTCAACCTGCTCATGCCCGACCGCTTCCTCCAGCCCGGCCCCCTCGCCGAGATGATCGAGAGCGAGCGCCCTACGCACGCGGCCGCCGTGCCCACCATCTGGCAGGGCCTGCTCGCCGAGCTGACGGCCAAGCCGCGCGACGTCAGCTCGCTCGCCCGGGTGACCATCGGCGGCTCGGCCTGCCCGCCCGCGCTCATGAAGGCCTTCGACGAGCAGCTGGGCGTTCGGCTCTGCCACGCCTGGGGTATGACGGAGACATCGCCGCTCGGCACCGTCGCGCTCCCGCCGGGCGGCGTGGAGGACGAGGCGGAGGAGTGGGCGTACCGCATCACGCAGGGGCGCTTCCCGGCCTCCGTGGAGCCGCGGCTCATCGGACCGGACGGCTCCGTCATGCCGTGGGACGGCAGGTCGGCGGGCGAGCTGGAGGTGCGCGGGCCCTGGATCGCGGGGGCGTACTACGGGGGAGCGGGCGCGGAGCCGCTGCGGCCCGAGGACAAGTTCAGCCCCGACGGCTGGCTGCGCACGGGGGACGTCGGCGTCATCTCGCCGGACGGCTTCCTCACCCTCACCGACCGGGCCAAGGACGTCATCAAGTCGGGCGGCGAGTGGATCTCGTCGGTGGAACTGGAGAACGCGCTCATGGCGCACCCGGACGTGGCCGAGGCCGCGGTCGTGGCGGTGCCCGACGAGCGCTGGGGCGAGCGCCCGCTCGCCACGGTC
Source organism: Streptomyces sp. NPDC020983 (assembly GCF_044333485.1). Classification (NCBI taxonomy): domain Bacteria; kingdom Bacillati; phylum Actinomycetota; class Actinomycetes; order Kitasatosporales; family Streptomycetaceae; genus Streptomyces; species Streptomyces sp. NPDC020983. The sequence goes on along the minus strand of NZ_JBIRRA010000001.1, from coordinate 417,777 downwards.
GTGCTCGTCGAGGGCGCGAGCACGGGCTACCAAGAGCTGCGGGACTTCCTCGCCGAGCGGATCGCGCACTGGCAGGTGCCCGAGCGGTGGGCGGTCGTCCCGGCGGTGCCGAAGACGAGCGTCGGGAAATTCGACAAGAAGGTGATCCGTAAGTCGTACGCAGACGGTGAGCTGGACGTCACCCGGCTCTGAGGATCGCCCGGGGAGAGCAGGTGCCCCGGGCCGGAAGCTGCTGGACGGGCGCCACGAACTCGCGCTCCTCCCCGCGGAGTTCGTCCTCAGCTTCGGTCAACCAGACCCGGACGCAGGGCCGTAGATGCGTCGTGCAACCCAACCTTCCGCACAACCTGGGTCGTTGGAGTGCCAGCAGTCCGAAACGGGCTGCCTAACGGGCTGGTTGACCAACACCGTTGTCCCGCAGGGTCGTTGACCTCACGGGGACGGCAACACCGCGCACAGCGCGGCCAGTGCGGCGGCGAAGGAGTGGTCCGGCGGGGCCGCGTAGCCGACCACCAGGCCGTCCGCGGGGACGCCGGTCCGGGCACCTGACTCCCCCACGCGCGGCGGCGCGTCCGGATGCAGGTAGTCGCCGAGCGCCCCCAGCGCGACGCCCTGGAAGGCGGCCGCCTCAGCCACCGCGGCCTCCGTCCCCCGCGGGAGGCGGAGCACCGCGTGCAGGCCCGCCGCGATGCCGCTCACCTGGATGTGCGGGGCCTTCTCGGCGAGGACGGCGGTGAGTTGGTCACGGCGGCGCCGGTAGCGCTGCCGCATGCCCCGCAGATGCCGGTCGTAGGCCCCCGACCCGATGAAGTCGGCGAGCGTCAACTGGTCCAGCCCGCTCGCCCATTGCTCCCGTTCCCCCTTCGCCGCGACCACCTCCTCCACGAGGTGCGCCGGCAGCGCCATCCAGCCCAGCCGCAGCGCGGGAGTGAGGCTCTTGCTCACCGAGCCCAGGTAGACGGTGCGTTCGGGGTCCAGTCCCTGCACCGCCCCCACCGGCTGCCGGTCGTAGCGGAATTCGCCGTCGTAGTCGTCCTCCAGGACCAGCCCGTCCGCCGACCGCGCCCAGCCGACCGCCGCCGCCCGGCGGTCCGGGTGCAGCGCGGCGCCGGTGGGGAACTGGTGCGCGGGCGTGAGGAGTACGGCCCCCGCGCCGGACGCCGCGAGCCCCGCCGGGTCGGCGCCGCGGCCGTCCACCGGCAGCGGCGTGGTGCGCAGGCCCGCGCCGGTGAGCAGGCGGCGGTGGTGCGGCAGGCCGTACGCCTCGACCGCGAGCGGGGCCGACCGCAGCCGCGGCAGCGACGCCAGCAGCCGCAGCGCACCCGCCGTGCCCGAGCACACCACGAGCCGCTCGGGCGAGGCCCGTACGCCCCGGGCCCGTGCGAGGTACTCCGCGAGGGCCTGCCGCAGCTCGATCCGGCCGCGCGGATCGCCGGGCCCGAAGGCGTCGTTGGGCGCCGCGGCGAGCGCCCGCCGGGTCGCCGCGAGCCAGGCGGCGCGCGGGAAGGACGCGGTGTACGGGATGCCCTCGCGCAGGTCGTGCACCGGACGGGAGCCGGGCGGCGGCGCCGCGGGGGCGGGCGGCGGACCGCTCGGCGCGATCGGCGGCGCGGCCCGGTCGGCGACCCGCGTGCCCGAGCCCTGGCGGGCGGAAAGCCAGCCCTCGGCGACGAGTTCGGCGTACGCGTCCGCGACGGTGTTGCGGGCCATGCCGAGATCGGCGGCCAGCGAGCGGTACGGCGGCAGCCGGGTGCCCGGCGCGAGGCGCCCGCCCCGTACGGCCTCCCGCAGCGCGGCCGTCAACGCGGCGCGCCGGCCGCCGCCCCGGCCACCGGCGTGCGCGGACAGCTCCAGGTGCAGGTCCCGTCCGAGCCCGCCGGCCGTTTCCGCCCAGCCGGAACCGCGACCGGAGCCGGAGGCCGCCGCCTCGCCCGTAGGCCTGCCCTCGACCGCGCCCGCGCCTTCGCCGGTTCGCTCGACCGTACCCGCGCCCCTGACCGCGCCCGGGCGCTCTCCCGTGCCTTCGCCGGTTCGCTCGACCGCACCCGCACCCGCGCCCGTGCCCTCAACCGCACCCGGCCGCTCGCCCGTACCCGTGCCGTCGGCGTCCGGCGCCCGATTGACCCGCGAATCCGTCACGGAATTGCACTCTACGTCAGGTCACTGCGCTTCCTAAGCTCGTCTGCATGACGACGACAACGACGCAGCAGCCCACCGCCGCCACCGCCACGCACACCCGGCGGCTCGACCTCGCCCAGCAGGCCCCCGCCGCCTTCAAGGCCCAGATCGCCTTCGACGCCGCCGCCCGCGCCGGGCTCGACCCGACCGTCGCCGAGCTCGTCGAGATCCGCGCCTCCCAGCTCAACGGCTGCGCGTACTGCCTGCACATGCACACCAAGGACGCCCGCAAGCACGGCGAGAGCGAGGAGCGGCTGTACCTGCTCGCGGCCTGGCGCGAGGCGCGGCACTTCTACACGCCCCGGGAGCAGGCGGCGCTCGCCCTCACCGAGGCGGTGACGCTCGTCGCGCAGGGCGGCGTGCCGGACGACGTCTACGACGAGGCGGCCGCGCACTTCGACGAGACGGAACTCGCGCACCTGCTCGCGAAGATCATCTCCATCAACACCTGGAACCGCATCGCGATCACCAGCGCCCGCCGCGCGGGCACGGACATGCGGGTGGCGGCCCGCGGCTGAGTGCCGCGGGCCCCGGTCAGGTGCCGATCTTGCCCAGCAGGTCGACGATCCGGGACTGCACGTCGGTGCTGGTGGAGCGCTCGGCGAGGAAGAGGACCGTCTCGCCGGACGCGAGCCGCGGCAGCTCGGCCGGGTCGATGTCGGCGGAGGTGTAGACGACCAGCGGCGTGGTGTTGAGCCGCTGGTGGCCGCGCAGCCAGTCGACGATGCCCTGCCTGCGGCGCCGGATCAGCATCAGGTCCATGACCACCAGGTTGGGGTGGACCTGTGCGGCCTTCGTCATCGCCTCGGCCTCCGAGGCGGCGTGCGCGACCTGCATGCCGCGCCGCTCCAGGGTGGCGGCGAAGGCCTGCGCGATCGGCTCGTGGCCCTCGACGAGCAGCACCCGCGGCGGGTGCTGCTCGCTGTCGCGCGGGGCCAGCGCCTTGAGCAGCACGGCCGGGTCGGCGCCGTAGGCCGCCTCCCGGGTCGCCTGCCCGAGCCCCGCCGTGACGAGCACGGGGACGTCGGCGGCGGCCGCGGCCTGGCGCAGCGCCTGGAGCGCGGTACGGGTGATCGGGCCGGTCAGCGGGTCGACGAAGAGCGCGGCGGGCGGCTCGGCGACCTGCGCGTCGACCTCCTCGCGCGACCGCACGATCACCGGACGGTAGCCCCGGTCGGTGAGCGCCTGGCGCGTCGAGACGTCGGGCTCGGGCCACACCAGCAGCCGGCGCGGCTCGTCCAGCGGCTCCTCCAGCCGGTCGTCGGCCGCGTCCGCCAGATCCGCCATGTCGGTGACGTCGACCGCGCCGTTCGGCCCGTCCAGCGGCTCCGGCCCCTCCGCGGCACCGGCCGCGGGCGCGCCTATGGCGTACGAGCGGCCCTGCGGCTGCACGGGAGGTACGGCGACGGCCGGGGGCGCCGAGGGCACGGGGCGGAGCAGCGCCGTCTCCTCCTCCGGCGAGACGTCCGGTGCGGACTGCGGGGCCGCCTGCTGCTCCGGACGGCGTACGGGCAGCTGGCCGCTGTCCGGGTCCGCCTGCGGGTGCTGGCGGGCCTGGCCCTCGCCGCCCGGGCCGTGCGGCTGGCTCGGCACCTGCTGGATGAGGCTGCGGGTGGACGGCGCGTCGTCGGTGCGTTCGGGGCTCAGCCGGCGGCGGCGCCCGGAACCGCCCGCGGCGACCTCGGCGGGCAGGCCCTGCGGATCCGTCTGGCCGTTCGGGCCCGGGGCGAAGACGCCCTGGCCGAGGGTGCGGACGCTTATGGCCCGGCCGTACGTGCTGTGCGTCGCGTCCTGCGGCTGGCCCGCGGCCGGGCCCGGGAGCTGCGGCGGGGGCGAGGCGAGCGCCGGACGGTTGCCGGGCGCGGCGGGCCACTCCGTGGGAGGCGGCAGCGCGGGCGACCCGGCGGCGGGGGCCGCGGGCTGTCCGGCCGCGCTGGGCCAGGCCTGCGGGGAGGCCGGCGCGGCCTGCCCGGCGGCGGGCCACGACTGGGGGGCGGACTGCTGCACGGGCACGGGCTGCTGCGCGGGCGCGGGCGCCGGGGGCTGCGGCTGCGGGGGGACGGGGGCCAGGCCCGCGCCGGGAGCCGGGGGCTGGTCGGGGACCTGGGGCTGGGGCTGGGCCTCGCCGGGCGCCGGGGCCTCGGGGGCGCGGTGGGAGGCGCGGCGGCCGCCGGGGCGCGCGTTCTGGCCGTCCGCGCCGGTCTGGCCCGCAGCCGGGGCCTGGCCGGCGTGCGGGCCGCCCTGGGCGTCGAGCGGGAGCGGATGCTGCGGCTGCGCGCCGGGCACGTCCTGGGCCGCGGCCGGGAGGGCGTTGGGGATCGGGACGGGCGGCAGTTCGGCCGCGGCGGCCTGCGGCTCGCCCGTACGGGCGCGGCGGCGGCCGGTGGGCTGGGACGGGGGCAACTGGGGCTCCGCGACGGCGGGCGCGGGCTCGGGCCGGCCCTCCGGACGGCGGAGCGCGCGCCGGCGCCCGGTGGGGGCGTCCTGCTCCGGGGTGTGCGGCTGGGCGGGGGCGTGCGCCTGGGCCTGACCGTTCGCCTGGGCCTGGGCCGCGGCCTGCATCTGGGCCTGGCCCTGTGCGGACCAGGCGGCCGCGTCACCGCCCGGCTTGCCCGTACCGTCGCCGCCCGGGCCCTGCGTGCCGCGGACCGGCTCCGTCGAGACCGGCATCACGGTCGTCTCGGACTCGTGGGGCGCGTGCCCGTCGCCGCCCGCGCGTCGGGCGCCCTGGAGCGCCGCGTCGGCGCCGGCGTGCGCCTGCTCCGGGGACGGAGCCGTACCCGCGGCCGGGGCCGTCGCCCCACCGTTCGCGCCGCCCTTCCCGGCGGGCACCTCCAGGACGTAGGCGCTTCCGGCACCGGGGACCTCGTGGGTCTGGAGGACGCCGCCGTGCCGCTCGACGATGCCGCGGGCCAGCGGGAGGTGCACCGGGTCGCCACCGGGGTGCGGGCCGCGTACGTCGATGCGGATGACCTCGCCGCGCGGGGCCGCGGCCACCACGATCGTCGAATCACCCGCGAAGGCCTGCGCGTTGCCGGCCGAGTCGATACCCGCGACGTCCGCGATCAGATGGGCCAGCGCCTGCGCCATCCGCTCGCCGTCCACCGCGGCCTGGATGGGCGGCGCGTGCACGGCGTACTGCGCCCGCCCGGGGCCGATCAGCTCGGTCGCGCCCTCCACGGCCGCCGCGATGACCTGGTCCAGGCCCACGTCCGCCCGGCGCAGCTTCTCCTCGCCGCGGTCCAGCCGCTGGAAGGCCAGCACGTTGTCGATGAGCGTGGTGATGCGCGCGTAGCCCGCGGCGAGGTGGTGCAGTATCTGGTTGGCCTCGGGCCACAACTGCCCCGCCGGATCGGCCGCCAGGCCCGCGAGCTCGCCCCGCAGCTCCGCGAGCGGGCCGCGCAGCGACGTGTCGAGCAGCGCCCGCAGCTGCGCCGTCCGGGCGGCGAGCGCGTCGAAGGCCGAGCGGTCGGTGAAGGTCATGACCGCGCCGACCAGCTGGTCCCCGTCCCGTACCGGCGCCGTCGTCAGGTCCACCGGGACCGCGGCACCGTCCTTGCGCCACAGCACCTGGCCGCGCACCCGGTGCTTGCGGCCGCTGCGCAGGGTGTCGGCGAGCGGGGTCTCCTCGTACGCCAGCGGGCTGCCGTCCGGGCGCGAGTGGTGCACCAGCGGGTGCAGCTCCTTGCCGCCCAGGTCGGTCGCCCGGTGGCCGAGGATCTGTGCGGCCGCCGGGTTGACCAGCACGATCTTCCCGGCGGTGTCCACGCCCACCACGCCCTCGGCGGCGGCGCGCAGGATCATCTCCGTCTGCCGCTGCTGGCGGGCGAGTTCGGCCTCGGTGTCGACCGTGCCGCTCAGGTCGCGGACGACGAGCATGAGCAGCTCGTCACCGGTGTAGTGCGGCACCCCGTCGCCGTACTCGGCGTACGGCGTGCGGCCGTCCTCCAGGTTCGCGCTGGTCACCTCGACGGGGAACTCCGTGCCGTCGGTGCGCCGTGCGACCATCCGGGTCGGCTTGGTGCGGGTGTCCTCGGCGGCCTCGCGCGGGCTGCGCATGGAGCCGGGGATACGTTTCGAGTCGAATGCGGGCAGCAGGTCGAGCAGGCCGCGGCCGACGAGCGCGGTGCCCGGCGACTCGAAAGTCTCCAGCGCTATGGCGTTGGCGTTGACCACGGTGCCGTTGACGTCGACCAGGAGCAGGGCGTCCGGGAGGGCGTCGAGTATGGAGGCGAGGCGAGCAGCGCCTCGGGATGGCCTGCTGCTCACGAGACGCGTCCTCTCTGGTCACCGCACTGCTCTCGCCCGGGGAGCCGGCACCGCACACGGCCGGCCCGCCGCCCGCCTGACCGGCCGGCGGCGTCGGCCGTCCTTGGCCGGTTTCCGGGCGGCCCATCTTGCCGCCACCCCCGGGTCATGTCACTAGACCGAGTGTACGGGTCGGGCTCGGGAGCGGGGCGGCGGATGCCCATGTGGGCCTGTGCGTATAGGGGTTCGGATGTGTGCGGGGTTTGTGTGGTGTCGGTCACGGCACGCGCGGCGCGCCGGCTCCGCACGCGGGCCGGACGAGCGCGGGGCCCGCCCGCAAACCGCCGCCCCGGCCGTACGGGCACCACGCCGCGCCCGTACGCGCCCGGGCATCCCCGGCTCAGGCGGCGAGGGTGCGGGGGCCGCCGGAGGTGGGCTCGGGCAGGGCGGGGACCATGCGCTTCCAGCGGGCGACCTCGCAGCCGTTCGTACGGCGGTAGGTCTCGTCGACGGGCTCGCCCCGCCACACGCCCGTGACGTGCGCGGTCTGCGGGCCGCCGTAGATCATCGAGCACATCTGCCCCGCGGGCACGGGCGCGAGCGGCCCGCCCAGCTCGTCGAGCTGCCGGCACGCGGCGAGCTGCTCGGCCCTGACCGCGCGGCCGCAGCTCAGGGTGTGCGTGCTGATCCGCCCGCCGCCGTCGTCGTACGCCACCGAGAGCCGGTCGGCGCCACCGGCGAGCGCGGACCAGGGCAGACCGACGGCGACGGCGGGCCCGGCGGCCAGCACACCCCCCGCGACGGCGAGCCCGAGTGCTCCGAGCACCCGGAGACGGTGACGCCCCCGGGGGCTGCGGGGACGGCTGACACGAGAGCCTGCACGGCGGTGTGCGGCACGAGCACTGACAAGAGCCATACCCATCCTTTACCGCCCGATACGCTCGGAACGCCGCCTTTCACCCGTTCGTGGGCGAGCCGCGTCGCGCCGTCCCCGCGTTTCCCCCGCCCCGGCCGCCCAACCCCTTTGCCCTGCCGACCGGCGGCCTTGTACCGTAGTCTGCGATTGGTCGCAGCCCGCAGGGCTGTGCCATCATCTGCACACGCGCCCGCTCACGCGGGCCGCGCGCTGGAGGCGTCGCCTAGTCCGGTCTATGGCGCCGCACTGCTAATGCGGTTTGGGCTTTACCGTCCATCGAGGGTTCAAATCCCTCCGCCTCCGCCACCACCCGGAACCCCGCCCGTCCCTCCCGGACGGCGGGGTTCCGCCGTTTCCCGCCCCCCGCCTCCCGCCCCCCTCCGGCGGCCTGCGCCCCAGCTCAGCCCGCCTCCCCCTTATCGATTTCACGTCCCGCCCCACCTCATGTAATGTTGTTCCCGCGACGCCGACCGGCCCAAAAGCCGCGAAGCAGACCCGCACTCGTAGCTCAACGGATAGAGCATCTGACTACGGATCAGAAGGTTGCAGGTTCGAATCCTGCCGAGTGCACACAGGTGAGAGGCCCCCGGAGAACATCCGGGGGCCTTTTGCGTTGTCGGCGAAGGAGCGGGCCCGGCCGGCGGGGCGCCGGCCGGGGTGGGGGGCGGATCAGGAAAGGGGGGCGGCCGGGAGGTGGGCGGACCAGGCGCGGGTCTCGTCCGCGGTCAGGACGCGGGTCAGCTGCGCCGTGCCGGGCAGGTGGGGGAAGAAGCGGTCGGCGTTCCAACTGCGCTGGTACGAGGGATTGTCGAGGACGAGGAGGCGGCGGCCCGCCACCACCGGGATGTCGTCGGGCAGGCCCTCGTTCCACAGGCGGGTGCCGTCCGGGGCGAGGAGCTCGAAGGCGCCCGTCGCGACGCAGTCGGAGCGGCCCCGGGCGGGCTCCGGGTCCGTGGCCAGGCGGACGCTCTCCGGGGAGGGCGGGGTGCCGGGCACGTGACCGCCGCCGATGAGGACGTGGGCCAGCAGTGTGTGCAGCTGGAAGTTGTCTCCGATGCCGCCGATGCGTATCTCGAAGCCCGTTCCGGTGGGGCGGTGCAGGACGATCACGGGTTCGTCGTCCAGCACGGCGAGCGCGTAGGCCAGGCACTTGAGGTCGTGCCGCTCCAGGGCCGCGAGCTCGCGGCAGGCGGGGAGCAGGGGGGCCGCGTGCCGGCGGCGCACCTCCGCGCTGCGGCAGAGCACGGCCAGCGCGGGCGGCTGCCATTCCTCGACCGTGCACCAGGCCAGCGCCAGCCGGGTGGCCTCGTGGGCGTCGCCGCCGAGGCGGGCGAGCAGCGCGTCGTCGATGATCCCCCCGTCCGGTTCGGGCAGCTCTTCCCCTGCCCCGCCGGTGGCCGTCCAGCGGCGGGCGAACTCCAGCGCGTCGAGCAGGTCCCGGTGCACGCCGTCGAGGATCGGCCCGGCGCAGGCCACCGGGTCCGCGCCGCGCTCGACGCAGAAGCCGGCCGCCATCGCCAGCATCGGGCGCGGGCCGGTGGGCGGGAAGGCGGGGAGCAGCGCGGCCAGCCGGGGTCCTGCGGCCACGCGGGCGTCGTCCGGTGCCGACTGCACGCTCTCGATCACGGTGGAGAAGGCGCGTCCGGTGCGTTCGCCGTCACGCGCGGCGACCGCGGACTCCAGTTCGGTCACGGCAATGGGAAGGCCCGAGGCCTGCTTCCTCTTGAAGATCACCGGCACACCCTAGGGGGCGCCGTGAGGCCGCCTCGCACGTGCCCTTCCGGCCCCGACGGCATGACGCGGTCCTGTCGGCGCGCGAACCGCTGCGGCGCCCTCCGCCGGGGCGGCCGGGCGGCTCAGCGGTGGAGGTGCGAGACGTCCGCGGGGTAGGGGCGCTCGTGCGGCAGGAGGGCGCGGGCCGCGTCGAGTTCGCCCGCGCGGACGTGGGCGCGGATCGTGCGGGCGAGCGGCGTGACGTCGGTGACGGCGACGGTCCACTCGTCGGCGTAGCGGCGCACGGCCTCGCCGGACAGGCCCAGTTGCAGCGAGCGATACGGCAGCGGGCGCGGGTGGAGGTCGCGTTCGGGATCCCACTGGACGCCTGCGGGGGAGCGTTGCAACTCCCGCTTCCAGGAGGCCTGGTCGGCGTGCAGTCCGGGCTGGTGGTGCGACAGGCAGGCGTGGGCGAGCGCCCACGCGAGGCCTTCGCGGGTGATCTCGACGGCGAGGACGGTCTCCTGGCCCTCCTCGGTGCCCCATCCGCAGCGGTACATCATCCACGGGAACGACGGCTTGATCCACGTCAGGCCTCGTTCGTAGTCCCTTTTCCACGGCCACCTGTCCGGCTGCCGGCAGGGTGACGGAGGGAGTCTCAACGGTCTCGTCAGCGCCAGCTGGTCGTAACTCCGCCGTGCTGCAACGGCGTCCGGCTACCGTCAGGAGTCACCTCGGCTACGTTCGGCGAGGACGGCTGCGAGCACTGCCGCGACCGGAGTTCCTATGACTGCGAGGAAAGCCCAGGCACGCCCGCCGGTGACGGTCACCGAGACCATGGTCTCGGTGAAGAAGACAACGCCGGCGACGACAGCCGCCCAGCTCCTGAGCGTCAACGCTCGCGCCTTTGGCAGCAACAGAACCAGCGCGGCCCCCGCGGCCAGACCCGGAAGGAGCCCCAGAGCCGTACCACAAGCCAGGACGCCCACTCCAAATGCCAGTCCGTCGAGGGCGGAAGTCCCCTCGCCCGCGGCGCCCACCTTGAGCGCGACGAATGCGGATATGGCGGTCAGAACCGCAAATGGAGCGGCAGAGGCAGGCATGCCGTAACGGGCGCTACGCCAAACGATGGTCGACCTGGGCTGCATCTATGCCTCCTTCTTCCTGGACGTCCTGAGGGTCAGGCTGTTCTGCACCTGTGCGGGGCAGCAGGGTTTAGGGCTCGCGCCGACTCAGGACGGGGTCGGCCAGCACTCTCGCCATGGCGCACAGGGTCTGGCCGTGCCGGGCAAAGAGCTCGTCGCGGGAGTCGAAGTGGCCCAGGTCGTTGACCACGAAGGCTGAGAGGTCACACGGGCCGGACGATGCCGGGCATGCCACGGTTCCATCCCAGTCGACATCGGTCCTGGCCAGAGCGTCGAACAGTGTCTCCGTCCCGGCATTCGTGAAGCCACCGCCGACTCGTCCGCCCGGTTCGCCCACCCCGGCGAAGAGTTCCGACACCGGCAGCCAGGCTGCCGAGGCACGGCCGGACCGTCCACCAATGCGGAACTCCGGCCAGGCCAGCACGACCTGGCTGGGAACGAGCCGTCGCAGCCGAGGAAAGCGCGGATACCAAAAAGCCCCGTCCACGACCAGGCCGCGCACTCGGGTAGACACGTCCCACGACCGTGCCATCGCCTCCAGTACGGCCATCCGCTGACTGCAGGAGCCGCGGCCGCGCCGCAGAACCTCGGAGACCGGCCGTATCTCCTCCACCGAGTACACCGGCCGAATTGCTGCCGAGATCCACCGGTGCGCGCGACGGAGAGCTGCCACCTCCGCCGCGGGTCCCTCCTCATTCCGGGCCGCAGCGTCGATGCCCTGCGCGGCGGACAGGACACGCGGATGCCGCCAGTCGAGTATCCGTGTCGATGCCACGCCACCGCATACAGCGCGGCTCCCCTCTTCGGTTTGTCGAGCCTGCCCGCGCGGCATCAGCAGACCACTCACCATGACCGACCCTTCCCACCCCGCCCAATCGAGTACCCAGTCTGGCAGCTCTTTTGAACGTGTTCAAGAATGGAGGCATCAGGAGAGCTCGCCGCTCCCCGGCCGTAGCCTGGTACGGGTCCGATGCGCGACCAGGTGGTCTGGCTTGCTCAGCTTGCGCTCCTGGAACTGGCGCGGTCGTCAGTGTCTTGCCCTCAGCTGCCGGCGTAGAAGGTTGTGCTGCACATGCCGCCTGTGAGGACTACGAACGCGGCTTACTGATCCACGTCAAGCCTCGTTCGTAGTCCCTTTCGGTCCCTGGTACTTCGACGGCTGGTTCTGTCGCCCATAGGGTCGCAGGCGGTTCCTCAGTCCACTCGACTGCGGCGGGTGGGGCGCCGAGGTCCTCCCTGGTGATAAAGCGGTGGTCATGCTGTGAGCGTTTTTCTGGCTTCATCGGTGGTGTCCCCTGGGTACCGCCAGATCGCCATCGGTGACTTCGAGACCGTTGACACCCCGCAATGGCAGTCGGGCGAGGAGTCCTTGGTCAGTTCATCCAGCGGCTTTCTCATCGGAACGATCGACGATCCGGACGGCGACGTCGAAGTGGAAATGCGGCGCGGTGACGTCGACGTGCCGGATGTCCGGGTCGTCTTCGAGGGCGTACTCAGCTGCCCGTCCGGCATCGTCAGCGCCACCGGTCCGACGGATGACCGACAGGAGACCCTTCTGCTGCCCGGGAGGGGGGACTGGTCGGTACGCATCGCGGTCAGGGGCCGGGACAGGCCGGACTACGTCGCTGTCTTCTTCGACCAGCAGGAGTGGGTCGCTGCGCTCTCGTCCTGATACCCCTGCCCGACCGCTCGGGTTCGCCAACGTCCCGGAACTCGATGAACAGGGCCAACCGGTCAACGAGCAGAACGCCGAGCGCCGCGCCGCGACGTGGCTCTACCGGTGCTGCAGCGGAGAGCTGCTCCCGGGGGAACCGGACATCAAGGCCTGGGAGTCCCAGCTCTACTGGCATGCGCTGCGTCCGTCTGGCCGTTGACCAAGCTCGACAGGCTGCGCGCCGCGACCAGACCGGGCTTGCCCACCTCGGGGTAAAGTTGCTAAGGAAGCGGGCCTCGGGGGTGGCGGCGTGTTCGGTTGGAAGGTCTCGACAAGACGTGCGTTGGCGGCGTGGGCGCTCAGCGGCGCGGTAGTGCTGGCCGTGTCCGGGTGCGGGCCGGAGGAGCGTTTACTCGTTGCCGTGTATGTGGACCAGCAAGGCACCGCGCAGGCGCTCATACGCACGTGCGACAACGACGGTCAGGTCAGGGGCCCCTGGCTCGAAGGCACTCTCAGCACCGATTCCGAAGAACCGACGTCTGGCGGGACGAGAGGCGTCGCGTCCGCCGCATCCGGGACGGAAGAACCATGGATCGGCTGGCGTGCCTACGGGATCCACAGGGCCGTGGACTTTCCACTCCTCGCCCCGCCCGCGCTGTGGCGAGTCGAGACCCACGGCGTTCAGATCCTACAAGCGGGCTACACGTATGAGCTGAGCATCAGTGACCCCGACGACCACTACGTGTACAACGGAACGGTGCGGTTCGATGCCGCCCAACTCGCACGTGTGAAGCCGGGCAGGGTTCTGACCAGTGAAGGCGTCATGAGCAGGAAGGCATTCGAGGAGGGCGCCCGTAAGGCGTGCTGACCCGGTCAAACGTCAGCCGCTGTCCGGGGTCCCGGCATGATTGCGTCACTGGTACAGGCTCGCCGGGGCGAGTGACCTGTTCCCCCCGCGTCACGCCGCTTCTCCGTGCCTCGGGCATCGGGGACCGGATCGTGCGCAGGCTTGTGGACGATGAACGTGCTGTGGTGATCCACGTCATCCGGTCCCGCTTCCACGCCGTCGGGAAGCGGCCGTCCCGTGCCGCCGCGAGGCCGATCTGCGGCCGGTCCGCCTGGTAGACGGTGACGGTGGAGTCGGTGGCGAGGGCGCGGACGCGGTGGGTGGGCCTTCCATGCGTCCAGGGTGGGCGGTGCCGTGACGGGGCCGTCAGCGAATTACCCGCGCGGGGCGTGGGCGTCATCGCGTGTGCGGGGCGAGGGGTGCGGTGGAGGGGGCCGACCACGGGGCGGGGGCCGGGGACGGCCGGTGGGGGCCGCCGGCCGTGGGGGCGGGACGAGCCTTTCGCCGCGGGTCGGCAGGGCGGTGTCGCGGCTCTGCGACCGTGCTGTGCGGGTGCGGTGGAGGCCGGGGCGGCCGCGCAGGCGTTTCGGTACGCTGCGGCCCGTGACGGAGCACGGGGGAAGCGGCACACGGGACACGGGCGGCGAGGACACCGCAGGAGGCGGCACTGACGGAGCGGGCGGGGACTTCGACCTCGCGGGCAGCGGGGCCGCCGCGCTGAAGGTCGAGGACCCCGTCCGGATCGGCGGCATCCCGCTGCTGGGCAGGCTCGGGTCCGGCGGGATGGGCCGGGTCTACCTGGGGCTGGCCGGCGGGGAGTACGCCGCCGTCAAGCAGGTGCACCCGCACTTCGCCGAGGACGGGATGTTCCTGCGCCGCTTCGGGCGCGAGCTGGACAACATCGCGCGGCTCCCGGCGGGGGCCGGTGCCCCGCTGCTGGACAGCGACCGGGACGCGCGCCCGCCGTGGTTTGCGACCGCGTACATCCCGGGGCTCACGCTCAGCCAGGCCGTCGAGCTGCACGGCGAACCGCTGCCGGTGCCCGCCGTGTGGCTGCTGCTGCGGCATCTGGCCGCGGGCCTGCGCGCGTTGGGCACGCGGGCGATGGTGCACCGGGACCTCAAGCCGTCCAACGTCATGCTCACCGCCGAGGGCGTCACCCTCATCGACTTCGGCATCGCCCGCGCCGCCGAGCAGAGCCGGCTCACCGGTACGGGCATGGCGGTCGGCACCCCCGCGTACATGTCGCCCGAACAGGCGGCCGCCACCCGGCAGCTGACCGGCGCCACGGACGTCTTCGCGCTCGGCTCGCTGGTGGCGTACGCGGCGACGGGCCGCCCGCCGTTCGGCGACGGCGCGGGCCACGAGGTGCTCTACCGCATCGTGCACGCCGAGCCGGACCTGTCCCCGCTGCGGGCGGTGGACGGCGAGCTGGCCGACGTCGTCGCCGGCTGTCTGGACAAGGACCCGGAAGCCCGCCCCGGTCCGCAGGAGTTGCTCGACCTCGCCGCACGCCACGCGGCCGATCCGGTACCGGGCTGGCCGCCCGCCGTCATGGCGCGGCTCGACGCCCGCGCCGCCTTCCTGGCCCGGCCCCGCCCGGACGCCGCCGGACTCCTCGCCGCCGCGCGGCCCGCGACGGCGGTGGTGCCGGAGCCCGCCCCGGAGGACCGCGCCCCCGCGCCGGGCGAGGAGAAGCGTGCGGCGAAGCCGCGGCGGAAGGTGCTGCTGCTGGTCGTCCCGCTCGTCCTGGCCGCCGGAACGCCGCTGACGCTCCAGCTCCTCCCCGACTCCTCACCCGGCCAGGCCGCCGACGGCCCGCGCCCGCCGACCGCTTCCGGCTCGCCGACCCCTGGCTCCCCCTCCGCCCTGCCGGCCGCCTCGACCTCCGTCCCGGCCACGAGGGCGGGCACCTCCCCGTCCGCCACCGGCCCCGCCAAGTCCGCGGCCCCGAAGGCCGGTTCGGCAGCGGGCGCCTCGGCGACGTCCGGCTCCGGCGGCTCCTCCGGTACGGGCGGGGGCACGTCCGGCGGCAGCTCCGGCTCCTCCGGCGGCTCGGGCGCGGCCTCCGGCTCCGGCGGCGGATCCGGCACCGGCTCCGGCGGCGGGACGACCGCTTCCGCGAAACCCCCCGCCTCCGGCGGGAGCGGCAGCGGCTACCACGCGTACAAGAACGGCAGGACCGGCACGTGCCTGGTCGCGAACGGCTTCGGCAACGCCCTCCAGCTGGGCTCCTGTTCGGGCGACGCGGCCCTGTGGATCCAGAAGGCCGTCGGCGGCGGCTTCCAGATGGTCAACAAGAACACCGGCGAATGCCTCCAGGCGGGGATGTTCAACAACGCCGCCACCGTGGCAGGTTGCGGCAGCACAGGCCTGCAGACCTGGCACGACGCGGCGGGCGCCGGAATCGCCGACGGCTACGACAACCGGTGCCTCACCGTCGCCTACGTCGGCTCCAGCGTCGCCGGCATCGGCACGCAGAGCTGCGACGGCTCCCCCGTCCAGGCCTGGCGCCGGCAGTAGCCGGTCCCGCGTCGCACCGCACGCCGGGCCCCCGCGGCTGGTACGGGTGGGGCAGGGGGCCGACGGTGAAGGGACGCGGGCGTGACCGAGGCGGCGGACGGCAGGGTCTGGTACGTGGCGTACGGCTCCAACATGTGCGCCGAGCGGCTGCGCTGCTACCTCGCGGGAGGCCGCCCGCCCGGCGCGTCCCGTGCGTACCCGGGCGCGCGCGACCCGCGCATGCCCGCGCGCTCGCGCCCCGTGGAGCTCCCGGGCGCCCTGTACTTCGCGACGCACTCCCCCGTCTGGCAGGGCGGCCGCGCCTTCTACGACCCCGGCGCCCCCGGCACGGCATGGGCCCGCGCCCACCTGCTGACGGCCGGGCAGCTGTCCGACATCGCCGCCCAGGAGATGTACGGCCCGCCCGGGCGGGACCTCGACCTCACCCCCGTCCTCGCGACGGGCCGCCACGCCCTCGGCCCCGGCCGCTACGAGACCCTCGTCCACGCCGGCGAGCTGGACGGCCACCCGCTGCTGACCCTCACCGCGCCCTGGCACCTCGACGACGTCGCGCCGGTCCCGCCCTCCGCTGCCTACCTGCGCATCATCGCCGCCGGGCTGCGCGAGGCCGCCGCCTGGGACTCCGCCGCGATCGCCCGCTACCTCGCCACCCGCCCCGGCGCCGCCGGCCACTGGACCCCCGCACGGGTGGCCCGCGCCGTCGCCGCACCGGGTGGCAGCATGAACGCATGAGCAGCAGACGGGGCGTGACGGTGGTGCGGGCGTGCATGCGCGGGGAGGCCGGCGGCAGCCCCACCGCGGTCGTCGACGAGCGCGAGGCCGCGGGCGCCACGGACGCGGAACGCGCCGCCGTCGCGCCCGCCGCGGGCACCTCCCACGCCGTCTTCGTCGACCCCGCGCCCGACGGCGCCCACCTGCGCTTCTTCACCGCGGAGGGCGAACTGCCCGCCTGCGGCCACGGCACGGTGGCTGCCCTCACCCACCTCGCCGGGCACGCCGGCGGCCGCTTCACCGGGCAGCTGCGGGCGGGCGGCACCGCCTTCACCGGATGGGCCGAGCGCGACGGGGCCGGCTACCACGCCGCCTTCCGCACCCGGCCGGTCGACCTGCGGCCGGCCACCCCCGGCGAGGCGGCCGCAGTGGCGGACGCCCTCGGCGCGGCGCCCCCGCACGAGGCCGTGGTCGCCTCCCTCGGCCGGGCCCGCATGCTGCTCCCCGTCCCCGGCCGCGCCGCCCTGCGCGCCCTCGACCCGGATCCCGCCCGGCTACGCGCCGCATGCGACCGGCTGGGCCTGCTCGGCGTCTACGTCCACACCCCGCCGGAAGCGGACGGGCGGCTCGCGGCCCGCATGTTCGCGCCCTCCATCGGAGTGCCCGAGGACATCGCGAACGCCAACAGCACCGCCTGCCTCGCCGCCCACCTCACCGCCCGCGGCGTGCCCCGGATCGCCGCCGACATGGGCGACGGCCTCGGTGCCCCCGCCACCGTCACCGCCACCGCGGAACCCGGCCCGGGCCCGCGGCGCGTACGCGTCGGCGGGCGTTGTCAGACCCTCCCCCTACCGTGATCTTCATGAGCGAAAAAGTGGTGCGGGTGGACCTGGCAGCCTGGGGCGAGGACGACTTCCCGCTGCTGGAGCAGACCAACACCCCCGAGATGACGGACCACCTCGGCGGCCCCGAGAGCCCGCAGGCCCTGGAGGCCCGGCACAGGCGGTATCTCGCCCTGCCCAAGGGCGGCATGTTCAGGGTCGTGACCCCCGAGGGCGAGACCGCCGGCGCGATCGGCTACTGGGAGCGCGAATGGCGCGGCGGCCCGGTCTGGGAGACCGGCTGGAGCGTCCTCCCCGCCCACCAGGGCCGCGGCATAGCCGCGGCCGCCGCCCGCGAGATCATCCGCACCGCCCGCGAGGCGGACGGCAACCGCTACCTGCACGCCTTCCCGAGCGTCGACCACCCCGCCTCCAACGGTGTGTGCCGCAAGGCGGGCTTCGAACTGCTGGAAGAGGTCTCCTTCGAATACCCCAAGGGCAGCTGGATGACCTGCAACGACTGGCGCATCGACCTCCAGTCCCCGGCCGGCCCCACCGCGGGCTGATCCGGCGGAAACCCGTGGCCAAGGCCGCGCCGCAGAGGGCAGCATGCCGGGATGAGGTTCTCAGGGCCGCCCCAGGGCGAGGTCAGCGTGCCCGCGCCAATTGTGCGGATCGCGGAAGGGCGGCCCGTGACCGCCGTGTGGATCAACAACCGGGGCGGCACGGCCTTCCGGCTCGGCCAGGGCGAGCACTACGCCAAATGGGCACCCGCAGGCGCGGACCTCGACCTCACGGCGGAGGCGGAACGCCTGGCGTGGGCCGCGCACTACACACCCGTACCGCGCCCCCTCGACCACGGGGCCGACGACACCGGTGCCTGGCTCGTCACGGAAGGCCTCCCCGGCGACAGCGCGGTGAGCCCGCGGTGGCTGGCGGACCCGCACACGGCCGTACGCGCGCTGGGCCGCGGACTGCGGGCACTTCACGACCGCCTGCCGGTCGAGGACTGCCCCTTCACCTGGTCGGTGGAACAACGGCGCCGCCACCCCGACGTGCCCGCCGACCTCCCCGGCGCGCCGCCCGTCGACCGGCTCGTCGTCTGCCACGGCGACGCCTGCGCGCCCAACACGCTGCTGCACCCGGACGGCTCGTGGGCCGCGCACGTCGACCTCGAGGCGCTCGGGGTCGCCGACCGGTGGGCCGACCTCGCGATCGGCGCATGGAGCACGAGCCTCAACTTCGGGCCCGGCTGGGAAGAGGCCTTCTACGCCTCGTACGGGGTCGCGCCCGACCCCGAGCGCATCGCCTTCTACCGCCGCCTCGCCGGCCTGAGCTGACACCCTCCGGGGGGTCCGTATGCGGCTCCCTTCGCCGCGCTCGGCGGTGCCCCTTCCGGCGGTGCCCGCTTGCGGTGGGGCTTGCGGCTGCCCCGCCGCGCCGCGCTCGGGCGGTGCCCGGTTGCCGGTGCGTATGCGGCTGACCGCGCCTGGCGGCGCTGCTTCGGGCGGTGCCCGGGGTGCGTGGGCGGCTGCCCCGCCGCGGGGTGCCCGCGCCTGGCGGCGCGGGGTGTTCCCACCCCCACCACCCGTGCGGGACAGATGTCGGCTGACGGCCTTCTCGTGGGGGTGCGCCGCCGTCGGGGGCGAACCGCAGTCCCTGGACAGCTTCACCCCCACCGGCAGGCAGCCGCCCACGAGACACCGGGAGGGGGACGATCCGGGGGTGCCCCCGCAGGAATGCGCACCCCGCCGCCCAATATCCGGGGAGAGGTCAGACGCGCATTCCGAGGAGGTACCCGCGGAGTGGCACCCGACCCCACCCCCGCACAGGACGCGCGATGCCCCGCCGGGCAACCCAGGGGCGCGAGGAACTGCGCGACCAGCCCCCACCGGGCGAATGGCGAACCGCCCACCGCAAGCCGCACCCCCTCAGGGGCGCGGGGAACGGCGCGAGCAACCCACCACCGGGCGAATGGCGAACCGCCCACCGCAAGCGGCACCCCCTCGGGGGCGCGGGGAACGGCGCGAGCAACCCACCACCGGGGGAACGGCGAACCGCACGCCGCAAGTGGCACCCCCCCCCCCCCGGGGCGCGGGGAACGGCGCGACCAGCTTCCGCCCACCGTGAGGCCGCGGGCCACCGCACCACGCACCCCCCCGCAGCGCAGAAGCAGCCGCGGGGAACGCCGCGAGCCCCCGCCGGCGACGAGGCGGACCGCCGCCGGCCGAGGCGGCACCCCCCGAGGCCACGTGCCCACGGGATTCTCAGAGGATTCACAGATTCGGCCAAGACGGCTTTCATAGGCGCCCCACAGGCTGCAAGCATGACGACGACACCCCCCGCTCCCGCCGCGCACGGCGCCGCGGCCGGTGGTGGCGCGCTGCGCGCCGCCAGGAGCTCCGTGAGCCACAGCGCCGCCACCTCCGGCGGACCCGCCGCCTCCTCCTCCGCCGCCGCGGACCTCGCGCGGCCGGACGGCTCGCCCGTCCGCGTCCTGGTCGTGGACGACGAGGCCCCGCTCGCCGATCTGCTGTCGATGGCCCTGCGCTACGAGGGCTGGAAGGTGCGCACGGAGTGCGACGGTTCGAGCGCGCTGCGCGCGGCGCGTGAGGACCGGCCGGACGCGGTCGTGCTGGACGTGATGCTGCCGGACATGGACGGTCTGGAGGTGCTGGCGCGCCTGCGGCGCGAGACGCCGGACGTGCCGGTGCTGTTCCTGACGGCGAAGGACGCCGTCGAGGACCGGATCGCCGGGCTGACGGCGGGCGGCGACGACTACGTGACGAAGCCGTTCAGCCTGGAGGAGGTCGTCGCGCGGCTGCGCGGCCTGCTCCGCCGCTCCGGCGCCGCGGCCGTACGCAACGAGTCGCTGCTGACCGTCGGCGATCTGGTCCTCAACGAGGACAGCCACGAGGTGAGCCGCGGCGGGGACAACATCCACCTCACCGCGACGGAGTTCGAGCTGCTGCGCTATCTGATGCGCAATCCGCGCCGGGTGCTCAGCAAGGCGCAGATCCTGGACCGCGTGTGGTCGTACGACTTCGGCGGCCAGGCCAATGTCGTCGAGCTGTACATCTCCTACCTGCGGCGCAAGATCGACGTCGGGCGCCCGCCGATGATCCACACACGGCGCGGGGCGGGCTATCTGATCAAGCCAGGAGAGCCCGCGTGACCCTGCCGTACCCCGGCAGGTCCGACCGTGCGAAGGGGCCCGGCACCCGTACGCCGCGCCCGCGCCCAGGCCTGCGCCCAGGCCCGCGCCCAGGCCTGAGCCTGCGTACGCGTCCGCGCTGGTCGCTGCGGCGGCGGCTGGTCGCGTCGTGCGTGGCGCTGGTCGCCGTCGTGTGCACGGTGATCGGCGCCGTCACGATCTTCGCGCTGCACGACTTCCTGTACGGCCAGCTCGACGGCAAGGTCCGCGACCTGGCGATGCGCGCGTCCGGCCCGCACGGCGGTCCCGGCGGCCCGCTGCCGGGCGCGAACGGCGCTGACGGCACCAACGCCACCACCGGCACGAACAGCACCCACGACACCACCGGCACCAACAGCACCCACGGCGTGAACGGCGCGAACACCCCCCGCGCGGACCGCGACGCCGGCGCCCCGGAGAACGTCCGGCTCGGCTTCCTCATCGGCGGCGGCCAGCCGCGTGAGACGGTCGGCGCGATCGTGACCTCTTCCGGCACGGTCGCGCAGGCCCAGGTGAGCGCGACCAACGCCGCCGACACCTCCGGCTCGTCCGGCGGCGCCCTGGTCGCCGCCCCGCTCACGGGCACCCAGGCGGCCGCCTTCGCGGACGTGCCGCGCGACGGCCACCCGCACACCCTCGACATTCCCGGCCTCGGCGGCTACCGCGTCGAGTCCGCGCGGCCCGGCACGGACGGCAGTACCGTCCTGGTGGGACTGTCCACCGAGGGCACCGAGGACACCCTGTCGACCCTGGTGTGGGTCGAGGTCTCGGTGTCGGCGGCCGGTCTGGTCGCCGCGGGCCTGGCGGGCGCGGCGCTGATGCGGATCGCCCTGCACCCGCTGCGCCGGGTCGCCGCGACCGCGACGCGGGTGTCCGAGCTGCCGCTGGACCGCGGGGAGGTGGCGCTGCACGAGCGCGTCCCGGACTCCGACACCGATCCGCGGACCGAGGTCGGCCAGGTCGGCGCGGCGCTCAACCGCATGCTCGGGCACGTGGCCTCCGCGCTGCACGCGCGGCAGGCGAGTGAGACGCGGGTGCGGCGGTTCGTCGCGGACGCCAGCCACGAGCTGCGCACCCCGCTGGCGTCGATCCGCGGCTACGCCGAGCTGACCCGGCGCGGCCGGGAGCCGGTGGGCCCGGACACCCGGCACGCGCTGGGCCGTATCGAATCCGAGGCGTCCCGGATGACGACCCTCGTCGAGGACCTGCTGCTGCTCGCGCGGCTGGACGCGGGGCGTCCGCTGGACCCGGTGCCGACCGACGTGTCCCCGCTGGTCGTGGACGCGGTGAGCGATGCCCGCGCGGCCGGCGGCGGCCATTTGTGGCGGCTGGACCTGCCCGACGCCCCGGCGGTGGTCGACGGCGACCCGCAGCGCCTGCACCAGGTGCTCACGAATCTGCTGGCCAACGCCCGCACCCACACCCCCGCGGGCACGACCGTGACCGCGCGCGTCGCGCCGCTGCCCGGCGGCGCCGTGCGGATCCAGGTCGAGGACGACGGCCCCGGCGTCCCCGCCGGGCTCCAGCCGGTCGTCTTCGAGCGCTTCGCCCGCGGTGACGCCTCCCGTTCCCGCGCCCAGCAGGGCGGCAGCACGGGGCTGGGGCTGGCGATCGTGCAGTCGGTGGTGGCGGCGCACGGCGGCTCCGTGGAGCTGGAGAGCGCGCCCGGCCGTACCGTCTTCAGCGTCACCCTGCCCCCTGCGCACTCACAGGCCGTCCCCAGCCTCAGCACACGGTCGTGACAGCGCCCCCGCCGAGCCTCGGGGTATGCGAACCACACTCGGCAACCTGCCTCCCCGGCAGCACCTGCCGGTCGCGGACACGGCGGCCGGCGAGGGCGTGAGCGGCGCGGCCGCCGCCCCCGTGCTGGACGTCGTCATCCCCGTCCACAACGAGGAGAACGACCTCGGCCCCTGCGTCCGCCGCCTGCACGCCCACCTGTCGGAGACCTTCCCCTACCCCTTCCGCATCACCGTCGCGGACAACGCCAGCTCCGACCTGACCCCGCTGGTCGCCGCGGAACTCGCCGCGCAGCTGCCCGGGGTGACGTCCTTCCGGCTGGAGCAGAAGGGCCGCGGACGGGCCCTGCGCACGGTGTGGACCGCGTCCGGGGCGCCCGTGCTGGCGTACATGGACGTCGACCTGTCCACCGACCTCAACGCGCTGCTGCCGCTCGTCGCCCCGCTCATCTCCGGGCACTCCGACCTGGCGATCGGCTCCCGCCTCACGCGCTCCTCGCGCGTGGTGCGCGGCGCCAAGCGGGAGTTCGTCTCCCGCGCCTACAACATGATCCTGCGCGGCTCGCTCGCCGCCCGCTTCTCCGACGCCCAGTGCGGCTTCAAGGCGATCCGCGGCGACGTGGCGCAGCGGCTGCTGCCGATGGTCGAGGACACCGGCTGGTTCTTCGACACCGAGATGCTCGTCCTCGCCGAACGGGCGGGGCTGCGCATCCACGAGGTGCCCGTCGACTGGGTCGACGACCCGGACAGCAGCGTCGACATCGTCCGCACCGCGCTGGACGACCTGCGCGGAGTCTGGCGCGTCGGCCGGGCGCTGGCCACCGGGCAGCTCGCCCTGGACCGGCTGCGCCGCCCCTTCGGCGACGACCCGCGCGACCGCGACCTGTCCGGTGTGCCCGTCGGGCTGGCCCGCCAGCTCGTCGGCTTCTGCGCCGTCGGAGTCCTCAGCACCCTCGTCTACCTCGCGCTCTTCTCCCTCTTCCGGCTCGGCACGGGCTCCCAGGCCGCCAACGCGCTCGCCCTGCTGCTGTCGGCGCTCGGCAACACCGCCGCCAACCGCCGCCTCACCTTCGGGGTACGCGGCCGCGACCGCGCGATGCGGCACCAGGCGCAGGGGCTCGTCGTTTTCGTGATCGGCCTCGCCCTCACCGGCGGATCGCTCGCGGCGCTGCACACGGCGACGGACGCGCCCTCGCACGGCAGCGAGCTCGCCGTCCTCGTCGCGGCGAACCTCGCGGCGACGGTGCTGCGCTTCCTGCTCTTCCGCGCCTGGGTCTTCCCCGACCCCGCGCCCCCCGCCCCTGCCCCTTCCCCCGGCGCGGGTCCCGGCCCGTGCGGCACCGTACCGGCGAAGCCCGCCGCCGACCCGTACGGCACGGCCCCCCACGGCACCGCCCCCCACGGCGCCGCCGGCGCCGTTCACGCGCCGGACCCGGGGGCCCCGGCCACGTCCGACAGGAGGACGCGATGACCGCGACGACCGGCCTCCCCCACGCGCCGGCCGCCGCCCGCGCGGCCACGGCGCGGGACCGCGCGGCGCGCCTGGCCCGCAGGATGTGGCGCGGCCGGGCCGCCGACCCGGCGTGGGCGCGCCCCGCGCTGCTCGCGCTGCTGCTCGGCACCCTCGTGCTCTACCTGTACGACCTGGGGGCGTCCGGTTACGCCAACTCCTTCTACTCCGCGGCCGTCCAGGCGGGCAGCCAGAGCTGGAAGGCGTTCTTCTTCGGCTCCTCCGACGCGGCGAACGCCATCACCGTCGACAAGCCGCCGGCCGCGCTGTGGCCGATGGCCCTGTCCGTACGGCTCTTCGGGCTCGGCCCGTGGCAGATCCTGGTGCCCGAGGCACTCATGGGCGCGGGCACCGTGGCGCTGCTGAACGCCGCCGTGCGCCGCCGCTTCGGCGCCGGCGCGGGCCTGCTCGCGGGGGCGCTGCTGGCGCTCACGCCGGTCGCCGCGCTCATGTTCCGCTTCAACAACCCCGACGCGCTGCTCGCGCTGCTCATGGTCGCCACGCTCTCCTGCGTGCAGCGCGCGCTGGAGCACGCGAGCACCCGGTGGCTGCTGGCCGCCGGCGGGCTGCTCGGTCTCGCCTTCCTCACCAAGACGCTCCAGGCCTGGCTGATCGTGCCCGCGCTCACCGCCGTCTACGCGGTGTGCGCGCCCGCGCGCCTGCCGCGCCGGCTGCTGCAACTGCTCGCCGCGGGCGCCGCGATGGTCGTCGCCGGCGGCTGGTGGGTGGCGGTCGTCGAGCTGTGGCCCACGTCCTCCCGCCCCTACATCGGCGGCTCCCAGGACAACAGCTTCCTGTCGCTGACCTTCGGCTACAACGGCTTCGGGCGCATCACCGGCAACGAGACCGGCAGCGTCGGCGGTGGCGGCGGGGGCCGCGGTCCCGGCGGCGGTGGCGGCGGCATGTGGGGCGAGACCGGCATCGGGCGGCTCTTCGGCTCCGACACGGGCGGGCAGATCGCCTGGCTGCTCCCCGCGGCCTTCGCGCTGCTGCTCGCGGGCCTGTGGCTCACCCGGCGTGCCCGCCGCACGGACCTGGTCCGCACCGACCTCGCGCTGTGGGGCGGCTCGCTGCTCGTCACGTTCGTGACCTTCAGCTTCATGTCCGGGATCTTCCACCAGTACTACACCATCGCGCTGGCCCCCTACATCGCGGCGGTGTGCGCGATGGGCGGCGTGCTGCTGTGGCGGCGCCGCGCCCGGCTGCCCGCCGCGGCGGCCCTCGGGGTGGTCGTCGCGGGGACGGGCGCGGTCTCGTACGTGCTGCTCGACCGCTCGCCGGACTGGCACCCGTGGCTGCGGAGCGTCGTCCTCGGCGCGGGCGTCCTCGCCGCGGTCGCGTTCGTCGCGCTGCCGTACGTGCGGAGCGCCGGCGTGGCCGCCGCCGCGGGCGCCCTCGGCCTTCTCGCGGTGCTCGGCGGGCCCGTGGCCTACACCCTCGACACGGTGAAGACCCCGCACCAGGGATCCATCGTCACCGCCGGCCCCGCCGTCATGTCCGGCGGCTTCCCCGGCGGCGGAGGCGGCGGCCGCGGCGGCATGCCGGGCGGGCCCGGCGGCCAGGCGGGCGGGCAGGGCCTCCCGGGCGGCCAGACCGGGCGGACCGGCCAGACCGGTGGCCAGGGCTTCCCGGGCGGCCAGAACGGCCCGGCCGGGCAGCAGGGCTTCCCGGGCGGCCAGGGCACGCAGGCCCGGCCCCCGCAGGGCTTCGGCGAGGGCGGCTTCCCCGGCGGTGCCGGAGGGGCCGGCGGCATGGGCGGCCTGCTCAACGGCGCGCAGGTCAGCGCGCAGATGACGGCCCTGCTCAAGGCGGACGCCGGCAGGTACACATGGGTCGCGGCCGCGGTCGGCTCGCAGAACCAGGCGAGCTACCAGCTCGCGACCGGCAGGCCCGTGATGTCCATCGGCGGCTTCAACGGCAGTGACCCGTCCCCGACGCTCGCCCAGTTCAAGGAGTACGTCGCCGAGGGCCGCATCCACTACTTCATCGGTGGCGGCGGCATGGGCGGCGGGAGCATGGGCGGCTCCGCCGCCGCGTCCGACATCGCCTCGTGGGTCGAGTCGACGTTCACCGCGAGGACGGTGGGCTCGGCGACGGTGTACGACCTCACGCCGTAACCCGCCCCGCCCTCCGGGGGCACCCGGCGCTTCCAGCTCCGGGCTGCCCCCGGAGGCGTTTTGCGCGATCGTCCGCGCGCTGTGGCTGGTCGCGCGGTTCTCCCCCCGGGCTCCGCCTGGGAGGTGCCCCCACGCGCCCCCGATCGCCTGCCCTCTGCACGCAGGGTGAGCGTTTTCCGGGGCGCGGGGAACTGCGCGCGCGACCACCCACCCGGCGGGAGACGGCAGCGTGCGGTCGGGGGCGGACGCGAGCCCGTACCCCCTTACCCGGCGGTCACCCCAGCCGCGCCGGGAAGCCGCCCGTGGCGACGGGCGACCACCGCTCCGGGGTGATGCGGATGAGCGACTTCCCCTGGCGGACCATCGCCTCGCGGTACTCCGCCCAGTCGGGGTGCTCGCCGCTGATGTTGCGGAAGTACTCCACCAGCGGCTCGACGGAGTCGGGCACGTCCAGCACCTCGGCGACGCCGTCGATCTGGACCCAGGGCCCGTCCCACTCGTCCGACAGGATGATGACGCTCACCCGCGGGTCGCGCCGCGCGTTGCGGGTCTTGGCGCGTTCGGGGTAGGTCGAGACGACGATGCGGCCGGCGTCGTCGACGCCGGCCGTGAGCGGGGAGCCCTGGGGGCGGCCGTCCGCGCGGGTGGTGAGGAGGATCGCCCGGTGCCGCGGGCGTACGAAGTCGAGGAGCTCTTCCCGCGAGACCGCGGTGTTGGTGGCGATGTTGGGAGCCATGCCCAGCACTTTACGTCGCTGCTCCCACGCCCGCCGGGCGTGGGAGAGCCGGGGGTCCCGGCGGGCGGCGTCGGCCGTCCCCTGCCTCGGCCGCCGCCGGGACCCGTCACCCGTACCTCCGCTGCCTGGACCTCTCCGCTGCGGGCACAGGACTGGTGGGACGGGGGTTCGACGGGCGGGCGCGGAGCGCGCCCGCGGGTGCTCAGTCGTCGGCGCGCTCCAGGCCGCTGCGGGTCTTGAGCGCCACCTCCTTGACGAAGACGACGAGCAGGAAGGACAGCAGCGCGAAGGGCGCCGCGTAGAGGAAGACGTCCCCGATGCCGTGCCCGTAGGCGCTCTCCACGACGCCGCGCACGGGCTGGGGGAGCAGGGCGACGTCGGGGATGCCGCCGCTGTCGCCCGTGGTGGGCTTGACGTGGATCGCGGCGAGGCCGCTGCTCACGAAGTGGGTGACGCGGTTGCCGAGGACGGCGCCGAGCGCGCTGACGCCGATCGCGCCGCCGAGGGAGCGGAAGAACGTCACGAGGGAGCTGGCGGCGCCCAGGTCCGCGGGGGCGACCTGGTTCTGCACGGCGAGCACCAGGTTCTGCATCATCATGCCGACGCCGAGGCCCAGCAGCGCCATGTAGACGCCGACCTCCCAGTACGGGGTGTCGTAGCGGATCAGGCCGAGCAGCCCGGAGCCCGCGGTGAGCAGCAGACCGCCGGAGACCAGGAAGATCTTCCAGCGCCCGGTGCGGGTGATGATCTGGCCGGTGACGGTGGAGGAGACGAACAGGCCGCCGATGAGCGGGATGGTCATGATGCCGGACATCGTCGGGGACTCGCCGCGGGCCAGCTGGAAGTACTGGCTGAGGAAGACCGTGCCGGCGAACATCGCCACGCCCACGAAGAGGCTGGCCAGCGAGGTGAGGGTGATGGTGGCGTTGCGGAACAGCCGCAGCGGCACGATGGGCTCTGCGGCGCGCGACTCGGTGTGGACGAAGAGCGCGCCCAGCACGAGGGCGGCGGGCACCATCACGAAGGTCTGCCAGGACATCCACGCGTAGTTCTGGCCGGCCAGCGACACCCAGATCATCAGCAGCGACACCGCCGCGGTGATGAAGAAGGCGCCCGTCCAGTCGATCTTGACCTGACGCTTGACGACCGGCAGGTGCAGCGTCTTCTGCAGCACGATCAGCGCGATGATCGCGAAGGGCACGCCGACGTAGAAGCACCAGCGCCAGCCGAGCGCCGAGTCGACGATGACACCGCCGATGAGCGGGCCGCCGACGGTGGCGACGGCGAAGGTCGCGCCGAGGTAGCCGCTGTAGCGGCCGCGCTCGCGCGGCGAGATCATCGCGGCCAGGATCACCTGGGTCAGCGCGGACAGGCCGCCGGCGCCGATGCCCTGGACGAGGCGGCAGCCGATGAGCATGCCGGGGCTGGTGGAGAAGCCGGCCACGACCGAGCCGAGCACGTAGACCACCAGCGAGAGCTGGATGAGCAGCTTCTTGCTGAAGAGGTCGGAGAGCTTGCCCCAGATCGGCGTGGTGGCCGTGACGGCGAGCAGCGAGGCGGTGACCACCCAGGTGTACGCGCTCTGGCCGCCGCCGATGTCGGCGAGGATGCGCGGGAGCGCGTTGGAGACGATGGTGGACGACAGGATCGCCACGAAGAGCCCCAGCAGCAGGCCCGAGAGGGCCTCCATGATCTGCCGGTGGGACATGGCCGCCCCGTCCGGGGAGCCCGGCGGGGCGGTGTGTGCTGAGGATCCGGTTGTGCCGGACTTGTCGGGGAGCTGGTTGTTGCTCCGTGTCGACGGGGTCGCCATCAGGCCTCCACTTGATTGCCTGAAGCAACCATACGACGATATGGTTGTATAGGACAAGCTCTGTGAGGGGCCTGTGGCGCACGCCACGCGTGCGCGTGATGCGCCCGGGCGGGCTGTGGGGGGTGCGTCAGCCGGAGCCGACACGCTAAGGTCAGGCGGCATGTCGAGTAGCCAGCAAAGCCCTGAGAACAACTACGACCCGGCCGGCTCCACGCAGATGTTCCGCGCCTTCGTCGACGAGCAGCCGCAGGCCGTCGAGGTGCAGCGGGCACAGGCCCGTCCCCGGATCGGCCTGATCGTCGGCATCGTCGTCGCGGTGGTGGTCGTCGTCGGAGTGGTCGTACTCGCCATGAAGTAGCCCTCGGGACCCCGCGCGCGGGCCCGACCACTCCGCCCGTCACCCCGCCCTGGTGCGGTCGGTCTTCCTGCTCGCTCCCTCCGCGGACGGCCTCGTTCCTCGGCCGGCCACTTCGGGAGCTCGGGCGTCAGCCCTCGCTCGTGCCGTCGGTCTTCCTGCCCGCTCCCTCCGCGGACGGCCTCGTTCCTCGGCCGGCCACTTCGGGAGCTCGGGCGTCAGGCCTCCGCGGTCAGCCCCTCGCGGAGCTGCGCCAAGGTCCTCGTCAGCAGCCGGGAGACGTGCATCTGCGAGATGCCGACCTCCTCGCCGATCTGCGACTGCGTCATGTTCGCGAAGAACCGCAGCATGATGATCTGCCGCTCACGTGGCGGCAGTTGGGCCAGCAGCGGCTTGAGCGACTCGCGGTACTCCACGCCTTCGAGGGCCGCGTCCTCGTAGCCGAGCCGGTCGGCGAGCGAGCCCTCGCTGCCGTCGTCCTCGGGCGGCGGGGAGTCGAGGGAGCTGGCCGTGTAGGCGTTCCCGACGGCGAGGCCGTCCACCACGTCCTCCTCGGACACGCCGAGGCAGGACGCCAGCTCGCTGACGGTCGGGGAGCGGTCGAGCCGCTGGGAGAGTTCGTCGCTGGCCTTGGTGAGCGCCAGGCGCAGCTCCTGGAGCCGCCGCGGCACCCGTACCGACCACGAGGTGTCGCGGAAGAAGCGCTTGACCTCGCCGACGATCGTCGGCATCGCGAAGGTGGGGAATTCGACCCCGCGCTCGCAGTCGAAGCGGTCGATGGCCTTGATCAGGCCGATGGTGCCGACCTGGACGATGTCCTCCATCGGCTCGTTGCGGCTGCGGAAGCGCGCCGCCGCGTACCGCACGAGCGGGAGGTTCAGCTCGATGAGCGTGTCGCGTACGTAGGTGCGTTCCGGGCTGTCCTGCGGCACTTCCGCAAGGCGCAGGAAGAGCGAGCGGGACAGCGTACGGGTGTCGATGGCCTCGCCGTGATGAAGAGCATCGTGCGGTGCTTCGCCGGAGTCGAGCACCTTGGGACTGCCCACCTGTACGGACATGCCACCCCCTTGAGGTCGCGGACGGGTGTCGCGAGCGACGTCGTTCCGGTTGTTCCTCCACTGGAATACCGGCTGAGCGCACGCGACAAACGCGGTATCCGCAGAATGTCACATGTCGGCAACACGCTGTAGCGCCATGTCGACATATCTGTGCAGGTGACTTAATCCGCTTCGGTTAGGGTTCGATCTGGTTTGCGGACCTCAGTCTGGCGAAGCTGCGGGAGAGCAGCCGGGACACGTGCATCTGGGAAACCCCCAGCTCAGCGCTGATCTGCGACTGCGTCAGGTTGCCGAAGTAGCGCAGCAGCAGGATCCGCCGCTCGCGCTCGGGGAGCTGCACGAGCAGATGGCGCACCAGATCGCGGTGCTCGACGCCGGACAGGGCCGGGTCCTCGTAGCCGAGCCGGTCCAGCAGCCCGGGGGCGCCGTCGCCCTCCTGGGCGGCCTCCAGGGACGTCGCGTGGTAGGCCCGGCCGGCCTCCAGGCACGCGAGCACCTCCTCCTCCGACAGTCCCAGCCGCTCGGCGATCTCGGCGGTGGTGGGCGAGCGGCCGTGCAGGACGGTCAGGTCCTCGATCGCACCGCTGACCTGCACCCACAGCTCGTGCAGCCGCCGTGGTACGTGCACCGTCCGCACGTTGTCGCGGAAGTAACGTTTGATCTCCCCCACCACCGTCGGCATCGCGAAGGTCGGGAACTGCACCCCGCGGTCCGGGTCGAAGCGGTCGATCGCGTTGATCAGCCCGATGGTGCCGACCTGGACGACGTCCTCCATCGGCTCGTTGCGGCTGCGGAAGCGCGCCGCCGCGTAGCGCACCAGCGGCAGGTTGACCTCGATGAGCGCCGCGCGCACCCGGGCGTGTTCGGGTGTGCCGGGTTCAAGTGTGCGAATCTGTTCGAAGAGCACCTGGGTGAGGGCCCGTGCGTCCGCCGCGCCGGCGCTGGGGGTGCGCGTCCTGCCGCGGGGATAGGAGGTCGACGCGGTCGCCGCAGTCGACGCCGTACGGGCCGGCACCGGCACGTCACACCCCTCTTCGGTTCTTCATCCACTCATCCGGCAAAAGCGGTCATAGCATCACAATTCATGTGTGGGGGTTCAAGCACCGCATAGTGCCGTGTTGTACGACCGCGGCCGTGTTCCCGCCCGCCGGAAACGGCAAAGCCCCCCACCGTGACGGCAGGGGGCTCGGCGGCTTCCGCGCGCGGCGCCCGGGGCGGCCGCGGGGGTCCGGGCTCAGAACTCGTAGTCGGCAATCACCCAGGTGGCGAATTCCGTCCAGGGCGCGACGGCGGCCTGGTGCGCCGGGTGTTCGAGGTAGCGGCGCAGCGCATCGGCGTCCGCGACCGAGGAGTTGATCGCGAAGTCGTACGCGACGGGCCGGTCGGAGACGTTCCAGCCGGTCTCCCACGACGCGACCTCGGGCACCAGGCCGCCCAGCTCGGCGAACGCCCGTGCGCCCGCCACCACCCGCGGCTCGTCCCGCGAGACGCCCTCGTTGAGCTTGAACAGGACCAGATGCCGGATCATGCCACCCTCGCTCGCTCGTCAGTTGGCCAGGTCGTGCATGAACTGCCCGATGCTCTTGGCCGCGTTCGATATCCCGACGAAGCCTACTTGCACCAGGTCGGCGGCCCGGGCGGGCTGGTTGATGATCGTGTACAGCACGAAGATCACCAGCACGTACGTGGCGATCTTCCTCGCCTGCGCCATGCTTCTTGCCCTCCCCAGCCGCAGCCCCACACCAACGGTCACAAGCGTGCAATCCACAGAGTCTATCCGTCAGATGGCGCAAGAAGGCGTCCACCGGACCGTTGATCCGATGAACGCCATGCCCTGTGGCCTGGGCCGGGAAACGCCCCCGGGAACGCCGAACGCCCGCCGGCTCGCGAGGAGTCGACGGGCGTTTGCTGCGCTGTGGGCGCCAGAGCGGTAGCGGTGGGATTTGAACCCACGGAGGAGTTGCCCCCTCACACGCTTTCGAGGCGTGCTCCTTAGGCCGCTCGGACACGCTACCGAGAGAGAGCTTAGCCCACGCCGGGGCGTGCGCAGAAATCCGTCAGCGGTCCAGCGGGCGGCCGGAGCGGAAGAAGGCGGTCAGGAGGGCGGCGGCGGGCCCGGGGAGGACGCCGGTGATCACTTCGGGGCGGTGGTTGAGGCGGCGGTCGCGCAGCAGGTCCCACAGCGAGCCCGCCGCGCCCGCCTTGGTGTCGGTGGCCGCGTAGACGACCCGGTCGACGCGGGACTGCACGAGAGCGCCCGCGCACATCGCGCACGGCTCCAGCGTGACCACCAGCGTGCAGCCGGTCAGCCGCCACTCGCCCACCTCGGCGGCGGCCCGGCGCAGCGCCAGCACCTCCGCGTGCGCGGTCGGGTCGCCCGTCGCCTCGCGCTCGTTGCGGGCGCGGGCCAGCACCGTCGTACCGTCCGCGGCCAGCACGACCGCGCCCACCGGGACGTCGCCGGTGAGCGGGGCCAGTTCCGCCTCCGCCAGGGCCAGCCGCATGGCGGGGACCCAGGGGTCGCGGACCGGGTCCTGCGGGTCCGCGGGCTCCCCGGGCGGCTTCCCCGGCGGAGGGGAGTGGGGTACGGGTGGGCCGGGTGGGTGTGCTGTCAGCGGACCGCCTCCAGAACGTCACCGCAGCCCAGGGCCTCGGCGATCTCACCCAGCGCCTCGCCGGTGAGTGCGCCGTCGCCGCTGAGTGCCAGCAGCTCCATGCGGCTCATCCCGAGGTCCGCCAGCAGGTCGGTCTCGCCGAGCGGGCCGGCGGGCACGTGGTCCTCGGAGAGGCCTGCCACGGCCTCCTCGTCCCCGTCGCCGTCCTCGGTGCCGTCGAGGTCGACGAGCACGTCGAGGTCCTCCGGGTCGCGGCCCAGCACCTCGTCGGTGAGCAGGATCTCCCCGTACGAGCTGCGGGCGGCCGCTGCCGCGTCGGACACGTAGATCCTGGGGTCGTCCTCACCGTCCACGCGGACGACGCCGAACCAGGCGTCCTCCTGCTCGATGAAGACCAGAACCGTTTCGTCCTCGTCGCCGGCCGCGCGGGCCAGATCACTCAGGTCGGCGAGGGTTTCCACATTGTCGAGATCGGGTTCGCTCGCTTGCCAACCGTCCTCGGTGCGCGCGAGCAGTGCGGCGAAGTACACCGTGACTCTCCCACAGGTCTCAGGCCGTCCGGACCGGGTGGGGCCGCCGCCGACATCTCTCGGCATTCACGGTCCCGCCCATCGGCATCGTGGCAGAAACCGGGGCGTTGCGAGAGGTCTTCGGCACTGCGACGTGCCAGGTCTTCGTCACTTCTGCGGGATTCGCGGGCCGCGTACCGCCATTGCGGGGGTCCGGCGGTCCTCCGGCCGCCGCCGAACGGTCACACTCCGCGCGCGCCGCGATCGTCCGCGAACACCCGGACGGCCCTCACCCGGCCCTCACCAACGGAAGGTGCGCATCCGCATCTGCTGCCGCAGCCGGGCCGCACGCGCCCGGCGCGGCTGCACCCGCTCCCTCAGCTCGCGCGCCTCGTCCCGCTCCCGCAGGAAGGACGCGCGCCTGCGCCGGCGCTCCTGCTCGCGCTCGGCCGCGCTGCCGCGCCCCTGCGCCGCGCTCCCGTCCCGGTCCGCCATGGCGGCCACCATCCCTGGGTCGCTTCACCCGGGTGACGCGCCCGGGCGTACCAACCCACTTTCCCCCGTTCGGGCGGTTTACCCCACCGGCGGCGCAGGAGCGGCGGGCCGGGCGGGGCTGGCAGGGCCCCCGGGAGCTGCGGTTACAGTCGTCGGTATGCGTCTCCACGTTGTCGACCACCCGCTGGTCGCGCACAAGCTCACCACCCTGCGCGACGAGCGCACCGACTCCCCGACCTTCCGCCGGCTGGCCGACGAGCTGGTCACCCTGCTCGCCTACGAGGCGACGCGCGACGTCCGGACGGAGCAGGTCGACATCCGCACGCCCGTCGCCGCCACCACCGGCGTGCGGCTGTCGTACCCGCGCCCGCTGGTCGTGCCCATCCTGCGCGCCGGGCTCGGCATGCTCGACGGCATGATGCGCCTGCTGCCCACCGCGGAGGTCGGCTTCCTCGGCATGGTCCGCGACGAGCACACGCTGGAGGCCACGACCTACGCCACCCGCATGCCGGAGTCCCTCTCCGGCCGCCAGGTCTACGTCGTCGACCCCATGCTCGCCACCGGCGGCACCCTCGTCGCCGCGATCAACCTGCTCATCGAGCTGGGCGCCGACGACGTCACCGCGCTGTGCCTGCTGGCCGCCCCCGAGGGCGTCGAGACGATGGAGGCCGCGCTCGCGGGCAAGCCGGTCACCGTGGTGACGGCCGCCGTCGACGACCACCTCAACGAGCAGGGCTTCATCGTCCCCGGCCTCGGCGACGCGGGCGACCGCCTCTACGGCTCCGTGAGCTGAGAGCTGCCCGACCCGACCGGGGCCGAGCTGACCTGAGCCGGGCGCTGCCGCCGGGGTGACCCCGGCGGCAGCCCTGGCTCAGCTGGGCTTCGGCTTGGCCGAGGGGGAGGAGTGGGCGGCGGAGGAGCCGCACACGGGGCTCGGCGGCGGGGGGTTCGCCGCCGCCACGCGGGCCTTGGCCGCGGCGGCGGGGCTCGCCATCGCGGAGAACGCGTTGCCGATCATGACGTCCACGTTCTTGTCCTTGCGCGCCGGATCGATCTTCACCGACGACCCGGCGATCTGGGTGCCCGCCTCGCGGGCCGCCGCCTCCGCCGCCGGACCGGCGACGATCAGCGCCGTCTGGGTGACCTTCTTGTCGTACGGCGCCGAGGCGTTCCCGAAGGACTTGACCTTGAAGCCGCGCTTGGCGAATTCGTCGGCGGTGGACTTGGCCAGGCCGCCGCGCGTGGTGGCGTTGTAGACGTTCATCGTCACGGCCTTGGGCTGCGGCAGCACCATGGGCCTGAGCGCGGGCGCCGGGCTCGCGGTGCACGGGCGGCTCTGCGGAGCGGCGTTCGCCCTGGTGTCGCCGTCGTCGTTCTTGAAGACGTCGAAGAGCTGCAGCGCGCCGTAGCCGAACAGGCCCAGCACGACGACCGACGCGACGACCACGGCCACGACGCGGCCGCGCCGCCTGGGCCGCCGCATCCGCGGAAACTGGTCCCCGGTGATTCGGTATTTACCGCCCATCCCGGAGGGCGTCAGCATGCTCATGAGCGCAGCGTAAGCGGATTGTCAGTCCATCTCCAGGACCCGGGCGTGCAGCACCTGACGCTGCTGGAGGGCGGCGCGTACGGCTCGGCGGAGGCCGTCTTCGAGATAGAGATCACCCTGCCATTTGACGACATGTGCGAAGAGGTCGCCATAGAAGGTGGAGTCCTCGGCGAGGAGCGTCTCCAGGTCGAGCTGGCCCTTGGTGGTCACCAACTGGTCCAGCCGCACGGGTCGGGGGGCGACGTCCGCCCACTCACGCGTACTCACCCGGCCGTGTTCCGGGTACGGCCGGGAGCTTCCGATGCGCTTGAAGATCACACGGAAAGCCTACCGGTCCGGCTTGTGCGGGCGCAGCACCCCGCGCCCCCCGCCCTGCGACGGGCCCTGCGGCCGGGTCACGCGGTCGCGGCGTAGAGCAGCTCGCGGGTGGCCGGGCACGCGGCGGAGGAGGGCGGCCACACGAGCCGGAGCCGCAGGGCGGGCAGCGGCAGCGGGAGGGCGGTCAGGGCGCCCGCGGCGAGGTCGGCGGCGACGGCGAAGGCGGGCAGCAGCGCGACGCCCACCCCCTGCCGGGCCCAGGCCCGCATGACGGCGACGCTCCCGGCCTGCACGCGCTCGACCCCGGGCCCGAAGATACGGCGGCCGGCGAGGGCGAAGGAGCAGGTCGAGGTGTTGTTGACGAGCAGGCGGCGGCCGTCGAGATCCGCCGGGGCCAGGCCCGCCGGCGCGGCGGCCAGCGGGTCGGCGGGGGCCGCGACCAGGACCAGCGGGACGGGGTCGAGGTCGAGGAAGTCCAGCTCCGGGCCGGGCGGCACGGCGAAGCCGAGGTCGCCGAGGGTGTCCCCGGTGTCGAGCAGCAGCGCCGCGTCCAGCTCCCCGGTGCGTACGGCGGCGAGCAGCGCGTCCCGCGACGCCTCCGCGCGCACCTCGGCGGCCAGCCCGGGCCGCCGGGCCGCGAGCCGGTCCAGGATCTGCGGCACCAGCTCGGCGGCAACGGACTCCAGCGCCCCCAGCCGTACGAGCGCCCCCTGCCGCGCGGCGGCGTCCGCGGCGACCACCTCGTGGCGCGCCCGCTCCGCCTGTTCCAGCAACCGCCGCGCCCACCCCGCCAGTTCCTCCCCCGCCGCGGTGGTCCGCATCCCGCGCGCCCCCCGCTCGAAGAGCCGCACCCCGAGGTCCCCCTCCAGGGTCCGCACGGCCTGCGACACCGACGAGGGGGCCATCCCCAGCCGGACGGCGGCCTCCGTCACGCTGCCAGCGCGCACGACGGCCTCGAAGCTCCTCAGTTGCCGCAGTTCCACCGCTTCCCCCCTCCGTGCCCGGTCACCGTGCCACCGTATCCGGCGGCCCCGGGCCGCCTGCCCGCCGCGGACCGGACGCAGGCTCCGCCGGGATCCGGCCGAATCCACCCGGGTCGTGCGCGGTAGTTGTCATGGACGCGACTTAAGTGGTGCGCTTGTGGCCCACGGGGACGGCGAGAGCTGAGGAGGGGTACGAGGCTCATGATCAAACGAACAGCCGCCGCGGCGGCGCTGACCACGGCCGTGCTGGCCGTCATCACCACCGGCACCACCCCGGCGCAGGCCGCGCCGCGCACGACCACGGCGGTGGTCACCCTGACCTATTCCGTCAGCCAGGCAGGCCAGTGGGCGGGCGCCATCGCCCAGGGCGTGCAGAACTGGAACGCCGCGCTGCACAACGTGCGCTTCCAGCAGGCGACGTCGTCCGCCCCCGCCGACTTCGTCTACAAGGCCACGACCGGCTGGCCCCAGACGACGCTGGGACCCGTCTTCCCGGGCCGCAACCGCGGGCAGGTGCAGCTGGGCCAGGAGGCGGTGGCCGAGGGGTATGACATGACGCGGATCGCCGCGCACGAGACCGGCCACATCCTCGGGCTCCTCGACGACTACAGCGGGCCGTGCACGGAGCTGATGTCCGGCCACGGTCCCGGGACGTCGTGCACCAACGCCGTACCGGACGCCGCCGAGGCGGCGCAGGCGGACCGCAACTACGCGGTGGGCGCCGCGGCGTTCCGTCCCGACCACGAGCAGGTCGTGATCGACATCTGGGCGGCGCCGGCGTCCGCTCCCGCCCGCTGACCGGCGGCGCACGGCAGCCGTACCGGATGACGCGCGCGCTCCCGGGCGGCCGCCGGGCCGGTGGTCCGCGGCGGGACCCCGCGCCCGCGGCCCGGCGTCCCCGGCATCGTGCCGCCGGGGACGCCGAGGGCCCCGGTCGTCAGGTGACCGGGGCCTCGGGGCTGTTCGGGGGCGGGGTTACTCGCCGCTGCCCACCGGGCCGTGCTTCTTCGTGCCGGCCGCGGCCTGGAGGTCCTGCTGGAGCGTGGAGTAGACGGGCTTGGGCTTCAGGTTGACGTCGTAGAGGAGGCCGTAGCCCTCGCCGCTGAAGGTGCCCGGGATCCAGGAGTCGCCGTCGTAGACGCCCCAGGCGGTGAAGGAGATGCACTGGCTGACGAGTTCGCAGCCCTTGAGCAGCTCGGAGAACTCGTACGGCTGCGCGAACTGCGCGAGCGAGTCGGTGGGCACCTGGGTCGCCGGGTCGTCGACGAAGGTGCGCACGTCGGCCTCGGTGATGGCGACCTTCAGGCCGAGGTCGGCGTAGGCCTGGAGGTCGCCCTGGTAGCGCTGGGCGTCGAAGCCGTACTGCGTGTCGAGGTGGCCCTGCTCGCCGATGCCGTCGATCGGGACGCCCTGCGCGCGCATCTTCTTGACGAAGTCGTAGACGGCCTGGAACTTGACGTTCGTGCCGTCCTCGCCGGTGATGTTGTAGTCGTTGTACATCAGCAGCGCCTTCGGGTCCGCCTGGTGCGCCCAGCGGAAGACGTCGGCGAGCACGCCCGAGCCGAGGTGCTTGACCCAGAAGTCATCGGCGTTCAGGCCGTCGGGCTGCGGGGTCTCCCAGGAGTTGGCGAAGGTCTCGTTGACGACGTCCCACTGCCAGATCTTGCCCTTGAAGTGCGTGACCTCGTCGGTGACGTGCTTGTGCAGGATCTCGCGCAGCTGCGCGTCGCTGATGGTGCCGTTGGAGACGCCGGTGGTCAGCCAGGACGGGATCTGGTTGTGCCACATCAGGGTGTGGCCGCGGACCTCCTGGCCGTTCTTCTGCGCGAAGGCGACGAGGTCGTCCGCGGCCTTCCAGTTGTAGACGCCCTGGCTCGGCTCGATGGCGTCCCACTTCATGGCGTTCTCGGCCGTGACGACGGAGAACTGCTTGGCGACGACGTCGGTGTAGGCCTTGTTGCTGCCCAGCCGGCTGGCGTCGACGGCGGTGCCGAACCGCAGCCCCTGCTTCGACGCCAGCGCCCGCAGGGAGGTGTCGGCCGGCTTGCCGTCTCCGTGGGCGACGGCGATTGCGGCCGGAACGAGCATGACGGCGGCGGCACCGGCAGCGACGACCGCGGATCTGCGTCGGAGCTTCACAGCAGACTCCCGGGGAGTGAGTGGTCTCGAAAGTTTCGGACCGATGTTCGATCGGAGCTGAAAGCTAGCCCCGCTGTTCTGGGGGAGTCAATGACGCTGCACGGCTCAAATTCGACGGATTCGACGTCTCATTAGGTGAGGGAATCCGCGCCGGTGGCCCGGCCGTACGGCTGCGGGCGGCCGGTCAGTCCTGCCGCGCCGCCGCGCGCGCGGCCACGGCGTCGACCGCCCCGCGCGACCAGGCCAGCTCGGCGGCCGGGCCGCGCGCCTCCCGCAGCAGGGGCCGCAGCCGGTCCCAGACGCGCGCGCCGCTCCACTCGGCGAAGCGCCGGTGCGCGGTGGGCCCGGAGGGCCCGAAGACCGGCGGCAGTTGCCGCCAGGCGCAGCCGGAGGTGGCCACGAACACGATCGCGGCCAGCACCTCCCGGTCGCCGTGCCGGCGCCGGCCGCCGCCCTGCGGCCGGGTGGGCGCGTCCGGTGCCACGCGCTGGAAGGCCTCCCACAGCGCGTCCGGTACGAGCCGCTCCACGATCGTCACGGCGTCAGGTTAGCGCCGGCGCCATATGAGATGAGTCCGAGGTGTCTCCCCGGTGTTAATTGCCCCTGTTTCGTCACTCGGTGGTGACATCGAAACTTTCGAATCTGCGGCCGATCCCGGCTCCGGACTCCGGTCGGCCCGGGCCCGTCAGGCCCCGGCGCCGCCCGCGCGCAGCGTGAGCACGGTGATCTCGCTCGGCGCGAAGACCCGGAAGGGCGGGCCCCAGAAGCCGGTGCCGCGGCTGGTGTAGAGGCGCGTGCGCTCGCCGTGCCGGCTCAGGCCCTGCACCACCGGCTGGTCGATCCGGACGAGGAAGTGGAAGGGCCAGATCTGGCCGCCGTGCGTGTGGCCGGAGATCTGCAGGTCGACTCCCGCGGCGGCGGCCTGCGCCACGTACTTGGGCTGGTGCGCGACGAGCAGCACCGGCCGCCCGGGGTCGGCCCCCTCCAGCGCGCCGTGCAGGTTGGCCCGGTGGCCGGCCAGGCCCGAGGACTCCGCGGTCACGTCGTCGACGCCCGCGAGCACGAGCGCGTCACCGCCGCGCTCCACCACGACGTGGCGGTTGTGCAGCGGCTCCCAGCCCAGCTCCGCCATGCGGTCCAGCCAGCCCTGGGCCTCGCCGAAGTACTCGTGGTTGCCCGTGACGTAGACCTTCGCGAGCCGCGCCCGTACCGCCCCGAGCGGCGCGGACTGCGCGCGGCGCTGCACGGGTGTGCCGTCGGCGATGTCCCCGGCGTGCACGACGACGTCCGCGTCCAGCGCGTTGACCGCCTCCGTGACCCGCGCCGACCAGCCGGCCCGGTCGATCGGCCCGTAGTGCGTGTCGGCCAGGACGACCACGCGGATGCCGTCGAGGCCCCCGCCGAGCCGCGGGAGCGGGACGTCCACCCGCCGTATCCGCGGTACGCGCATGGCCTCGTGGTGGCCCCACGCCAGCAGCACGGCCGCGACCGCGGCGACGCCCACCGCGAGCGCCCGCGCCCGGCCGGCGCCCCCGGCCCCGAGCCCGACGAGCACGAGGTGCACCAGGCCGGCCGGCACCGACCAGGCGAACAGCACCCACACCACCCCGAGCGTGGTGTCCGCGACGCGCGACGCCCGGTCGTTGCGCCGCCGCCCGTGGCCCGCCGCCATCAGGAACGGGAAGGCGAGCAGCCCGGCGCCGAAGACGGCCGTACCGGCGGCGAAGACCGGCAGCGGCCAGCCGGTGCCGAAGGCGAAGAGCGTCGCCCACGGCAGCCCGAAGAGCAGCGCGAGCACGAGCAGTACCACCACCGTGCGCAACCGCGGCCGCGGCGACCGCCGCTCACTCCTGGCGCCCTCGGGCGGCCCGTCCGCCGCCGCGGTAGCTGCGCCCGCCGCGGTGCCTGCGCCCGCCGCCCGGATGGATTCGCTCTCAGCCACTGGCCCGCCCCTCGGTTCCGCCGCCCTGCCGTCCACCCCATCATCCGGCACCCGGCCGGCGCGGTCGGCGGTTCCCGCGGGCCGGTGGAGGACAAGGGCGCGGAGCAGCGGGCAGACTGCACCTGGCGCAGTGCCAACCGACAAGGGGACCGAGCATGATCACGCTGAAGAAGGACGACGAGCCCGCGGACCTGGGCGGGGTCACCCATCTGTCCATCGGGGTGTCCTGGGATCCGTCCGCCGGGAGCAGCGGCGGCCTGATGGGGAAGATCCGCCAGAAGTCCGGCACCGACCTCGACCTGATCGCGATAGCGATGGCGGGCGCCGAGCCGGTGCGGCTGGCCGGGCTGGACTCCCTGGACCCCTTCGGCAACGGCGCCCTGGTGCACAGCGGCGACAACCAGACGGGACGCGGCGACGGCGACGACGAGACGGTGACCGTCGTGTTCGACAAGGTGCCGGACGCCGTCACGTCCATCGTCTTCGTCGCCGCCGCCTACAAGAAGCGCAGCGCCTTCCAGAACGCGCGCAACGTCAGCTTCAAGGTCTACGACGCGACTGGCGGCAGCGCCCAGCAGGTCGCCGACATCTGGCCCAGCCTGCTCACCACCGACAACGGCTGCGCGGTGGCCAAGGCGGTGCGGGAGGGCGCGGCCTGGAAGCTCCAGGTGATCAACGAGACCGGGAAGATCAAGCAGGGGGACGAGCAGGCGCTGATGCGCTTCGCGATGAGCAAGTAGCCGTCCCCGGCCGCACCGGGCGGTACGCGCCGCAGGGGGCCCGCCCGGCCCCGGGCCCCCGCGGGCGGATCGCCGGGCGGGAGTTCCGGCGTCCCCCGCGCACCCGTAGGCTCCGGCCATGGCACTGAGACCCGACGAATTCCACGCCCGGGCGCTGAGCGTCGCGGACGGTGAGTCCCGGCTCCCGCTGTCCCGTATGACGGGGTGGGACATCAGCCCGTTCGAGCAGGAGGGCCTGCGCGTTGCCCCGCTGCGCCCGCCCGTGCTGCCCGAACCGCCCCGGCACGGCGAGGACCCCGCGGACTGCGGCTCGTGCCGCGAGCGGGACGAGGGCATCTGGCTCGACGACCGCTGGCGGCTCACCCGCATCCCGAAGGTGGGTGTGCCGCTGGTACTGATGCTGCACCCGCGCGACCACCACGACCTCGACGACCTGCCCGACGACCTGGCGGCCGAGCTCGGCGTCCTCACCGCCCACATCGCCCGCCACGTGCAGGCCCTGCCGCACATCGCCCGCTGCCACGTCTACCGGATCGGCGACGGGGGCGCCCACCTGCACATCTGGTTCTTCGCCCGTCCCGAGGGGCAGGCCCAGCTCTACGGCTCGTGGATGGTCGTCTGGGACGACCTGCTCCCCGAATACCCCGAGGACGTCGCGGCCGCGGACGCGGCGACCGTGGCGGACGCGCTCGTCGCCTCGTACGGCGGCCACCGCCCCGCGTCCTGACCCCCGCCGGCGCCGCCCCGCCGGACGCGGGCGGTCAGTCGGCTTCGGGGCGGGAGGCGGTGGACGCCGCGTCCGCGGCGCGGCGGTACTCGGCGTTGATGCGCTGCGCCTCTTCGAGCTGGTCCTCAAGGATCACGATGCGGCACGCGGCCTCGATGGGGGTGCCCCGGTCGACGAGCTCGCGGGCCCGCGCGGCGATCCGCAGCTGGTAGCGGGAGTACCGGCGGTGCCCGCCCTCGGAGCGCAGCGGTGTGATCAGCCGGGCCTCGCCGATGGCCCGCAGGAAACCCGGGGTGGTGCCGAGCATCTCGGCGGCCCGGCCCATGGTGTACGCGGGGTAGTCGTCGTCGTCCAGACGATCGCTGAGCGGAGTATCTGCTGCCATGTCACCTCGTAGTGCAACGCGTCGAGGGGCCCCGGCGCCGTACGGCACCGGGGCCCCGAAGGAAATTGAACACCATCCGTCGGCCCTCAGGCGGCGCCGACCTCATGTTTCCGCTCCGCTGCCCGGCGACGGGCGGGATACGGGGATCGCGGCTGCGTGACCGGGGACCACCATCCAATCCGGGCTCTTGCGGCACCCGGCCGGGGCTTCCCGGACCGGGCGATGCTGACGGGGCCCCTTGACCCGCGGGCCGCCCGGTGCGGCCCCCAGCTCCGTCGCCGTCCTTCGACAACCGTGGCTTCGGAGCTCCGGGGCCGCACCGACCTGCGTACTTCCGGTACTGCTTCCCGGCAGTTCGTCTCTACCGGGCTGTGCTCGACTGTGTTGACACCTCAAAGGCTAACCACCCCCGAGGCGAATGTCTACTCTGACGAGAGTAGATTTTGGCGCACAAGGATCACAGTTAACCTTTGGCCCATGACGACAGGAGGGCCCCGCCGGCACGTGCCGGCGGGGCCCTCCTGAGGTGCGGCGGTCTCCCGCCCGTTGTCACTCCTGCGCGAAGCCCGGGCCGGTGCCCCCGAGCAGCGCCGATGCCGTCTCCAGCGCCGATGCCGTCTCCAGCGCCGACGCCGTCTCCGGCGACGCCGCGGACGGCGCGGGCGCGGCCTGCTCCTGCGGGTGGCAGGTGAACCCGAGACGGGTCATGGCGCGGACCACCTCGCCGTCGGTGAAGTCGCGGGGGTCCTGGCGGGTGAGGACCTTGCCCACCTGCTTGACCGGATACCGGCGGCGGCCGATGGCCACCGACCCCCCGGTGACGGGTTCGGGGGTGACCCCCTTCATCGAGGCCAGCACCCCGCTCCTACTCAGCTCGAACGCGTAACGGGCGATGACACAGCGCATGATGCCTCACAGGGGGAGAGAACGGTCCGACCGGGCGGGGGCGGGCCGGCCGCCGGCGCGGGGCCCGGCGTCAGACGCCCGGAAATGCAGCGAGCCGGGGCCCGCACCGGCGAAGGTGCGGGGCCCCGGCGGCGACGTACGCGTCAGAGCTGCGGTCAGGCGGGAACGATGTTCTCCGCCGTCGGGCCCTTCTGGCCCTGAGCGATGTCGAACGACACCTTCTGGCCCTCCAGCAGCTCGCGGAAGCCCTGGGTGGCGATGTTCGAGTAGTGGGCGAAGACGTCGGCGCCGCCGCCGTCCTGCTCGATGAAGCCGAAACCCTTTTCGGCGTTGAACCACTTCACGGTTCCAGAAGCCATGTCAATTCTCCTTCTGAGGCGGTACCGGAAATCGCCCTGTGCGAATTCCGTGTCGCCATGGTGATTACCTCGTCCGGAAAAAAAGCGTCTGGCAACCACGTCTGCAACTGGGTTCGACGGTAGCACGGTGCGACCGGGCCCGCGCGGCGCATTTCTGTGTCTTCGCCGATGCCTGAGGAATACTTGCCGCGCCCCGCGGCTAATTCTCATGCCGCGGGCACAGATATTCCTTTCGGCCGGAGGGCGCCCTTCGGGCCGTGCGCGCCCGCACGGATCGGCCGGGCGGGACGGCGGCGGGGCGGGGACCGGGGCGGGCGGGCGCGCACGGCCCCGCGGTGCCCGTACCGGCCCGCAGTCCGGCCCCCGGCGCCGGTGCGGGCGGTGCCGAACGGAGGTGCCGCCGCGATGCCACCGTTCGGTGACCACTGTCACAGGCGCGCCACAGGGGCAACCGGACACCGGAGGGGCGCGTGGAAAGATCACGTACGGCCGAGCAACGTGGCGGATACAGCCACGTCCCGCCCATGGAGGAGTTCTGATGATCATGCAGCTGCGCAACCGGCGACTCGCGGCGACCGCGGGCATGGTGCTGTGCGCGGGTGCGGCGCTCGCGGCCTGCCAGGGGGGTACGTCGGGGGACGACGCCGCCGGGAAGGACACGCCGACCGCGGTGGCGACGGCCACCGGCACGTCGGCGCCCGCGCCCGGCGCCACCACCACCGCCACCTCCACCCCGGCCTCCGCCCCGGCGACGAAGGCCGCCGACGGCGGGAGCAGCGGCTCCTCCGGCTCCTCCGGCTCGTCCGCCACGCGCTGCCGGACGGCCGACCTCGGCTTCTCCTTCGCCCCCGGCAGCGGTGCCCAGGCCGTGGGCAGCCAGGGCGGGATCGGTGTGGTGCTGACCAACAAGGGCGGCGGCGCCTGCACCCTGCAGGGCTTCCCGGGCGTCGACATCGTCAGCAGGAGCGGGACGCACTGGTCGCTGACCCGGCAGGCCAAGAGCGCCGGCAAGGTGACCGTCAAGCCGGGCTCCGCGGCCTCCTTCGAGATCACCTACCTGCCCTTCGACGAGGGCGACTCCGGTGGCTCCGTGGCCTTCCACGCGGCGAGCATCCTGGTGACCCCGCCGGACGAGACGCACTCCGCCACGCTGAAGTGGGACGGTTTCGCCGACGTCATGGACCAGAGCGGCGCCACCCACCCGGGGACCTACGTCGGCCCCGTGGTGGCGGGCGGCTGACGGACACCCTCGAAGACGACCGACCAGGGCCGCGGCCCGCCGGCGCCGTCCGGCGCGGCCCGGCGGGGCGGTGCGGCCGCGCCGCCGCCGGTGAGGGCGCGCGCGGCGGTACGGGCGAAGGCGGGCGCGGCCGGGTGCCCCGAGCGGCGCGGCCAGACGGCGGACATCCGATGGCGCAGCGGGCGGCCGGCCAGCGGCCGCCACGCGGTGCGGGGCTCCTTGGCCGCGGTGCGGCCGTCGTCGAAGGCCACCCCGTGGCCCGACGCGACCAGCCCGAGGAGGAACTCGGGGGTGCCCGCGTGCCGGACCGCCGCCGGGGTGAACCCGGCGGCGCGGCAGGTGGCGAGGATCTCGTCGTACCAGCCGGGGGCCGCGGACCGCGGGAAGATGA
Organism: Streptomyces sp. NPDC020983; assembly: GCF_044333485.1. Classification (NCBI taxonomy): domain Bacteria; kingdom Bacillati; phylum Actinomycetota; class Actinomycetes; order Kitasatosporales; family Streptomycetaceae; genus Streptomyces; species Streptomyces sp. NPDC020983. The sequence goes on along the minus strand of NZ_JBIRRA010000001.1, from coordinate 373,202 downwards.
CCAGGTCGTGGCCGGACAGCTCGGCGAGGCCGACCTCCGGGCCCAGGGCCGGCGCCGAGCCGCGGTGCAGGACGACCCCCCAGTCCGTCTCGGCCGCCGGGCCCGTGACCAGGTCGTCCGCGGGGTCCAGCGGGTGGTGGAGCAGCCCGGCGTCGAGCCCGCCGGACCGCAGCAGCCGCAGCTGCTCCGCCGCCTCCTGCTCCTGCGGCTCGACGAGCACGCCCGGCAGGTCACGGGCGCAGGCGGTGAAGAGGGCGTGCAGCGCCGCCGCCGACGTCTGCGGCGGTACGCCCACGCGCAGGGTCTCCGGTTCCCCGGCGCCGGCCATCGCCGTGCGCAGGTGCTGCTCGGCCGCGAGGAGCGTGCGGGCCTCCGCCAGCAGCACCTCGCCCGCGGGCGTGAGGCGGACGTTCCGGCGTGACCGGTCGAAGAGCTCCGCGCCCAGATGCGCCTCCAGCCGGCGGACGGACTGGCTGAGCGGCGGCTGGGCCATGCCGATGAGGTCGGCGGCGCGGCTGAAGTGCAGTTCCTCGGCGACGACGACGAAAAGGCGCAGGTGGCGGAGGAGGTCCACACCGCGAGCCTATGTGATCATCCGAGGGGTGCGGGAGCGGATCCGGAAGGTGCGGGGAATGGACACGGTCGGGGAGCGCGTCGCCGGGGAGACGGTCGAGGAGCACGTCACCCGGGTGCTCGCCGGGGCCGGGGCCACCGTCCGGCTGCACGCCGTCGACGTGCACGGCGGCCGGGAGATCGCCGTGGCCGCCGACGAACAGGTCGTCCTGGCCTCGGTGGCCAAGATCCTGATGGTGCTCGAATTCGCCCGGCAGGCCGGCGCCGGGCAGGTCGACCCGCAGGAGCGGGTCGTGCTCACCGCCGCCGACCGGCTCGGCGGCTGGGGCGTCGCCGGATGCGCGGACGACGTCACGATGTCGCTGCGCGACCTCGCCTACCTCGCGATGTCCGTGAGCGACAACACCGCGGCGGACGCCCTGCTGCGCCGCGTGGGCCTGGACACCGTACGGCTGCTCGCCGCCGAACTCGGGCTGCGCCGCACGCGTGTGCTGGGCGGGCCGCGCGAGCACCTGGAGTCGATGTTCGAGGACGCGGGCGCCCGGGACGCGGCGGAGTTCGCCGAGCTGTACCCCGGCCTGGAGCCGCACCGGGTGCGCGGCTTCGCGGCGCTGGACCCGGCGCGTACGACCTCCGCCACCGCCCGCGACGTCACCACCCTGCTGCGGCTGATCTGGCAGGACCGGGCCGGACCCGCGGCCGCGTGCGCGTGGGTGCGGGAGCTGATGTCCCGGCAGGCCTTCCGGCACCGCCTCGCCTCCGGCTTCCCCGACGACGTGCGCGTCGCGGCGAAGACCGGGACGCTGCCGGGCCACCACATCGAGGCCGGTGTCGTGCACTACCCGGACGGCGGCCGGTACGCGGTCGCGGTCTTCGCCGAGACGGCCGGGCTCGCCCCCGTGCAGACGGCGGTCGACCGGGCGATCGGCCGCGCGGCACGGATCGCCGTGGAGGGCCTCAGGGGCGCACCAGCCGCCTGACCAGGACTGATATCGCCGCGGATATCACAGCGGAGGGTGATCGGTCTTGGACACGGCGCGGTCGCCGGTGCTGTGCTCCTCCCATGAGCGCGACGAGAGACCAAGGATTCCCCCGGCGGCGGCTGCTCAGGACGGCCGCCGCGGGAGCGGTGGCGGCGGGTGCGGTGGCGGCCGGGGCGGCCGCCCCCGCGTCGGCCGCCGCCCCGGCCGCCGGGCCCGCGGACGCCACCGCGGACGGCGTCACCTTCCGCTGGTTCGGCACCAGCGGCTGGCGTATCGACATCGGCGCACGGACCGTGCTGGTCGACCCGTACCTGACCCGTTTCCCCACGGGGCTGTTCACCAAGCCGTTCAACGCGAACACACCGCTGACCACGAACGAGGACCTGGTCACCGGGCACGTGGGGAGCCCGGAGCTCGTCCTGGTCACCCACAGCCACTGGGACCACTTCAGCGACGTCCCCTTCATTGCGGCCACGACGACCGCGCAGATCGTCGGCACGGAGACGACGTACCACCTGCTCAGGGCGTACGGCGTCGACCCGGCCCGGATCATCGTCGTCAAGGGCGGCGAGGTGCTCGACTTCGGGGGCTACGCGGTGCAGGCCGTCGCCGCCCGCCACAGCAGGAACGCCGCCCACGGCTACTTCGCCCCCGGCACCCTCCACGGCACCGCGGTCCCGCCGCGGCCCGAGACGATCGCGGACCTCCCGGAGGGCGACACCCTCGCCTTCCACGTGAGCGTCGACGGCGGGCCCTCGGCGTTCTTCATGGGCGCCAGCGACTTCAGCGAGCGCGACACGGCGGGACTGCGCCCCGACGTGGCGATGATCGCCCCGCCGACCAGCACCTCGACCCGCACCTACGTCCCGCGCCTGCTGACGGCGCTGGGCTGCCCGCGCACCGTCGTCCCCGTCCACTGGGACAACTTCGAGACCTCCCTGACCGAGCCGCCCCGGCGCGATCCGGCGGTGGACTGGGACGCCTTCCTGCGCCAGGTGGGCACGGCCTCCCCGCAGTCCCGCGTGGTGGTGCCCGAGTACCTGACGCCCTACCGCTTCGTCTGACGGCGGCCCGGCCGGGCCTCAGCCCCCGGCGGGCCGGAAGAGCGTGTCGTCGTGGTCGGGGAAGATCACCGGCATCGCGCGGCGGAAGGCGGCGACCTCGGCGCTGTCCTGCAGCTCCCGGCACAGCGTCTGCGGCCAGTACCAGAAGCCGCGGGAGGCGAGCAGCCGCTCCAGGTACGCGCCGAAGCCGTAGCCGGTGTCGTACAGCTCCTCGCCGAAGTAGTGGTAGTGGACGGAGCCCCGGGGCGGGACGAACGCCGCGCACGCCTCGGGGACGAACATGTCGAAGGGCTTCACGTCGCGGTACTCCCGGTCCTCCGCCGAGTGCCAGGTGACGCCCTGCCAGTCGCCGAAGACCTCCCGCAGCGGCAGGACGTTGACGAGGCCCTGGTCCGACAGGTCGCCGTGGCGCAGTTCGGGGACGGTGTGCCGCCAGGTCAGGCGCACCGCCCCGACCTCGCGGTAGAAGTCCTCGACGCCGTCCGGGAGGCGGCCGCCGGCCAGGCGGAGGGCGAGGTCGATGTCGGAGGACGGCGTCGGCGGCGCGACGTCGGCCTCCACGAGCTGGACGCGCGGGTTGCGCTCCAGGTCGGCGATCATCGCGTCCAGCCGGGCGCGGGGGGTCGTCACGTACGTCTCCTTCTCGGGCGCGGACTAGAGGCGGTTGTTCTCGATCTCCCAGGCGTCGCCGTAGAGTTCGGTGCCCGCCGTGTCGTAGACGGTGTACTCGGCCTCGACCTTGCCGGCCAGCTTGGCGGCGTAGTTGGCGTCGATGTCCGACTCCACCGCGCTCGGCAGCGGCGCGAAGTCGCTGCCGGCGGGGTGGGTGCCGTAGTCGGCCGTCACGGCGTACTCGACCACGTTGCCGTTGGTCAGCACCTCGGCCTTGACGCTCTTCTCGACCTTCGCGTGGTGGGCGGAATTCGCGGACTTGCAGAGCGGGGTCAGGTTGCTCATGGTGTTGCCGGGGCCGCCGACCTGCTCGTTGAGCAGGTGCCCCTGCACCATGTACTTGGCGAACCAGTCGGCGGTCGCGCCGCTCCCGGTCGGCCACCAGGACGGCTGGACGCTCGGCCTGGAGCCCTTGCCGAGCTGCCCGGGCCACAGCTCGGCGTGCATCGAGGTGCCGACGCCGTTGCCGTTCAGGGCGCCGTAGGTGACGTACGGCTTCCCGGTGAAGGCGCGCTGCACCGCCGGTCCCGGCGCGGCGGACCGGGCCCGCGGGGCCGCGGGGCGGCCGGTCCGGGCCATCGCCCGGCTCAGCACGCGGCCGGCGTTCGCCTCGGCGGCGCGCTCGAAGCGGTCGGACGGGTCGCTGACCGCCAGCCCGTCGCCGTGGTCGGTGCCGGCCACCGGCCCCGAGCGCTGCTGGATGACGTGCGTGAGCTCGTGGGCCAGCGTGTGCTTGTCGCCGCCGTCGCGGCCCAGCACGATGTGCTCGCCGGAGGTGTACGCGCGGGCGCTGATCTCGGCGGCCGAGCGGGCCGCGGCCGCGCCCTCGTGGATGCGCACGCCGCTGAAGTCGGCGCCCATCCGGGCCTCCATCTCCGCGCGCACGTCCTCGGCGAGCGGCCGGCCCGGCGACCGCAGCACCTGGTGGACGGCCGAACGCTGCACGGACGGGCCCGCCTGCCCCTGCCGCCCGAGAAGCCGTACGACGGCGGCGTTGCCGATGGCGCGCTGCAGCCCGCGCACCGACTGCAGGTGCGGCGCCGCAGCCGGCTGCCGCGCGTCCGGGCGGGCGTGTTCACGGTGCTCGGACTTGCCCTGCGATCGCTGTTCGTGCGTGTGCACATCCACCTCCTGGACAGGCGGCCCGGGCCGGGGTCGCGGCGTGCCACAGCCGGTGTACGACGATACGCGGGTACGGGGCAAGGACCGCGGGGGCAGTGCCGGGGCAGCCGTCGCGCCCTCGCACGGGGGCCGGTGCCGGCGCCGGGGCCGACCGGGGGGAAGGCCGGGCAATGCGTTTGGCGCGTGGCGGGGGAGGGGTACCGGTGCCGCGTGAACCAGGCAGAGATCGACGACGTCCTCCCCGAACTCGCCCCGTTCGTCCACGCGGTGCAGGGACGGCGACCCGACGACGGGACGTGGTGCGAGGGCTGGACCGTACGCGACGTGCTGGTCCACCAGACGGGGAACGCCGAGGAACTGGCCCGCGTCCTGCACGCGTTCCACGCCGGCTCCCCCGTCGAGACCAGGGGGTTCGAGCGCGAGGCGCCCTTCCGGCGGATGTCCGACGCCGAGCTGTGGGCGGCCTTCCGCGACCGGTGCGAGCGGCTCGCCGAGGTCACCGCCGACGCCGCGCAGGGCCTGGCACCCGACACCGAGGTGACGTGGACCGGCCGCACGGTGACCGTGCCGTTCTTCGCCGAGCACATGCGCGAGGAGCTGATCCTGCACCGCTGGGACCTGACCGGCGACGACCGGACGGCCCTCCAGGCGCTCAACGCCCCGTGGATGACCGAGCACAGTGTGGTGTCCGTGGGCCGGCCCCTCCTGGAACGGGGCCGCACCACGCTCGACCTGGGATCCGAGGGGCGCATCGAGGGCCGGCTGCGCACGCCGGGCACGGACGACGTCGTCGTCACCGCCGACGCCGGCGGGACCAGCATCCGCCTCGCCCCGCCGGAGGGCCCCGCCACGATCGAGAGCGACCCCGCCGCCCGCGTCCTGCTGCTGTGGGGCCGGCGGCCCGCGGACCCGTCCCGCTGGCACAGCTCGGCGGGCCCGGGCGCCCTGCTCCGTCTGCGCTCGCTGCTCGCGGGCTACTGATCCCCGCGAGCAGCGGCACCGGCCGGGGGCCGGGAGCGGCGGCCGCGCGGTCCGGCCGGGAGGCGGCGGGTGCCCCGGGCCGCAGCGGCGGCGCCACGGGCGGGACGTGGCGGCCCGGCCCGGCGGTCGGTGCCGCCGCCGACAGGCGTCAGCGGCGCTCGGCCCCCCGCCCCACCGGCGGCCGCGGGCGGACCGGCGCCGCCGCACGCCTGCGGCCTCCTCGCCGGTCCCGGCGTGGCCGCGGCGGCGTCAGGGACCGGGCGGCGGCGTGCCGGCGGAGCCGGTGTGCGAGAGCGTGGCGAGCAGCCGCAGCTTCTCGTCGCTGTCGCTGTCCCTGTCGGGGTAGTAGACGACGAGGAGGACGTCGTCGACGGGGAGTTTGTCGCGGTGCAGGCGCAGTTCACCGACGACGGGGTGGTGGACGGTGACGGTGCCCCCGCCGAGCGCGCGGACGTCGTGGCGGGCCCACAGGATGCGGAACCGCGCGCTGGACAGAGCCAGTTCTCCGACGAGCTCGACGAAGCGGGGGTCGTCGGTGTCGTCCCCGACGGTGGTGCGAAGGGCGGCGACGAGATCGGCGGTGGCCTTCTCCCAGTCCTGGTGGAAGGCCCGTTCCTCGGGGTCGAGGAGGAGGGAGCGCAGCCGGTTCCGGCCGGGCTGCAGGCGGGGGGAGAGCGCGACGGCCATGGGGTTGGAGGCCAGGACGTCGAAGGCGCGCCCCTCGACGAACGCGGGGATTCGGAGGTGCGCGAGCAGCTCGTGCACCCGCGCCGGTACGTGCTCGGGCCGCTTGCGGCGCGGCGCCCGGGGGCGGCCCGCCGTGAGGCCGAGCAGATACGTCCGCTCGACGTCGTCGAGCTGCAGGACGCGCGCGAGCGATTCGAGGACCTGCGGTGAGGGGTTGTTGTCGCGGCCCCGTTCCAGGCGCAGGTAGTAGTCGGGACTGATCCCCGCGAGCAGGGCGACCTCCTCCCGGCGCAGGCCGGGCACGCGGCGGTTGCCGCCGGGCGGGATCCCCGCCTGCTCCGGGGAGACCAGCTCGCGCCGGGCACGGAGGTAGCTGCCGAGCCGGTTGCCGGTTTCCCCGTCCTTCATACCGACACCGTAATCCCGTGCGCGTCTCCCGACGGGGGCCCTGGCAGGACCAGGGACAACGGGGGCCCTGCCGCATCCGGAGCAGCCCGTCGAGACTGCAGGAGCGCTGCTGCGCATCAGGCAGGGCGCCACCGTCCGCGCCGCGGGTCCGCACACCGGCGGCGCGACCGTCTGAAGGGAAGACCTCGTGGACCTCTCCCACCGCACCGTTCTCGTCGTCGGCGGAACCTCGGGTATCGGGCGAGAGCTGGCCCGGCGGTTCGCCGCGGCGGGCAGCACCGTGGCCGTCGGCGGCCGCAACCCGGAGGCACTCGCGGAACTCGCCGGGGAGGGCTTCGGCACGGTCCGTGTCGACGTCACCGACGGCGCCTCCGTCGCCTCCGCCCGTGACACCGTGCTCGCGCGGTACCCCGGGCTGGACACCGTGGTGACGATGTCGGGCGTCATGCTCCTGGAGGACCTGCGCGACCCGGCGCACTTCGAGGCGGCGGCCACGACGATCGAGACCAACCTGCTCGGCACCATCCGGGTCGTCGACGCCTTCACCCCGCACCTGGTCCGGCGCGGTGAGGGCACCATCGTCACCGTCACGTCCGGCATCGCCTTCCTGCCCTTCCCGCCCATGCCCAGCTACGGCGCCTCGAAGGCGGCGGTGCACGCCTACTCCGAGGCCCTGCGCGCGCAGCTCGCCGGTAGCGGTGTCGCCGTCGTGGAGCTCGTCCCCCCGGCCGTCGCCACCGCGGGCCAGGAGAAGGTGAACCCGCACGCGCTGCCGCTGGACGACTTCGCCACGGAGGTCGTGCACCTGCTCTCGCAGGAACCCACTCCCGACGAGATCCTCGTGAAGGGCGTCCTGATGCACCGCTGGGCCGAGCGCGACGGCACCTACGGCGACCTCGTCGCCCAGCGCTCCCAGGCGCTGGCCATGCTCCCCGGCCGCCGGGGCTGAGCCCGGCGGCCGCTTCAGGAGGCCGGGCACGCCGTCGGCGACGGCCCGGCGGGCCGTCAGTCGCCGAGGGTGAGGACGATCTTGCCGCGGGTACGGCCGGTCTCGACGCGGAGGTGGGCCGCGGCGGCCTGCTCCAGCGGGAAGGTCTCCTGCACCTCGACGGTGACCTCGCCGGCGTCGATGAGGTCCGCGATCGTGGTCAGCGCCGCGGCGTCGGGCTCGACCAGGTACGCGGTGACCCGTACGCCGGCCGCCTCGGCGGCCCGGGCCAGCTCGGGGGAGACACCGGCCGGGACGGCCACCAGCAGGCCGCCGGGGCGCAGCACCTCCAGGGAGCGGGTGCTGGTCCGGTCGTGGGCGTCGCCCACCAGGTCGATGACGACGTCGATGTCCTTGACGGCGTCCTCGAAGGGGGCGGCGGTGTAGTCGACGGTCTCGTCGGCGCCGAGTTCCCTGAGCCAGGTGTGGTGTGCGGCGCGGGCGGTGGCGGTCACGTGGGCGCCCAGGTGGCGGGCGAACTGGACGGCGAAGTGGCCCACCCCTCCGGCGGCGGCCGTGATCAGGACGCGCTGGCCGGCCTGGACGTGGGCGGTGTCGACCAGGGCCTGCCAGGCGGTCAGTGCCGCCAGCGGCACGGCGGCGGCGTGCACGTGGTCGAGGGTGGCCGGCTTGCGGGCCCACTGGCGGGCCGGTGCGGTCACGTACCGGGCGTAGCCGCCGGCGGCGCGCGGGAACCACGGCATGGCGTACACCTCGTCGCCGGGGGCGAGCGTGGTGACGCCGAAGCCGACCTCCTCGACGACACCGGAGACGTCCCAGCCCAGGATCAGCGGGAGGGTCTGGTGCCCCGCCATGCCCTGGCCCTCGCGGGTCTTCCAGTCCACCGGGTTGACGCCGGCGGCGTGCACGCGCACCAGCACCTCGGTCGGCAGCGGCTCGGGGCGCGCGACCTCCTCGACCGTCAGCACCTCCGGCCCGCCGAACCCGCCGACGGTGACAGCCTGCATGGTGCGCTCGCTCATCGTGTCCTCACTCCTGTCCGTCCCATCTGGTTCCACCGGGACCGCGGTCCCGGTGGAACCAGAGTGGGACGTGCGCGGGGACGCGGGTGAGTGGCCGGAAGGCCGACTGTCGTACCATTCCGGCCATGACGCACCGTGTTGCCGTCCTCGCCCTCGACGGAGTCCTGCCGCTGGACCTGGGCATCCCGGCCCGGGTGTTCAACGAGGCCCGCGCACCGGACGGGACCCCGCTGTACTCGGTCGTCACCTGCTCCCTCGGCGGCCGGCCGGTACGCACGCACGAGGACTACAGCATCGTCGTCGACCACGACGAGTCGGCGCTGGAGACCGCCGACACCGTCGTCCTCGCCACGCAGGAGCCCGGCGAGCACCTGCTCGCGACCGGCACGGTGTCCGGGGAGCTCACCGCGGCACTGGACCGGATAGGACCGCGGACCCGCATCGTCAGCCTGTGCACCTCGGCCTTCCAGCTCGCGGCCGCCGGGCTGCTGGACGGCTGCCGGGCCACCACGCACTGGGCGCTGTGCGACGCGCTGGCACGGCTGTTCCCCGCCGTCGAGGTCGATCCGGACGTGCTGTTCGTCGACAACGGGCGCATCCTGACGTCCGCCGGAGGAGCCGCCGGCATCGACCTGTGCCTGCACCTGGTCCGCCTGGACCACGGGGCGGCGGTGGCCTCGGCCGCCGCACGGCGCTGCGTCGTGGCGCCGTGGCGCGAGGGCGGGCAGGCGCAGTTCATCGAGCACCCCGTACCGCAGGACACCGGCCGTTCCACCTCGGCGACCCGGCAGTGGGTGCTGGACCGGATGGCCGAGCCGATGACGCTGGAGGACATGGCCCGGCACGCGCACATGAGTGTGCGCACCTTCACCCGGCGCTTCCGCAGCGAGGTGGGCAGCAGCCCGCTGAAATGGCTCGGGCAGCGGCGGCTGGCCCACGCGCGCCTGCTGCTGGAGACCACCGACCTGACCGTCGCACGGATCGCCACCGCCAGCGGCTTCGGCGACCCCGTCGCCCTGCGCAAGCACTTCTCCAGCCACCTGGGCCTGTCACCGCTGGCCTACCGCCGGGCGCACCACGCGCCGGAGCCGGAGGCCTCGCGCTGAGCCGTCGGCGGCCGCCGTCCGCCGCGCCCGCGCCGGAAGCGGCTCAGCGCCCGCCGCCCCCGTGGGGGCCCGGTCCGTGGTGGGGCGGAGCGCCGTCGCCGGGCCCGGGGGACAGGCCCGGGGTACGGCCGCTGCGCAGGTAGGTGACATCGCCCGCGCCGGCCGCGCCGCGCGCTTCGTTCAGCCAGCTCTCGGCGAGATCCGGCCCGGCCGCGGGGCGGCCGGGCGGTGCGGCGGCGGGCACGGTGGCGGGCACGGTGAGGCTGCCGTAGCGCTCCATGCGCTGCCACCGCAGGCGGCTTCCCGCGAGGGCGGTGGCCACCGACTGGATGACGACCAGGTACATCAGCTGCCGGTAGACGAACTGCTGGAGGGGCAGCGTCCACAGCGGCCCCGGCCGCTCGCCGTCCAGCGCGAAGGCGTAGGCGCTGATGAGGGTCTGCAGGAGCAGGAAGGCCACCCACAGGCCGATGATGCGCAAGGGGTCGAGGAACACCAGGCCGTAGACGGCGAAGACGTCGACGACCGGGGCGACCAGCGGCAGCAGCACCTGGAAGAGCAGCAGGTAGAGCAGTCCGCGGCGGCCGAGCTTGCCGGCCTGGCCGGTGGAGACCACGGCGCGGCGGTGCTTCCACATCGCCTGGAGCGTGCCGTAGCACCAGCGGTAGCGCTGCCGCCACAGTGCGCGGAGGGAGGCCGGCGCCTCGGTCCAGGCGACCGCGTCCTCCTCGTAGACCACCCGCCAGCCCTCGCGGCACAGCGCCATGGTCAGGTCGGTGTCCTCGGCGAGGGTCTCGTCGCTGACCCCGCCGACCCGGAGCAGCGCGCTGCGCCGGAAGGCGCCCACGGCGCCGGGGACGGTCGGCATGCACTGCCCGAGGTCGAAGAGCCGCCGGTCGAGGTTGAAGCCGACGACGTATTCGATGTGCTGCCAGCGGCCGAGCAGCCCGCGCCGGTTGGCGACCTTGGCGTTGCCGGACACCGCGCCGACGCGCGGGTCGGCGAAGGGCTGGATCAGTGTGCGCACCGCGTCCGGCTCGAAGACGGTGTCGCCGTCGACCATGACCAGCAGTTCGCAGGAGGCCGCGGCGATCCCGGTGTTGAGTGCGGCGGGTTTGCCGGCGTTCTCCTGCCGGATGACCCGCACGCCGGGCAGGCGGAGGGATTCGACCAGGTCGGCGGTGCCGTCGGTGGAGCCGTCGTCGACGACGAGGACCTCGACCGGGTGGTCGGAGGCGAGCAGGGAGCGGACCGCGGCCTCGATACCGGCGCTCTCGTTGTAGGCCGGGACGATGACGGTGACCGGCTCGGTGACCGGGGGCCCCCACGCCCTGCCACGCCGCCTGACGTGCCGGCGCGCGGCGGCCACCACGGCGGCCGCGCGCAGCACGGCGAGCACCCCTGCGGCGAGGAGCAGCCAGCCCAGGATCCGCAGCGTCCACCTGCTCGCGGTGAGCGTGCCGATCAGGGCGAGCCCGAGCCAGTGGTCGCCGGTGCCCGCCGGGTGCACGGCCTGCGGCAGGCCGACCGCCTCCGAGACGGTGGCGAAGCGGTAGCCGCGTGCCGTCAGCTGCGGCAGCAGCCGGTCGAGGGCGGCGACGGTCTGGGAGCGGTCGCCGCCGCCGTCGTGCATCAGCACGATCTGCCCGGCGCTGCCGTGCGGGGTGGCGTGGGCGACGATCGCCTCCGCTCCGGGCCGCTGCCAGTCCTCGCTGTCCTGCGTGCTGAGCACCGTGAGGTAGCCGTGCCGCCCGGCTGTCTCGACGGACTGCCAGTCGCGGTCGTCCAGGGCGTCGTTGCCCGACGAGTACGGGGGGCGCAGGAGGTAACTGGTCTGCCCGGTGGCGCCGGCCAGGGCGAGCTGGGCCTCGCGCAGCTCCAGCGAGCGCTGCCACGCGGGGATCGCGCCGAGGTCGGCGTGGGTGAAGGTGTGGATGCCGATCTGGTGGCCGTCGGCGAGGATCTGCCGCACGAGGGCGGGGTGTTGCGCGACCTCGGTGCCGACGACGAAGAACGTGGCGTGCACGTGGTGGCGGCGCAGCACGGCGAGGATCTGCGGGGTCCACCGGGGATCGGGGCCGTCGTCGAAGGTCAGGGCGATGGTGCGGGCCTTGGGGCGGGCGGTCCGGGCCGGCGTCACCGCGCTGTCGATCACCGGGCCGCCGTGGCTGGCGGCCGTGGGCACCTGGCTCGCCGGTCCGCCGCCGGAGCCCGCGGCGTCGTCGCCGATGCCGAACATGTGCTCGGTGTAGCCCTGGACGAGGAGCGTGCCGCCCAGGGTGAGGATCAGCACGGTCAGCAGCAGCCAGTGGGTGCGCAGCGTTTTGTTGCGCACGACCCCGCGCCGGCCGTGCGGGCTGTGGCGCCTGGCCGGCGCCTTCCTCCGGCGGCTCATCCGCGGCCGTGCCCGGTGTGGGTGGGGACGGGGTGGGTCGCGGTGCTCCGGCCGTGGGTCACGGTGGGGGAGGCGGTGGCGGACGGCCTGGCGGTGGCCGCGGTGGTGCTGCCGGACGCGGACGGCTGCGCCGCGGCGGGCGCGGGGGACGTGGAGCCGGCCTTCGCGCGGGCGGTCGGCGTACCGCCGGCGGACGCCGCGTCGCCCGCCGTCGGGGGCGTGCGGTGCGCCGGGCCGGGCGCGGCGTGCCGGGGGGTCGCCGCGCCCGGCCCGTGGCCGGGCGCGGCCGGCAGCGGCAGGTACGGCGAGTCGACCGAGGGCCCTCCGAGGGCGGTGCTCAGCAGGAGCGCGACGTAGCCGGCCGCGGGTACCGCCAGGAGGCATCCGAGCCGCCTGACCCGGCGCTGGCGCCGCCCCGAGGGGTCGAGGAAGACCGGCCGGGCGGCTTCGGGGGAGCCGGCCGACCGGTGCCTTCCCGTGCCGGGGGGCCGGGTGGTGGTGCCGGAGGGGTCCTGCGCTGTCTCGGGCTGCACAGCCGCGCACCTTACAAGAGGCCCGCCGCGTAGGCGATGCGGCGGACATTTCCGGATGCGCCCGCTTCCGCCGGTGGTCCCGGCGCCGGGGGGCGGGGCGGGCGCACCGTGTCAGCTCTGCCGGAGCGGCGGCATCGGCAGCGGGATGCCGAGGGTGGTGGCGCCCGTACCGACGCCGCCCTCACAGGAGTTGGGGGGCGCGGTCGTCACCCCGCGGGTCGAAGGGCGTTCGGCGGCCCAGAACATGTAGCCGAGCAGGCCGGTGGTGGTGCCGGCGCCGGCCGGAGCCGCGTTCCGGGTCCAGGAGGACGTGGCGTTCGTCACCGAGGAGGAGAAGTCGTTGCACTCCGGCCGGATCCGGGAGCCCTCGGCGATGTAGAGGCTGCCGGTGAACTTCGCGGGGGCCAGCGGCGGGATGGCCGGACTGTAGTTGGTCTTGCCGGCCAGGTGCTCCTGCCAGTTGGACTCCGCGGCGTCGGCTGAGGGCTGCTTGCTCGGCACCATGGCGTTGGCGTAGTCCAGGACCGGTTTCGCCGTGGTGAGCCAGTTGGCGGTGGCGTACTGGTCGAGGTCGATCAGCCAGCGGTCGCCGGCGGCGACGTCGATGGTCAGGCGGGCGGCCGGGTCGGCGCCGGAGGCGTCGTAGGGGTGCGCGGCCCGGTAGGCGTCGATGAAGGCCTGCAGCCCGGTGACGTTCGGCCCGGAGCTCTGCTCGTAGTCGATCTCGATGCCGACGCCGAGCTGCGAGGCGAGTGCGGCGGCCTTCTGCCCGAGCAGGGCCGGGTTCTGGGCGAGGGCGGTGTTCCAGTCGTCGGTGTAGGTGATGCCGCCGATCGAGAGCATCACGCGGATGCCGCGGCTGGTGAAGTAGTCCACCACGGCCTGGTTCATGCCGACCGGCACACCGTTCGCGTTGCCGCTGTTCGTGGTGCCGTTGAGCAGCGTGAGCGGGTTGACGAAACTGAGCACCACGAGGTTGACGGAGGGGCGGCCGTCGCCGCGGTCGACCAGCCAGTGGTTGGCCCGGTCGAAGTCGGCCATGTCGCGCACGGTGGCCCAGGTGCAGGCGTCGTCGCTGCAGTGCCAGGCGCCGTAGACCTGCGGGGGCGTCCCGCTCGCGGCGCCGGCCGGCGTGGCGGGTGCGGCCACCGGCACGAGCGCCGCGGAGGCGGCGAGGGCGGCGGCGGCCACCCAGGACTTCACATTTCCGAACGGCACACGCATGAACGCCTCCTGGCGATCAGGTGGTTCTCCGTGAAGGGGTGGCACACGGTGGCGGATTGGTCTGGACCTTGTCAAGACGGCACCCGTACGCGGGCATAGGCGGACGTCCGGGACGGAACCGCGCCGGGCGAGAGGCCCCCGGACGGCCGCCGCTCCCCGCCCGCCGCAGGTCAGCGGGTGTAACGCTTTGGGCGACCGCTACGTCCCCTGTTCTACGCGCATTCCCGCGCGAAACCGGTGGTCGGGAGGGAGAGGCGTGGGGGCGGATCGGACGGTGGACGTGCCCGTGGAGGCCGTGGAGCCCTGCCCGCGGTTGGCGGCCCGCCTGGTGGAGACGGTGCGCGAGCGCTCCGGGCTGGGGCTCGACTATTCGGCCGGGAGCCTGGCCCTCGTCGACCGCATGGTCGACGGCCTGCGCCAGGGGCGGCGGCAGGCCGCGGACCTGGCGCCGACCCTGAGGGCGCTGGGCGCCTACACCGGAGAGGTGCTGGTGCGGGCGACCGGTGCGGTGTGGGTGGAGTTCGACGCCGACCAGCAGGCTATCTTCGGACAGCCGTTCGGCATTCGTACGCCCGACGGCCGGCTGTGGAACCCCCTGGGTAAAACCGTCAAACGCTATGAGAACGGGCCGCAGGACAGCCTGCGCCTGTTCTGCCTCGCGGTGGTCGGCAGAACGAGGGGCTAGTTCCGCGGCGCAGAACGGGCAGACTGCTGACGCCGGCGGCGGACACCACCGGGCCGGTGGCCGACGAGCACGATGAGGACGGGTGGCGGGAGCGCGGTTGCCCCGGCGGAGCGCGACGGACGAGGCGGCGTTCGCCGCTGCCCTCGCACGGGCCCGCGAGGGCGACGAGGCGGCGTTCGCCACCGTCTACCGGACGGTCAACCCGCGCCTGGTCGGGTATCTGTACGGACTCGTCGGCCACGACGCCGACGACGTCGCGGCGGAGACCTGGCACGACGTCGTACGCGGCCTGAGCGGCTTTCGCGGCGACGGGCCCGCCTTCCGCGCCTGGGCGGCGACGATCGCCCGGAACCGGGCACTGGACCACCTGCGCAGGATCAAGCTCCGGCCGCGGACCACGGAACTCGAGGACGCCGCCGCGGACCCCCCGACCGAGCGGGATTCCGAGGGACTGGCCCTGGAGAACCTCTCCACCGCCCACGCCCTGTCCCTGATCGCGAAGCTCCCCCGCGACCAGGCCGAGGCCGTACTGCTGCGGGTGATGCTCGGACTCAACGCCCCCATGGCCGCCCAGGTCCTGGGCAAGCGGCCCGGGGCGGTCCGCACCGCCGCCCACCGCGGCCTCAAACGCCTGGCAGAGCACATGCGCCGCACCGGCGGCACCGAGGAGA
The DNA here is from genome assembly GCF_044333485.1 of Streptomyces sp. NPDC020983. Lineage (NCBI taxonomy): Bacteria > Bacillati > Actinomycetota > Actinomycetes > Kitasatosporales > Streptomycetaceae > Streptomyces > Streptomyces sp. NPDC020983. The sequence goes on along the minus strand of NZ_JBIRRA010000001.1, from coordinate 358,127 downwards.
AGTGACGACGATGACCACCAACGGGCGCCCGGAGCCGCGGGAAGGCTCCGACCCCGGCCTGACCGGTGACCTGTCGGGGAGGCACCGGGCCGGACCGGAAGGGCGGCCCGGCCGGCTCGACGCCGGGACGGCGGAGCGGCTGCTGGACGGGGACCCCGGCACGCCCCACGGCGACCCGCCGACGGCGGAGCTCGCCCGGCTGCTGTCCGCGGCCGTCGAGGAGGCCGATGCCCTGGCCGGGAGGGCGGACGACGAACGGCTCCTGCTCCAGGCGTTCCGCGACGCCTCGCGAGCCGGACGGACGCCGGCCGGCACGGAGCGCCGCCCTGCACGGTGGCGGCGCGCGTCCCGCCCGACGAGAGCGCTGGTGGGCGGCCTCGCCGCGGCGTCGGTGCTCGGCGGGGTGGCGATCGCCGCCCAGACCGGGACGCTGCCGCATCCCTTCCGCTCCGGGAACGGCACACCGGTGCAGAGCCATGCTCCGGACCCGGTGTCGCCCTCGCCCGGCCCCCCGGGCGCTTCCGGTTCCGCACGGCCCACCGCCTCGCCGGACCCGGCAGCGCCCGGCACTTCCGCAGGATCCTCCGCGCACCCTTCCGCTCCCGGGGCGAGCGCCCCCGCGGTGCCGAGCCTCAGGGGCCTGTGCGCCTCCTACACGCGCGCCTCCCAGCACGGCGAGCACCTGGGCGCCACGGCGCAGCACCGCCTGGAGACCGCCGCGGGCGGTTCCGCGGAGGTCGCCTCCTACTGCGCGCGGCTGACCGGCGGCCAGACGCCCGACCACGGCAGGGCGGCGCCCCCGGCGGCAGGCGCCGCGCCGCCCGCGCCGCCGGCCTCCGCGCCGCAGACCCCCGCGCCCCGCGCCTCCCGGCCTGCGGCGCCTGGGGTCGCCTCCGGCCACGCGAAAGGTCATGGCCGCGCCTGACCATGGGACCGGGCCGGAAGGGAGACCCCCCTTCCGGCCCGGAGTTTCGGTGTGCGGCGGGTCAGAAGGCGCCGGTGCCGTTCGGGGTGCCGAGGCCGGTGGGGCCGTCCCAGCCGGTACGGGCGTTGCACCACTGGGAGGTGGTGCAGCTGCCGTTGCTGCCGGAGGTGACGTCGTTCAGTGCGGAGGAGTGGGTGTAGGGGTAGTTGTTGTCGATCGAGCCGGTGTTGCCGGCCAGCGCGTAGACCGAGGCGATGATCGGGGACGACACGCTCGTGCCGCCGAAGACCATCCAGCCGGAGTAGCCCTGGTAGGCGGTGCTGTCGTAGACGGCGACGCCGGTGGAGGGGTTGGCGACGGCGGAGACGTCGGCTTCGGCGCGCTTGGAGCAGCCGGTGGCGAAGGACGCGGCGCCGCTGAGGGCGGTGTTGTAGCTGGAGCAGCCGCTGCCGGCGCCGCTCCAGGCGGTCTCGGTCCAGCCGCGGGTGGTGGAGGCGGTGTTCAGGGTGGTGCCGCCCACCGCGGTGACGTAGTGCGAGGACGCCGGGTAGCTCGCTCCGTAGCCGGAGTCACCGGAGCTGGCGGTCACGGCGATGCCCGGGTGGTTGTAGTACGAGCCGTAGCTGGAGTCCGAGGCGTCGGAGCCGCCGTAGCTGTTGCTGATGGCCACGACGCCGGGGGTCGCGGCCGCCTGGTTCACCGCGGCACCGAGGTTGGCGAAGCTCGGGGTCTTCGCCTCGACCAGCAGGATGTGGCAGTTGGGGCAGATCGCCGAGACCATGTCGATGTCGAGCGAGATCTCCTGCGCCCAGCCGCCGTCCTTCTTCGGGTAGCTGGTGCCGCCGTTCTGGTCGATCTTCTTGAAGCAGCCGTTGGCCGTGGTGCAGGCCGGGAGGCCGTACTGGGCGCGGTAGACGGCGAGATCGGCCTCCGCGGTCGGGTCGTCGTAGGCGTCGACGATCGCGACCGTACGGCCGCCGCCCGCCGTCGAGGAGGGCAGCTTGTAGGCGGACTGGAGGCTGGAGGGCCCGTAGCCGGACGGCGTGGCGTTCGGTGCGACCGTCTTCGCCGCGGCGATGTCGGTACGGACGATCGCTTGGCACGAGGCGTGCCCCCGGGCGGGGGTGGCACACGAGTGGGCGGTCTTCGCGGCCGGCGAGACCGCGGCGTGCGAGGTACCGACAGGGCCGAGGACCATGAGCGGGATTCCCGCCAGGGTTGCTATGCCCATGCCAAGCACCTTTGCGCGTGAGCGCAGTTGCATCTGACTCTCCTCGGGGTTGTGGCCGATCGGGGTGTCGGCCTCGGCAGCCTGCCCGGCTCGGGCCACCCGGGTGGGGTGGCGCGAGCCGGACGCTGCCGTGTTCAGGGGAGCGCGACGAAGGCCGCGAGGAACGCCCGGGCCGCCGGAGCGTCGAGCCGGTAGGCGACGTTGGTGGCGTAGCAGGGGGAGTCACCGGTGATGGTGGTCGCCGCGAGGACGAGCGAACCGCCGATCACCGCGAAGTCCGGCCCGCCCGAATCGCCGTAGCAGGCACCGCCGTTGCCCTGGGGAGCCGTCATGGCCAGCCGCACCCAGGAGGGGTTGAGCGCGTCGAAGGCGACCGGCGCCTTCATCCGGACGCCGCCGCCCGGGTGGGTCTGGCCGCCCGGGCCGCGCTGCGCCTCCTGCGTGCCGTAACCGGCGACCTCGAACGGCGTGCTGTTCAGCTGCTGCGGACCCAGCGCGTTCAGTTCGCCCGGGGCGGGCAGTGTGGCGGGGGTGAACGACCAGCGCGCGGCGACCGCGGCGGCGGGCAGCTGGATCACGGCGATGTCGTGCGGATCGGCGGACGGGCCCGGGTAGGCGGGGTCGGTGTGCGGAACACCCTCGACGCCCACGGCCGCCGCGGTGGCCGCCGGGTCGCCGGCATGCGCCTGCCCGGCGGCGTCCAGCTCTGACTGCACGTCCTGGTCGAGCGAGACGTAGAACCGCACGCCCGCGGGCCAGTCGCTCGTGCAGTGCCCCGCGGTCAGGAACGTGTCGCGGTCCACCATCGTCCCCGAGCACACCCAGTCCACCCGGTCGGGTGTGGCGGCGTCCCCGTCGTCGTCCCACTGGGCGATCAGGGCGCCGACCTCGGTGCGCTCGGGCGCCGGTACGGCGTTGTACGAGTTGATCGCCGCCGCGGGCGACACCCCGGCCATCGCCACGACCGCACCGGCGGCAGCGGCGGCCAGGCCGGCGCTCACCCGCCGCTTGCCGCTTCCCGCGTTCCGGAACGACACGACGAGCTCCCTTCACGGCAGCCGCGCCAGGCGGCACGGCGGACAAGGCGCACCACGCGCTGACGTGGCAGGGCGCGGCACTAGGTGCCCAGGGGTCAGGAGTTGCTGCCCGTCCTCTGGGGACGCGTGCAGTGTGATGGCTTGGCAGGTACAACGCAACCACCCGCACAAAGACGGGAAAACCGCGTCGGAGCAGGCACATCGCCCCGGACAGGCGGGAGAACGCCGCCCCCGGCGGGGAGGTGCGGGCGCGCGGAAACGGCGGCCGGCCCTCCTGGGAGGACCGGCCGCCGCATGCCTGCCGGGGGAGCGGACCCGGACGTCCCGGGCACCGCGGTCACACCGTCAGTACGTGATCACCGCGCCGCCTCGGCTGCTCCCTGCCCGCTCGCGGAACGGCGGCGTTCACCGCCGCGGGACAGCGGTGCGGCGGGGCCACGCGCGGTGCGGCCGAGCACGATCCCGCGGCCGGCGTAGAACCGTTCCAGCCCCGCCCAGGACACGCGCGCGTGCTGCTGCGACACCCCGGGGAAGCCGGACGGGTTGTTGAGCTCCACCCCTTCGGCGTCCGCCCCGACGACCAGGACCAGGTGGCCGCCCCTGCCCGGCGGTTCGGCCCCGGGGGTGCGGATGCCCGGGTGGACGGAGATCATCACCAGGCGGCCGGCGGCGATCTCCTGCCGGATCCCGGTGAGGGCCAGCTCCGGTGCGACCCGCGCGTGGAGGCCCCACCGCCGGGCGACGTGATCGGCGAACGGCCGGTAGATCAGCCCCTTCACCTGCTCCCCGTCGCGGACGTACGCCCCCGCGGCCTCCAGCTCCCGTACGAGCGGCACCGACGGCGGCACGTCCAGGCCCCAGTGGTCCAGCACCATCCGCAGGCACGCGACCCCGCACATGCGCCGGGCCCAGAACGCGTACTCCTCCACCGAGTCGGCGCCGGACTTCTGCCACAGCGGATCGTCGGCCGCCGACATGGCGCCCGTGACGAACGCGGGCACCAGCGCCGCGGACTCCCACTGCGCGTAGTACGGAACGAGCGATTCTGCCGGGGAGGCTGTCATGGCTCCCCATTCTCGCCCACGGCCGCGCGGGAGGGCGTCGGTGAACGCGGCGCGGTGGCCCCCGCTGCTCGCCGCGGGGGCCACCGGCGCCGTGGCCTCCCGGCCCCGCTCAGGACGGGCGGATCAGCGCAGCCCGGCGAAGAGGTCGTTCTCGGGGACGGCCGCGCCGGTGGTGTCCCGGACCCGTACGAAGGTCTCCACGCCCATCAGCTCGCCGAACTTCTCCTTGCCCATCTTGAGGAAGAAGATGTTCTCGCCCTGACTGGCGTGCGCGGCCAGCGCGTCGAACTTCTGGCCGCTGAACGCGGTGGCGTCCACCCACGTGGTGACCTCGTCGTCGGGCAGGCCGATCTCGGCCATCGCGACGGCCTCGGCAGAGTCCGGTTCGGGCATCTCCGCACCGAACTCGCGCATCAGCTCGCCGAACCGCTGCATCATCGAGCGGGGCGCCGTGGTCCAGTACACCTTCGGTGTCAGCGTGGTCGTCTCCAGCGCCGCCATCGTGATGCGGTGGGCCTGGATGTGGTCGGGGTGGCCGTAGAAGCCGTTCTCGTCGTAGGTGACGACCACGTCGGGCCGGTAGTGCCGCATGAGTTCCGCGAGCCGGGCGGCGCCCTCCTCGACCGGGGTCCGCCAGAAGGACCCCGGGGCGTCGTTGCTCGCCCAGCCCATCATCCCCGAGTCGGCGTAGTCCAGCATCTCCAGGTGGCTGATCTTCAGGACGTCACAGCTCGCCTCGAGTTCCCGGCGGCGCATCACGGAGACCGCCGCCGGATCGTGCCCGGGATCGCCCGGCTTGACCCCCTCCGGTCCGTCACCGCAACCGCCGTCGGTACAGGTCACGAGAACCGTGCGGATGCCCTCCGCCGCGTACCGCGCGAGGATCCCTCCGGTCCCGGTGGCCTCGTCGTCGGGGTGGGCGTGTACTGCCATGAGCGTCAAGGGCCGGTCGGTCATGAGACAGTCCTCCTGCGGAAATACGTCTTGGTCCGGGGTGTGCAGCGGGCGTACCACGATGCAGGGGCCCGGGCACGCGCGGCACGGGCGGCCCTGCGGCCTCCGTGCTCCGCGCCCGTGCGGCGCCGGTCCCTCGACAGTGCAACCGTGCCGAGGGGACCGGCTGTTCCCGGCACGGCCGTCCCGTCCGGGCTTCCCGTCCCATGACGACGGGCGCGACGTGTATGTCTCAGCGCCCCGCCGGAGGGGCTGCGGCCGCCGTCCGTGGGGGAGGACGGTGACGGGCACTCGCCGCGGCTGCCGGCGTCCCGGTGACGCAGCCGGCCGTGCTCCACGACGGCAGGGCCGGCGGTGCGACCCCGAGGAGGAACCGCGGACCCGCCGGGGAACCGTCCGCCCGGTCGCCCTGACCGGGTCAGGAGGGCAGGCGGTTCAGGGCCGCGGTGGCGATGCCCCTCACCCGGCCCGGCTCGTCCTCGGCCGCGCCGGTGAGCTCGACGACGGCGACCCTGGTGCCGCTGCGCAGGACCGCGACGCCACCGGCCGGAGTGCCGTCACCGCTGTAGGACGGGTACCAGCGGCCGCTTCCGCCGCCGGCGGTGAGGGTGTGGGCCGCGCCGTAGTACCAGTGGCCGGCCGGCTCGTCCTGGCATTCCCGCACCATCGCGTTCAGCTGCTTCTCCCAGGTGCTCGCCGCGTTGCCGGTGGCGGCACTCGCGGCCGATTCCGTCAGCCGGGCTTCGGTGTCGAAGGTCCAGGTCACCGACGCGTACGCGGTGGCCTTGCCCTGGGTCAGGCCGGGCATCGACTCCTCGCCCGAGCACGCCGAGAGCGCCTGGTCCCCGGTCAGCGTCACGGTCGCGCCGACCGGGCCCAGGCCCTGCTGGAAGAAGTCCTCGCTCTGGACGAGGGCGCCGGAGCCGAGTCCGGGCGCGGCGGCCGCGGCCGGACGGGCGGTGACCGGGCGGGCGGCCGCGGTGCGGTGCGCGGCGCTGTGCCCGGCCCCGTCGGCGGCGGCCGACTGGATGCTCACGGCGCCGGCCGTGACCAGTGCGGCGGTCAGGCAGGCCGCGGCGGTGAACCGGCTGCGGTGGGCGGACTTCTGCGGGGCGGTCCGGTTCTCGGCCATTACGGTCTCCTTGCGGGTCGGGACGCCTGCTGCGTCCTCCTGCAGCGGGGAGATGACGCCCGCCAAGGGAAAGTTGGAGCCCCGGCCGGCTGTTTCACAGCTGTGACAGAGCGGTCCTGACGATGCGGGACATCGCCGCCGTGCCCAGGCAGGCGTCGACTTCCAGCACTGCGTAGTGCGTGCCGCTGCGGAGCACCGCGAGGCCGCCGCAGGGCTCCTCGCCCTCGGGCGCCGTGCCGCCGGTGTTGCGGGCGCCCTGGTAGGTGCCCATCCAGCTGGCGGTGAGGCCGGGGGCCAGTTCCAGCGTCGTGGTCCTGCCGTAGACCCAGTGGCCGGGAGTCTCGTCCTGGCAGGGCACCTCCTCCAGCAGCAGGCGAGCGGCGAAGTTCTGCGCCAGGGCGGGGCTATGGGCCTCGGCGGCGACCTCGCGGGCGATCTGGTCGGCGCTGTCCTCGGCCACGGTGGGGTCGCCCGGGTCGGTGCGGGTGCCGGTCATCAGCCCGCGGAAGTGGGCGCCGGGCCCGCCCAGCGTCTGGGTGAGCGTCTTCTCCCCGGTGCAGGCCGAGTTGGCGTACGCACCGTCCCCGAAGCGGTCCCTGGCACGGATCCGCGCGGTGACGCCGACCGCGCCGAACGCCGCGGGGTCCAGCAGGTTGGCGGTCGTCACCGGCCCGGTGGCGGCCGTGGGCAGGGCGGAGCCGGAGACCGGGGTCGCGGGCGCCGGGACGGACGCGCCGGGCGTCGCGCGAGCGGAAGGGCCTGTGGCCGCGGAAGCCGCGGGCGCTGCCGGGTGCGTAGTGCCGGGCGGCGGCGGCAGGACGAGACGGCCGGTCGCCAGGCCGCACACGGCGGCCGCCACCAGGGCGGCGACGGCGGCTCGGGGCCGGACGGCGGCGCGGCCGCTCGCCGCCGCGGGACCGCCGTTCACAGGCCCTCGGCCAGGCGCTCGCGCATGAAGCGCCGCGCCTGGTGGATACGGTCCTTGACGGTGCCCAGCGGGACGTCCAGCTCGGCGGCCACCTGGACGTAGGTCAGGTCGCCCAGGTCGCGCAGCACGAAGGACTCCACCAGGACGGGGTGCTGCTGCTCCAGCGCGGTGAGCGCCTCCATCAGGTCGAGCCGGGTCCCGGCGATGACGCTGGTGCTCCGCGGGTCCACGGACTCCGGCAGGTCGGCGTGGCTGTCCTCGGCACGCCGGCGCATCGAGCGGTAGGTGGACCGGGCGGCGTTGGACGCGATCACCGTCACCCAGCCCAGGAACGAGCCGTGGCCGCCGTACTCGCCCAGGTGCGTACTGATGGAGAGCAGCGCGTCCTGCGCGGCCTCCTCCGCGTCGGCGTGGTGCGGCAGGAAGCGGGAGCAGCGGCGCAGCACCATGGGCCGCAGCTTGGCCAGCAGGTACTCCGTCGACTCCGGGTCCCCCGCCCGGGCCGCTGCCACGAGCCGTTCCAGCTCACCCTCCTCGAACACCCGGCCCCGTCCTGTCCCCTGTCGCGTCCCCCCGCCGAACGGGAGTTTCCCCCTCCCGGCGAATACGGCAGAATGCTGCCACATGCGCAAGCTCGGCCGTTACCTCCTGCTGGGCCGGCTCGGAGCAGGCTCCTTCGCGACGGTCTGGAAAGCCTACGACCCGGAGCTCGACACCGAGGTCGCCGTGAAGATGCTGGCCGAGAACTGGGCGGCCAACGCAGACGTGCGCGAGCGGTTCCTGGCCGAAGCGAGGCTCCTGCGCCGGATCGCCAGCCCGAGGGTGGTCCGGGTGCACGACGTCGGCGTGCAGGACGACCGGCCCTACTTCGTCATGGACTACGTGCGCGGCGGCACCCTGGCGGACCGCGTCGGGCGGTGCGGCACGCAGGAGGCGCTGCGGCTGGCCGCGGAGGCGGGCTACGCGGTCCAGGTGCTGCACGAGGCCGGCGTGGTGCACCGTGACGTCAAGCCGTCCAACCTGCTGCTCGACACCGGCTCCGCGCCCGCCGCCGTGCTGGTGGCGGACCTGGGCAGCGCGAAACACCTGGCCGACGCGTCCGGGCTGACGGTGACCACGGGCACGCCCGCGTACATGGCGCCGGAACAGGCCTTCCAGACCGGAGGGTTCGACGGGAGGGCCGACGTGTACGCGCTGGCCGTCGTCGCCTACGAGCTGCTGACGGGGCAGAAACCCTTCGGCCCGGGCGGACGCGCCACGGCCCTGATGACCGACCAGCCGGCCTCGTCGACGCTGCCCGCGCCGCCGCCCGGCCAGCACGTGCCGCCGGGGGTGGCAGTGCTGCTGCGCGCCGCGATGTCCGTCGAGCCGGCGGAGCGGCCGCCGACCGCACAGGCCTTCGCAGACGCGCTGCTGTCACCGGCCCCGCAGCCCCGGCCGCGGGAACGCCCCGGGCGGCTGACCCCGCGCGCGGTCTGGCTCGCGTCGGGCGCCGTCTTCACGGCGACGACCCTGCTGAGCTGGCTGCTCCGCTGAACCCGGCCGGGAACCGGCCCACCCCGGGAGCGCGCCCTCATGAGGCGTCACCCCGCCACCCCCGGCCTCAGTCCTGGTCTCATCAGGCGGAGCGGGCCGGTGCACGGAAAAGGCCCGGTCGACCGGAATCGCGCGTCGTGGCCGCCGTCACGCCGCGCTGATCGGCCGGATACCGCCGATGCCCGTCCGCGGCGCGGCCCTGCGCGCGGCCATGGCTGCGGTTCAGGCGGCCGAGGTGATCGCTCGGGTGACGGCGGTGATCGCCGGGGCGGGGTGGCCGCAGACGCGTGCCACGAGAATCCGGCGGATCTCGGGGGGTGCGCCGTCGACGCGCAGCAGGCTCACCCCGGGCGGCAGCACCGGTGAGAGCCCGGACGGCACCGTGGTCACGCCGAAGCCGCCGGCGACCAACCGGAGCTTCGTCAGCCAGTCGCGCGCGGAGTGGACGACGCGCGGCCGTCCGGGCAGGCCGGGCCAGACGCCGAGCAGTGGCTCAGCGCCCGATGACGGAGCGGCGATCCATGCGGCGTCGACCAGTTCGTCGACGTGCACCGTGGTGCGTCCGGCGAAATCCCCGGTCGAGGACACGGCCACGACCAGTTCGGTGTCCGCGACGGTCTCGAGGTGCAGGCGCGGCAACTCGCTGTCGAAGGGCCGGTGCGGTGGGCGGGATGTCAGCACGGCGAGATCGAGCGAGCCCGCGCGCAACGCCCGGATCAGGGTGGGCGTGGTGCCCTCGCGGGTGGTGACCGTGATCTGCGGGTCGGCCTCCGCGAGGTGGGCGAGTGCGGTCGGCAGGATCACCGAGCCCGCGCTCAGGACAGCCCCGAGCCGCACCAGTTCGGTCTGCGGGACGGTGCCGGTGAGCTCACGCTCGGCCGCCGCGAGCGAGGCGAGAATCGTGTGGGCGTGCCGCAGCAGGGTCAAGCCGGCGGGAGTGAGCCGCACCCCGTCCGGACGGCGCTCGAACAAGGTGGTGCCGGCGTTGTGTTCGAGGGCGGCGGCCTGGCGCGAGACGGCCGACTGCGTGTATCCGAGCCGGGCTGCCGCCGCGGTGAAGCTGCCGGATTCGGCGATCTGCCGCAGGACCCGCAGTCCCGTGCTGGAGATGTCCATGCGTCATACGCATACCACAGATGCGAAACAATTGATTCCCGCATGCTCGTGCCGCCTCTAGCGTTGATCTCGGATCACGGACGAACACGGAGGTCATCACCGTGCGAGCAGCAGTTCTGACGCAGTTCGGCGCCCCACTCACGGTGCGGGAGGTGCTCGACCCCGAAGCCGGAAGCGGTGAGGTGGTGGTCGAGGTTCTCGCCGCCGGCGTGGCGCCCTACGCGGCCGACGTCTTCAGCGGCAAGCGGAAGTACCCCCTTGTCCCCCCTGTCGTGCCCGGTGTCGGCGGGGTGGGGCGGATCGTCCACGTCGGCCCGGACGCCACCCGGCTGCGGATCGGCGACCTGGTGTGGTGCGATTCGACGGTGCGCTCGCGGGACGACGCCCTGACGCCCGACATCACGCTCCAGGGCTGGAGTTCGCGCGGCGAGGGCGGCGCGCGGCTCGCCGAGTACATGCACGACGGCGCCTTCGCCGAGCTCATGCGGGTCCCGACGGAGAACGTCTTCCCGCTGCCCGCCGCGGCCGGGGAGGATGCGGCTCGCTGGGCCGCGCTCACCGTGCACACCATCTCCTACGGCGGGCTGCTGGCAGGCGGGCTCGCGGCCGGCGAGACGCTGCTCGTCAGCGGGGCCACCGGCAACCTCGGCAGCAGCGCGGTCGCGGTCGCGGTCGCCATGGGCGCGGGCCGCGTGGTCGCCCCGGGCCGCAACAAGGCCGCGCTCGACCTCCTCGCCGACCGGTTCGGTCCGCGTCTGCGTCCGGTCACGCTGACCGGGGACGAGGCCACCGACCGCGCGGCGATGTCCGCGGCGGCCGACGGCCCGATCGACATGGTGATCGACATGCTCCCCCCGAGCGCGCCCAGCTCGGCCTCGCGCGCGGCGGCCATGACCGTACGCGAGTACGGCCGGGTCGTCCTCATGGGCGGCGTCGGCATGCTCGGTGGCGACGACCTCGCACTCCCGTACCCGTGGATCATGCGCAACTCCGTCACCGTGCGCGGGCAGTGGATGTACCCGCGCACAGCCAACGTCGGCATCATCCGGCTCCTCGCCTCGGGTGCTCTGGATCTCGCCCCGGAACGGGTCCGGTCGTTCGGCCTCGACGCCGTCAACGAGGCCATCGCGTACGCCGCCGCGCACGGTGGCCCGTTCGACCGCGCCAGCCTCACCCCGTCGGCAGGACCCCGAGACTGAGCCGGCCCGACTGCCGCCGAGATCCGTGAGGTCCACGCCTCTTGCAGCTTAAGGTGAGACCTGCAACCTCCTGACGACGTAGGGCCCGACCGCATCCCGGTCGGGCCCTACCTCTGCCGTGACGGGCACCGTGGGGGCTTGGCACGGCAACGGGTCAGCTGGAGAGCACGTACCCTTTGGCCAGTAATATTTTGGCAATAACGTTCTAATGACTTTCCCTCCTTCGAATCCCGGGAAGAAAATGCCTCGCAGCGCGCGATCTGCATGGGTGAGCTCCGCCCTCCTGTCCGTCCTGGCCCTCGGTGCTTCCGCCTGCGCGAGCGACAGCGACGACAAGCCCTCGGCCGGCGTACCCGCCTCGTCGCTGCCGGCCTCTTCTGCCCCTTCAACGCCTGCCGCCTCCTCCGCGCCCGCCGCGGCGCCGCTCAGCGCGGGTCAGCTGAAGAGCGCCCTGCTCACCGCCAAGGACCTGCCGACCGACTACAGGGCGACCACGCCGAAGTCGGACGAGGACATCCTCGGGCAGACCGCCACGGCGACGCCCGCCGTCTGCCAGCCGATCCAGGACATGGGCGCCGGCGAGAAGTCCGTGCGGCCCACGGCAGCGGCAAACCAGAACTACTCGCAGAAGTCCAAGCCCTTCGTGAAGGTCTTCGGACGCATCGCCGCCTACGCCCCCGGCGAGGCCGAGAAGGCCATGGCCGACCTCAAGGCAGCTGCCAAGGCGTGCCCCGCCTATACGTTCAAGGACGAAGCGGACGGTACTGCCGGGAAGGCCTTGGTGAAGTCCCTTCAGCCCCTCTCGCTGGGGGATGACGCGGTCACGTTGGAACTCACCGTCACCAGCGACGGCGATTCGATGGTCCTCCCGTTCACGCAGATCCGCGTCGGCTCCACCATTGCGCTCTTTGCCACCATGGACGTCATGAAGCTCGACCGGGCCGTCGAGTTCCCCCACGAGCTGCTGGCCAAGCAGGTCGAGAAACTCAAGGCGGCCACCGCCGGCTGAGCCGACCGCGGCCGGCCCCGGACCGTTCCCCGGCGTCCGCGCGGTGTGATCAACGAACGCCGCCTCGTTCGCGTCTGCGCAGAGCCGCATCACCGAGTGCCACCAAAGACGTCGAAGGGCCCCACCGCGAACGGTGGGGCCCTTTGCTGCGAGGGCTCTGCGACCCCCTCGTGCTCGTGGCTACGAGGTCATCACGAAGGAGCGGGAGGGTGGTGAACAGATTTGCGGGCGTTCTACCGTGTGGGCGGACCCGGGGGGCGCGATGAGGCATCGGTGGCGGCAAGGGTTACTGGCCGTGGTGGTGGGGCTGCTGGCGGCGGGCTGTTTCGCCCCGCCGCCGCCGGCGTTCGGCGACGGGAAGGCGGTGCCCGAAGAAGCCTCGCGTGTTCCACTGCCCGTACGGCCGGGCCCCGACGGCACCTGGGCGCTGAACGACCCCGCGGCGGGGCTGCTCGGCGAGGGCCGCACGGTGGTCCGCCTGCACGGCGCGGAGAACGCGGGCTGGCGGCTGGCACTGCCGGCCGAGTTCGCGTTGACCTCGCACGAGCCCGGCGCGGCGCACTCCGCGCTCGTCGGTGGTCGGGTGGTGCTGGTCGGCGGCAGCGACGGCTCCCCGGGGCCGAGCGCGATCGCCGGGCTCGACCTGGAGCGGGGGCTCCTGGCCTGGCGTCAGCCATTGCCGCCCGGGAGCCAGGTCTTCGTGTTGGAGAACGACGCTGTGGTGATGACGGCGCTCTGCCGCACCGGGTCCTGCCGCCTGGACGGCTGGGACACCGGGTCGGGTGTCCTCCAGTGGACTCGCACGGTGCCCGGCGCGACAAAGGTCGTCTGCCAGGACAACGCGCCCGCCACCGCCATAGGCCCGAACGGGGACCACTGCGTGCCCTATCTGGTCGCCCCCCACCGTGTCGGCACTGTCGACCCGTACGACGGCGGACCTGACTGGCAGACGGCCCTGCGGCCGCCCGACGGCACCCTCGATCGCATCATTGACGACAACTACCGGTTCATCATGGTCACCGAACCGGCCAAGGGCAGCTGCCGCGCCACCGTCCTCGCAACGGGATCCGGTGACGGCGACCGCGGCTGGCGGTACAGCTTCGTCTGGGACCAGCCTCAGGCCCCGCGCGACGCGCGCACCGGATGCCGCTGGAACCGCGCTCTGCCCCTGGTCATCGGCTTCGACTTGGTACTGCCGGACGCCAAAGGCGCCCTGGTTGTCGCTCCCGACACCGGCCCCCTGGGCCGCACCCGGCGACTGGCCCCGGGCGAGTACGTGGTCACCGACGGCACCAGGAACGAGATCATCCGCGCGCCCGGCCGCCCGGACCGGCTCCTCGACGCAAGGGCCGGCCAACTGGTCCGCCCCCACGGGCTGAGCCCCGCAGCGCGGTCCGTCGCCGACAGCTTCTGGCAGGACGGTAACCGCCTGCTCCTGCTGGACAACCAGGGCAGAACCCTCTGGCAGGGCACATCGGACTGCCAGGCGTACCGGCCCCACAACAGCTACGGCGGGTCGCTCGTCTACTGCGACGGCGACGACCTGGTGACCCTACGTCCCGTGCACAAAGGCTGATCAACCTCCCAGTGGTCACCGGACGGGGTTCGCAGCAGGAAGGTGAGAACCGGGCGGGTCAAGCGCCGGCCATGGCGGTTCGGAGGCGTCCTGACCTGCGGCGGACGGGTCTGCGACGCGACGGGGTCAGCCGGCGGTGCCCTCTGCCCGTCCGGCCGGGCGGTGACCAGACGTCCTCCCCCGCTGCGGGTTCGGTCCCGCAGGCCGTCCTCCCGCCGGCGGGCCGCTCGCGGCGCTCGGCCCGCCCGGGTCCTCGGGCGTCTCGCCGAGCTCGCCCAAAGGCGCGTCGGTGTCGGCGAGTGGCAGCGTGACGCGGAAGGCCGCCCCGTCCCCTGGCGCGGTGTGGACGCTCACGGCGCCGCCGTGGGCTGCGGCCAGTGAGGCCACGACGGCGAGTCCGAGTCCGGAGCCGCCGGTGTGGCGCGTACGTGAGGTGTCGGTGCGGTAGAAGCGTTCGAAGACGCGCTCCGCCTGTTCGGGGGTGAGGCCAGGGCCCTGGCCGGCGACTTCCAGCACCAGGGCGGCTGCTTCGCCGAGGCGTCCGGGTCCGAGCCCGATCGAGATGGGTGTGCCGGGTGGCGTGTGGGCGAGGGCGTTGCCGGTCAGATTGGACAGCACCTGCCGCAGCCGGATCTCGTCGCCGGTGACGACGTAGGCCGTACGGTCGTCCGCCGCGAGCCGGATGTCGCGGTCGGGGGCGAGCAGGCGGGCGTCGCGTACCGCGTCGACGGCCGGCGCGAGCAGGTCGACGGGCTGCCGCTCCAGCGGACGCTGCTGGTCCAGCCGGGCGAGCAGCAGCAGGTGCTGACGTCGTTGACGAGCACGTAGCCGGCGATGGCGTCGGCGGCCTCCTGCCCCGCGCGGCACAGCCCTGCACGGGACGTTTGTCACCGGTCTGGAACAGCGCTCAAGGCGTCCAACATTTCCTGTGCGGTCGGCATCTCCCCAGGTGCACGAGGGCGCGCAGCGATCGCGTCCCGGTGACGCACAGCCGAACTCAACGAAAGCGTGGGGAACATGGCACGGAACGCACGACCGGCACCGCAGCGCAGGCACCGCGGGCCCGCCAGGCACATCGGCGCGGCGCTGCTCGCTGCGGCGGTGCTACTGGGCGCCGGCGCCTGCCAGAGCGGCGCCGCCAAGGCCGGCGGGGCGGGCACCTCGTCGGCGCAGCCCTCTTCGTCGACGCGGTCCCCTTCGCCAGGCGCCTCGACGGGCGGCACACCGGGCACCGGCACCGGCTCCGCCGCCCCCTCCCCGTCCCCCACCCACCCGGCGGGCCCGCCCCTGCTGCTCGAAACGATCACCCCGACAAACGGCGCGACCGTCGGCGTGGCGATGCCCATATCGGTGCAGTTCACCTACCCCGTCGCCCGCACCGCCCGCGCGGGGGTCGAGCAGGCTCTGAAGATCACCACGTCCACCCCGGTCACCGGCGCCTGGCACTGGTTCAGCAGCACCCGGGCGGACTGGCGACCGCAGCACTTCTGGCCTTCCGGCATCCACGTGGCCATCGACGCCCGCCTCACCGATGTCGCCGACGGCAACGGCCGCTACGGCCTCCACGACTACCACCACGCCTTCACCATCGGCCCGGACTGGGAGACCAGGGTCGATGCCCCCGCCCACACCATGGACGTCTACCTCGACGGTGTCCGCCAGAAGCACTTCCCGATCGACGCGGGCAGCGCCCAGTTCCCCACCTGGGACGGCACCATGGCCGAGATGGGCAAGGCGCCGACCGTGCACATGACCTCCTGCAGCGTGCACATCAGCTGCGTCCCGGGCACCGCCAACTACTACGACGTCACACTGCCCTGGGACGTCCAGCTCACCACGAGCGGCACCTACGTCCACTACTCCGACAGCCACCCGAACCCCGGCCAAGCCGGCTCCCACGGCTGCATCCACCTGTCGCTGGCCGACTCCAAGTGGTTCTACGCCCACGCCCACCAGGGCGACCCCGTCACCGTCACCGGCACCCCACGGGGCCTCGTCCCCGCCGACAACGGCTACGCCGCCTTCACCCTCAGCTGGACCGCCTGGCTCGCCGGCAGCACCGCCGGTGCACAGCAGACCACGAGCTCCTGACCCCACATCGCGGGCCCCTCCGGCAGCGGCTGACGGGGCATCGGGTACACGGTCGCGGGAAACGGGTGCGCTCCGCTGACGTGCCCGTGAACGTCCGGGCGCGTCCGGACCGGTCAGGAGCCGAGAAGCCCGGTTCGCGGATACGCCCGCCGGCCATGGACATCACCATTCCCGCGACGTCCCTTCCGCACGGCGACCCGGACGCGTCGCCGTCCGCGACTGCGCGTTCCGCGACCCCGCGGGCAACCTGATCCGCATCCAGCAGCTGCGCCGAGCCGTGCGGGTATCGATGCGGTCGTTCAGGCGGCATGCGGCGCGATGCCGGGGACCGCACCAGACGGCTCACCAGTCGGCAGCTGCTGCTCGGTCCAGATGCATTTGCCGTCCTGAAGATACCGGGCACCCCAGCGCCGGGAGAGGGCTGCGACGAGTTGCAGGCCGCGCCCGCCTTCGTCGGTGGAGTCGGCACGGCGGATACGGGGAGTGTTGAGGCTCCCGTCGTAGACCTCGCAGATCAGGGTCCGGCTGCGCAGGAGACGCAACCGGACCGGGCCGCTGGCATGCCGGACGGCGTTGCCGACCAGCTCGCTCACCAGCAGTTCGGTGGTGAGCACGAGGTCGGTCAGTCCCCACGCGTCGAGCCGTGCGCGGACGTACTGGCGGGCCTGGCCGGCCGCCCGGGGATCGTCGGTGAGGTCGCATCCGACGACGTCGCGCGGGGCGGTGCACCGGGTGTGGACGATGAGCAGGCCGGCGTCGTCGCTGGTCGCCCTGGCATCGGGCAGCAGGGCCGAGACGACCGTGTCGCAGAGCTCCTCCAGGCGCCGGACGTCGTCGTCCTCGTCCGCGACCCGGAAGTACGGGGTGGAGGACACGACATCGGTGAGGACCTGCTGGAGGCGGGCCCGGCCCTCCTCCACGTCCTGGGTGGCCGATTCGATGAGCCCGTCCGTGCACAGGACGAGCAGGCTCTCGTCGGGCAACTGGAGCTGGTGTGTCTCGAAGGGCGGCTGTGCGGCGCCCAGGGGCGGGTCGGCGGCGACGACAGGGCTGTCGACGGTGCCGTCGCCATGGACGACGACCGGCTGGGGGTGCCCCGCCACGGCGTACGAGCACGTCCGGGCGACCGGGTCGAAGACGGCGTACAGACAGGTGGCGTAGGAGTCGTCGCCCAGCTCGGAGACCAGGTCGTTGAGCCGGTCGAACAACTCGTCGGGAGGCATGTCCAGGTCGGCGAGGGTGCTCACGGCGGTGCGCAGCCGTCCCATGGTGGCGGCCTCCGCGATGCCGTGTCCCATCACGTCGCCGATCACGATCGCGACCCGGTCGGCCGACAGCGGGATCACGTCGTACCAGTCGCCGCCCACTCCCTCGCCCTGGGCGGCGGGCAGGTAGCGGGCGGCGGCGCAGGCCGCGGGCAGCCGCGGCAAAGCACGGGGCAGGAGACCGCGCTGCAGCTCCCTCGCGCGGGCGTGCTCCATGTCGTACAGGCGGGCCCGCTCCAGGGCCTGTCCGACCAGGCCGCTCAGGGCCGTCAGGAGGGTGCGCTCCTCCTCGCTGAAGGGGCGCGGCTCGCTGAAGGACACCGTGCACAGGCCGATGGTCCGGCCGGAGGCGATCATGGGCAGGAACGCCCACGCCTCCTTCGGCGACTTCACGCTCACCTGGCGCATCGAGGGGTAGAGCCGCTCGTACTCGGCTTTCGACTCGATGAACCGGGGGGTACGGGTCCGTACCACGTCGTGCACCGTGGCGTAATCGGACAGCGGGAACCCGTCCATCAGCCTGGTGAACTCCTGCGGGTACCCGGCAGAACCGACGGCGTACAGCCGGTCGTCCTCGTCGAGTACCTGGACCAGGAGCCCGTCGGCACCGAACGGGGGCATCACGCGGTCCGCGACGGCCTGAGTGACGTCCTGGGCCGTCACGGCCTGGCCGAGCGCGGCCGTCAGCTCACCCATGAGGGCGGAACGCGCGACCACCGATCCCGGACCGGGCGCCGACGGCTGCGGCACACCGTGCACGTGCGCCGCGGCCCATGCCGCTGTCGCGCGCAGGAAAGACCGCTGCATCTCGTCCGGCTCGCCTGCCCCGCCCGTGAGCACGGACAACGCCCCGACGGGTCCTTCAGCGCCGAGGAACGGCACCGCGGCGGTCCCGGAGGCCCCGATCCCCAGGGGATCCCCTTCCACCCACGCGTAGCCGCCGCGCCGGACGGCGCGTGCGGGCGCCGCGTCCTGGTCCGCACGCAGCTGCGCCCACCCCTCGGCGCCGGCCGGGACAGAGCCGTCGGAGGCCACCATCCGCAGCCGCCCGTCAGCGGGCTCACGCCAGTGGGCCAGAGCTTCCAGGCCGCCCAGACACACCTTCGCCTGCCGAAGGGCCAAGGCGAACACCGAGGTCAGGGTGCTGTCGAGCGGCGCTCCCTCCGGGGAGGCGGGCCGAGCAGCCGAGAACGCCCCGGGATCCACCGCAGTCAGCGGACCGGAACTGCCTTCCGGCGTGGTCCTCGCAGCTGTCATCTCACCCTGCTCACCATTTGCCCAGGGGACGGAGAAACGGAAGAAATCATCGTATTTCCCCCTGCTAATGACGCTAGCACTCTTCTGGAGGAACCTCCTCCCGCGGTCCCGCACCAGGTCCAGCGCCTCGACATCGCCCGGGCGAACAGCCCCTCGCAGCCCCTGCTCAGCCTCGTGGAGGGCGGTTCCGGCAGCCGCCGTCCCCGTCCCGATCCCCCCGGTCCTGCCCGGTCGTCCGGCGGATCCCCGGCCGGCTGCGCCGTCACACGCCGGTGCCTGCGCGACCACCGCGACGACACGCCCGGCACCGCTGGGGTGATCCACCAGGGCCGTGAGCCGCTGCTGCTCGTTGCCGGGCGGCAAACCCCCGCAGCGCCGGAACCGGCCTCGGGACGCACTGCGGCGCCCTGTACCGGCAAGGTCGTGCCCGTGGCTGCCCGGTCGGCCGCCCCGTCTCGGGCGCCCGCCCGGGCCTTCCCCGTACACCGGAGGGCCCCACCGCGCGGTGGGGCCCTCCGGTTGCCTGCGGGTGAACGGTGCCAGTCCGATGACGCCGGTGATCAGGTCGGGCGCGGTGGCGGCCGCGACGGTCGCGGCTCCGCCGCTCTCTTCCCGACGCCTGCCCTGGCCCTGGAGCAGGACCGGTGTGAGGGTCAACGGCCGAGGGCCTGGATGACGAGCTCGGCGACGGCGGTGCCCGAGTACTGCTGTTGGCCGGTGACGAGCAGGCCGTCGCGGACGGCGTGCGGGCGGAAGCGGCCCGACACGGTGAAGTTGGTGTCCGGCAGTGCCCGGGCCCGGTCCTCGATGCGGAAGGGCTGGATCGGCCGGCCGACGTAGGCGTCGGCGTAGTCCTCCTCGGAGTTGGCGAAGCCGGTCCAGGTCTTCCCGGTGACGAGAAGGGTGCCGTCGGACAGGTGTGTCGTCAGGAGCGCGGCCGTGCCGTGGCACAGCACCGCGGTGATCTTCCCGGCCTCGTAGAAGCCGGCGATGAGCCGGTGGACGCGCTCGTCGTCCACGAACGTGTACATGGGTGCCTGCCCGCCGACGACGAGCAGGGCGGAGTAGCCGGCAGGGTCGACGTCGGCGAGCGAGGGCGTGCTGTCCAGCAGGGCGGCGTGCTCGGGGGAGTTCACGAAGCCGAGCGAGAGGAGGTCGGCGGCGGAGTAGCGGGATTCGTCGCGCGGGTCGCTCCACGCGTCGGCGGTGAGCGCGCCGCCGTCAGGGCTGGCGATGTCCACGGTGTAGCCGGCCTGGGTGAACGCCCAGTAGGGGTGGGTGATTTCCGACCACCAGAACCCGACGGGCCAGCCGGTCCGCTCGGACACCGCCGGGTTGGACGCCAGGACGAGGATCCTCTTGCTGCCGAGGATGTCGATGTCCGCGGACATGGCGGTTCAGCGCTCCTCGAAGCCGTAGGCGCTGTTCCAGCGGGACAGGACGCGCTGCCGGACCTCCTGCGGCCAGCCGTTCTCGAAGCTGCCCTTCACCGGCTGCGCGCCCTCGGGGTAGAGGTCGGCGAGGAGGCAGTTGTGGACGACCTTCCCGGCCATGAAGGTGTGGGATTCCTCGGGGCTGAGGTAGACGGCGAGTTGCATGCTGAGTTTGTGCGGGTAGTGGAACTCGCCGCGTTCGGGGTGGGAGCGGGTGGCGAAGGCCCAGACGACCTCGTCGAGGTCGGTGATGTCGATGTCGTCCTCGACGACCAGGATCTTGGGTGCGTTCACCGAGGGTTTGCCGGTGAAGATGACGTCGGCGATCCGGTCGATCAGTTCGGACGACGTAATGCCCAGGGTCGTGTGCCAGTCCTGGCGCATGGCCACGACGAACCAGTGCACGGCAGCCTCGAACGGGTACCACGCGGACGTCACGGGCAGTCCGGCTTCCCGCAGCTGGTAGAGGATCTCGGCGGCACTCGTCGTGCCGATGACGGTGTGGTCCTCCTCCACGGGCGGGCCGGCGGCGACGACGGCCTGGAGCGCGCCGTCGCGGTGGGTGACCGCGCTGACGCGGAACAGCGCCTTCGGGGACGCCTCGGTCGCGTTGTAGCCCGGGAACTCGTTCATCGGGCCCTCCATGACCGTCTCGTCGACGGATATGTGGCCCTCGACGACGATCTCCGCGGTGGCAGGGACGTACAGGTCGACGGTCTCGGCCTTCACGACGTCGATGCCCTCTCCGAACAGCGCCCCGAGGAAGTGGCTCTCGTCGGCTCCCTGCGGCAGCGGCATCCCGCCGACGAACGGCAGGCCGGGTTCGACGCCGATGGCCAGTGCGATCGGCATGGGCTCGCCGATCGCGGTCCACTGCGCGCGGATGACGCCCAGGTGCTGGGGAGGCGGGATCAGGCACGCGAGGGTGTCCGGGCCGGCGATCATCATGCGGTTCACCGACCAGTTCGTCCACGAGCCGTCGGGCGTGGCCGCGATGTTCATCCCGTAGGTCTGGATGTAGCGTCCGCCGTCGTTGCCGTGGATCAGCGGGGTGGGGAATGCGAACAGGTCGATGGCGTCGCCCGTCATGACGTTCTGCTTGCAGGGCGCGTCCTCGCGCGGCACGACGACCGGCGGGATTCCCTCGGCGGAGCGGGCCGCCACGAGCGTCTCGACGATCTCCTGGCCCGACGCGTCCGGACCCAGGCCCAGCGCGAGGGAGATGCGGGCCAGCGGGTTGGTGTAGGACGACAGGGCGCCCGGGGCGCCGAGGAGGCCGAAGCCCGTGCCCTGGTAGCCGGTGAGGTTGGTGAACAGCGGGGCCGGGGCGTTGAGGTCGTAGCAGCGGCGGATGACCGCGCCCACCTCCAGGTTCCAGTCGACCTCGGTGTCGATGCGCCGGAGATCGCCGATCCGGTCGAGTTCCTCGACGAACTCGCGCAGGCTGCGCAGGTGCTTCATTGAACGTGTTCCCTTCACAAGGTCATTCGCCCCAGCGGGGCAGGTCGGGCACGTCGATCCCCAGCAGATCGAGCGCACGTCCGGCCGAGTGGGCGACGACGTCGTCGACGCTTCCCGGCCGCAGGTAGAAGGCGGGCACGGGCGGCATGACGATCGCGCCGGACTCGGTGGCCGCGGTCATGGCCCGCAGATGGCCGAGCGTCAACGGCGTCTCGCGGACGAGGAGGACGAGGCGGCGGCGCTCCTTGAGCGTGACGTCCGCGGCCCGCGTCAGGAGGTTGTCGTTCGCGGCGTACGCGACGGCCGCCAGCGTCCGCACCGAGCAGGGAGCGACGATCATGCCGCACGTCCTGAAGGAGCCGGAGGCGATGGCGGCTCCGACGTTCGCGTGCCGGTGGACCACGTCGGCCAGCGCGGCCAGATCGCCGGCCGACAGATCGGTCTCGTACGCGCGGGTCTGCTGGGCCGCGGGCGTGACGACGAGATGGGTCTCGACGCCTGCCTTGCGCGCGAGTTCGAGGACCTTCACGCCGTACGCGATGCCGGTCGCCCCGCTGATGCCCACGACGAGGCGTCGTCGTGTCCGCACGCCGCCGGCACCGTTCCCGGAACCGTCCCCCGTGATCGACAACGAATACCCTCATTTCGAGAAGCGGCACCACTCCCGCGACGGGCGGCGCGCGCGTTGTGCCGGCATGACGGATCGCAGAGCACTCCCCCTGGGCGCGGTCCGGCGCGCACGGTCCGGCCGTCGGCCCGAATCGAGCGGAATCAGCTTGGGAGGGCCACCTAACCGGTGACTAACATGGCCCTCACATGGCTGGTAACGGGGCACGGCCGTGACACATGACTCCTGCGGAGGACCGTGATGCGGTTCTGTGTGCTCGGGCCACTGGCGGTCCTGGACGGCGACGCCTGGACAGCAGGGGACGCCGAACGGCCCCTGCGGGGACCGTTGCTGCGAGCTCTGCTGCTGGTCCTCCTGCTGCGCCCCAACCAGCCGGTCACGTCCGAGTGGCTGCGCGACGCCCTGTGGGGCGGCAGCCCACCTGCCTCGGCTGCGGCGTCGCTGCACAACCTCGTGGCGCGGCTGCGGTCCGCCCTGGCCGAAGGAACGACCTCCCGGCTTCGTTCCACCGCACGGGGCTACCTCCTGGACGTCGCTCCGGGCGAGCTGGACACCGAGGTGTTCGACGCCTGCCTGGGCAGGGCCCGTGAGGCGCGGCTCGCGGGACGCTGGGACGAGGTGCTGTCCGCGACCACGGCCGCACTGGCGCTGTGGCGCGGCACGCCGCTGGCGGATCTCCCGGACCACGGCGAGGCGTACGTGCCGCGGCAGAGACTGGAGACGGCACGTCTGGAAGCGGTCGAGTGGCGCTTCGACGCCGAGCTGGCCCTGGGGCGCGCATCCGGCCTCGTCCCGGAACTCACCAGGCTGGCCGCCGAGCACCCCCTGCACGAGGCGTTCCACACCCAGTTGATACGGGCGCTGCACCACAGCGGGCAGCGCGCAGAAGCGCTGGCCGTCTACCACCGGCTGCGCCGCGCCCTGACCGACGAACTCGGCATCGAACCGGGAAGCGCTGCCCAGGAGGCCCACCGGGCCGTCCTCGCCCGGGCCGACACCGCCGCGACGTCCGCGCAATCCCAGCCCGCTCCTGCCCAACTTCCACCCCCCACCGCCTACTTCGTGGGACGTGACGAGCACGTCAAGGCCGCACTCGAAGTGTTGACGGCACGACGTGAGCGCGCCTCGGTGGTCACTGTCAGCGGCATGGCAGGTGTCGGCAAGACCGCGCTGGCACTGCACCTGGCCGAGTCGCTGCGCGACGACTTCCCCGACGGGCAGCTGTTCGTCAGCCTGCACGGCGCCACCGCGGGACTGGCTCCGCTCGAACCTGTGCGGGCGCTGACGCTGCTGCTCCGCCACCTCGGTGTGGACGCCTCTCGCACCGGTGACGGCCCGGACGCGGTAGCGGCCCTGCTCCGGTCGCGGCTCGCCCGCAGCCGCACCCTGCTGGTGCTCGACGACGCGGCCTCAGCCGCGCAGGTCCGCCCCCTGCTGCCCGCGGGCCCGGGCTGCGCGGCGCTCGTCACCAGCCGGGCCGCGCTCACCACGCTGGACGGCCTTCACATCAGACTCGCGCCGCTGTCCCCGGCCGAGGGCGTGGCCCTGGTCGAACGGGCAGCCGGGGGCCGCAAGCGGAGTTCGGCAGAGGAGGGGCCCGACCCCCAGGGCGAGGCACTGCGGCTGGTCGAGCTGTGCGGGGGGCTGCCCCTGGCCCTGCGGATCGCCACCGCCCGGCTGAACAGCCGCTCCGAGCTGCCTCTGGCCCGGCTCGTCGACCAGCTCGCCGCGGCCGACGAGCGCCTGGACCGGCTCGAACTCGACGACCTGAGCGTCCGCCAGTCCCTCGCGATCGCCCACGACGCCCTGCGCCGGTCCACCCGGCCGCTGGACGTGGCCGCCGGTCGAGCACTGGCGCTGCTCGGCGTCGTGGACCTGCCGGCGTACTCCGCTCCCGTCATGGCCCGGCTCATGAACACCACCGAGGCGCGGGCCGGCGCCGCACTCGACCGGCTGGTCGACGTGGCGCTGCTGGAGGAAACCGGGCGCCCGGGCCGCTACGCGCCCCACGACCTGGTCCGCGACTTCGCCCGCGAACTCGCCGCCGCCCAGATCCCGCCCGCCGCCCGTGACCGCGCGGCGAGCCGCGCCCTCACCCTGCTTCTGTCCGCGATGACCCGCACCACGAAGATCCTCTACCCCACGGCCTATGAGCAGCGGAAGCTGGCCGGGTACGACGACCCCGCCAGCCCGATCGCCACCACCGCCGACGCCCTGGCCCGGGGTGACGAGGAGGCCGACAACCTCGACGCCTTCGTCCGGTATCCGTGGACCGACGCCGCGGACACCACCAGGGCTCTGGCCCTGGTCCGGGCGGCCTTCATCTACCTGCGGTTCCGCGCCCGTTACGAGGAGATGGGCCGGCTCAACGAGTTCGCGGCGGCCCTGGCCCGTGACGCCGGCGACCTGGTTGCCGAGGCGTGGGCCCTGGACGACCTGGCGGGACAGCACTTCGAGACCGGGCAGTTCGACGCCGCCATGCCGCTGCGGGAGCGGGCACACGCCCTGTGGCTCCAGGTCGGCGACGAGCCCATGGCGCTCGCCGCCCTCAACAAACGGGCCGTGCTGCTCGAACAGTCCGGCCGCCTCGACGAGGCGGTCGAGGTCCTGAACGAGACCCTGAGGGCATGCGCGGCCGCCGGCAACGTGCACGAGGAGGCCTGCGCACTGTCCAACCTCGGCAACGTCTACCAGCGGACGGACCCGCGGCAGGCCCTGCGGTACCACCGGCGGAGCATCGAGGTGGGCCGGGGATCGGCCGTCGCCGCCCAGATCGAGTACGTCGGCGAGGCCAACATCGGCGACGCGCATCTCGCACTCGGGGAACCCTCCGCTGCCCTGGAGCACTATGAACGATGCCTCGAACTCGCCGGCGGAAAGGGCGTGTGGAACACCGAACGCGAAGCCCGGATCGGCCTGATCCGCGCCCTGCGCGCGCTCGGACACACCGACCGCGCCGAGGCCGAGTGCCGCACGCTGCTCACCGCCGCCCGCACGGATTCCTACGGCCGCGGCCTCGCCCACCACCAACTCGGCCTCGTCCTGCACGAGCGCGGCGACGCACAGGGCGCGCATCTGCACCGGCGCACGGCCCTCGACCTCCTCGACGGCACGGGTGCCTCCGTTCTTCCCGAGCTGCGCTCGCTGCTCGGCGAGCCACCAGCGCAGGGCCGATAGCCGCCTGCGGGCCCCACCGGTCATGCCCGGTGCCGGAGCCGTCGTCGCCGGCGTGGGCGCACCCCCCGGACCAGCCGCCCCCAGCCGCCTGATCGGGCAACTGCAGTCCTCCAACGACGAGAGCCCCGGCCGCTGAGCGGCCGGGCCCCCGTATGCCCTGGCGGGCGGGGTGCGGAGGATACGAGACTCGCACTCGCGAGGGGTTGCCCCCAACACGCTGTCCAACGGGTCACGATGCGGTACACGAGAGAGCAGAGACGCTCTGACCTGCGGCCGAGCGAGCACCCAGGCAGGTGGCGGACGGACCCGGACGCGGCTGAATGAGACCAGAACTGAGACCAGGGAGGTCGCGTCGGACTCCACCGAGGGCTCAGCACGAAGGGGCCGCGGAGAGTGGACCGTGTGCCGTCGGGCTATTTCCCGGCATCGGGGCCATACCACTGGAGGGGTTGCCCAGTGACGGCGGCGATGCAGTCGAAATCCCGGTCACGATGGAGGAGGGTCAGTCCTTGGAGCTCCGCCGTCGCTGCAACCACCAGGTCCACCGCGCCCGCGCTGCGGCGCTGCCCCTTGCGCGTCAGCAGTTCCTGGACCCGCCAGGCGCGATCGTAAGCCCGGTCATCCACAGGCACCCAGCCGAAGAGCAGGCGCATGTCCTCGATGCCGCGTGTCCGGTCCTCAGCAGAGCGCGCACTGTAGAAGAACTCCAGCTCGGTCACCGGGCAGGTGGCGATGAGCCCCGCTGCCGCTGCCCGATCCCAGCCGTACTGCCCCGCACCCTCCCGCAGGAAGCGAGCGAGGGCGCTGGTGTCGATCAGGAACTGCGCCGCACTCATCGACGGTAGTTCCTCTTGTCCTCAAAAAGATCCAGATCGAAACCGCCCTCGTCCGCAGCCGACCGCAGCCGGGTGAGCGCCAGGGCGCGCCGCCGGTTGTCCAGCACCTCGCGGAGAGCCGTATTGACCGTGTCCTTCTTGGTGCTCGTGCCCAGCGCCTGGGCTACATCGGCCAGCAGCTCGTCGTCGAGGTCGATCACGGTCCGACTCATGACTACCTCCGTGGATATCAATGATGTACTTCATGATACATCGCTGGATGTGCAGAGGGCAGGGCTGAGCAGGCCCTCCCACAAGATCAGAGAATGCCCGGCTGCTCACGCTGACCCCGGGCCTCGAGCCGAGAGCCCTGCAGGGGAGACGGCCGAGGCAAGCGGCCCATCCCATGTCGACTGGTGACCCATCAACGAAGTGGGGAGCGAAGAGCGAGGCTGGGGATTTTCGGCCAGCCTCATCAGTGCCAGGCGGTGTCGGTGTAGGCAACGCCGACGCCTGCTGGGACCGCTGGTAGTCCTGCGACGTGGTCATGTAGGGGCTGGTGGGAAGCGGGCCGGGGTCCACCGCAGCACCGACGGCCTCCCCACGCTGCGAGCCGGCGGCGCCCAGCGCCGGCAGTACCGCCATCCCCACCGCGACGACCCGCGGCGCCCCCAGTCTCACGGCGCAGATGCTAACGCCTCGTCAGCCAAAGCATGCCCGCCAAAGAGCGGCGTCCGATGCAGTACCCCCTCAACTTCGCAGGGGACTCCCAGCAGGGCGTACGGATCACCGTCGCACCTGGCCCGCTCGGCTGATCCGTAAAATCCGTGACGACACCAAGCGCCGCCAAGCCTGCTCCATGGGCAGCGGGCACCGTTGGCGGGTCGAGGCGCGGCGGTAGCCCAGGGGCGGTGCGGGTATGACCGCAGAGCTGCCAGCCGGACATGCACCGCGCTACGTTTCCCCCATACCTCAACTGAGGGATCCTCGCGGGGAGGAGGGCCATGTTTCCGCTCCACCCTGTCCACCTCCTTCAGCGCAGGTGGGAGGCGCTGAACGGCCTCGCGGTGGAGATGCGTACCCGCGATCCGCAACGTGCGTTGGAGTTACGAGTGACCCGCCGGTACGTGAAGGCACACGGACGGTACTGGTACGTCTTCTCGGGAGCGGCCCTGCTGCTGCCTACTCCTCGCCTGCGACTCTTCCAGCGGCGGCTGCACCGGGATGCCAGACGGGCCACGGCACGCGAGTTGGAGACGCTGCTCTCCCTTGGATGGCGTGAGCAGGCCGTGGGTCTGTGGCTCATCGCCGCCGGCCGACGTGTGGACCTGCGCAATCGCCTGGCAGATATGGCTGCGGGGGACGAACACCACGGTTTGGCGGATATCGGTCCAGCAGCAGCCTGCTTGGGCGAGGACCAAGACGCCGAAACACTGGCCAGATACCTGCACGTGGCACTGGCCCAGGGCGACGAGGACGGACCTCGCCTGGCCCTGGCCGCCCTGCTCCATCTCGACGACCGCCTCGGCACCCACCGCGCACAAGAGTTCCTCACCACCGACGGGCCCTGGGAACGCTACGCGGGGCACGCCGCCGACCCGGACGATCTACGCCGCTCGATCGCCGAGTACCTCGCCCTGTTCTCAGGCGGGCGCCCTACCTCGCGTGCCGAACTCGTCCGCGACGGCGCCTACCCGCCCGGCTGGCGGGGCTGGCACCTGCCGCCCTTCTTCTGAACGTCGGCGGGGAGGGCCAAGTGCGCCGGCCAGCCGGGCGAGCAGGGGGGAGATCGGGGAGTGCCGTCAAGTTCGAGCTTCGGCGCTCGGGGCTGCGCCGATACGGGCTCGCCTGACAAACCCCGGCTGGGGCGCCGCCCGTGATCTCGTCGCCGAGCCAGGAATGCTCCGGCCGTGGAGCGACGGCACCCACCCGGACGTGGCCGCGCCGCTGGTGCAATCCCGAACGTCGATGGCCCCCGCTGCGGGCCGTCGTACGCCGGAGTCCGTCACCGTTCTGAGCTGGGAAGCGGCGCCGCCTGCTGCCCCCGTCGGACGACCACGGACGAGGGTGAACGCAACCCGAACTGCAACCCTTCGCGCGTCAGTGCGGGCGCACCCAGTAGTCCGCGAAGAGCCGTGGTTTGCTCGTGACCATCACGATTTCGTGCCCTTCGTCTCCTGCCGATCGACAGGCGGCAGTCCGTGCTCAGCCGGCTGTCGCGAGCCGTCGTACGGCACCGGGCCAAGGCACCGGCTCGTGCGCGTCCTCCGCCGCCACGACCTCGTCCTCCCACCAGCCGGTCCCTGCCAGCCACGTATCCAGCCACTGGGCCAGAGACGGCGAGTCGAGAAACCATGCGTCGGCCCAGTCCTCGGGACCAGCGTTCGGCTCGAACAGCAGAACAGGTGCGACGGGATCAAGGCAGTCCACCGCGGCGTACATGCCACAGCCCCAGTCCAGGATCGGCAGTACGCCGCGCGGCCAGTGCGCCGGGCGCGCGTCCAGGAGTGGCCCGTACTCGCCCACGACGGTCCGCCCGCTGCCGACGAGCGGCAGAAGGGTGTAATCAGGCCCGAAGCCGCCGTTGGCGACGTGGAGGTAGAGAAGGCGGAGCAACGGCGGCAGGTTGAACCCGAGTGCCTGCTCGGCGGCCACGACGTCCTGCTCGCGGACGCACGGAGCAAGGACCTCCGTCTCCCGCTCCGCGCGGTCACGGACGCGCAGTAGGAGTTCGTCCAAGCCGCTCATATAGCCGCCCCCTTCGCCGACAAAGTGCTGGTGGATGGCGTCGTCCCTTTCCGCAACGCGCGCGGAGCCGAGGTCCCTCGACCTACGGCGCCGCGCTCGACGGGTGCCAACGGCCCCGTCTCGGGGCGGTCCGGCGCAGGAGCTCACCCCCCGAAACGTAGCGGTAGCCACTGACATCAGCCCCGATGATCCTGGTGACGACTCGGAGAGGACCTTCACCCGCCGCGCAACTACGTCTCGAGGTCGGCGAAGTCCGCGGCGGGGAGGCCGTGGCGGTGGTCGACGCGGTGGAGGAGGGTTCGGGAGGGGTGGTGAGCGTTGGCCCAGGTGCGGTCGGCGTCGGTGATCTCGTCGTCGAGCCAGGCGAAAGGGTGGTCCGCGGCCCACTCGACGAGCGTTCGGGTCTTCCAGTGCAGGCCGGCCAGCTCGGGCTCGTCGGAAGGCTCCGGCCAGGTGACTACGGGGAGCTGCGGCAGACCCAGGAGCGGAGCGAGGCATTCGTTGGCCTCGGACTCCCATGTGGTGGCCCACACCAGATCACAGGGCAGCGCCAGCAACCTGGGGCCGAGGGCAGGGGCGACCCTGGCCAGAAGCGGGTTCGCCCCCGCTTCCTGCGGCACGTACGTCGGATAACCGTCGGGGTACTGCTCCCGTGTCGCTCCGAAGGGGATGAGCGGTCCGTCGACGTCAAGGAAGAGGATGGGCCGCACCCTGGGAACGATCACGTCTGCACCGTACGGGGAGACGAACGGACTGCGTCACTCCGAACGTCGAAGGGCCCCCATCGCGGATGGGGGCCCTTCGACGTCGTGCCCGGTGAGGCACTGGCGGAGGATACGAGATTCGAACTCGTGAGGGGTTGCCCCCAACACGCTTTCCAAGCGTGCGCCCTAGGCCTCTAGGCGAATCCTCCGTGGGGAACAGTACAAGACGGAGGGGGGTGGGAGCGAACTCGTTCGGGGGTGGGGGGATCGGGTAAGGTGGGCGTAGCCCCTCACGTGGCGCTATCTCGCTGAACTCCCCCAGGGCCGGAAGGCAGCAAGGGTAGGTGGGCTCTGGCGGGTGCGTGGGGGGTCTTCGCTTGGGTGGGGCCGGTTGTCGGTGGGCGCGGATAGGCTCGTGGTGTGTCGCTCGCTCTGTATCGCCGCTATCGCCCCGAGACCTTCGCCGAGGTCATCGGGCAGGAGCATGTCACCGACCCGTTGCAGCAGGCCCTGCGGAACAACCGGGTCAATCATGCGTACCTGTTCAGCGGGCCGCGCGGGTGCGGGAAGACGACCAGTGCGCGGATCCTCGCGCGGTGCCTGAACTGCGAGCAGGGGCCGACGCCCACGCCGTGCGGTGAGTGCCGGTCGTGCCGGGACCTGGCCAGGAACGGGCCGGGGTCGATCGACGTCATCGAGATCGACGCCGCCTCGCACGGTGGTGTCGACGACGCCCGTGACCTGCGGGAGAAGGCGTTCTTCGGGCCTGCGGGCAGTCGCTATAAAATTTATATTATCGACGAAGCCCACATGGTCACCTCGGCCGGCTTCAACGCGCTGCTGAAGGTCGTCGAGGAGCCTCCGGAGCATCTGAAGTTCATCTTCGCCACCACCGAGCCCGAGAAGGTCATCGGGACGATCCGGTCGCGGACGCACCACTACCCCTTCCGGCTCGTGCCGCCGGGGACGCTGCGGGACTACCTCGACCAGGTCTGCCGGCAGGAGGACATCGCCGTCGAGGACGGGGTCTACCCGCTGGTCGTACGGGCCGGGGCCGGGTCCGTACGGGACTCGATGTCGGTCATGGACCAGCTCCTGGCCGGTGCCGGGGCGGACGGTGTGACGTACGCCATGGCCACCGCGCTGCTGGGGTACACCGACGCGGCGCTGCTGGACGAGGTCGTCGACGGTTTCGCCGCCGGGGACGGGGCCGCGGTCTTCCAGGTCGTCGACCGGGTCATCGAGGGCGGCCACGACCCGCGGCGGTTCGTCACCGACCTGCTGGAGCGGCTGCGCGACCTGGTCATCCTCGCCGCCGTGCCGGACGCCGCCGAGAAGGGGCTCATCGACGCCCCGCGCGACGTCGTGGAGCGGATGCAGGCGCAGGCCTCGGTCTTCGGGGCCGCCGAGCTCAGCCGCGCCGCCGACCTGGTCAACACCGGGCTGACGGAGATGCGCGGGGCGACCTCGCCGCGGCTGCAGCTGGAGCTCATCTGCGCGCGGGTGCTGCTGCCCGCCGCCTACGACGACGAGCGGTCCGTCCAGGCGCGGCTGGAGCGGCTGGAGCGGGGCGGTGCCGGCGGCGGGTTCGCGGCCGGCGCCCGCGCGGCCGCCGCGCCGCCTGCTCCGCCCGCCCCCGCGCCGGCCGCGCCCCCACCGGTCGCGCCGCCCGCTCCGGTGGCCCCGCCGCCCGTGCCCGCGGCTCCCCCCGCCTCCCCTCCGGCCGCGCCCGCGCCCGTACCCCCGGCCGACGCTCCCGCCCGGCGCGGGGCCTGGCCCACCGCTGCCGCCCCTGCCTCTGCACCTGCGCCCGCGCAGGCGCAGCCCGCCGCCGCCCCGCAGCAGGGCTCCGCGGGTGTCGGGGATCCCTCGCGGGTACGGCAGATGTGGCCGCAGATCCTGGACGCCGTCAAGAGCCGGCGCCGCCTGACGTGGATGCTGCTCTTCAACAACGCCCAGATCTCCGGTTTCGACGGCGAGACGCTGCAGATCGGCTTCGACAACCCCGGAGCCCGCAACAGCTTCGCCAACAACGGCAGCGAGGACGTCCTCAAGCAGGCCATCAGCGACGCCCTGGGCGTGCAGTGGCGTATCGAGGCCATCGTCGACCCCTCCGGCGGCGGCTCGGGCGGCGGTTCCGGCCCCGGCCCCGCGGGCGGCGGCTTCGGCGGCGGAGGCGGCAGTGCCCCCGGCGGCTTCGGCGGGGGCGGCTCCCCCCGCCCGCAGGCCCCGCCCGCGCCCCCCGCACCGTCCTACGCCCCCGCGGCCCCCGACGCGTACGCCTCGGCGCAGGCCCCCGCCCGTACCGCACCGGCGAGCACCGCGCCCGGCCCGCCCGGCCCGTCCGGCGGCCCCGGTGCCCCCGGCGCCGCCGCCGTACCCGGTCAGGCCGCGCCCGTACCGCCCGCGCCGCGGCCCGCTCCGTCCGGGCCCGGGGGCGTACCGTCCGGCCAGGCGTCCGGCGGGCAGCGGCCGCGGCTCATGACCGACGAGGTGCCGCCCCCGCTCGAGGACGACATCCCCGAGGACGACGACCCCGACCTCGTCGATTCCGCGCTCAGCGGCCACGATCTGTTCATCCGCGAGCTCGGCGCGACCGTGATCGAGGAGATCCGGCACGACTGACGGCCCCGGCCCGCGAATCGTCCCCGCAGGAGGGGACTGACCTGCCCCGCAGCGGGCAGACGGTGCTCCGGATACGCCCTGCGGCTGCCGCGCCCACTACTCCGGTCGGAGTTCTCGGGCGGCGCGATCCTCCGTACGGCGTAGGACGCGGCAGGGGGCGAGCACGTAGGCTCGGCGTGTCACGGACGGCAGGGTGCGAGACGATCGAGAGACGGACCGGACCGGTACGGGGAATCGTGCCGGAGGGATCCGGGACGGCAAGTGGCAAGGACGAGGGTCGTCCGGCGGACGATGCGAGGCAGGAGCGAACCATGAATCCCGGTGGTCAGCCGAACATGCAGGCGCTGCTCCAGCAGGCGCAGAAGATGCAGCAGGACCTGGCCGCGGCCCAGGAGGAACTGGCCCGCGCCGAGGTCGAGGGCACGGCCGGCGGCGGACTGGTCACGGCGACCGTGTCCGGCGCGGGCGAGCTGCGCGCGCTGGTGATCGACCCCAAGGCCGTCGACCCGGAGGACACCGAGACGCTGGCCGACCTCGTGGTCGCCGCCGTGCACAACGCGACGGCGGTGGCACAGGAACTGCAGCAGCGCAAGCTGGGGCCGCTCGCACAGGGCCTCGGCGGCGGCGGCGGGCTGCCCGGACTCTTCTGACGGCCCCGGGCGCACCGGCGGCGTTTCCGGCCGGCCGGTGACCGCAGACCCGACCCCTCCTCCCCGAAAGGCGACCCGGCGTGTACGAAGGCGTGGTCCAGGACCTGATCGACGAACTGGGCAGGCTGCCCGGCGTGGGTCCCAAGAGCGCGCAGCGGATCGCCTTCCACATCCTGCAGGCCGATCCCGCCGACGTGCGCCGGCTGGCGCACGCGCTGG
Organism: Streptomyces sp. NPDC020983; assembly: GCF_044333485.1. NCBI lineage: Bacteria > Bacillati > Actinomycetota > Actinomycetes > Kitasatosporales > Streptomycetaceae > Streptomyces > Streptomyces sp. NPDC020983. The sequence goes on along the minus strand of NZ_JBIRRA010000001.1, from coordinate 325,347 downwards.
CGGAGGTCAAGGCGAAGGTGCGCTTCTGCCAGGTGTGCGGGAACGTCGCGCAGGACGAGCTGTGCCGGGTGTGCCGGGACCCGCGCCGCGATCCGTCGGTGATCTGCGTCGTCGAGGAGCCCAAGGACGTGGTCGCGATCGAGCGGACCCGCGAGTTCCGCGGGCGGTACCACGTGCTGGGCGGGGCGATCAGCCCCATCGACGGGGTCGGGCCGGACGACCTGCGGATCGCGGAGCTGCTGCGCCGGCTCGCCGACGACTCGGTCACCGAGCTGATCCTGGCGACCGACCCGAATCTCGAGGGCGAGGCGACGGCGACGTACCTCGCCCGGACGGTCAAACCGATGGGTTTGCGTGTGACGCGCCTGGCCAGCGGACTGCCGGTGGGCGGCGACTTGGAGTACGCGGACGAGGTCACGCTGGGGCGGGCCTTCGAAGGGAGGCGGTTGCTCGATGTCTGAGACCGTGGTGAACAGGAGCCCGCAGAGTGCCGCGAGCGGCGCCGCCGCAGGGGCCGTCGAGCCCGTCGTGGCGCTGCCGCGCGAGCAGGAGCCGGACGAATACGCCGTCCAGATCGCCGACCAGATCGAGAGCTTCATCCTCTCGGTCCGCGAGGTCGCCAAGGGCGACGACCCGGACAGCGCCGTGCCGTACCTGCTGCTGGAGGTCTCGCAGCTGCTGCTCGCGGGCGGCCGGCTCGGGGCCCACGAGGACTTCGTGCCCGACGAGCGCTACGAGCCGGACGCCGGTCCCGAGCCCGACGAGGACGACCTGCGGCAGCGCCTCGCGACGCTGCTGGAGCCGATCGACGTCTACTCCGAGGTCTTCGACCCCTACGTGCCCCGGTCGACGCCGGTGGCCTGCCGGATCTCGGACGACATGGCCGACGTGGTGGCCGATCTCACGCACGGGCTCACGCACTTCCGGGCCGGGCGGGTGTCGGAGGCGCTGTGGTGGTGGCAGTTCTCGTACCTGTCCAACTGGGGATCGACGGCGAGCGCGAGCCTGCGGGCCCTGCAGTCGCTGGTGGCGCACGTACGGCTGGACAGCCCGCTGGACGAGCTGGACGGCCTGGACACGGGCGGCGAGGCGGACGACGAGGAGGAGCTGGCGGAGGAGGCCGGCCGCGTCATGGAGGCCGAGCTGGGGACGATGGGGCTGGGCCCGGCGCGGTGACGGTGCCGGGCGTGCCGGAGGACCGGGCGTGCCGGCGTGCCGGCGGGGGACTGCGTCCGCGGCGGCGCGGCTCAGGATGCGGGCCTCGTCCGGGCGGATGTCTTCCGGTGTGATCGGGTGATCATTCTCTGAGCGTCACATCTCACCATGCGATACGTTCCGGGCGAATCGGGCCTGCTCGTTAAACTGGGCCGACCGCATTCACATCCCTGAGCGAGGAGCGCACGTGGGCCTTGTCGTGCAGAAGTACGGCGGCTCCTCTGTCGCCGATGCCGAAGGCATCAAGCGGGTCGCACGCCGGATCGTGGACACCAAGAAGAACGGCCACCAGGTCGTCGTGGTGGTCTCGGCGATGGGCGACACGACGGACGAGCTAATCGATCTCGCGGAGCAGGTGTCGCCGATCCCGGCCGGCCGCGAATTCGACATGCTGCTGACCGCGGGAGAGCGCATCTCCATGGCGCTGCTGGCGATGGCGATCAAAAACCTCGGCCACGAAGCGCAGTCCTTCACCGGCAGCCAGGCGGGTGTGATCACCGACTCGGTGCACAACAAGGCGCGGATCATCGACGTCACGCCGGGCCGGATCCGTACCGCGCTCGACGAGGGCAACATCGCGATCGTCGCCGGCTTCCAGGGCGTGTCGCAGGACAAGAAGGACATCACCACCCTCGGGCGGGGCGGCTCGGACACCACGGCGGTCGCGCTGGCAGCGGCGCTCGACGCCGAGGTCTGCGAGATCTACACGGACGTCGACGGCGTCTTCACCGCGGATCCGCGCGTGGTGAAGAAGGCCCGCAAGATGGACTGGATCGCCTTCGAGGACATGCTGGAGCTGGCCAGCTCCGGCTCGAAGGTGCTGCTGCACCGCTGTGTGGAGTACGCGCGGCGCTACAACATCCCGATCCACGTGCGCTCGTCCTTCTCCGGGCTCCCGGGCACCTGGGTCAGCAGCGAACGGCCCGAGGGCCTGGAACCGCGGCCGGTGCCGCACCACGTATCGCAAGGAGGCAGCCCAGTGGAGCAGGCGATCATCTCCGGTGTCTCGCACGACACCTCGGAGGCGAAGATCACGGTCGTCGGGGTGCCGGACAAGCCCGGCGAGGCGGCGACGATCTTCCGGGCCATCGCGGACGCCGAGATCAACATCGACATGATCGTGCAGAACGTGTCGGCCGCCACGACCGCGCTGACGGACATCTCCTTCACGCTGCCGAAGGCCGAGGGGCACAAGGCGATGGAGGCGCTGTCGCGGGCGCAGACCGTGATCGCCTTCGACTCGCTGCGCTACGACGACCAGATCGGCAAGATCTCGCTGGTCGGCGCGGGGATGAAGACCAACCCCGGGGTGACGGCGACCTTCTTCGAGGCGCTGTCCAACGCGGGCGTCAACATCGAGCTGATCTCGACCTCGGAGATCCGCATCTCCGTCGTCACCCGGGCCGACGACGTGAACGCGGCGGTGCAGGCCGTGCACACGGCCTTCGGGCTGGACAGCGACAGCGACGAGGCCGTGGTCTACGGCGGCACCGGCCGCTGAGCGTCCGACCGGACTCGGCCGGACCGCATCCGGCCGGATCCGGCTCCGGCCGCATCCGGCTCCGACCGCATCCGGCTCCGACCGAACGGACCCGGACCGACCTGGACCCGGGCAGGACCGGTCGGAACCAGGCAGGACCGGCCGGATTTCGGCTGAACTTCCGCCGCGATTGCGGCGAATCGGGAGAAAACCGGCCGAATTCGGCCAGATGGTGGTCTGGACCACTTGAAATCCGCCGGTACAACCCTGGAGAATCAGCTCCCCCGTGGCCGCAACCGCAGGCCACGGGGGAGCGTCTTTGTGTCAGCGCGCTACCGGGTGCTGTCCGGGGTGCTGCACACACCGAATGTGGACGGGGGCCGTCGGTGCAATTCTGGCGCTGAGGGAAGAGCTGGTGCGCATGGGGATAAATGACGCTCCGTCGGGTGGGGTGCCTTGCGCGTACAACCCTGACAAGGGGATGCGTGTCCAACTGGCGTGGCGGAGGCACTGGCTATCGATACGGCACTGGGGCGAGCGGCGGTCGTACCCGTCGTCCAGCCGGCGCTCCCGGCCGACCCGGCCCCTGCGGTGCGCCCCGCCGGGAAGAAGCGGGCGCCGTACGGAGGGCTTCCGGTGATCGCGCCCTGGCCGGTGGCGCGGGTGACGCCCGCCGCACCGGACACGGCGACGGCCGATGGCGAGCAGACGGACACGGACGAGCGGGCCGGTACGGAAGCCGGCGGCCGCGCCGACGGACGTCCGGGCGCTGACGCCGCGATGGCCGCCGGCACCACGGTCGACCACCTCACCGAGACCTACCGCGCCCACTACCGCGCCCTGCTGGGCCTGGCGGCCCTGCTGCTCGACGACACCGCATCCTGCGAGGACGTCGTCCAGGAGGCCTTCATACGGGTGCACTCCGCCCGCAGCCGGGTCCGCGACCCCGACAAGACCCTCGCCTACCTCCGCCAGACGGTGGTCAACCTCTCGCGTTCGGCCCTGCGCCGCCGCATCCTCGGGCTGAAGCTGCTCTCCAAGCCGATGCCCGACATGGCCTCCGCGGAGGAGGGCGCCTACGAGCTGCTGGAGCGCGACCAGCTCAAGGCCGCGATGCGCTCCCTGCAGCGGCGGCAGCGTGAGGTGCTGGTGCTGCGGTACTTCGCCGACATGACCGAGGCGCAGGTCGCCGAGACGCTCGGGATATCGCTGGGCTCGGTGAAGGCGTACGGCTCGCGGGGCATCGCTGCCCTGCGGGTCGCCATGGAGAGCACGACATGACCGCGGCCCCCGGCGCACACGAGGACGACACCCCCGAACCCGAAGCCATGAACCGGCACCACACCTCCGACCCCGACCCGGCCCGCAGCGCCCTTCCCGGCCGGGCTCCCGCCGCCGCCTCCCGCCTCGACGCGGGCGCCGGCGCAGACGCAGTGCGCGAGACGGACGAGGAGGCGCTGCGCGACCTCTTCCGCCAGGCCGTGCGCGACCTGCGGCCCTGCCCCGACGCGCTGGAGCACCTGCGCCGCGCCGTGCCCGCCCGGCGGCTGCACCGGCGGCAGGCGGTGGCCGGCAGCGTCGCCGCGCTGCTGCTGGTCGGCGCGGCGGTGCCCGCGCTGGTCCACGCCGCCGCCGGGCACGGCAGCCCCGCCGCGGCCCCCGCCGGCCCCGGCGGCACCAGCTCCGCCGAGCGTGACCGGGGCGGCCGCGCCGACGCCTGGGGAACCAGCGGCGGCGCCGGGGCGACCAGCCCCGGCCAGGACGACGGCGCCGGGAGCCAGGCAGCGGCGTCCGGTGGCGACGGCGACTCCGCGGGCGTGGCCACCAGCCCGGGCAGCCCGCCGCCGCCCGCCGCCCCGGCCTGCTCCAGCTCCCAGCTCGGCAGGGGCAGCAGCGGAGCCGTCCCCGACCCGGACGGACACGTCCACGGGTGGTTCCGCGTCGCCAACGTCTCCACCTCCGCCTGCACCGTGCCGCCCGGCCCCGCCACGGTGGGCGTCATCGCCCAGGGCGGCGCCGACCCCGCGCAGATCACGGTGGTCAACCACACCGCGGGCGACGCCGCCGTGGAACTGCCCGCGCCCTCCGACGACGACCAGCCGCTCGTCCTCGCACCGGGCGAGACCTACCAGGTGGCCTTCGCCTGGGTGCCCGCCGACACCGGGCCGGGCGGCTGCCCCCCGAGCGGCCCGCCCACGGCGAGCCCCACCGCCTCGCCCACTCCGACGGACACCGGCGCCCCCGCGGACGGCACGGACGGCGCCGCCGCGGCGGCCGCGGCCTGGTCGGACAATCCGCAGGCGGGCGGCCCGTCCGTCGGCTCCCCGCCCGCCACGACGGCGCCGGCCACCATCGCGCTGACCCACACCCCGGCCGCCGGCGCGCCGCTCGTCGTGGGCCCGACCCTGCAGGACGCCTGCGCGGGAACCGTCTACACCACGGCCCCGGTCGCGGAGAAGGCGCCCGACGGCAGCTCCTGACCCGCGGCCCGCCCCTGGAACCGCGCGGGCCCTGGGCCGCCGCCCACCCCTGAGCTGCCGGGACACCGCCCTGACCTGGACCCGGCGGGGGGACCGGGTCCCGGTGGCGGGCGGCGCGGCGCTGCCCCGTACCGTGGGGGTGTGTACCGGTTCCTGCTCACCCCGCGCTGGCTGGCCGTCGGCGCGTTCGTGGTGCTCGCCGTCGTCGTGTGCGTCTTCATGGGCACCTGGCAGCTGAGCCGCTTCGAATTCCGGGTGGACCAGCACCGGGACGCCAAGAGCTCCCAGGCCCACGCGGCGGAGCAGAAGCCCGTACCGCTCGGCGGGGTGCTGCCCGACACCAGGGCCGAGGTGCCCTCGGACGCCTCCGGCCGCCGGGTCACCGCGACCGGCCGCTACGACGCCGCGCACCAGCTGCTCGTCCCGGACCGCCGGCTCGACGGCCGTGACGGCTACTACGTGCTCACCCCGCTGCGGCTCGACGGCGGCGCCGCGCTGCCGGTTGTGCGCGGCTGGCTGCCGGGCACGGTGCCCGCGAGCGGCTCCACCGGGGCGGTGCCGGCCGCGCCCTCCGGCGAGGTCACCGTCACCGGCGCCCTGCAGTACCCCGAGACGGCGGGCAGCAACGGGGTGCCCACCGCGCCCGGCGGACTTCCCGCCGGTCAGCTGGGCATCATCAGTGCCGCATCGCTGGTCAACCTCCTTCCGTATCCCGTCTACAACGGCTGGATCACCGCGACCGACGCCGCCGCGCCCCTGAAGTCCGTGCCGCCGGTGGCGCCGCCGAACAGCGGCCTGGACCTCAAGGCCTTCCAGAACCTCGGCTACACCGGCCAGTGGTTCGTCTTCGCCGGCTTCGTGGTCTTCATGTACTTCCGGCTGGCCCGGCGGGAGGCCGAGGCCCGCGCCGACGCCGAGCTGGGCCTCCTCCCGCCGTCCGGCCCGGGTGCGGGACCCGGGACCGGAGCCGGGGCGGCGGCCGGGTCAGCCGCCCACGTGGCGTAGGGCGAAGGCCAGCTCCAGCCGGACCTGCTTGATGCGCTCCTCGACGACGAGCGAGCCGTGGCCCGCGTCGTAGCGGTACACCTCGTGCGGCTTGTCCAGCTTCCGCAGCCGCTCCACGTAGTTGTCGATCTGGCGTATCGGGCAGCGCGGGTCGTTCATCCCGGCGCTGATGTAGACCGGGGCGGTGACCTGCTCGACGTACGTCAGCGGTGAGGAGGCCGCGTAGCGCTCGGGCACCTCGGCGGGGGAGCCGCCGAAGAGCGTGCGGTCCAGCGCCTTGAGCGCCTCCATCTCGTCGGCGTACGCCGTCGGGTAGTCCGCGACGGGCACCGCGGCTATGCCCACCGCCCAGTCGCCGGGCTGGGTGCCGAGGCCCAGCAGCGTCAGGTAACCGCCCCACGAGCCGCCGGTGAGGACCAGCCGGGCCGGGTCGGCCAGGCCCGACGCGACCGCCCAGGCGCGGACCGCCGCGATGTCCTCCAGCTCGATCAGGCCGACGCGGTGCTTGAGCGCGTCCGTCCACTCGCGGCCGTAGCCCGTCGACCCGCGGTAGTTGACCCGCACCACCGCGAAGCCGTGGTCCAGCCATGCGGCGGGGCCCGCCGCGAAGGAGTCCGACTCGTGCCACGTCGGGCCGCCGTGCACCTCGAAGACGGTGGGCAGCGGGGCCGCGCCGGGACCGGCGGTGGGCGGGCGCTGCACCAGGGCGTGGATCGGGCCGCCCGGCCCTTCCACCCAGACGTCCTCCACCGGTACCGAGTCGGGTGCGCGCAGGCCCGCCGCCTCCAGCACGACCGCGCCGGTGGTGGAGCGCACCGCGGGCGGCCGCTCCGCCGAGGACCACAGGTACTCCACCGTGCCGTCCGGCCGGGAGGTGGCGCCGCTGACCGAGCCGCGGGGGGTGTCCAGCGCGGTCAGCGAGCCGTCCGCCAGGTCGTACCGGAACAGCTCGCTGCGGGCGTGGTAGTCGTGCACCAGCAGCAGCGCGCGGGCGTCCGGATACCACTCGGCCTGCACGTCGCCCGGCAGGTCTATCTCCGGGAGGGTCTGCTCGCCGCTTGTCACGTCCCAGATCAGCGGCAGCCAGCGGTCGGAGCGCTGGTGGCCGACCAGCAGTCGCGGATCGCCGGGCACGGGGGCGAAGCCCCAGCTGTCGAGGCCCAGCTCGCGCAAGCCGCCCTGGGTGTCGTCCAGCTCGGCGACCACCGAGCCGTCCGCGACCCGCAGCACCCGCAGGGCGCTGTGCATCGCGTCGCCGTGCTCGGTGTGCTCGATGACGACGAGCGTGCCGTCCTCGGAGAGGTCGCCGACGCCCGCGGACTCCTCGTGCCGGTAGATCTCGTACGGCTCCGCGCCGTCCGGCGGTACGACGTGCACGGTCGTGCCCTCGTCGTCCGTCGAGCGGCCGACGACCGCGACGCCGCCGGCACCGAGCGCCAGGCCCGCGGGGTAGGACGGGGCCAGGCCGGGGGCTGCGGGCACGTCCTCGCCGCCGCCGAACGGCTGGCGCATCCACACGCCGAACTCGTCCCCGTTCGTGTCCGAGAACCACCAGACCCACTCGCCGTCCCGGCTCAGCGTGCCCTCCGTCGTGCCGTTCGGCCGGTCGGTGACCTGGCGGCGCTCGCCCGTGCGGCGATCCCACGCGTACAGCTCGTACGTACCCGTCACGTCGGAGACGTACAGATTGCGCTCCGGTGCGTCCTCCGCCCACTCCGGCAGGCCCACGCGCGGCGCACGGTACCTCTTCTCCCAGTCGGGGACCCTGGTCTCCCACTCGGGGACCCGGCCGTGGGGCTCGCGCCTTGACGCGGGGCGCTCGGCCGTGACCGTGTCCTGCCCCTCCGCGGTGGGAGGCGCTGTGAGGACGGCGGGCGCGCCGACGGCGGGCGGGGCGGCCACGGGCGGGGCCGGCGGTACGGGCCGGGCTGATACGGCGGGCGCCGCGTCGGATGCGGGTGCGGACCCGCTGGCGGATCCGGTCGTCTCGTTCATGCCCTCCATCATGCTCCGCCGGGCATGCCTCACGAGCGGCCGTCGGCCAGGCTGTGGACAACTGTGAGCAGGCCCCTGACAAAGCGGGGAGCTCGCGTTATTCCTGGGGCGTGCCGTCCGCCGTCCCGGTGGCTTCCGGGTCGTCGTCGGTTCCGCGCACCACGACCACCGGGCAGCCGGCGTGGACGGTGACGGTGTGGCTCACCGAGCCGAGCAGCGTGGCGCGGAAGGTGCCGCGGCCGCGGACCCCGACGACGATGAGGCCGGCGTCGTCCTCGTCCGCGCGGTCCAGGATCGCCTGGGCGGCGTTGCCCAGGACGACGACCTGCTCGACGGTCTGCGCCTGGGCCGGCGGGAGGGCGGTCCTGACCGCCTCCGCGAGCGCCTGGGCGGCGGGCTCCTCCATGTCCAGGTCCTGCGGAAGACCGGGGATGCCGGCCCAGCCGAACGCGCCGGGCAGCTCCCACGCCATGACGGCGACGAGCCTGCCGCCGGTCAGCTCCGCCTGCCGGCCGGCCCAGCGCAGGGCCTGCAGGGAGGGCGTCGAGCCGTCGACTCCGACGATGATCGTGTCGTTCGGCATCCTGTCGGACCTTTCCCTCGCGCGGGCGGTGGAGGATGGGCGGCTACCCGCTGCTTGGGAGCGTAAGCACTCGCCGGGGGCGGCGCGACCGGAGCACGGGCGCCCGGCGGCCGCGCGGCCCGGGCCGTCCCCGCCGTTCCGCGCGGCCGGCGGATCCGGCGTCAGGGGCGGGCAGCCGCGTCCAGCAGGGGGGCGAGTTCGGTGGCGACCGCGGTCAGGGGAGCGGTGGACTCGTGGGCGCGGCACAGGAGGATCGCGCCCTCCAGGGCGGAGATCATCAGGGTCGCCAGGGACGGGGCGCGGCCGGCGGGCACGCCGAGGCTCACCAGGGCCGCGGTCAGGGGCGTGGTCCATGCGGTGAAGGCGGAGGCGGTCGCCGCGCGGGCGGAGGGGGTGGAGGCCGTGGAGTCGACGGTCGCGGCGGCCACCGGGCAGCCGGTGACGAAGCCGGCGGATTCGAACTCGTCGATCCACTGCTGTGCCATCGCGGCGAAGAGGGCGCTCGGGGTGGGGTCCGGCAGGCCGGCCAGGTACCGGTCGACGCGCCTGCCCGCGTAGCGGCCCGCCCAGGCGACTGCCTCGTTGACGACCTGCTCCTTGCCGCCGGGGAAGTAGTGCTGGAGGGAGCCGCGCGGCGCCTCGGCGCGGGCGGCGATGTCGCGCATGCCGGTCGCGCCGACGCCGTCACGCCGGATGAGCTGGGCCGCGGCGAAGACCATGCGCTCCCGCGGGCCGTGGGTGCGGGGTGCAGTCATCGCCGGCCTCCTCAGGGTGGGTCCAGCTTATAGACGCCGCTCGGGCCGTCGGAGGTGTACGCCAGGTGGGCGGCCGGCAGGCGCCGGCCCAGGGCGCGGAGCAGGGCGGGCCGGCCGGGCAGCACGGTCGCGGTGACGCGCCGGACCCCGCGGGCGCGGGCCCGGGTGAGCAGCAGCTCCAGCATCGCGTGCCCGGCGCCCTGCCGCTGCCAGGGGTCGCCGACGAGGACGCCCAGCTCCGCCGCCGTAGCGCCCGCGGGCAGGGCGAGGCTCGCGAGGCCGGCCAGTCGGCTGCGCGCGCCGTCCCGCGCGTAGGCCACCACTGCGTCGTGCCGCTCGGGACTGCCCGCGAGCACCTGTTCCAGGTACTCGGCGGGGAGTGCGCGCACGGGGCCGAAGAAGCGCAGCCGGACGGTCTCGGGCGAACAGACCGCGAAGAGGGCGTGCAGTGCGGGAGCGTCCGCGGCGCGTACGGGCGCGGTCCGCCAGCGCGAGCCCGCCGCGGGGAGGGGCCGGCCGGAGGCCCCCGGCTGCCGGGCGGAAGGCTCTATGACGGTCGTCATAAGGACCAGTATTATGACGGCCGTCATAGGCCGCAACCCGGCGGGGGCGGCCCGGCGGAAAGGGTGCGCCCGCATGGACGGGAACGGAATCGGCTTCCTCGGGACCGGCGTCATGGGGCGGCCCATGGCGCTCAACCTGCAGCGGCGGCAGCCGCGGCACGCGCCGATCACGGTGTGGAACAGGACGCCCGGCAAATGCGCGGACCTGCGGGAGGCGGGGGCGCTCGTCGCGGACTCCGCCGCGGAGGTGCTGCGCACCTGCGACGTGGTCTTCCTCATGCTCGCCGACGGCGCCTCCGTCGACGACGTCCTCGGGCGCGGCACGGACGCCTTCGCCGGACGCGTGCGGGGGCGCACCCTCGTGCACATGGGCACCACCTCGCCGGGCTACTCGCACGCCCTGGAAGCGGACGTCCGTGCGGCGGGTGGGCGCTACGTCGAGGCGCCGGTGTCGGGTTCGCGCGTGCCCGCGGAGGCCGGGCAGCTGGTCGCGATGCTCGCCGGCGAGCAGGCGGCGGTGGACGCGGTACGGCCGCTGCTCGCACCTGTGTGCCGGGACGCCTTCGCCTGCGGGCCGGTGCCGAACGCCCTGCTCACGAAGCTGGCCGTGAACCTCTTCCTCATCACCATGGTCACCGGCCTCACCGAGGCCTACCACTTCGCCGACCGGCACGGACTGGACCGGGACCGTTTCCTCGCCGTGCTCGACGCCGGGCCCATGGCCAGCGCGGTCTCGCGGATGAAGGCGCCCAAGCTGCGCGAGCGCGACTTCGCCGTCCAGGCCGGCGCGGTGGACGTCCTCAAGAACAACCGGCTCATCGCCGACGCGGCGCGCGCCGCCGGGCTCGCGTCCCCGCTGCTCGACGTCTGCCACGCGCTCTTCACCGAGACCGTGGCCATGGGCCACGGCGACGGCGACATGGTCGCGGTCCTGCACGCCATCGAGGCCCGCACGTCCGCCGCCGGAGGGGAGCCGTACGGGCCGGCGCCGCAGGCCGGGTGACGGACCGGCACATTGCCACGCCGTCGCAATGTGCCACGCCGTCCCGGTCGCGCGCCCGCCCGCGGTGCCCGGGACCGGGGCGCCGCGGGCGGAGGGGGCCTCAGGCCAGCGTCGCGCAGATGTCCTCGTACGGACCGCTCAGGGCCAGCAGCTCCCTGCTCGTCACGCCGCCGGCGGTGCTGACCTTCACCGACATGAAGGTGCTCGCCACGATCCACCGGTTGTGGACGGGCCGGTCGGTGGTGTGGAAGGCGGCCGACCAGTCGTTGCCGCTGAGGACGTACGAGTCGGGGGTGGGGTAGGTGATCACACCCGTGCCGGAGATGTCGCGCACGATGCTCCTGCCGGTGTCCAGGTTGGTGACCTCCATCAGCAGCGGACCGTCCTCGATCGCGAGGACCGGGGTGCCCGCGGAGTCCGTCCACGTCCGCATCCGCAGGTCGCTCACCGGGAATTCGGTGTGCGTCGGGAAGGCGCAGACCTCGCCCGCGGGATAGTCCCTCGGCGACTCGCTCGGATGGGTCACCACCGGGCCCTGCAGGCCCTGCAGGTCCTGCACGGTCGCCGGTACGCCCGGCAGGTCCGGGACGGCGGTCGCGGGCCCGTCCTGCGCGCGGGCCGGTGCCGCGAGGACGGCGGCCAGCGCGCCCGCCGCCAGCACTACCGCGCCCGCCGTCCGGAAGGGAGCCCGCCGTGCGGCCGTTGTGCCCTCGCCCGCGTCCGGTGCGCCCGTCCGGCGCGCCGCAGCCCCTTGCCGTGCCTTCATGCCACGTCCTCCCGTTCCGTGTGCGCGCCGCCGCGCCTGCGACGGCGCATGTCCTGCGTCCCGTGCGGGGACGGTGCCGTCTTCCCGCCGCGTTCGGGCGCGGCCGGGCGCCGCGCCGCACGCGCCGGTGAACACCGCCCGGACGGCGGCCCGCCGTGCGGGGCGCTCCCGAGCTCCCCCTCCCCGTACGCTCGAAAGCACCCCGCACCCACCACCGTGCCGGGCGAAGAGGACGACGGCGCTACGTTTCGGCCCTGGTCGAAGCGAAAGCCGAGGCGAATGGGGGACGTTCGTGCGCATCCACTTCACGCTGACCGACCTGGCGCGCACCCGGATCGCGAGCCGCCCCAGCCCGCTGGCGGCCACCACCTTCAGCGCCTTCCGGCTCACCCAGCGGGCCGGCACTCCGCGGCTCGACGACTGGCGGCGCCTGGTACGCGCCGGGCTCGCGCTCCTCGACGCCCCGGCGCCGCACCGGCCGCGGCCGTGGCAGCCGTACTTCGCGCAGCTGGCGGCCTCCGACCCGGCGCACCCCGTGCCGCGCTTCCTGCGCCCGCACATCGGCCTGGAGAGCCTGGAGGACGAGCTCCAGCGGCTGCTCGGCACGCCGTCGCAGGCGCTGCGCGCCGACCTGGAATACGTCGGGCGGCACCGTCCGCTGCCGGGCTGGGCGCGCGACCTCGCCGCCGGTGACCCGGCCACGGCGGAAGGCCTCGCCTCGGCCGTGCGCGCCTACCACCGGGTGGCCGTGGCGCCGTACTGGCGCCGGATCACCACGGCGCTCGCCGCGGACGGCGCGGCCCGTGCCCGGCAGCTCGCCGAGGGCGGCGTCGAGCAGGTGCTGAGCGGCCTCGGGCCCGATATACGGTGGCGGCCGCCGGTGCTGGAGGTGCGGACCACGGCGCCGGTCGCCTACGACTACCACCTGCGCGGACGCGGCCTCGTCCTCGCGCCCGGGGCCTTCGGCGGCTACGTGCCGTGCGATCCGGACGACGAGCAGCCGACGCTCTACTACGAGGCCGGTGCGGGCGGCTGCGCCCCGCACCCTTTCGCCGTGCCACCGGGCGCCGGGGAGCCGCACGCGGGTCTGGCGGCGCTGATCGGGCACAGCAGGGCGGCGGTGCTGGAGGTCATCGCGGACGGCGTGACGACGGGTCAGCTCGCGCGGCGGGTCGGGCTGTCGCCCGCGTCGGCGAGCGAGCACGCGAGCGTGCTGCGGCGGGCGGGGCTCGTCGTGACGCGGCGCAGCGGACGGTGGAGCCATCACAGCCTGACGGCTCTGGGGGCGGAACTGCTGCTCGCCGGCGGCGGGGGCGGGTGAGCGGGGCGTTACCGTGCCCCCCGCGCTCCGGGGCCGTGCGTGGGGCGCCGCCGCGGCCCGGCCCGGCGGGGGCCGGGCGCGGTTCCCCGCGTCCCCCGACAGCGCCGCCATTCGGCTGGTCCGGGGGCGGGGGGTACGTGTGTCGGGCGGGGGAGGGGGACCGGCCGTCGGATCGTAAGGGCGCTCGTCTGCGCTCTGCCCACCGTCGCCCTCCCCCTCGGAGCCCCCCATGCGTCTGTTCGCGCGCGGTCTGTCGGCCGCCGCCCTGGTGCTCGCACCGCTGGCCGCGACAGGTACGCCTGCCGCCGCCGCCATCCCCGTGCCCACGCCGGAGGCGACGCTCGCCCCGCTGCGGACGCATGAGAACGCCATCGCCGGCCAGTACATCGTCACACTCGACAAGGCGCTGGACCCGGCGTCGACGGCGCAGAAGATCGGCGTCACGCCCTTCTTCACCTACAGCAGCGCGCTGCACGGCTTCGCCATCACGCTCACCACGCCGCAGCTGGACGCGCTGCGTGCGATGCCGGGGGTGACGTCGGTCGAGCAGAACGCCCCGGTCAGCGCCTTCGGCCTCGCGCACACGACCGGCACCACCGGCACCGCCGCGCCGCTGCTCGACCCGTCCGGCAGCAGGGTCAAGGCGAACTCGTGGGGGCTCGACCGCATCGACCAGCGGCAGCTGCCCCTGGACGGGCAGTTCAACACCGTGGGCAGGGGCGCGGGCGCCACCGCGTACATCATGGACACCGGCATCGACTACGGGCACAGCGAGTTCGGCGGACGGGCGGTGCCGGGCTTCGACGCGATCGGTGACGGGCGGGACGGGCGGGACTGCCAGGGGCACGGCACGCACGTGGCGGGCACGGTCGGCGGGGCCACCTTCGGTGTCGCGCCGCAGGCCAGACTGGTCAGTGTGCGCGTACTGGGCTGCGACGGCACGGGCAGCTGGGCCGGGATCATCGCGGGCTTCGACTGGGTCGCCCGGAACGCGCAGCAGCCGGCGGTGCTGAACGCCTCGCTCGGCGGCGACTTCTCCCCCGCCGTCAACGACGCCGCCGACGCGCTGGCCGACGCGGGCGTGCTGCCGGTGGTGGCCGCGGGCAACAGCGGCCAGGACGCGTGCGACGTCTCCCCGGCGAGCGCGGGCGGAGCCTTCACGGTCGGCGCCACGACCTCCTCCGACCGGCAGGCGGGCTTCAGCAACTTCGGCCGCTGCCTGGAGATGTACGCACCGGGCCAGGACATCGTCTCGGCCCGGATCGGCGGGGGCAGCGTCGCGGAGTCCGGTACGTCCATGGCGAGTCCGCACGTCGCGGGCGTCGCCCTGCTCTACAAGGCGGCGCACCCGGCCGCCGGCACGGTGGAGGTCGGCAACTGGCTGCTCGGCGCGTCCACGCACGGCGTGCTGGCCGTGAGCTCCGGCTCCCCGGACAACCTGCTCTACACCGGCGGTCTGTGACCCCGTGCGACACCCCGCGGGCCGCCCCGTCACGGAGGAGCGGCCCGCGCTGGCGTGCGGCCCGGATCCGGCACCTGTTGCCACGGCCCGTCGCCGCACCTGGTGCGGGCGTTCGGCGGCGGCTCAGAGGAGGCCGAGGCGCATCGCCGAGGTGACGGCGGCGGTGCGGTCGTCGACACCGAGCTTGCCGTAGGCGCGCAGCAGATGGGTCTTGACGGTGGACTCGCCGATGAAGAGGCGGCGGCCGATCTCCGCGTTGGTGCAGCCCTCGGCGACGAGGCGGAGGATGGCGGTCTCGCGGTCGGAGAGGTGCGGGCGCTCGGGGCGGGCGCGCAGGTGGTCGACGAGGCGGGCGGCGACCGTGGGGGCGAGCACGGTCTCGCCGCGGGCGGCGGCCCGGACGGCGTCGGCGAGCTCGCCGCGCGCGAGGTCCTTGAGGAGGTAGCCCGCCGCCCCGGCCTCGACGGCGCGCAGGATGTCGCCGTCCGTCTCGTAGGTGGTGAGCACGACGACCCGGCAGGGCAGTCCGGCCGCCGTCATCCGGACGATGGAGTCGACGCCTCCGCCGCCGGGCATGCGCAGGTCCATGAGCACGATGTCCGGCAGCAGCGCGGCCGCCTGGGCCTCGGCCTGCGGGCCGCTGGACGCCTCCCCGACGACGTCGAGGTCGTCCTCCGCGTCGAGCATCGCGCGCAGGCCCTCCCGGACGACGGGATGGTCGTCGGCGAGCAGGATGCGGATCACGGGGCGCTCCTCGGGGCGTCGGCGGGCCCGGACGGCGCCGCGGGCGGCGGGCGGTCGGACCCGGGCGGTACGTGCGCGGGCGGTACGGACCCGGGCGGTACGTGCGCGGGCGGTACGGACCCGGGCGGTACGTGCGCGGGCGGTACGGGCCCGGGCCCGGAGGACACGGCGGCGGCATCGGGCGGTACCGCGGCCGATCCCGGCCCGGCGCCGGAGGGCACGTCACCCGCGCCGGACGCCCCGGGCGTGGCGTCCCCGGGCCGCGGCGCCGCCCCCGGCGTCAGCGGCAGGCACACCGTCACGCACGTCCCGGTGCCCGGCGCGCTGCTGACCGTGACCGTACCGCCCAGCTCGGCGGCCCTGGCGCGCAGCCCGGGGAGGCCGTAGCCGGCGCCCGGCGCGGCCCCGGGGGTGAAGCCGCGCCCGGTGTCGCTGACGGCGACGCGGAGGGCGTCGGCGGCGTAGTCGACGTCGAGGGCGACGGGAACGGCGGCCCCGGCGTGCCGGCGGGCGTTGGCCAGGGCTTCCTGGCAGCTGCGCAGGGCCACGACCTCGACGGCCGGGGGGAGGCTCCTGACGCGGCCGGTGACGGAGACCGTCGCGGGGGCGCCGCTCTGCTCGCGGTGGCGGGCGGCGAGGCGGTGCAGGGCGTCGGGCAGCGAGGCGCCGTCGAGGCCCGCCGGGGCGTTGCCGGCCACCAGGGCGCGGGCCTCGGCGAGGTTCTCGCGGGCGGTGCGCCCCATGAGTTCCAGGTGGCGGCGGGCCTGTGCGGGGTGGGTGTCCAGCTCGCCCTCGACGGCCTGGACGAGCATGACGAGGCTGGTGAAGCCCTGCGCCAGGGTGTCGTGGATCTCGCGGGAGAGCCGCTCGCGCTCGGCGAGGGCGCCGCGTTCGGCGGACAGCCGGGCGATCTCACCGCGGCTGGCCTCCAGTTCGGCCAGGAGCCGGGCCCGCTCGGTGCTCTGCTCGATGATGCGGATGATCCAGCTGCCGACGACCGCCGAGAAGGCGAGCGTGACCATGCCGAAGACGGAGTTGTAGAACAGGTCGTGCGTGCTGGGCCGCCAGACGACGGCCCACGCGGCGACCGGCGTGACGTTGACGACGGCCACGGCGGCCAGGGCGCCGGGCACCCGCAGCAGCATGAAGCACTGCGGCACCAGGGCGAAGGTGGCCAGCCGGGTCTCGCCGACAAGGGTCGCGGGCGGCAGGAAGAGCAGCACCAGGCCCGCCAGGTAGCGGACGGCGGCGCGGCTCCCGGTCGTCTCGGCCTGCCGGCACAGCAGTGGCCGGCCCACGGCCGCGTACCAGGGAACGGGCAGGCAGAACAGGCACGCCGACACCACGCGCACCCGCAGCCCCGGGCTCTCGGCGGACAGCGCGAAGAGGACGGTGCCGAGCCACACCACCGCGAAGTACAGGTCCCACGGCAGGAAGCTGCGCTCCCACACGTGCCCGTCGCCGGAGGACCCCGCGGGGTCCTCCGGCGACGGGCCCACCACCCCGGACGGCGACACGCTCACCCGTCGTCCCGGCTCTTCCAGCGGAAGGTCAGCAGGCACAGCACCAATCCTCCGACGCACCAGGCGGCGAGCACCAGGGCCGTGCGGCCGTACTCCCAGCTGCCCGCGGGCTCCAGCGCGGCGGCGGCCTGCGGCAGGAACACCCCGCGCAGGCCCTGGCAGAGCCACTTGAGCGGGAAGAACGAGCCGACGGTCAGCATCCAGTCCGGGACGGTGTCGACGAGGATGTAGACGCCGGAGATGAACTGGAGCACCAGGAAGGGCAGCACGACCACCGAGGTGGCGCTGCGGGCGGACTTCGGGACGCTGCTGACGGCGATGCCGAGCAGCGCGCACGCGGTGATGCCGAGCACGAAGATCCAGCCGAAGGTGAGCCAGCCGGCGGCGTCCGACGGCAGGTCGACGTCGTAGACGGTGGCGCCGAAGACCAGCAGCGCCGCGGTCTCCAGCAGCCCGGTGACGAGGACCAGCCAGATCTTGCCGAGGAAGTACGCGGCCGGTGGCATCGGGGTGCCGCGCAGCCGCCGCAGCACCTTCTCGTCGCGCTCGACGGCGATGGAGATGCCGAGCGACTGGAAGCTGGTGGACATGATGCCCGCCGCCGTCATCGACGCCACGTAGTACTGGGACGCCGTGGAGCCGGTGCCGGCCATGTCGTCGTGGAAGATCGAGGCGAAGAGGAAGAGGAAGACGATCGGGAAGGCGAAGGTGAAGATCACCTGTTCGCGTTGCCGGAAGAAGAGTCTGATCTCCATCGCGCCGCGCACCATGCCGAGCCGCCATGCGCCCGGGAGCGCGGTCCCGCCTGTGCCGCGCGCCGCGGGCGCCGCCGCCGTTGCCGTGGTCCCGGCCATCACGCGTCCTCCGATCCGGTGATTCCGATGAGCCGCAGGTAGACGTCCTCGAGCGTGGGCCGGGTGACCCGCAGCTCGGGGATCTCGCCGTCGAAGCGGCGGGCCAGCTCGCCGACCGTACCGGTCGGGGTGTCCGTCTCGGTGCTGCGGGCGGTGCCGTCCGGCTCCGTCCAGCGCACGGTCGCCCGGGCCTGCGCGCGCCCGGCGAGCGAGGCGGGCGCGCCCTCGGCGACGACGCGGCCGGCGGCTATCACCGCAAGCCGGTCCGCCAGCGCCTCGGCCTCCTCCAGGTAGTGCGTGGTCAGGATGATCGTGGTGCCCTCGGCCGCGAGGTTGCGGATGAGCGACCAGAACTGCCGCCGGGCCGCCGGGTCGAAGCCGGTCGTCGGCTCGTCCAGCAGCAGCAGCTCGGGGCTGCCGATCACGCCGAGCGCCACGTCGAGGCGGCGCCGCTGGCCGCCGGACAGCGCCTTGGTGCGCGCGTCCGCCTTCCCCGCCAGGCCCACCAGCTCGACGACCTCGGCGGGGTCACGCGGCCGCGGGTAGTAGCGCGCGAAATGCCGCACGGTCTCGGCGACCGTCAGCTCCGCCGCCGCGGACTCGTCCTGCCAGACGATCCCCACCCTCGCCTGCCAGTCGCGCGACGCGCGGCCCGGGTCCTGGCCCAGCACCGTGACCTCGCCCCCGTCACGCCGCCGGTGGCCCTGCAGGATCTCCACCGTCGTGCTCTTTCCGGCCCCGTTGGGCCCCAGGATCCCGAACACCTCACCGCGCCGGATGCGGAGATCCACCCCGTTCACCGCGTCGACCTCGCCGTAGCGCTTGCGAAGCCCGCGGACCGTCACCACGTCGTCCGTCATGCATCCACGATCCCGCCGCGCCCGCGCCCGGGGAACGCCCTGACGGTCACGGTGGGGTCCACCGAACGGTGGACAGCGGCCGGCGCACCAGGCCCGCCCGGACGCCGGGGCGCGTCCGCCCGCGTGGCGGCTTCCCCGGGCCGGGGTGATGATGGGGGCACCGGAGGGCGGTGGGGCTCATGCGGCGCAACCACACCCCCGCCTCCGCGGGTGCACTGGCCGCTCCGCGGCGCAGCACCGCGGAGCGGGCGGCACACGGCAAGGCCGTCAGGCGGCACGTACCCCGCTCGGCGCACGCCCGCTACGAGGCGGGCCCGGACCGCTTCGACCCCGTCGCGGTGCTGGAGCGGCAGTCCGCCGACCGGGTGCCCGAGCTGGTGCCGCTCCGCTACGGGCGCATGCTGGAGTCGCCCTTCCGCTTCTACCGCGGTGCCGCCGCGATCATGGCCGCGGACCTCGGCGCCGCCCCGCACACCGGCCTGACCGCACAGCTGTGCGGCGACGCCCATCTGCTCAATTTCCGGCTGCTCGCCTCGCCGGAACGGCGCCTCGTCTTCGACATCAACGACTTCGACGAGACGCTGCCCGGCCCCTTCGAATGGGACCTCAAACGCCTCGCGGCCAGCCTGGAGATCGCCGCCCGCGCCAACGGCCTGTCCGGCGGGCGCCGCACGGCGGTCGTCCGCGGGGCCGTGGAGTCCTACCGCGAGCGCATGCACCTCCTCGCGGGCATGGGCACCCTCGACATCTGGTACGCCCTCGACGACGCCGACCAGCTCGGCGCGCTCTCGACCGGGGACCCCGGCACGGGCCCGGACAAGGCCGTCCGCAAGCGGACGGGCAAGGCGCTCGCCAAGCCCGCACCCGGGACACCGCGCAGGCCTTCGGGCGGCTCGTCCACGTCGTCGACGGCCGGCCGCAGATCGCGGCGGACCCGCCGCTCCTCACCCCGCTTCGCGACCTGCTGCCGCAGGACGCCGAAGGCGGCGGAGCCGGCGAGCTCACCGGCTGGCTGCACGGGCTGCTGCAGGCCTATGCGCAGAGCCTGCCCGCCGAACGGCAGCTGCTGCTCAGCCGCTTCGACGTCGTGGACATGGCCCGCAAGGTCGTCGGTGTGGGCAGCGTCGGCACCCGCTGCTGGGTGGTCCTCGCGGTCGGACGGGACGCGCACGACCCGCTCGTCCTCCAGGCCAAGGAGGCCGGCCGGTCCGTCCTCGCGCCGTACGTGGGCGGCCCGGGCGCCGGCCGCGGGCACCAGGGGCGGCGCGTCGTGGAGGGCCAGCGGCTGATGCAGTCCGCCGGGGACATCCTGCTCGGCTGGGTGCGCGTCACCGGCCTCGACGGGCGGCAGCGGGACTTCTACGTGCGCCAGCTGCGCGACTGGAAGGGCATCGCCCGGCCGGAGACCATGACGCCCGAGATGCTGCGGCTCTTCGCCCGGGTTTGCGGCGGCTCGCTGGCCCGCGCGCACGCCCGCTCCGGCGACCCCGTCGCGATCGCCGCCTACGCCGGCACCGGCGACGCCCTCGACCGGGCGCTCGGCGAATTCGCCGAGGCCTACGCGGACCGCAACGAGGCCGACCACCAGGCCCTCGCCGCCGCCGCGTCGGACGGCCGTGTGACCGCGGCCGCCACCACTTCCCGCTGACAGCGCTCACCACGCAGAACCGGAGGCAACCCATGAGCGACACCGTCTATCTCGCGTACGACTACCCCGTGCTCGGCGCCTTCCTGACCGCCCTGTGGGTCTTCCTGTGGGTGCTGTGGGTCTTCCTGCTCTTCCGCATCGTCGTCGACATCTTCAGGGACGACGACCTGGGCGGCTGGGCCAAGGCCGCGTGGCTGATCTTCGTCCTGGTCCTGCCCTTCCTCGGCGTGTTCGTGTACGTGTGCGTGCGCGGCGGCAGCATGGGCCGGCGCGAGGCGCGGCACGCGAAGGCGCAGCGCGCGGAGTTCGACGACTACGTGCGCAAAACCGCCGGGTCCGGCGGGTCCGCGGACGAGCTCGCCAGGCTGGCCGAGATGAAGCGCGAGGGGCACCTGACCGAGGAGGAGTTCCAGCGCGCGAAGGAGAAGATCCTCAGCTGAGCGGGCCGCACCGGAACGGAGCAGTCCGGGACGGGCCGGTGCACCGCCGGGACACGGCGGTGCACCGGCCCGCCCGCCGTGCGCGTCAGTACACGTCGCGCACGTAGCGCTTGTCGGCGGCGAGCTGCTTGAGATGGGCGGTGGCCGCCTCCGGCGTCATCCCGCCGTGGGTGGTGGCGATGGTGTGCAGCGCGCGGTCCACGTCCTTGGCCATACGGGCGGCGTCCCCGCACACGTAGAGGTGAGCCCCGTCCTGGAGCCAGGACCACAGCTGCGGCCCGTGCTCGCGCATCCGGTCCTGGACGTACACCTTCGCGCGCTGGTCGCGGGAGAAGGCGGTGTCGAGCCGGGTGAGGGTGCCGTCGGCCTGGAAGGCGGCGAGCTCGTCGGCGTAGTAGAAGTCGGTGGCGCGGTGCTGCTCGCCGAAGAAGAGCCAGTTGGGGGCGCGGTGGCCGCGGGCGCGGCGCTCGTCGAGGAAGCCGAGGAAGGGCGCGACGCCCGTGCCGGGCCCGACCATGACCATCGGGGTGGTGGGGTCCGCTGGGGGCCGGAAGTGCGGGGCGCGGCGGACCTGCACGGGCACGGCCGTGCCGGGCTCGGCGTCGGCGAGGAAGGGCGAGCAGACGCCGCCGCGGGGACGGCCGCCGGGGCTCTCGTACCGGACGACGGAGACGGTCAGCGCGATGGCGTACGGGTCGGTGAGCGGGCTGGACGATATGGAGTACTGCCGCGGCTGGAGCTTCTTGAGCACGGCGACCCATTCGGCTGCCTCGGCGCGCACCGCGTACTCCGCGATGACGTCCACCGCCTGCCGGCCCCACGACCAGGCGGCCAGCTCGTCCTTGTTGTCGGGCCGCAGCAGCTTGCGCAGCAGCCGGCCGTGGGTGTGGTCGCGGTCGCGCTCGGCGAGGAAGCGCAGCAGGTCGGGGGTGATGCGGGTGATGTCCAGGTGGTGCCGCAGGGCTTCGTGCAGGGAGACGTCACCCGTGCCCGGGAGGGTGACGGCGGTGTCCGGGGAGAGGCCGGTGACGTCGAGCCACTCGGCCACCAGTGAGGGGGCGTTGACGGGCATGACGCTGAGCGCGTCCCCCGCCTCGTACGGCAGCGGTACGGCGCTGTCGCGGGTGTCGAGGACGAAACGGCGCACCTCCTTGGCGGCGCCCGGCAGGCTGAGCAGCCGGTTGCCGGTCAGCCGTGCGACGCCGGGCGCGGGACGGGGCTGCCTGGCCGGTGCGGGTACGGCCGCGGGTGCGGCCGCGGGTGCGGCGCCGGAGCCCCCCAGAGCGGCGAGCACCTGGTCGAGCCACGCGAGGGCGGACGGCTCGTAGTCCGGTTCGCAGTCGGTGCGCGGCGCGAGGCGGACGCCGCCCAGCTCGCCGAGCCGCTCGTCGAGGCGGCGGCCGTGGCCGCAGAAGTCGGCGTAGGAGGAGTCGCCGAGGGCGAGCACGGCGTAGCGGCGGCCGTCGAGCCGCGGGGTGTCGGCCGCGGTGAGGGCGTCCCAGAAGCCGCTGCCGTTGTCGGGGGCGTCGCCGTCACCGAAGGTGCTGGTGATGAGCAGCAGGTCGGCGGTGGCGGGCAGGGCGGCCGGGGAGACGTCCGCCATGCCCAGGAGGGTGGCGCGGTGCCCGGTCCCGGCCAGCCGCTCGGCGGCCGCGGCGGCGAAGTCCTCGGCGTTGCCGGTCTGCGAGGCCCACAGCACCACGACGTCCCGCCCGGCGGGCGCCGGCGCGGCGGCGGGCGCGGCCGTGCCGGGCACCCGCGAGTACATCCCGGCGAGCGCCCCGTTGACCCACAGCGCGTGCTCGGGCGTGAAGGGCGCGTCCGCCGGCAGCACGGGAACGCCGGCGAGACCCGACCCCAGCCCGGCGAGGAAGCCCACGAGGTAGCGCCGTTCGGGCTCGTCGAGCACCGGCGGGGCGACGTCCTGGACGCCGAAGACGCTCGCGGCCGCGTGGGGCACCCCGCCCGCGCCGCCGGTCCCCGGGCCCGCCTCCGGCCCCGAAGGGCCTGCGAAGGGGCCCGGGAGGGCCTGCGCGGGGGCTTCCACGGCGGGCGCCGCGGCGACCCGCGTCAGCGACACCGCGCAGACCTTCAGCTCGGGCTGGAAGGACACCGGGTCGACCGCGTCGCTCGTCACCGCGTTGACGCTCAGGTACTCGCCGAAGAGGTCGTTCCAGTGGAAGGGTGCGAAGCAGCAGCCCGGCAGGACGCGGTCGGTGAGCACCGCGGGCAGCACGGCCCGCCCGCGCCGGGAGGCGACCTCGACCGTGTCGCCCTCGGCGATGCCCAGCTCGGCGGCGTCACGCGGGTGCAGTTCCACGAAGGGCCCGGGGTTGAGGCGGTTGAGCTTGGGCACGCGGCCGGTCTTGGTGAGGGTGTGCCACTGGTGCTGCACCCGGCCGGTGTTGAGCAGGAACGGGAAGTCGTCGTCCGGCATCTCCGCGGGCGGCACGTGCGGGCGGGGGTGGAAGACCGCGCGGCCGCTGGGGGTGGGGAAGCGCAGCCCGCCGTCCTCCCGGACGTAGCGGACCGGGTTGCGGTCGGGGCCGTCGGCGGTGGGGGCGGGCCACTGCACGGGGGTGCCGCGCAGCCGCTCGTACGTCACGCCGCGCAGGTCGTAGCCGGTGAGCGGGTTGTGGGCGCGGCGGATCTCGTCGAAGATCTCCTCGGCGTCCGCGTAGTCGAACGCCTCCCCGTACCCCATGGCCCGGGCGACGCCCGCGATGATCTGCCAGTCCGGCAGGGCCTCACCGGGCGGGTCGACGGCCTTGCGCGCGAGCGTCAGGTTGCGCTCACTGTTGACGAGGACGCCGTCCGACTCCGTCCACATGGCGCCGGGCAGCACGATGTCGGCGTACGCGTTGGTCTCGGTGTCGGCGAAGACGTCCTGTGTGACGACGAACTCGGCCGCCTCCAGGCCCTCGATGACGGTGCGGCGGTTCGCCACCGAGGCGACCGGGTTGGTGCAGATGATCCAGCAGGCCCTGATCTCGCCGTCGGCCATGCGCCGGAACATCTCCACGGTGCCGCGTCCGACGCCGTCCGCCCGGACCGTGCCGGGCGGCAGGCCCCACAGCTCCTCCGCGAAGGCGCGGTCCTCCGCGACCTGCACCGAGCGCTGGCCGGGCAGGCCCGGGCCCATGTAGCCCATTTCGCGGCCGCCCATGGCGTTCGGCTGGCCGGTCAGCGAGAACGGGCCGCTGCCGGGGCGGCAGATCGCACCCGTCGCCAGGTGCAGGTTGATCAGGGCGTTGGTGTTCCACGTGCCGTGCGTGGACTGGTTCAGGCCCATCGTCCAGCAGCTCACCCAGTTGGCGGCTCCGCCGATCAGCTCCGCGGCGCGGCGGATGTCCTGCTCCGCCAGGCCGGTCGTTTCTGCGACCTGCGGCGGTGCGTAGTCCGCGAGGAAGTCCGGCATCGCCTCCCAGCCCTCGGTCCAGCGCGCGATGAAATCCGGGTCGGTGGCGCCGTCGGCGTGCAGCAGGTGCAGCAGGCCGTTGAGCAGCGCGAGGTCGGTACCGGGGCGCAGCTGGAGGTGGAGATCCGCCTTCGCGGCGGTCGCGGTGCGCCGCGGGTCCACGACGACGAGCTTCGCGCCCTGCTTGACCCGGTCCATCATGCGCAGGAAGAGGATCGGGTGGCAGTCGGCCATGTTCGAGCCGATGACGAGGAAGACATCGGCACTGTCCAGGTCCTCGTACGAGCCGGGCGGGCCGTCCGCGCCCAGCGACAGCTTGTAGCCGCTGCCCGCGCTCGCCATGCACAGCCGGGAATTGGACTCGATCTGGTTGGTGCGCAGGAAGCCCTTGGCGAGCTTGTTCGCCAGGTACTGGGCCTCCAGGCTGAGCTGGCCCGAGACGTACAGCGCCACGGCGTCCGGGCCGTGCTCGTCGACGATCGCGCGCAGGCGGCGGCCGGTCTCCGCGATCGCCTGCGCGGTGGGCGAGGGGACGGGCTCGGCGCCGCGCTCGGCCCTCGTCAGGGCGGTCGTCAGGCGGCCGGGGGCCGCGAGCATGTCCGCGGTCGTCGCGCCCTTCGTGCACAGACGGCCGTGGTTCGCCGGGTGCGAGGCGTCGCCGCGGGCCCTCAGGACGGTACGGCGGCCGTCCGGGCCCGTTCCCACGTCCAGCAGCAGCCCGCATCCGACGCCGCAGTACGAGCACGCTGTACGCACCGTCGTGGTCACCTGCGGGTCCCTCCCACCCGCGGCCGCCGCGGCCGCGCCAGCGACACGCTAGGCGCGGCCGATTTCGCGGGGATCACTCCGTGGGCCGCCCGGGGTTACACCCTCCTTACAGCCCGCCGGGCGGGGCGGTGAGGCCTTCCCGCCGGGGCGGGTGGCCCTTCGCGCCCCGGTGCCTCCCCGCGGCCTGCGCGGGCCCCCGGCCCCGCGCAGGGACGTCAGAGCGGCGGGACGCGCAGGTTCGAGGCGCGGAGGGCGCTGACGAGGGACGGCGGCGAGGTGGCCACCGAGCCCGTGGTGTACGGGGGTTCCGGGGCGTATTCGACGACGAGCTGGATCGCCTGGGCGACCGCGTCGCCGGCGACGCGGCCGGCGAGGGTGAGGGCGAGGTCGATCCCGGCCGACACGCCCGCCGCCGTCGCGTACTTCCCCTCGAAGACGATCCGCTCCTCACTGGGCACCGCCCCGAAGAGCGGCAGGTGTTCGAGCGCGAGCCAGTGGCAGGCCGCCCGCCGGCCGGTGAGCAGTCCGGCGGCGGCGAGCAGCAGGGAGCCCGAGCACACCGACGTCGTCCAGGTCGTCCCGGGGTCCACCGCCCGCAGCCAGTCGAGGAGCGCGCTGTCGCCGAGTGCCGCCTGCGTGCCCGGCCCGCCGGGCACGAGCACCACGTCCGGCGCCGTGACCTCGGCGAGCGCCCGCTCCGCCACGAGGGACAGGCCCATGTCGGTGCGTACGGGCCCCGGCCGTTCGGCGGCGAACACGACCTCGGCCCCGGGCAGGCGGGACAGGACCTCGTACGGTCCGACGACGTCGAGCGCGGTGAAACCCTCGTAGAGCGGGGCGACTATCTGCACGTTCAGCTCCTGACACTGTGGAAGCGCCGGCGGTATTCGGCCGGCGGGGTGGCGAGGGTGCGGACGAAGGCGCGGCGCATGGCCTCGGGGGTGCCGTAGCCCGCGGCGCGGGCGACCTCGGCGATCCCGTCGCAGGTGTCCTCCAGCAGCCGGCGGGCCGCTTCGATACGCACCCGGTCGACGTACTGCCCGGGGGTGACCCCGACCTCCGCGCGGAAGGCGCGGGCGAACTGCCGGGGGGAGAGCGCCGCGCGGGCGGCGAGCGCGTCGACGGACAGATCCGCCTCCGGGTGCTCCGTGATCCACCGCTGGACCTCGCGCAGCGGGTGCCGTTCGGCGAGCTGCGCGGCCAGCTGCGTGCTGAACTGCGCCTGGCTGCCGGGCCTGCGCAGGAAGACGACCAGGCCGCGGGCGACCGCGAGGGCCGCGTCGCGTCCGAGGTCGTCCTCGACGAGGGCGAGCGCCAAATCGATCCCGGCGGTGACGCCCGCGGACGTGGCGTACTTCCCGTCCCGTACGAAGATCGGCTCGGGATCCACCCGGGTGCCGGGGAAGCGGCGGGCGAGCGTGGCGCAGTAGGCCCAGTGCGTGGTGGCCCGGCGGCCGTGCAGCAGCCCCGCCTCGGCGAGCAGGAACGCGCCCGTGCACACCGACACCACGCGCCCGGCGTCCGGCGCGAGCGCCGCGACACGGGCGACGGTCTCCGGGTCCGGCCGGTGGGTGCCGGTCCCTCCGGGCACCAGCAGGGTGCCGGGCGGCGCGGCGGTGCGCAGGTCCTCGTCGGGCAGCAGCCGCAGTCCGGCGCTGGTGCGTACCGGGCCGCCGCCCAGCGCCGCGGTCCGTATCCGGTACGCGGCGCGGCGGGGCGTCCGGCCCGCGGCGGACGGGGACGAGGCGGCGGTGAAGACCTCGACGGGTCCGGTCACGTCGAGGCTCTGAACGCCGTCGAAGAGCACGACGAGCACATCATGGGCCGGAGCGCCGCCGGGGGTCTCATGGCTGGTCACGCACCTCAGCGTGGCAGCGGGCCGCAGGTGGCGGCAATGACGGATTTCCCACCTTTCCTGCCACCGGCCGTGCCCCGCGGGCCGGTACGCGGGCATGCGAAGGGCCGCCGGCGAGCAGGTCGCCGGCGGCCCTTCGGTGCACCGCGCGGTGGCGGTGCGGACGTGTCAGCCGTTCGCGGTGCCGTTGCCGGACAGGACCGGGATGTCGTCGACGATGTGCGACAGCGGCTCGTCGCCCTGGGCCTGCGTCGAGTTCTCGGTGCACTGCTGGTTCTGCGGCGAGGTCAGGACGTTGACGTCCTGGACGGTGATCGGGATCAGGCCGATCAGGGAGCCGACGTTGGCCTTGACCGGGACGCCGAGGCACGGCTTGTTCAGGCTGCCCTGGACCAGGCCGACCTGCGGGCTCTGGGTGCCGCTGGTGACGGTGTTGCCGTAGTTCTGCTCGGCGCCGTTGCCGTTGACCGTGGTGGTGCCCTGGTCGTCACCGAGCGCCATGGCCGGGGCGGCGGTCATGCCGACGGCGGCGACGGAAGCGGCGATGGCGGCTCCGGCGAGCATCTTCTTGATCATTGTGTGTCCCTTTGCGGTGCTCGGTGGCACGGTTCGTGGAAGGTCTGAGCGATCTGATCAACCGCTCAGGGAGGGTTTGGTTCCGGCGATTCACTCCGATGGCGGAGCGGGCGCGCCGTCGCCCTGACGGCCCGCCGGTCCGCGGATCGAGCGTCGGACCGGCGGCTGCGGCCGGGTCAGCCGCCGAGGCCGCCCAGCAGGCCGGCCAGCGGCAGCCCGCCGAGCAGCGAGGCCCCGGGCACGGCGTTGGCCAGCAGGTCGGACCCGGCGAGGTCCTTGGTGGCCGCGGTGGCGTCGCCGACCATGCCGGTCGCCGGGGCCTTGCCCTGCAGGGTGGCGCCCGCGTCGTCGACGGTGCGCGTCGTGGAGTCGAGGTTCGCGCTGTCGGCGGCCTTCTGCAGCGGCTGCTCGGCGAACGCCTGGTCCATTCCGCCGTTGATGCTGGTGGGCATCGTGCTCATGGTGCGGGCGTCGACGGGGTTGGCGGTGTCCGTGGTGGAGGCGAACGCGGGAGCTCCCACGCCGACCGCCATCACGGAACCGGCCAGGACCGCTGCGACCTTCGAGTACTTCACTTGCCACCCTTTCGGTAGCGCGGGATGTCTGTCATCACGCACAACGATCACGGAGCGCGACGGAAACTGTGTGCTGCGTCGCCGGCCGACAATCACCCGATGGAGCGCGGCGCCGGCGTCCCGCGTGTGCGCGCGGCGCGTGCGCCAACAGGGTGCTGCCCCGGGACGGCGGCGGCCGTCGCTCAGGAGTAGGTGCGGCGGATGCGCGCGGCTCGCGCGGAACGCCGGTAGACCATCGTTCCGCCGAGCAGCAGGATCGCGCCGGCGCCGGCCGCGGCCCCCGTCACGCCGCCCGACGAGCCCGTCTCCGCGAGCTGCGTGTGCACCTCGGGCGCCGGGGCCTGCGGGGTGACGGCGGGTGGCTGCGTCCGCTGCGGCGGCACCACCTGCTGTGCGGGCGTCCCGTTCGCGCACGAGTTGCCGAACGAGGGGTTCAGCAGCCCGACGACGTCCACGGAATTCCCGCACGCGTTCACCGGCACGTCGACGGGAACGCTCACGCTGTTGCCGGACAGCACTCCCGGCGAGCCTTCCGCGTCGCCCTGCGCCGTCGCGCCGCCGCCGGTCGCCGCCTCGTTCGCGGCCGCCGCGATCGCCGCGGCGTCCGTGTGCGAGGGGGCGGCGGAGGACGGGGACGTCGCGCCCTCGTCCTGCTGCGACAGGTCGTCGGCCGAGTGGCGGGGCGCGTTCTGCCCGCCCTGCGCCGCGGAGTCCGCGTGCGCGTAACCTCCCGTCACCGCGAGGATGCTGCTTGCCGCAGCAACGGTGAGCAGACCCCGGTTCAGAATCTGTCGTCGCATGGACTGTTTCTCCGCTCGTGCAAATGGTGGTGCAGATGACGGACCGCCCCGGAGTGCGCTGCGCGCTCGGCCCGGGGCGGCTCCTTGCCGGCCGGCGCGGGGGGCCCGGCCGTCGGTGTCGATCGGCGTACGGCCGTCGTCAGCCGTTGTTCTCGCAGACGTTGCCGAAGGCCGGGTTGAGCAGGCCGATGACGTTGATGGTGTTGCCGCACACGTTCACCGGGACGTGGACCGGGACCTGGATCAGGTTGCCGGAGAGCACGCCCGGGGAGTGGGCGGCGCCGCCGAGCGCGCCGGAGCTGGCGAAGGCCGGGCTGGCGACACCCATGGCCATGACGGTGCCCGCGGCGAAGGCCGCTGCCTTGGTGAGCTTCTTCACGTTTCTACTCCTCTATTTTTCCGGCGCCTGCGGATGGAGCGCCGCCACGGATTTCGTGCCGGCCGGTCCCGGATGACGGGCCCGTGCGCACCGCGCCGATCGGTCAACGAGCATTGATGCCGCCAGGTGACTCCTCCTGCTTCTCCTGAGGCCATCAACCACTCGAATGGAGGGCGGATTTGACATTCAGGAGGTGAATGCGGAAGGAGAAGGAACGGCTCCGGCCGCCGGTTCCGCACCGGTGGCCGGAGCCGCGCGACGGGGCCCCCGGGGGCCTTCCCGGCGCCGTCCTCAGCCGTTGGCCGCGCCGTTCCCGGACAGGACCGGGATGTTGTCCAGGATGTGCGAGAGCGGCTCGTCGCCCTGCGACTGGGTGGAGTTCTCGACGCACTGCTGGTTCTGCGGGGAGGTCAGGACGTTGAGGTCCTGGACGGTGATCGGCACGACGCCGATCAGCGAGCCGGCGTTGGCCTTCAGCGGCAGGCCGATGCAGGGCTTGTTGAGCGAGCCCTGGATCAGCGCGAAGGACGGGCTCATGTAGCCGCTGGTGTAGGTGTTGCCGTAGTTCTGCTCGGCACCGTTGCCGTTGACGGTGGTGGTGCCGTTGTCGTTGCCCAGGGCCATCGCCTGCGGGGCGGCGACCGCGGCCGAGATGCCCGCGACGGAGGCGGCCACGGCAGCCGTGGCGAAGAACTTCTTGATCACGGTGGATCCTTTGCGAACTGGAGTGGTGTGCCCCGGAAGACGGGTCGCACTGCCCAACCCCGCGGCTCGCGATTAGTAATGACGTTTCACCCGAATGGATAGCGCCCGGCGTGGCGCGCGGACGTCATCAGGTGCGGGGGTGAGAGCCCGGTTACTGCGTTGACGCCACGTCAATGCGGCGCCCCGGTAGGGCCGGAGGCGGTCCGTGCCGCATTGCGGGGCGTGCGGTGTGATGGTCGTAAGAAGTCACGACCATGCCCTCGTTCGCGCGGCTTGCGTGATTTTCGACGCACTGTCTGCGACCGTGCATTTCTGTTTCCGGTGTTTCCGGGGCTCCCGGTGTTTCCGGCGATGACGCGACCGGTCCGGTATTCGTGCACACGAAAGGGCACGGGTCACGCGGCGGCCCGCGGAACCGAGTGGCGGGATTTGACGGGCTCGTAGAGGGAGAACGGCGCGCGATGCCGCAACATCTGGACGGACTCGCCGGCCTGACGGTGCTGCATGTGGTCCAGCCGGTCGAGGGCGGGGTGGCCCGTGTGGTCGCGGACCTGATCCGCGCGCAGGTACGGGAGGGGGCCGCCGCCGTCGTCGCATGCCCGGCGGCGGAGGGGCCTGGCACGGCCCGCGTCCCGGAGCACGCACCGTCCGGCCCCGCGGGGGCCGCGTTCCCCGGCCGCCTCCCCGCCGGATCCTCCTTCGCGCCCGAGACG
Source organism: Streptomyces sp. NPDC020983 (assembly GCF_044333485.1). Lineage (NCBI taxonomy): Bacteria > Bacillati > Actinomycetota > Actinomycetes > Kitasatosporales > Streptomycetaceae > Streptomyces > Streptomyces sp. NPDC020983. The sequence goes on along the minus strand of NZ_JBIRRA010000001.1, from coordinate 294,861 downwards.
CTCGCCGTCGCCGCGGAGCGCGCGGGCGCGCGGGTCGTGCGCTGGGACGCCCGGCGGGCCCCCGGCCCGTGGCTGGGGCGCGAGGTCGCGGCCGCGGCACGCGTGGTGCGCCACGTACGGCCCGACCTCGTGCACCTGCACAGCGCCAAGGCGGGGCTGGCCGGCCGGCTCGCCGTACGCGGTGCGCTGCCCACCGTCTTCCAGCCGCACGCGTGGTCCTTCGACGCGGTCGGCGGCCCCACCGCCCGCGCGGCACGCGCCTGGGAGCGCCACGCCGCGCGCTGGGCGGAGCGCGTGCTGTGCGTCAGCGACGACGAACGCCGCGCGGGCCTGGCCGCGGGCGTGCGGGCCCGCTGGGCGGTCGTGCGCAACGGCGTCGACCTCACCCGCTTCGTCCCCGCCGTCGATCCCGCGGCCGTACGTGCCACCCTGCCCGCGCTCTCTGACGCCGGGCCCGGGACGCCGCTCGTGGTGTGCGTCGGGCGGCTGTGCCCGCAGAAGGGTCAGGACGTGCTGCTGCGGGCGTGGCCCGCGGTCGCCGCGGCGCTGCCCGGGGCGCGGCTCGTCCTGGTCGGCGACGGGCCCGACCGGCCGCGGCTGCTCGCGGGCGCGCCGCCCGGAGTCCTGCTCGCGGGCGCCGCCCGCGACACCGTGCCGTGGTACCAGGCCGCGGACGTGGTGGTGCTGCCGTCCCGCTGGGAGGGCATGGCGCTGGCCCCGCTGGAGGCGATGGCCTGCGGGCGGCCGGTGGTCACCACCGGCGTCAGCGGCGCCCGCGAGTCCCTGCACCCGCAGGACCGGGACGGCTGCGTCGTCCCGGTGGGCGACCCGGCCGCGCTCGCGGCGGCGCTGCTGAGGCTGCTCGCCGACCGGCCGCTGCGCACCGCCGCGTCGCTGCGTGCCCTCGCGCACGCGCGCGCCCACCACGACGCGGCCCGTACCGCCGCGGCCGTCACGGCGCTCTACCAGGACGTGCTCCGGCTCCCCCGCACCGCCCGCCCGCGGCAGCTGCCGCGGTGATCCCCGAACCCGTCCCCACCCCCGCGGCCGAACCGGACGCCGGGGAGGGCAGCGCGGTCCCCGCCGCACGCCTGCACGGCCCCGGGGACCCGGAGTCCCCCGGGACGCCCGGGGACGGCGGTCCCCACCCCGGCCCGGGGACGGACGTGCGGGACGCCCGGCCGTGCGACGCGGGCGCCGGGCCCGCGGCGCCCGCGCGCCCGGAGGCGGAGGGTACGGAGCGGGCGGACACGGGCTCTCCGGCGGCGGCCGTGCGGGCCTGCGACGGGGCGGGCGCCGGTCTGCCCGCGCCGGGTCCGGCGCGGGCGGCGGGCGGGGACACGGCAGCCGCTGCCGGGCGCCACGGACCGGCGCGGCAGGACGAGCCGCACGGCGTGGGCGGTACGGCGCCCGCGCCTGCCGTCCCCCGCAGGCACGGCGGGTACGGGGGCGGAACCGTACGGCGGGACGCCGGACGGCCGCGGCACCGGGCGGCGCGAGAGCGGATCGGCGTGGTGCTGGCCGCCGCGGACTGCGCCGGGGCCGTCTCCGGCGTCATGGCCCTCGCACCACCGCGGGCGGCGCTGGCCTGCGGGGTCGTCGCGGGCTGCCTGCTGGTCGCGCAGCAGCGGGCCGGGCTCTACCGGCCGGGCCTCGCGCCGGGGGCCTTCGCCGAACTGCCCGGCCTGGCCCTCCGCGCGATGCTGGCCTGGGTCCTGTTCGCCGCCCTCGCGGCGCCGGGCGCGCCCGGCCGGGCGGCGCTGGTGGCGGCCGTGGGGGTGACCGTGACCGTCGCGGGCACGCTGCGGGCCGCGGTCTACGGCACGCGGCGCCGCGCGGCCCGCAGGCGGCCCGCCTCGACCCTTGTCGTCGCGGCGGACGCGGCTTCGGCGGGGCGTGTCGCCGCGGTCCTGCACGCCCGCCCGGAGTACGGCATGCGCCCGGTGGGCCTCGCCGCACCCGTACCCGTGCGGTCCGCGCCGCCCGAACCGGAACCGGCGGCGGCCGCGGGCGTACCCGTCCAGCAGGCGCCGCACCTGCCGCCGCCGGTGCTGCCGGTACTGCCGTCGCCGGGGGAGGTGACGCGGGCGGTGATCCAGAACGCCGTGCGGCACGCCGTCGTGACCGGACCGCCCGCGCCCGACGCCCGCACCATTGCCACGGCGCGGCTGCTGGCCGCACAAGGGTGCGTGCTGTGGCGGCTGGAGGGGGCGGACGGCGCCCTTCCGTACGGGCGGGGGACGTCCGCCGGCGGGCACCTGTGGGGCTACGCGTGCCGGCGCCTCGATCCGTACCCGCCCACGTCCGGGCGCACGGCGCGGTGCGCCAAGCGGGCGCTGGACGCGCTCGTCGCCGCGGCCGCGCTGCTGTTCCTGGCACCGGTGTTCGGCGTCTGCGCGCTGACCGTACGGCTCGCGGACGGCCCCGGTGTGATCTTCCGGCAGGAGCGGATCGGGCTGCACGGGCGGCCCTTCACCCTGCTCAAATTCCGCACCCTGCGCCCCGCCGACGAGCGCGAGTCGGCGACGCTGTGGAGCGTCGCGGGCGACCGGCGCATGAGCCGCGCGGGCCGGTTGCTGCGCCGTACCTCCCTCGACGAGCTCCCCCAGCTCTGGAACGTCCTGCGCGGCGACATGAGCCTGGTCGGGCCGCGTCCGGAACGCCCGCACTATGTGGCGCAGTTCAGCCGGACCCTGCCGGGATACGCCGACCGGCACCGGATGCCCGCGGGCATCACCGGGCTCGCGCAGGTGCACGGGCTGCGCGGGGACACCTCCATCGCCGACCGGGCGCGCCTGGACAACCACTACATCGACAGCTGGACGCTCTGGCAGGACGTGACGATCCTGCTGCGCACCGCCGTCACCGTGTTCCGCCACGCGGGGAGCTGAGGTGCCGTGAACGTACCGCTCCCGCCCCTCCCGCGGCGTCCTGCGCGGCCGTGCGCGGTCAGGGCAGCCGGGGCACTCCGGGCAGTCAGGGCCCTCAGGACCGGGCCCCGGGCCCACGGCCGGGGTGGGGCGCCGTGACCCTCACCGCCGTCTTCGGCGTGCCCTCCGCAGGCCGGCGGGCGGCGCCCCTGCTGCGCCGCTACGCGCCGCTCGTGCCCGTGCTGGCCACGGTGCTGCTGCTGGCCCTGCCGGTGGCCGCGGGGGACGTGAGCGCCTCCGGCAAGGTCACGCCCGCGGACGCCGCGTCCGCCGTGCTCGTCCTCACGGCCGCGGTGCGGTGCCTTCGGGACCGGGCCCGGCCGCTGACGCCCGCCGCCGCATGGGTGCTGGGGGCGCCGGTGGTCGGGTGTGCCGTCGCCGCCGTGACGTCGCCCGACCCGGGTGCGGCGCTCATCGGATTCCTGCGCTATGTGCAGGTCTTCGTGGCCGTGCCCGCGGCAGTGGTGGTGCTGCTGCGCGACCGGCGGGACTTCGGCGTCGTCGCCGGGGCGGTGGTGCTGCTCGCCCTTGTGCAGGGCGCGGTCGGCACGTGGCAGTACGCGACGGGGAACGGCGCCTCGTACACGGGCCGGGACATCCGCGCGGTCGGCACCTTCGGCCCCTCCGACGTCATGGGGATGGCCACGGTCGTCGCGTACGGCCTCGTCGTCGCCCTCGGCTACGCCCTTGCCGCGCCCCCGCCCGGCACCCCGAGGTGGCCGCGGGCCGCGGCGGCGTGCTGTGCCGCGTTCCTCGCCGTCCCGCTCGCGGTGTCCTTCAGCCGCGGTACGTGGATCGCCACGGCTCTCGCGTGCGCCGTGACGGTCCCGCTCGCCGGGCGGCGGCAGGTGCTGCGCGCCCTGGCCGCGCTCGCGGCCGCCGTGGCGGCCGGCATCGTCCTGGTGGGCGGATTCGGCGCCGGGTCCCAGGTGATCGGCGCGCGGGCCGCCAGCATCACCGAGGTCACCGCCGCGCCCGACTCCTCGGTCAGCGACCGCTACACCCTCTGGTCCGCCGCCCTCGGCATGTGGCGCGAGCACCCGCTGACGGGCGTCGGCCTCAAACGCTTCCCCGCGGAGCGCGACGGGCACGCGGGACTGAGCCTGTCCTCCGCGAGCGACACCGGGGGCGCGGGGCAGGGCTTCGCGCGTGAACCCCTGCTCTCCCCGCACAACATGTACCTGCTCGTCCTCAGCGAGCAGGGCCTGCTCGGCTGCACCCTGCTGGCCGGCGGCTGGGCCGCGCTGCTCGTCCTCGGCCTGCGCCGGCTGCGCGCCGCGCCCGCAGCGGCGCGCGGCGCCGGCCTCGGCGCGACGGGCCTGCTGCTGTGGCAGTGCGCGGACTTCGGCTACGCCGACATCGGCGGCCCCTCCACCGCCGCGACCGCCGTGCTGCTGGGCCTCGCCGCGTGGTGGGCCCTCCACGCGGGCCCCACCGGGGGCGAGCCGTGAGCGCGCCGCTGCGCGCCGGGCCGGGACGCGCCCTCGCCGCCGCCCCGGCCCGGGCGCTGAGCCGCCTGCGGGGCGGCCGCGAGCCCGTGGCGGAACGTGCGGGCGCCGCACCGGCGGCCGCCGTGGGCGGGGGCACCGCGGCGGAGCCGCCCGGCCCGCCGCCTGCGCTGCCCCTCGCCGCCGTGGGCGCGGGGGCGCCGGACGGCGCCCGGGAGGAGGTACGGGCGCCGGGGGAGGCCCCGCGCGGGGCGCGGGGGTTCGTGGCGCGGGCCGCGGCGCTCACCGCGGGACTGAGCGTCGCCGGGTCGGTGCTCGGGCTGGTGCGGGACCAGGCCGTCGCGCGGTTCTTCGGGGCGGGGACGGGGAGCGACGCCTTCCTCGTCGCCTGGACCGTGCCGGAACTCGCCGCGACCGTCCTCATCGAGGACGCGATGGCCCTGCTGCTCGTGCCCGCCTTCAGCGCGGCCCTCGCCAGGGGCGGTACGGCCGCCCTCATCCGCGGCACACTGCCGCGTCTTGCCGCCCTGCTCGCCGCCGTCACGGCCGGGCTGTACGCCGCGGCCCCGCTCGTCGTACGCCTCGTCGCCCCGGGCCTGCCCGATCCCGGACTCGCCGCCGCGTGCACCCGGCTGACCGCCACCACCGTCCTCGCCTACGGCCTGGCCGGCTACCTGAGCGCCGCCCTCCGCGCCCACCACCGCTTCCTGCCGCCGGCGGCGATCTACGTGGCCTTCAACGCGGGCGTCGTCGGCACCCTGCTGGCCCTCCACGGCCCGCTCGGCGTGCGGGCCGCGGCGCTGGGCGTCGCGGTCGGCGGGGTCCTCATGGTGCTGGTGCAACTGCCGGCGTTCCTGCGGGTGGTGCGGGAGCGCGGTGCCGGCGCGGAGGCGGCCGGGCGCCCCGCCGTGCCGGCGGGCGGAGCCGCGGACCCGGCCGGCAGCGCGCGTACGGGCCGCCGGCACCGGCGGCGGCACCGCGTGGCGCGCGGCGGGAGTGTCGGCCCGGCGGTGGGGCTCGTCGCGCCGGTGGTCGTCTTCGCCGTCAGCCGGCAGGCGCAGGTGCTCGCCGAGCGGTACTTCGCCGCCGGACTGCCCGCCGGCGCCATCTCGCACCTCAACTACGCACAGAAGGTGGCCCAGCTGCCGATGGCGCTCTCCCTCATGGTCTGCACGGTGACCTTCCCCGTCGTCGCCCGCGCGCTCGCCGCCGGGGACCGGGAGGGAGCGCGGCGGCGCGTCGAGCGGGACCTGGCGCTCGCGTGCGTCGTCGTCCTGGTCGGCACCGCGTACGTCGTCGCGTGCGCGCCGCAGATCGTCGGGGTGCTCTTCCAGCGCGGCGCCTTCGGTGCGGGGGACACCGCCGCGACCGCCGCCGTCATGCGCGTCTACGCGCTCGGGCTGCTCGGTCAGAGCCTCGTCGGCGCGCTCGTCCGCCCGTACTTCTCCGCCGCCCGGCCCACGTGGTTCCCCCTCGCGGCGATGGCCGCGGGGCTCGGCGTCACGGTCGCCGCGGACGCCGCCGCCGTCGGGGCCTGGGGCGTGTACGGGATCGCCGCGGGCAACGCCGCCGGGATCAGTGTCACCGCGGCGCTGCTGCTGCGCGGGCTGCCCGCGCGGGCCGTGCCCGTCCGGGCGGGCGCGCTCGCGGCGGCCGTGGCCCGGTACGTCCTCGCCGCCGCCGTGGCCGCCGGTGCCGGGTGGTGCACCGTGCGGCTGCTGCCCGGGCCGGCCGCCGCCGGTGCGGGCGTCTGCTGCCTCACCGTCCCGCTCGTCTTCGCCGCCGCGGCCGCCGCGGCCGGCGCGCCCCTCAGGAGCCTGACCCATGCCGTATGACGCCTCCGCACCGGCGCCGTGGGTGCTGATGTACCACTCCGTCGCCGCCGGCGGCGAGGACCCCTACCGCGTCACCGTCAGCCCGCGGCGGCTCGCCGCGCACCTCGGCTGGCTGCGCCGGGCCGGGCTCACCGGTGTCGGCGTGGGCGAACTCCTGCGCGCCCGCGCGGAGGGCCGCGGGCGCGGCCTGGTCGGGCTCACCTTCGACGACGGCTACGCGGACTTCCTCACCGGCGCCGTGCCGCTCCTGCGGGCGTACGGGCACCGGGCCACCGTCTTCGTGCTGCCCGGGCGGCTCGGCGGCGACAACGCCTGGGACGCGGAGGGGCCGCGCAGGGCGCTGCTCGGCGCGGACGGAATCCGCGCCGCCGCGGACGCCGGGATGGAGATCGGCTCGCACGGGCTGCTCCACACCGACCTCACCGCCTGCGCGCAGGCCGTGCTCGCGGCCGAGACCGCCGAGAGCAGGCGGCTCCTCGGGGAGCTCACCGGGGAGCCCCCGGCCGGCTTCTGCTACCCGTACGGGGCCGTCGACGCGCGGGCGGTGGCGGCGGTGCGCTCCGCCGGCTACGCCTACGCCTGCGCGGTGACGCCGCCCGCCGGGCTGACGGGTCCTCACGCCCTGCCGCGTGCCTACGTCGGCGAGCGCGACCACGCCGGGCGGCTTCTGGCGAAGGGCCTCCTCCACCGCATGCCCGCGGCCCGCTCCGCCCTCCGCCGGGGGGCGGGGGCCCGTGCGTAGCCCCCGCCGGGTGCGGGGAAGGGCGCCCGGCCCGCGGTCGGCGGCTCGCCTCGCACGGAGGGCGGCGCATCGTGCGCCGGGGCAGGGGACGCCGTCCGCTGCCGCGTGGCGGGGCGGCTGTCCCTCCGGGCCGCCCGCGCCGCCTCCCGCGCCCCGGACGGGCCCGGCGTCGACGGCGGCCGCTCCTGACGGCGCGGCGGATGTTGCGGCACCTTCCGGCGGTGGAGGGCCGGGCGCGCGGTGTCCCGTGCCCGGGGGGTTCGCCGCGGGGGTGAGGGGGTGAAGGTGCTGCACGTCATCACCGGGCTCGGGGTGGGCGGGGCGGAGCAGCAGCTCAGGCTGTTGCTCCGGCAGACGGCCGCCGAGGTGGCGCAGGCGCGGGTCGTCGCCCTGACGAACGCGGGGGCCGTGGCCGACGGGATCAGGGCCGACGGGTTCGAGGTCACCGACCTGGGGATGCGCGGCAATCGCGACCTCGCCGCGCTGCCGCGGCTCGTGCGGCTGATCCGGGCGGGGCGCTTCGACGTCGTCCACACGCATCTGTACCGCGCGTGCGTCTACGGGCGGATCGCGGCCCGTCTGGCGGGCGTGCGCGCGGTCGTGGCGACCGAGCACTCACTGGGCGCCTCGCAGATCGAGGGCCGGCCGCTCAGCGCCGGTACGCGGGCGCTGTACCGGGCGACCGAGCGCCTGGGGTCGGGGACCGCCGCCGTGTCCGCGACCGTCGCAGGGCGGCTGCGGGCGTGGGGCGTGCCGGAGCAGCGCATCCACGTGGTGCCCAACGGCATCGACCCGGAGCGCTTCCGCTTCGACCCCGCCGTGCGGGCGGCCGTGCGGCGGAGCCTCGGCCTGGACAGGGCGGACTACGTCGTCGCGGGCGTGGGCCGCCTCGTGCCGGGCAAGCGGTTCGAGCTGCTGGTGCGGGCGGTGGCGGCGAACCCCGGCACGTATCTGCTGCTGGCCGGTACGGGTCCGGAGCGCGACCGGGTGCTGCGGACCGCCGTGGAGACGGGGGCCGCGGACCGGGTCCGGATCGTCGGCGACCCCCGGGACGGCGGCGGGCCCGGCGTCCCCGGAGTGCTGGCCGCCGCGGACCTCTTCGTGTCGCCGAGCGCCGAGGAGGCCTTCGGGCTCGCGGCCGTGGAGGCCCTGGCGGCGGGGCTCCCGGTGCTCTACGCGGCCTGCCCGGCGATCGAGGACCTGCCACCGCGGGACGCGCCCGGTGCGAGCCGGACGGGCGGTTCGGCGGAGGAGATCGCCGAGGCCATCGGGCGGCAGCGCCGGGCGGGGCCGGTGCGTCTGGCCGTGCCCGCAGCCGTCGCGCACTACCACATCGCCAACACCGCGGACCGCGTCCTGGCGTTGTACGCCGCGGCGCTCGGGTCCGCCCGGAAGAAACGAGCTTCTGTATGAGGGCACTCCCGAGGGCGGCGCGGTGGGCCGCGCTGCCGCTGGGCATCGGCTGCGGCATGCTCGCGGGTCTGGGCTGGGGCGTCGCCGCGACCCCGCAGTACGCCGCGACCAGCTACGTGATGGTCGTGTCGCAGCACGCCGACGCGCCGGCGGCGCTGGGATTCGCGCAGGCCTACGGCCGGGTGGTGACCGGCACGGCGGTGCTCGCGGGCGCGCAGGCCGCGGCGGGCACGTCCGCGGAGCGGCTGCGCGGGCACGTGGCGTCGCAGACCTCGCCGGACGCGCCGATGATCTCCGTGACGGGAACGGCGTCGACCGGCGCGGCGGCCGCGCGTTACGCCAACGCCGTGGCCGCGTCGCTCGCCGCGGCCGGCAACCGGGACACGTCCGGCACGGGCGTCAGGCTGCTGCTCTTCGCACCGGCCTCGGCGCCGGGCGCGCCGTCCTCCCCGTCCGCGGCCCTGTCGGCGGCGGTCGGCGGCAGCGCGGGCGGCCTGCTGGGCGCCCTGGCGCTGCTGGTCCGCCCGGCCGCGCGCCGCGCCCAGGACACGGCCGACCCGGCCGCGGCCGTCCCCGCCCCTTCCGTCCGGGAACCCGCGTGATCCCGCCGGGCCCGACGCCGGGTGGCGCGGCAGCCGGTCCCGCGCCGCAGACAGACCCCGTGCCCGGGACGGTTCCCCGCGAGTTCCCGCTGCCGTCCTCCGCCCCGCCCCCGCCGGGCACCGCCGGGCCGTCGCGGTCCGTGCACGTCCCGGCGGGAGGGGCCGCGGGGCCGCTCGTGGTCAGCGTGTGCCGGGAGAGCGGGGAGTTCGGGCGGCTCGCGGGGGAGTGGGGGGAGTTGTGGGCACGGTGCGCGGGAGTGACGGGCTTTCAGGGGCACGGGTGGCTGCACTCGTGGTGGCTGGCCTACGCGGGGCGGCGGGACCGGCTCAGGATCGTGCTGGTGCGCAGTGCGGGGGTGCTGGTGGGCGCGGCACCGCTGATGCGGACCTACCGGCCGGGGCCGGTCGTGGTGGCGCTCGGCGGGGGCATCACGGACTACGTCGACGTGCTGGTCGCCGCGGACGGGGTGGCGGGCACGACACCGGAGGCGGTGGCCCGCGCGCTCGCCGGGGGGATTCGCGCGGTGGCCCGGGGGGCGGTCGTCGACCTGCGGGAAGTACGGCCGGGGGCGGCGGCTTTCGCGGTGTACGACGCGTGGCGCGGGCCGCGGCGGCGGGCGGCGGGGTCGGTGTGCCTGGAGCTGCCGGGGCTGCCGATGGAGGAGCTGATCGCACGGGTGGGCAGCTCGCGAGGGCAGCGCATCCGTGCGAACCTGCGCAAGCTGGACGCGGCCGGCGTGACCGTGCACGAGGCCGCCGCGCACGAGGTGCCGGACGCCGTGGCGGCCATGCTGCGGCTGCACCGTGCGCAGTGGCGGGGCCGCGGGGTGACGCCGGAGCACCTGCGGCCGCGCTTCGCCGCGCACCTGACGCGCGCGGCCACGGCGATGGTCGCGGGCGGCGAGGCGGCGGTCGCCGAATTCCGCGTCGGCGGCCGCCTGGTGGCCGCGAACCTCACCGTGCTCTCCCCCACCCTCGCCGGCGGCTATCTCTACGGCGCCGACCCCGCGCTGCGCGGCACCAAGGTCGACGTCACGACGCTGCTGATGCGGCACGGCGTGCAGCACGCGGCGGGCGCGGGACGGCCGGTGCTGAGCCTGATGCGGGGCGCGGAGCCGCACAAGTTCCACTGGCGGCCCGAACACGTCGCGAACGAGCGGCTGCTGCTCGCGAGCCGCCCGCTCGGCCCCGTGCTCCACGCCCGCTACGCGCTCGCCGTCATCCGCACACGGCTGAGCCGCGCGGCGGCCGCCCGGCTGCCCGCCCTGCGCACGTGGCGTGCTCGCCTGCACGGACTGCGCGTCCGCCTCCGTCCGGGGGCCTGACGCGGCCCGCGCCGCCTCAGCCTTTCGGCGCCGCCGACGGGCTCGGTACGGGAGCGGCTGCACGCGGCCCCCCGTTCCCGCCCGGCGTGAGGCCCCCGCGCGCGGGGGCCGCCCTCCGCGCCGCAGCCGGCGCGGACGCCGTGCCCGACGACTCAGGGGCCGCACCCGACGGCACCGGCGTGGTGGAGGTGCCCGGCGCAGGAGTGCCCGGCGCCTGGCTCGTGTCCGTGGCCCGCCCTGGCGAGGGCGTGCCGCTCCCGGACGCAGGGGCGGACAGCAGCTCCCGGAAGACCTTCGACGACTCCGGGTTGGCGGTGCACTGCCACACGCCGTGCGGGCAGTAGTCGGTGATGGTCTGGTAGAGGGCGTGGTGGTCGCTCATCCACTGCAGCATCTGCTCGATGTACGCGGGGTCGTCGCCGTTCCGGAACAGGCCCCACTCCGGGTAGGAGACCGCCTTGCCGTGCAGCGCCGCGAAGTCCACCTGCGCCTGGAGCCCGTACGGCTCGCTGACCTGACGGTCGAACGACTCGCCCGGTGGCTGGTCGTAGGCGTCCATGCCGATGACGTCCACCGTGTCGTCGCCGGGATAGCACTCCGTCCACGGGACGGCGTCCGCGCCGCGGGTGGGGGCGAAGTCGAAGCGGAACTTCTGGCCCGGCACGGCGCGCATCGCCCCGACGATCCGCCGCCAGTACGCCTGCCAGCTCTCCGGGTCGGGGCCGCAGCGGTGGGCGTACGTCGTGCCGTTCATCTCCCAGCCGAGCACGATCACCGTGTCCGGCACGCCCAGCTCGACCAGATGCCGGGCGAGGACGCCGAAGTGCTCGTCGAAGGCGCCTCCCGCACCCTGCCGGAGCAGGTCGCGGACGCGGGCGTCCGAGGTGGGCTCCTCGTTGCCCGCCTGCATCGGCACGTTGAGCACGAACAGCCGATCCGGCTCGGCCCGCCGCCACTCGGCCCAGGGCTGGAGCAGATCCTGGGGGCCCTCGATGTCTTCCCAGCTGCCCCCGGCCAGGTAGGTGTGGCCGACCCGGACCGGCGTGCCGCCCAGCCACTCCTGAAAGCCCGCCAGATTCGCGACCCCTTCCGCACCGGAGTCGGTGAAGACGCCGAGATAGGGGAAGACCAGCCCCCCGGACCTCGCCCCGCCGCCCCTCCCGCCGTTCGCCGCCGAGGCGTCTTTGCTCGCGGCGGCGGAGCCGAGGGCGCCCGCCGCCAGGCCCGCCAGCAGAGCCGCCGTCGCGACGCCGGCCCCCGCTCCCGTGATCCACCGGCACCGCTCGGCCATGGCCCGTCACTCCTTGCTCGTCGGAAACGACGGGAAGAGTGTTCCCTTTCCGGCAAGTCATAACGTATGACGGGTAACTCGGGGCCCAGGAGTAGCCCGAACGCGGCGTCAGTTCCGTTGTGCGCATTTTCAATCTCCTCCGAGCGGTGAATTCCGGCGTATCGTCGATATGCCCTTGGCATACGCGTGCGAATCCCGCCGTCGCGTCACTCGCCCGGATGAACTTCCGGCACGCATAAACCGATAATCCGCTGTTCTCCGCCGCCGCCTCTGCATGATGGCCCGGCAGCCGACCGGACACGAGCGGGCGGGGGCGTGGACAGGCGAAGGAGTCATGCGCAACGCATGAAACGGTTGAAGCAGACGAAGCAGATGAAGCAGACAAAGTAAACGAAACAGACGAGAGGAGTCGGTCGTGAGCGAGACCGACGCAGGACGCAGGGCCGGCCGGACGTCCGCGCGCCCCGCCGTCACCCGCCGGCGGGTGATCACGTCCGGCGTGACGTCCGCCGCCGCCGTGGCCGGCACCGTGGCGGCCCTGCACCCGATGCTGACGGCAGGTCAGCCGTCAGGGGCCGTCGCCGCCGGGGGACCCTCGGGCGCCGACGGCAGCGGCGGCGACGTCGAGGCACGGCCCGTGCAGGCCGCCGCGCTCTTCGACGAGGTCTACCGCGGCCGGCGGATCCAGGGCTTCACCGACCCCGGCGAGGACGGCATGGCCATCACCGTCGACGGGGAGGCGCTGCCCGTCATGCGCCGGGCCGACGGCAGCTGGATCAGCACCGCCAACCACTACCAGCCGTACACGACGCCGCTGGCCACCGCGCGGGCGGCGGTCGACGCCATCGGCCGGGCGAAGCTGTCCGCGGCCTTCGCACAGCTGCACCACCACTGACCCGCGTACCACCACCGATCGGGGCGCCACCGGTGAACACCCGCAAGAACCAGCGCAATCTGACCAGCAGCCAGCGCACCCGCTTCGTCGAGGCGGTCCTCGAACTCAAGCGCTCCGGCCGCTACGAGAAGTACGTCCGCACGCACGCGCAGTACTTCACCTCGGACGGCGAGAACGGCCTGCGCGTCGCCCACATGGCACCGACGTTCTTCCCCTGGCACCGGCAGTTCGTCCTGTACTTCGAGCGCGACCTCCAGCTGATCGACCCGTCCGTCACCGTGCCCTACTGGGACTGGACGGTCGACAACGAGGAGTCGTCCGCGCTGTGGTCGGCGGATTTCATGGGCGGCAACGGGCGGCAGAGCGACGGACAGGTGATGACCGGCCCGTTCGCGTACGGCAACGGCAAGTGGCCGATCACCTTCGGCGTCACCGACGAGAAGTACCTCACCCGCAACATCGGCCGTCCCGACCGGCCGATCAGGCTGCCCACCAAGGCGGAGCTGGACGGTGCGCTGGCGCTCGGGACCTACGACACCGCTCCGTGGAACTCCGCGCCCGGCACGCAGGGCTTCCGCAACAGGATCGAGGGCTGGACGGTCAGCGAGTCCAAGGGCGGCTACCTGCACAACCGGGTGCACCAGTGGGTCGGGGGCCACATGATCGGCGCGGCCTCGCCCAACGACCCGGTCTTCTGGCTGCACCACGCCTTCATCGACCTCATCTGGGTGCGCTGGCAGCGCCTGCACCCGAAGTCCGGCTACCTGCCGATGAAGCCGATGGCCGGGAGCGACCGGGAGCGCGGCCGGGTGATCAGCGCCGACGAACCGATGCCGCCCTTCAACGTGAAGCCGTCGGAGATGTTCGACCACCGCCCGTACTACCGCTACGAGGAGTAGCGCGGGCGTCCCTACGCGAAGGGGCCTTCCCGTACCGCCGCGGCGGTACGGGAAGGCCCCTTCGCGTACGGGGAGCGTCTACCAGCCGTGGTCGTCGTCACCGGGGGCGGGGTTGGTGACGGGGACCGGGGTGGCCACCGTGTCCGAGGAGGTGTTGGCGCACTGGTTGCCGAACGCCGGGTTCAGCAGGCCGATCACGTCGATGGTGTTGCCGCACAGGTTGACCGGCACGTGGACGGGCACCTGCACGAGGTTGCCGGACAGCACACCCGGCGAGTTGACCGCAGCGCCCGCGGCGCCGGCGTCGGCGGCGGCGATCCCGGCACCGGCGGCCAGCACGGCGCCCGCGGCGGCGGTGACGGCCGCGGCCTTTGCGATACGCGACATCAAGATCTCCCTGACTGAGGACGAAAGAGCGGCCGCACCACACTGCGGCTTTGACGCAGTGGGCAACGGGAGCGGATCAGCAATGGTCACGCAGGTTGAGCTGAATCGGTGATTCGTTATCGGATTACGCCAATGGAGTGACAAGCGCTCCGGACCGACGCCCGCGGCCGTTAATGTCCGGCCCATGAGCCAGACCACTTCTGCGTCCGACGCGTCATTGCTGAGCCGGCTGGGCACCTTCATGGTGATCCCGTGGTCCGGCGAGAATCATCAGGACGGCCGCCACACGGCCTTCCTGATGGCCTACACCCTCGGCGACGGGGTCGAGGGGCCGACGGGGTCGGAGGCGGCCGCGCTCGCCGTCGCCGAGGAGGCGGGTCTGCCGGTCGGCGGGGCGGTCCTCGACGTGGCGCAGGCGCCCAGGTCGCCCGTCAGGCTGCTGGTCGAGGGCGGCAAGGCGGTGCTGACGATGCCGTACCTGCACGTCGCCTGCGCGGTGCCGGACGAGTGGACGGCCGCGGCGCGCGCCCGGGGCTCGGTCTACGTGATCCTCGCCAGCCGCCCCTGGCCGCAGGCCGTACCGGGCCGGCAGCTCACCGAGGACGACCTCAAGGCGTTCGTCGGCGACGAGACGGTGCTGGCGTCCGCCGCCCACTGCTTCGTCCCCGTCGGCTCGCTCACGTCCTGACGCGCCGCCGTCCTGACGCGGCCGACCGTCACGAGGCCACCGGTCGTCCGGGCGACCGGTGGCTTCCTGACGGGAACGGCCCGTGGCGCCCGGAGCCGGGAAGGCGGGGCGGCCGCGGGCCGCGAGGAGCGGGGCTCCGCTAGTTGACCAGCTCGTTGCCCGCGTTGACGGCGTCCGTGCCGGCCTGGACGGCCTTCTTCACGGCGCCCACCTTCTTGGCCACGCCGGACTGCGCGACCAGTCCGCCGGCGGCCTGCTCGCCCACCGTCTGGGCGGTGACGGCGGTGCCGCTGAGGGTGCTGCCGAGGTCGGGGGCCTGGGCCGACGCGGAGGTGGCGGCGGTCGCGGACGTGGCTGCGGCGAGCAGGACCGAGCCTGCCGCCGCCTTGCTGAGGAATCGGCGTACGTTCATGGCCGGTCCAACGACCCACCGCCCCCCGAGGGCACGCGCCTCACCCCCACAGGCGGGTCCCCAGCGTCACCCCCGCGAAGGCCGCGCCGAGCCCGGCCGCCACGCTGAGCAGCGCGTTCCCCGCCGCATACGCCCTCGCCCCGTCCTCGGCGAGCCGCAGCGTCTCGTAGGAGAAGGTCGAATACGTCGTGAGCGCCCCGCACAGCCCCGTGCCGAGCAGCAGTTGCACGTGCGAGGACACCGCGCCCGCCAGCGCGGCGCCGGTGAGGGTGCCGAGGACGAGGGAGCCGGAGGTGTTGACGACGAAGGTGCCCCACGGGAAGACCGAGTCGTGCCGGGACTGCACCGCCCGGTCGGTCAGGTAGCGCACAGGTGCGCCGACCGCGGCGCCGGCGATGACGAGCAGCCAGTTCACGCCGTCGCCTCCCCGGGCCCGGCGGTGCGCGGTACGACCTCGCAGGCGTCCAGCACCACCAGGCCCTTCTCGACCAGGCCGTCCAGTTCGGGCAGGAAGGCGCGGACGCGCTCCTCGGTGTCCACGACGATCACCGCGACGGGCAGGTCCTCGCTGAGCGACAGCAGCCGTGCGGTGTGGATGAGGGAGGACGCGCCGAAGCCCTCGATGCCGTGGAAGACGCTCGCGCCCGCCAGCCCCGCGCGGTGGGCGCGGTGCACGATCTCGGTGTAGACGGGCCTGTGGTGCCACCGGTCGCTCTCGCCGAGCAGGACGGTCAGGCGCAGCGCGGCACCGGACAGCCGGCGCTCCCCGTGCGCGCCCGTACCGGTACCGCTGTTCGTCTCAGGGGTCACGGAGACCATCGTGCCCGCCATGCGAGCACCCCGCGGGTCGCCCACGCCGAGGCCCACACCGCGCCCATCGCGGCGGCCAGTGTCCCGCCGGCGTACGCGGCAGCGGTGGCCGCCTGGTGCGCGTCGGCGAGCCGCCGGACCTCCACGGCGTACGTCGAGAAGGTGGTGTAGCCGCCCAGCACACCTGTGCCGAAGAACGGCCGGACCAGGCGGTGCGCCGTCCAGAGCTCGGTGACGAGCACCATGAGGACGCCGATGACCGCGCAGCCCGTGACGTTCACCCCGAACGTCGTCCACGGGAAGCCGTCCGGCGGCTGCGGCCACAGCAGCGACGCACCGTACCGCGCGCACGCTCCCGCCGCGCCGCCCGCCGCGACGGCACCCACCACCGGCCCCTGGCCGTGCAGGGGACCGGGCGCCCTGTGCGGCGCGGCAGCGGGCCGGGACTCGGGCGGCTGCTCCATGTGCGGGCGTCCTCTCGTGCCGTGCCGGGCCCCGGTGGTCAGCGTAGTGCGGGGCCGCGCCGTCGCGGCGGCTTGAAACGGCGGTACGGCCGGGGACGCGGCAGGCGCAAGGAGCCGGGCCGGGCATCGCGACACCGTTGCACGCACGTGACAACGGGCTGACAGGAGGGGGACGTTGGGGCTGCCAGGATGATCGCAGCGCCGGCGCGGCTGCGTGACCGGCGCACGACCACATCATGTTCATGGGGGAAAACGACCATGTCCGTACGTTCCAGAAGCCGCCGCACCGCAGTCGCCGTAGCCGTCGCGGCGAGCGTCACCGCGGGGCTCAGCATCGTCCTGACCGGCTGCGGCCCCGAGGACGACCCCGCCGCCGACGGCGCCGACCCGTCCGTCACCAGCACTGCCTCGCCCGCGCAGGGCACCTCCGGCGCGAAGGGCGACCCCGCGGCCTCGGACGCGCCCGCCGCGAAGGTCAACGGCACCGCGCACAACGGCCTGACCATCAGCAACGGCTCCCGCTACGTCGTCATGAACGGCACCCGCGTGGACTTCGGCACCGTCGTCCGCGACCTGGCCTGGTCCCCCGACGGCAAGAAGGCGGCCTTCGTGGACGGCGACGGCGACCTCGTCGTCAGCGACCCGGACGGCGGCAACCGCAGGGTCGTCGCGAAGAACCCCGGCAACCAGAACTGGTCGCACCCGACCTGGCAGGTCCGCGCCGCCGACCCGGTGAACCAGCTGCCGAAGCTGAACAACATCTTCTTCGCCGGCCGCAAGGACGGCGTCTCCCGGCTCTACGGGGTCTCCGCGACCGCGCACAACGGCACGCCCCACGTCCTCGGCCTGGGCAGCGAGTCCGGCGAGAACGTCAAGCCGCTGCCGCAGACCGGCAACGTCTGGCCGAACGCGGCCGGCAAGTACGGCGCGGCCGTCTACGCCAACACCGACGACGGCAAGGTCTACGTCCGCGACGACTACCTGCGGCAGCAGGGCGCCGCGATCACCCCCGGCTCGGAGCCCGCGCCCGCGCCCGGTGACGACGAGGGCTTCGTCTTCGTGCGCTCCGTCGGCGGCCACGACCACCTCTTCCGGGAGACGCCCGGCGACAACGGCCCGGTCTTCAAGGACCTGACGCCGAACGCCACCACCGACTACACCGAGCCGGCCTTCTCGCCCGACGGGAAGACCGTCGCCGCGCGCACCCCGGACGGCATCGTGACGCTGCCCGCCGACGGCTCCGCGGCGCCCGTCAGGACCTCCGACTACATTGGCCTGCCCGCCTACCGCGCCTGACGCCCCTCCAGGGGCTTCCGGGGCCCCTCCGGGGACTCCCGTACGCCCGCGCCGCCGGACTCCTCGGCCGCGCGGGCGGCGAGCTCCGCGCGCAGCTCGTCGAGATGCGTGTCGGACACGTCGTGCGGCAGGAACTCGACGATGTCGAGGAAGCGGAAGACGACCTTCGACGGTGTGATCGCGAACTCGTAGTCCGCGAAGCCGACGACCGCCCCCGTCGCACCGCGCGCCGCGCCCCTGACCACATGAGCCGTCATGTCGTCGGGGGCGTCCGCGCCCGTGCGGCGGCGGGCGTTGGGCCGGGCCAGGTACGGGCAGACCATCGAGGCGTACAGCATGCAGGCGCGGTGCCCGGGGCCCTCCAGCGTCGGCGCCATGTTCCGGTACGGCCGCCCCGCCGAGAGCGCGTCGGCCATCGCGGCGCATTCCGAGGCGCCCACCACCCGCCACACCGGGCCGCGCGGCATCAGCCGGTCGCACACCGAACACAGCCGCCCGCGCGCGCACTTAGCGCTGCGTTCGTAGTCGGTGAGCGCGAACTGCGGCTGATCGCCCTCCCACGGGGTGATCGCCGGGACCGGATAGCCGCGGACGTCCCGCGGCCGGGCGTCGACGGCGGGCGGCACGGGAACGGATTCGAAGCGCACCGCCCCTCTCTATCAGGCCGGACGCGTCCGGCGGAACAGCCGCCGGAGTCCCTTCGCGCGGGCCTCCTGCGGCGCCGGCGCCTCTTCCACGGCTGTTGGCAGGGGCCGGGCCGCGCGCCAGTCGGCGACGACCTGCTCGACGTCGAAGAGGCCGCGCATCAGCGGCGGCCCCTGCGGCGGGCGGCGCAGCGCCTCGCGCAGCTCCTCGTTGACCGCCCCGATGATCCGCCGCACCTGCGCCTCGGTCGGCGCTGCCATGGCCGCGGCCTCCGCGTCCTCGGCGCGCTTGCGCAGCACCAGCGAGGGCGGCAGTGCCGACAGCCCCTCGGTCTGCATCTTGCGCCGCACCCACCACAGCGGGTCGTACGGCTCGTCCAGCGACGGCAGCGGCTTGCCCGCGCCCTCCAGGCCCGTGAAGTCCCCGCGCCGCTCGGCGTCCCGGATCTGCTTGTCGGCCCAGGTCTCGAAGGAGACCCCGGGCGGCTTGCGTTCCGTCATCGCGCACTCCTCCCCGTGCGTCGCCGCTGCCCTCCAGGCTAGCCGGGGGCCGCCGCGTACGGCCTGGCGCGGGCCGCGAGCACGGCCACGTCGTCCTCCGCGGCCTGCGGGGCCAGGTGGTGCACGACGCGGGCCAGCAGGGTGTCCAGGGGGCCCGCGGCGTGCGGGAGGACCATGCCGGCGAGGCGGGCGAGGGAGGTGTCGATGTCCTCACCGCGCCGCTCGACCAGGCCGTCGGTGTAGAGCAGCAGGGTGTCGCCGGCGGGCCAGCGCATGTGCACCCCCTCGTACGTACCGCCCAGATCCGCGCCCAGCGGTGGGCCCGGCGGGACCTCCAGCAGCCGCACCCGGCCGCGCGGGTCGACGAGCGCGGGGGGCAGGTGGCCGGCGTTGGCGAAGCGGCAGCGGCCGTGCGCGGGGTCGGCGAGGGCCAGCAGGCACGTCGCCGGGCGCTCGGTGCCCGCGGCGGTGAGCAGCGCGTCCATCCGCCGCAGCATGACGTCCGGCGGGTCGCCGTCGCCCGCGACGACGCGCAGCAGGGAGCGGTAGTGGCTCATCTCCACGGCCGCCTCCACTCCGTGGCCCATCACGTCGCCCATGGCCAGCAGCGTCACCCCGCCGGGCAGCGCGAACGTGTCGTACCAGTCGCCGCCCACCAGATCCGACGCGCCCGACGGCAGATAGCGCGTCGCGACGTCCAGCTGCGGCTGCGAGCCCCCGCCCGGCGTGGCCAGCAGCGCGCGCTGCAGCTCCACCGCGATGCCGTGCTCACGGCTGTAGCGGCGCGCGTTGTCCATGCTGATCGCCGCGCGGTCGGCGAGCGCCACGGCCACCGCCACGTCCTCCTCGGCGAACCCGGGGGACGATCCCGCCCGCACCAGGGTCACCGTCCCCAGCTGCTCGCCGCGTGCCGCCAGCGGCACCACCAGCGCGGAGTGGATGCCCGCCGCGCGGTACGCCGACACCCGGCCGGTGTCCGGCGCGGACCGGCCCATCTCCGCGTCGCCGGGCACGTTGTACGCCAGCGGGCGGCCGGTGCCCAGGCAGCGCGGGACCGCCGAACCGGGCTGGTACTCCACGTGCTCGCCGGGCACCCCGAACTGCTGCACCGCCTCGCGCAGCCCCGGCACCGACGCGAGCGCCGCCCGGCGCAGCCGCAGCGTGCCCGTGGCGGGCGGGCGGCGGCCGTCCGAGCCGGTCATCGCCAGCAGCTCCACCGTCGCGACGTCCGCGATCACCTCGACCAGCAGGTCGCACAGCTCCTGGCAGGTGCGGTCCACCTCCAGCGTCCGGCCGATCCGCACCGCCGCGGTGTCCATGAGCTGCAGCCGCTCCCGGGTGCGCTCCAGCTCCGCATGCGCCTCCCGGTCGTCGCTCACCTCCAGCAGGACGACGCCGAGTCCGTGCACGCGCCCCTGCGGATCCTCCAGCCGGTGGCAACTGCCGCGCCACACCCGCAGCCGGTGCGGGGACTCCGCACGGGTCTGGCCGCTCAGCACCAGCTCGCGGGTACGGCCGTCCTCGAGAACCTCGCGCATGGTACCGAGCCCGGCGTCCACCCCCGGTACGACCTCGGAGAGCGTACGGCCGAGGTGCGCGTCGGCGGGCACACCGTTCAGGCGGGCCATCGCCGGGTTGACGTGGACGAAGCGCAGGTCGGTGTCGAGCACGGCCACGCCGGCCGCGGTGCCTTCCACGAGGGCAGAGGGCATCCACTCCCCGCCCGGAGCGCCTGCCCCGGGCAGGGAGGCGTCGTCCGGAGCGGCTGCTCCGCCTGGCCTCCCGCCCACCGCACCTCCGCCCGTCCGCCGGCCTTGCACTCCAGCGTGCGCTTCCCTCCGGGGGCGGGCGAGTTTTCCGCAGCCGCGGGGGCCGGCGGCACGGCGTCGCGGCGCGCGCCGGGTGCGAGCGGCGCGCCGCGCGCACCCGCCACCGTCCGACAGGGGAGGTACGTCCGTTCCGGACCAGCGGCCGGCCGCCCCCGGGCGTTCAGGGCGTGCGGGAGGGGCGGGGCAGGGCGGCGGTGAGGGCGAGGGCCGGGACGACGGCGGCGACGAGGAGGGCCACGGCGATCCGGGGGTCGGAGTGGGAGGGGGAGGCGTGGGGGGAGAGCGTGGTGAAGGCGCCGAGGACGGCCACGCCGAGGGTCGCGCCGAACTGGCGCACCGCGTTGAAGAGGCCGCCCGCCGCTCCCGCGGTGCCCGCGGGCGCGAGGGTGATGACCGCGGTGGTGAGGGCGGGCAGCGCAAGGGAGACGCCGAAGCCGACGGCCGCGAGCCCGGCGGCGAGGAGCGGGTAGGGCGCGCCGGTCCGGACAGCTCCGCTCATGACGCCGCCGCCGGCGGCGAGGAGGCAGAGCCCGGCGAGGACCGGGGCGCGGGGGCCGGTGCGGGCCACGACGCGGCCGGTGAGCAGCGGGTTGAAGGCGGTGGGCAGCGTCATCGGCAGGAAGGCCAGGCCCGCGCCGACGGCGCTGTAGCCGAGCCGTTGCTGGAGCAGCAGCGGCAGCACGAAGAGCACGCCGGTGAGGGTGAAGCCGACGGCCGCACCGGCCAGCAGCATTGCGGCCATGCCCGGTGCCCGCAGTACGGCCCTGGCCAGCACGGGCGCGGTGCTGCGGCGCTCGCGCCGCGCAAAGAGCCAGGCCGTCGCAATTGCGACGCCGAAGGAGCCCGCGGAGTGCGCCCAGTGCCGGCCGCCGAGTGCGATCGCCGCGTCCGTGCCCAGCGCGAGCGCGGCGCAGGCCAGCAGTTGGCCCGTACGGTCGATGCGCCGGGACGCGTCCGCGCGGCAGCGCAGTGCGGGCCCGCGCACCAGGGCGAGGGTGAGTGCCGCGATCGGGGCGTTGACGAGGAAGACCGCCCGCCAGCCCGCGAGCCCCACGAGCAGCCCGCCGGCGATCGGGCCCGCGGCCAGGGCGGCGCCGCTCACCGCGGCCCATACTGCGACGGCGCGGGCCCGGCGGGCGGGCTCCGGGTAGAGGGCCGTGATCAGCGCCATGGAGCTGGGCACGCAGGCCGCGGCGGCGATGCCGAGCACCGCCCGCAGCCCGACCAGCACCCACAGGGCGGGAGCGGCGGCGCACAGCAGCGACCCGGCGCCGAAGACGGCGACGCCGCCGCGGAAGAGCCGGTGCGCGCCGAAGCGGTCGGAGGCCGCCCCGGCGGACAGCAGCAGCGCGCCGAAGGCCACCGTGTAGCCGGTGACGGCCCACTGGAGTCCGGCGACGGAGCCGCCGAAGGCGCGTGCGAGGTCGGGCTCCGCGACCGACAGCACGGTCATGTCGAGCAGCACCATGAAGTAGCCCAGCGCGATGCCGAGCAGCGCGTACGGGGCGCGGGCGCCGTCCCCGGCACCTCCGGCGTCGCCGGCGGCGGGGCGCGCGGCGGGGGCGGGGACAGGGACGGGGGACGGTGCGGGCGGTGGAACGGGGGGCTGCGCAGGCATGGGCTCTCCGGTCGTCCGGGCTCACCCGGATGGCGGGTGTACGGGGGAAGCGTCCGCAGAAGTGCTGCCGTGCTCAGGCCCGGCACGTCACCCCGCGGGAGACGTGCGCCAGCATGCGGCTCCCGCGCGTACCCCCTCCACCGGCGCCGCCGCACGCAGCGTTCGGTACGGCCGAACGCCGTGCCCCGCCGGCGGGCACCTCCGAGGTGCGCGTCCCGCGGCAGCGCGTCACGTTGCCCACCCCCCCCGCATGCGCCCGGCGCGGTCTGCGGGCTGCCCGCGCGCAGCCTCGTGACCTGGGCTTCCGGACGGGGCGGCGGCCGCTCCGGGAGCCGTGGGAGGGATGCCATACGCTGCCGGGGGACGGCGGTTTCCGTGGGGGCGGGGGGACGTGAGGCCATGACGGGGGAGGCGGGCGCCGGGGCGTGGGGTTCCGCGCTGTCGGCGCAGGAGTTCGCGGCGGTCGAGGACGCCGGGTTCGACCCGGTCGGGCAGGTGCTCGGGACGACGGTCCACCACCTCGGCTACACCGGAAACCGGTGTGCGTACATGTGGTCGTCCGGCGAGGACACGTCCGTGTCGTCCACCCGGTGGGCGCCCTTCTCGGAGCTGGTGCAGGCCATGTACCAGGCCCGTAGGCGGGCTCTCGACCGGGCTGTGGAGGAGTGCCGCGCGCTGGGCGGCGACGGGGTCGTCGGAGTGCGGCTGCGCACCGGCCCCTTCCCCGCGGGCGGAACGGAGTTCACGGCTGTCGGAACAGCCGTCCGGGCGCGCTCCCGGACCCGTCCGGTGCGGCCCTTCACGACGCATCTGGGCGGTCAGGACTTCTCCAGGCTCGCCGGCAACGGCTGGGTGCCCACCGGGCTGGCCTTCGGGATCAGCATCGCGACCCGGCACGACGACCTGGGCACCCGCCGGCAGTCCGGCCGCTTCGCCGGAAACCGGGAGGTGCTCGGCTACACCGAACTGGTCACGCACGCCCGGCGCGACGCCCGGGCGCAACTGGCCGCCAGGGCGGCGGCGAACGGCGGTGACGGCGTCGTGCTGGACACCGTCGACCTGCGGGTGCGCGCGCAGGACTGCGGCCGGGGCTACGTCGACCACGTGGCCGAAGCGGTCTTCGCCGGCACCTCCGTCGCCCGTTTCGGCCGCAGCGCACGGCACACCGGGCCCCGGCCACTGACCATCATGAGACTCGAGCGGGAGCACTGACATGGCGGAGCAGCCGGATCCTGGACCGGGCGGACACGAAGCCCGGATGGCGGCGGCGGGAGTACCCGAGGACGCGATGCGGCGCCTGTCGCAGCTGCAGCCGGGGCAGGCGGGGTCGATCTTCACGTCCGACCTCTCGGTGAACGAGTTCCTGCTCGTGCGGGAGGCCGGCTTCCGGCCGCTGGGCCTGGTGCTGGGGTCGTCGATCTACCACGTCGGCATCCAGATGGGCCGCTGGTCGAAGAACCAGGAGCTGACGACGCTCTCCCAGGCGATGTACCACGCGCGGGAGCTGGCGATGAGCCGGATGGAGGCGGAGGCCAGCGAGCTGGGCGCGGACGGCATCGTGGGCGTCCGGCTGGACATCGAGATCAAGGAGTTCGGCACGGACATCGCCGAGTTCATCGCCGTCGGCACCGCGGTGAAGGCGGACGGGGCGGACCCCGGGCGCACCGGGACATGGCTCAACAACAAGGGCAAGCCCTTCACCTCCGACCTGTCCGGCCAGGACTTCTGGACCCTCATCCGCGCCGGGTACGCACCCCTCGACATGGTCATGGGCTCGTGCGTCTACCACGTGGCGCACCAGCGGCTCGGCCAGGTGATCGGCAACGCGGGCCGCAACGTCGAGATCGAGCAGTTCACGCAGGCGCTGTACGACGCCCGTGAGCTGGCCATGGGGCGGATGCAGGCGGAGGCGGAGGAACTGGAGGCCGAGGGGATCGTGGCCGTGCAGCTGCGGCAGCACTCGCACACCTGGGGCGCGCACACCACGGAGTTCTTCGCGATCGGGACGGCGGTGCGGCCGCTGCGGGACGACCACGTCATCGACCGGCCGACGATGGTGCTGGGCCTCGACAGCTGATCCGCCGGGAAGAAGGAGGGGACGCCATGTCCGAGAAGGAACCCGGCCGGGGCCTGCCCGGGGGCGGCGGGGAGGTGGAGCTGCTCGCCGCGGCGCTGCGGCGGGACAGTGCCGACCTGGACCTCTACGCGCGCGTGCTGTCGGTCAACCTGATGGAGTCGCTGCCGCCGGGCGCCCTCCAGGTGGCCCGGAAACGCTCGCTGGCCGACCGGATGGCCGGACGTGAGGGCACCGTCACCGGGCTGGACGTCTCGCTCGGGGAGCAGAGGCTCGTACTGCGCAGGGAGCGGGAGCGGACGGTCGCCGAGATCCACAAGGAGGTGCGCGGTGTCGTGCTCTCCCGCCGCGAGGTGGGGCTGGACGAGTGGGTCGACGCCCTCGCTCGCGCCCTGGCGGCTGCCGCCGCCTCCAGCGCCCGGGCCCGCGAGGCGCTGGAGCGCTTCCTGACGTGACGTGATCCGGGAGGGCGTGGGGCCGCCCGGAGCGGGGCGGGCCTCAGCTCTGGAGGCGGGCGGGGAGCGGGACCCACCGCCGCTCGGCCCGGTTGTCGACGGCCGCCCGGGCGTCGGCCACCCGCAGGCCGGCCGCGGCGCACGCGTAGGCCAGGGCGTTCGCACCGTACGGGAAGCGGGGCCGGGTCTGCCAGAAGCGGAAGCGCCAGTACGCGTCCTGGACGGGCAGGGGCACCGGGGAGCCCAGCTCGCCGGACGCCACGACCTCGCCGTCCTTGGCCAGGGTGAAGAAGGTGCCGCCCTTCGGGTTGAAGTACAGCCCGCACGCTTCCGTGCCCGCGGACACGGCGCTCAGCAGGCTCCCGCCGTCGGGGAGGTGGCCCTGCTGCGTGAGGGCGCAGCCGCCCGGGTCGCCGGGAAGGGCCGTCACGCCCACGTGGCGCAGGGACTCCTCGACGTCGTCCTCGTCGAAGGGGGCGTCCTCGATGGCGGTACGCGGGCACCGTGCCGGGTCGGCGCCGAGCCGGCGTATCAGCTCCTCCTCGGTCACGCCGCGGACGAAGGCGGTACCGAGGCCCTCCGTCCACAGCCCCCGCGTGTCGAAGGCGGCGACGAGCGTGTCGGCCTCCGCGAAGGCGTCGGCCTCGGCGGCGGACAGCCGCACGGCCCCGGGCAGGCCGGCGACCAGCGGTGCCAGCGGTGTGGTCAGCAGCAGCCGGCCCGGCGACCAGGGGCCGTCCTGCGGCGTCCACGCGTCCGCGCCCGCGTCGAGCAGCGCGCGCACGCTGCCCTCGTCGAGGGCGCAGGCGGCCGCCCAGAGCGGGGTGTGCCCCTCGGGGTCGCGCACGTCGGGCGGGGCGCCGTGCGCGAGGAGCGCGGCGACCGCCTCCGCCGTACCGCGCTCGGCCGCCATGTGCAGCGGCGTGGAGGCGGCGCCCGTCCCGGCGGTACCGGCGAACCGGTCGGCGGGCGCGCCGCCCTCCAGCCGGGCCCGGACCAGGGCCGCGTCCTCCCAGTCGCGGTAGCCCATGCCCCGCCAGTCGGCGCGCGGCACATAACGCTGCCGGGCCTCCTGGGCGCGGCGCAGTTCGGCGCGCTGCTCCGGGGTGAGCGGCGGGGCGAGGAACGCGGGCGGCCCGCTGCGTTCCATGTGGGCGAAGGCGCGCGGACCCGCCGGATCAGCCGCCGGCTCCGGCAGCCCCGGCCAGACCTCGACGGCCCGCTCGGCCGCCGCCCGTATCGCCGCAGTGTCCAGCGGCGTCCGGGTCTCCGGTATGCCCTCGTCCGGCCATTCGACGACCAGTTCCGTCGCTCCCGGGGGCGGCAGCTCGGGCAGGTACAGATCGACGTCCGTCCGGAACGGGGAGCGGTGGGAGGGGCCGAGGCCCGGGTCGAGCGGGATCAGCCCGACGGCCTGCGGCGTGGCCGCCTTGTGCGCCCTGCCCTGCGCGTCGGTGTACGTCACGTGGCGCATCACCGTCCCGTCCAGCGACGTCACCCGGCGGCCGTCCGCGAGCAGCAGCCCGATCCGCAGCCCCGACTGCCGCCGCCCCCGCCCGGCGGGCTCCTGGCGCAGGACGGTGCGGAAGACGGTCAGCCGCGCGGTGAGCGCCCGCGGCCACACCGACCACCCCACGGACACGACCCGGACCTCCGCCCCTTCGCCGACGACTCCCGCGCCGGGCAGCACGGCGGGCGCGAAGTGGTCGGCGGGCGGCGCGTACTCCCCGCCCGCGGCCCCGCCGGGGCGCAGCCGGGCCACCACCGCCTGCTCGTCGGCGGCCGCCTCGGCCGGCTCACCGGCCGTCACCAGATCATCGAAGAATCCCACGCGCCGAGCTTCGCACGAGGGTCTGACAACCCGTCCTGATGCCGGCTCAGCTCCCTGCGGCCCGGGCCGCAGGCATCTCCCGGCCGCCGGGACGCCCGCCCCCGCCGCTCCCCGGCGTCCGGGCCTCGGCTTCGCCTTCGTCCTCAGCCGTCGGCCCGCAGCACCAGGAGATCCAGCCAGCTGACGGCCTTCTCCGCCGGATCGGCGGCGGCCGCGGCCCGCAGCCGGGCGAGGCCGCGGGCGTAGGCGGCGTCGCTGAGGGAGCGCAGCTTGCTGTCGGTGCCGCGGCGCAGGCCGTCGGCGTAGGCGGCGAGGGTGGGCGCGGACTCCTGCGGGAGCGAGCGCAGGGCGGTGCGGCGGAATCCGGCCGCGGCGAAGACGGCGGTGACCTGCTCGACGGTCGGGTAGCCCGCCACGGCCCGGGCGGTCTCGGGGAAGAAGCGCAGCCGCAGGTCGCGCCCGCCCCTGCCCGGGAAGACGTTGCGGACGAGCACCGGCGCCCCCGGCCGCAGCGCGCGCCGGGCCTCGCGGGCGGCCGCCGCGAGGTCGCCGATGTGGTGGAGGACGGAGCCGAACCAGGCCGCGTCCGCGCACCCGTCGCCCACCGGCAGGGCCTCCGCGCGGCCCCCCAGCGCGGTGATGCCGTCCCCTGCGGGGATCAGCGCGCGCATGGCCGCCGCGGGCTCCACCGCCAGCACGTCCACCCCGAACCACTCGCGGAAGGCCACGGCGAATCCGCCGGTACCGGCCCCGACGTCGAGCACCGTCATCCCCGGCCGCAGCCCCGCCTCCTCCGCGACGGCCTCCCGCCACGCCCCGAGCCCGCTCAGCGGCACCTCCCTCGCGGCGCGGTACGCGCCGGCGTCCACGCTGTCCGGACCGGTCCCCTCGCCCGCGCTGCCCCCGTCCGTGCTGCTCTCGTCCATGCTTCCTCCCCGTACACGGCGCCGCTCCCGCCTCCCGCGGGTGTACGAGCGCACAGTACGAGCCCGGTCCGCCCCGGACGCCGCAGGGTCGCGGGCCGTGATTCCGGTGCGGGCAGGCCGTGTCCGGGGACGAGGCGGTGACGGCGGGAGCGGCGACCTCGTCGTCGTCCCGCCGGGCCGCCCGCACGCCTCGCCGCGGCACCAGGCAGCGACGCCGATTCGCCCGTCGTCATCACGCCCGGCGTCGAACGCTTCGGGTACTTCCGCCACCCGCAGCGCATCGGCCTCGGCGAGGGCACGCCGGAGAGCCTGCTGGAGGTCCGGGAGGTCTACGACGCGTACTTCCTGCAGAGCGCCGCATGGGACGCCACCCGGCGTGCGGGCGCTCAGGGCTGAGGAGTCGGGCCGCGCGCGTCCGCCGGGCGCGACGGCACCGTACGATCGGGGCGTGGTCAACGGTGTGATGTTCGACTTCTCCGGCACGCTGCTGCGGATCGAATCCGCCGAGGAATGGCTCGCGGCCGTCCTGGCGGAATCCGGGATCCGCCCGGAGGAGGGCGAATTCGCCCAGTGGGCCGCACGGCTCACCGAATACGGGGCCGTCCCCGGGGGGACGCCGCCGCGCCGGATGCCCGAGGAGGCCGCGGAGCTCTGGGACGGGCGGGATCTCAGCGCCGGGCAGCACCGCGCCGCGTACACTGCGCTCGCCCGTGCGGCGCAGATCCCCGTGCCCGGCATCGAAGAGGCCCTGTACGAGCGTCACATGAGCCCGGCCGCCTGGCGCCCCTACCCCGACACCGGGCCGACGCTGCGCGAACTGCGCCGGCGCGGGCTGCCGGTGGCCGTCGTGAGCAACATCGGCTGGGACCTGCGGCCCGTCTTCCGCGAGCACGGCCTCGACGAACTGGTCGACACATATGTGCTGTCGTACGAAATCGGCGTCCAGAAGCCCGATCCGGAGATCTTCACGACCGCCTGCGCCCGTCTCGGCCTGCCCCCCGCCCAGGTGCTGATGGTCGGCGACAGCCGCGAGGCGGACGGCGGCGCGGCCCGCCTGGGCTGCCCGGTCCACTTCGTCGACCACCTCCCCGCGGACCGCCGCCCGTCCGGCCTGACCCCGCTGCTCTCCCTGCTGGACACGGAGCCGGCGGCCGGCTGAACCGGCCCTGCGCGCGGTCGGTGCCGTGGACCCTGCGCGCGGTCGGCGCACGCGCCGGTGCACGGGCTCGATGCACGGGGGGAGGACCGGGCCGCGCCTGCGGTCGTGCGGGTCGAAGTCCTGCAGCAGCCCGCGCCGGCGGAAGGCGCCGAGGTCGACGTGTTCCGCGGGCGCGCCGGCGTGCGGCAGCGGCTCGCCGCGGACGTCGCCGCGGCCTTGCCCCGAGCACGGCGTGCAGCATCTCGTGGGCAGGGACGGAGCGCCCGTCCCCGGTGCAGGCGGGCTGCGGTTGACGTGGATCTCACCGGCGGCCGCGGTGACGGCGGCGACGGAGATCTGGTGGACGCGTGCGGGCTCCGCGTCCAGGGCGCGGCTCCCCCGTCCCGCGGGGTGCGGCGGCGGGGGCGTGGCCGCGCGAAGTGGCGTGCGCCCCCGCGTACGCCTGTGCGGTTGGTGCACCTCCGCGTAACGGATCATGCAGTTGCCACGGGTTGGCGGCGTCGTTGCCAGGGCATGATGATCGAGAACCCGCCGCCGGCCTCCGGACCGGCCCGGATCCCGGCCCCGGGGTCCGGTGCGCTGTCGGCGGCGCTCGCGGCCGTGCTCTACGAGGACGGCCCGGGAGAGTGGCACGGCCTGTGGCGCAAGGCCGTGTCCGCCGACGTCTTCCGCCACACACCGCACCTGCCCGACGAGGCGCGGTGGGCGCAGGCGTACGAGCGGCTGCGCGCGCTGCACGACGAGGTGCCGGACCCGGTGGCCCTCGCGGGCGACGTGCGCGGGCTCGCGGCGCTGCACGAGTGGACGGGCCAGGTGGACGGCGCCACGGCGACGGTGGCGGGCATCCACTTCAACCTCTTCCTCGGCAGCGTTCTCGACGACACCGCCACCGTGCCGGCGCACGACGTACGGGACTTCACCTCGCTTCGGCGGACGGGCGTCTTCCTGTGCACGGAACGGGCGCACGGCAACGACGTCTCGGCGCTGGAGACCACCGCGACCTGGGATCCGGCGGACGGCGGCTTCGTCCTGCACACCCCGCACCCGGGCGCGGCGAAGTACATGCCCAACACCGGGCCCGCGGGCGGTCCCAAGACGGCCGTGGTCGCCGCACGGCTGCTCGCGCGCGGCACGGACCACGGGGTCTTCCTGCTGCTGGCCCCGCTCACGGGCGAGGACGGCGGCCCGCTGCCCGGCGTGCGGATCGAGGTGCTGCCGCGCCGTGCCGGCGACCCCGTCGACCACTGCGCCACCGCCTTCGCACACGTACGGCTGCCGCCCGGCGCGCTGCTCCAGGGCCGGCACGGCCGGCTGCGGCCGGACGGGACGCTCGACGCCGAGGTCGTCACCGTCCGGCGCCGGGTGCTGCACGCGATCCGCCGGGTCACGGTCGGCAAGCTGTGCATGAGCGCCGCCACCGCGGGCGGCGCGCGCGCCGCGCTCGCGGTGGCCGTGCGGTACGGCGAGCGGCGCCTGGTGTCCGGCGCCGTCCCCGGCAGCCGCGTCCCGGTCAACACGCTGCGCAGCCACGCCGCCCCGCTGCTGCGTGCGACCGCCACCGCGTACGCCATCACGCTGTGGCACCGCCGCGTCGTACGCCGGTGGATCGGCCACTCCCCGAACGAACGGGCCGCCGCGGAAAGGCTGGTGGGCATCGCCAAGAGCTGGATCACCTGGCAGGCGCGCGCCGTCATCGCCGAGTGCCGGGAGCGCGTCGGGGCCCGCGGCCTCTTCCCGGCCAACGCGCTGCCCGACTACTACGCCAACGCCGAGGGCGCCGTCACCGCCGAGGGCGACAACCTGCCGGTGTGGTGCAAGGCGGGCAGCGAGATGGTCTTCGGGCAGTCGCTGCCGCCCGCCCCGCCCCCGCCGAACGGCTCCGAACCGCTCACCGACCCGCGCTTCCTGCTGGGCCGCGCGGCCGCCGCCGAACGCCACTGGCAGCTGCGGGCCCGCGAGCGGATGCGCGACGCCCCGGCCGGCAACCCCCTCGAACGCTGGAACCACGCCTCGGGCGCGGCGTTCGAGATGGTCCGCGCGCACGCCGTGCGGGCCGCGGGTGAAGCGCTGGCCGCGGCCGGTGAGCGGTGCGCCGATCCGCGGGCGGCGGCGCTGCTGGACGGTCTGGCCGCCCTCTTCCTGCTGGACCACCTGCGCGAGTGGACCGGCCCGCTGCTCGCGGACGGCGCCCTCACCGCGGGCCAGACGGGGGCCTGGGCCGCGGCCCGGGACGACCTGACCGGCCGCCTGGCGCCCCAGCTGCCCGTGCTGACGGCCGCGTTCGAGGTGCCCGAGGAGCATCTGGGGCGGCTCCCGCTGCTCCGCGAGCCGCTGTAGCAGCGGCGGGTGGTCACACCCGGGTGACCGGCGTCTCGCGGGCGATGCGGGCGAGTTTCTCGGGGTTGCGCACCACGTACACCGCGCTGATCAGGCCGTCGTCGACGCGGACGGTGACCAGGTCGTCGCCCTCGCCTTCGACGCGGACGAGCAGCGCCGGGGCGCCGTTGACGTGGAGCCATTCGAGCGTGGCACGGCGGCCCAGCTCCGGCAGGCCGGCCGACAGGGTGCGGCCGACCGCCTCCGCGCCGCTGACCGGGACGGTCGCAGCGGTGCGTACGCCGCCGCCGTCGCCGACGAGCACGACGTCGGGCGCCAGCATGTCCAGGAGTTCGCGCAGGTCTCCGGTCTCGACGGCGTGGCGGAAGGCGGCGAGCGCGCGGCGGCTCTCGGCGGCGGGGACGGCGCCCTGCGCGGCGCGCGGCCGGCGGGCGGCGACGTGCGTGCGGGCCCGGTGCGCGATCTGCCGCACCGCGGCCGGGGACTTGTCGACGGCCGCCGCGATCTCGGCGTAGTCGACGGCGAAGACCTCGCGCAGCACGAACACCGCGCGCTCGGTCGGCGTGAGCGTCTCCAGCACCAGCAGCATCGCCATCGAGACGCTGTCGGCCATCTCGACGTCCTCGGCCACGTCGCGCGCGGTCAGCAGCGGTTCCGGCAGCCAGGGGCCGACGTACGTCTCCCGGCGCCGGGAGAGGGTGCGCAGCCGGACGAGCGCCTGGCGGGTGGTGGCGCGCACCAGGTACGCGCGCGGCTCGCGGACGGTGGCCGGGTCGACGGCGATCCAGCGCAGCCACGTCTCCTGGAGGACGTCCTCGGCGTCGGCGGCGGAGCCGAGCATCTCGTAGGCGACGGTGAAGAGCAGGTTGCGGTGGGCGACGAAGGGCTCGGTCGCCGTGTCCATCCGGCCGCCCGGCCGGTCCGCCGCTCCACGGCCGCCGGGGGCCGTCTCCGGTGTCGTGACGTCCCGTGCGGTGCCGTCGCCGGTGTGCTCGCTCATGTCCGTTTCCCGCCCTTCCCCGCCCGCCCGTTCGCGGACGGCGCCGCCCACGTGACACCGGCCGTGGCGGCGGTGTGACGTGCGCGGCGCGTGGCGCTCGTCACAGCCGACGGGACGTCACAGGGCGCGGACGCCCGGTGTCCTGTGGGCGAACCGCGCCGGGCCAGGAGAGCACGGCGCATCCACCGCACGGGAGGAACCCCCATGGCACCCCGCTTCGACCTGCTCGCCGCCCCGACGTCCCAGAAGGTCGGCAAGCGCTTCTACGCCGCCTCGCTGGCGCTCTTCGAGTCGACGACGCTGCCCCGCGCGCTGACGGAGCTGGTGCAGCTGCGCGTCAGCCAGATCAACGGCTGCGGCTACTGCGCCGACGTCCACATCAAGGAGGCCGCAGCGGCCGGGGAGAGCGCGCTGCGGCTCGGCCTCCTCGCGACCTGGCGGCACACCACCGTCTTCACCGAGGCCGAGCGCGCCGCGCTGGCCTTCGCCGAAGAGGGCACCCGGATCGCCGACGGCGCCCCCGGGGTGACCGACGCGACGTGGGCGGCGGTGCGCGAGCACTACGACGAGGACGGGACCGGCGCGCTGGTCGTCCTGGTCTCGCTCGCCAACGCGGCGAACCGCATGGGCGTCATCGTGCACAACGAGGGAGGTTCGTACGCGTCGGGTGCCTTCGCGGCGCTCGGCTGAGCGGGGGTTCGGCCGAGCGCCGCGAAGGCGGGCACGGGTCCGCGACGGACGGGCCTGATCGCGCCCGGTACGGGGGTCAGGCCGCGCTGCCCGCCGTGTCGGCGGCCCCGGCGACCAGGTGGTCGCCGGGGATGCCGGCCTTGTCGGGCGCGTAGTAGTCCTTGATGCCCTCGGCCCATGTCCGTACGCCGATGCGGTCGTCGGGGGTGGGGGAGAAGGCGTCGAAGAGCGCGTCGATGTTGCTGCGCCGGAAGCCGATGGCCGTCATCAGCGCCATGAACGCGGGCCTTTCGACCAGCCCGTCGCCGTCCGGGTCCCCCAGCTCCGCGAGCGCCTCGGCGAATTCGGCGACGGTGGGTGCGAAGCGCGCGGGGGACAGGACGCACGAGTGGTACTCCTCGAAGTCGATCCGCCCGTCCCGGTCGGTGTCCAGCTCCTTCAGGAGTGTCGTCCAGTAACGGGCGAAGGCGGCGTGCATGCGCTCCTGGGCCGCTGTGCCCGCGCGCGGTGCCGCGGCGACGACGCGGTCGCTCATGAGCGAGAAGTCGTCGGCCTCCAGCACCCCGTTGCCGTTCGCATCGAGCAGCGAAAAGACGAGCGCGACCCTCCGGGTGGCCTCTGTGCGCATGGCTGCGTTGCCTCTCTTGCCGTGATGCCGCCGTGGTGGGGACGGGTCCCCCGCGGCCGGGCCTTCTGCCCGGCTCGTGGGAAGAGGTGCCCGGCGCCCGGGACTCGTACACCGCAAGCGGACACGGTTGCCCACAAAGGGGGAATTCCCGGCATTCCGGTGTGAGTTCGGGCGGGATCGGGTAAATGCCTGAGCGCGTGCCGGTGTTCGGCCCCGCGCCCGGCCGCGAGCCCCCGGTGGGGGCGGGGGCCGGGAGGCCTCGGTGCGGGCGTCCTCGGCGCGGCCCGTTCCGGCCGCCCTCCGCAACGCCACCGCGGGTGGATCGCCCCTGGTCGGAGGCGACTTGGAGGGCGTTGTCAGACCCTTGGTGCAGACTGTCGTCAACCGGTCAGAAACCCGTGAAAGGGAAATTTCCGCCCGGGGCTCCGGGGCCGTCCGCAACGGCCCCGGAGCCCCGGGCGGAAGGGGGGAGAGAGGGGCTAGTCGCTTGCGGCCATGACGTCGACGGGCCGCGGGCGCAGGGCGAAACGGCCGGGGAGGGCGGTCGCGGGAAGGGCCAGCAGGGCGGCGAGCGCGAGGACGGACAGGTAGGGGACAAGGGCGAGGCTCGGAGAGGAGGTGCCGGTCATGCCGGTGCTGAAAGCGGTGAGGACGGCGAGGGAGATGGCGGTGCCGAGCAGGGCCGCGAGGGCGACGACGGCGGTGGCCTCGCAGGCCAGCATGCGGAGCACCTGCCGCCGGGTGGCGCCCACGAGCAGCAGCCGGGCGAATTCGCGGACGCGCTCGGCGGTCGACATGGCCAGGGTGTTGACGGCGGCGATGGCGGTGAAGACCAGGACCAGGCCCATGGCGAGGAACTGGGCCTCGGCGTTGCCGCGCCGCACGGTGGGGGCCAGCGCGTCGGCCGCGTGCCCGGGGGCCAGGACGCGGATACCGGGGTAGTCGCGGACGGCCGCGGCGAGGGTGTCGCGGCCGGTGCCCGCCGTGGTGCGGACCAGGACGGCGGCCGCGAGCGGGTTGTCGACGTGCCGGGCCACCAGGGTGTGGGACATGGTGAGGTCGCCGAAGCCGAGCCCGCGGGTGTAGACGGCGGCGACGGTCAGGGTCACGGGTGTGCCGTCGCCGAGCGTCACCCGCAGCGTGCTGCCGGGGTGCACGTGCCGGGTGCGGGCGGCGGTCTCGCTCACCGCGACGCTCGTGTCGCCGAAACCGGCGAGCGAGCCGGCCACCACGTCCGGGTCCAGGCCGTGGCCGAGGGATCCGGCGGTCACGCCCTGCGCGGGGAATTTGTCGAGCCCGATGCGGACGGTGGTGCGGACGACCTCCGTGACGGACGTGACACCGGGGGCTCGGCGTACGGCCATGGCGGCCGCGTCCGGCACCCCGAGCCCGTCGGAGGCCAGCGCCCAGGCGCCCCGGGTGCCGGCGGCGGCCTGGTCGTGGGCGGCGTGCTGGAGCGTCGCCTGGGTGAAGAGGACGGTCGAGGCCATGGCGACGAGCAGGGCGAGCGGGGTGACGGCGGCGGCGTTGCGGAAGGCGTTGCCGCGCAGGTTGCGCCGGGCCAGGACACCGGGGAAGCGGGCCGCGCGCAGCGGCCCGGCCAGCAGCGCGGCACCGCCGCGCACCAGCAGCGGACCGAGGAGGGAGACGGCGATGGCGAGGACGATCACGGTCAGGAAGGTGACGGGCGTGGCGGCCGGTTCGGTGTGCAGCGAGCGCAGGACGGCGACGAGCGCGCCCCCGCCGGCGAGCAGCACCAGGCCCGCGGCGGTGCGGGCGGCGGAGGCGCCGCGCTCCAGCAGCGATTCGGCCAGTGCCTGCGCCGGGCTCAGCCGGGTGATGCGGCGCGCGGAGATCCGGGCGGCGGCCCACGCACCCGCCGCGGTGGCCAGGGCGCCCGCGGCCACCGGCGCGAAGCCGACCGAGGGCCGCAGGGTGTCCGGGATCGCGCCCAGCGCCACGAAGCGGCGGAGGAGCCAGTGGGCCAGGGGCAGCCCGGCGAGCGCGCCGAGCACCCCGGCGGTCGCGCCCACGAGCAGCGCCTCGCGCCCGATGAGCTGCCGCAGCTGGCGGGAGGTCGCGGCGACGGCGCGGAGCAGGGCGAGTTCGCGGTGCCGCTGGCGCAGGGACAGCGCGAAGGTGCCGACGACGACGAGGATCGCGACCAGCAGCGCGGTGCCGCCGATGGCCCCGCCCATGCTGACCAGCTGGACGCGGGCGCGGGCCGCGTCGGGGAATTCGGCCGCGCCGCGCCCGTCGCCGGTGTGGACGCGGGCCCTGGTGCCGTCGAGCGCCTTGCGGAGGGCGTCCGGGTCGGGGCCGCCCTCGGCCTGCGGCAGCACGCCGAAGGCGGCCACCTGCCCCGGGTGGGCGGCCAGCCGCTCGGCCTCGGCCTGGCTGAAGAAGAGGCTGGTCTGCTCGGCGAGGTCGGCGTGCGCTCCGCCGTCCGGCGTGGTGGGGGCGGCGATTCCGCTGACGCGGTACGTCCGCGGGGCGGCGGTCGACTGGACCGTGAGCCGGCCGCCGGGCGCCAGGTGGGCCCGCCGGGCGAGTCCGCGGTCGACGACGACCTCGTCCGCGGCCGCCGGTGCGTGCCCGGAGACGAGCGCGAAGGGCGTGAGCACGGCGGAGCTCCAGGCGTGCCCGTACGCCCGGCCGTACGAGGGGGTCCCGCCCGCCGAGCCGGTGCCGGCGCCCGAGGCCGCGAAGGATTCGGCGGGGAAGGTCAGTTCGGGGACGACGGCGCGGACGCCGGGGACCGCGGCGATGCGGGGTGCGAGGTCCGCGGGGAGCCAGACGCGCTCGGCCAGGGGCTTGGCCTTGTGCTTGACCTTCGTCTTGCCCTTCTTGTGCTTGACGGTGGTCCGGTGGACGTTCTGGTCGGCGGTGACGACGACGGGCGCGGCGCCGTACCGCTCGGTGGCGATGCTGCCGGCGAGCCCCGTCTCCAGCAGTCCGCCGCACGCGGTGATCAGCGCCGCGGCGCAGAAGAGGGCGAGAAAGGCGCCCAGGAAACCGCTCCTGCGGGCCTTCAGTGTTCTCAGCGCGAGACGCGTCAGCATCGTGAACCGGTCCTCGTGGCAGTGGCGTCCGGCCCCGTCCCCGGGCCCGGTGGCCGGCATGCTCCGACCTGTCCCCCACGATCCCGTCCCGCCCGCCGCGCCACACTCCGGCGGCCCGCCACCTTGCAGGTGGGGCCAGCCCCACCAACTCCCGGCCGGGGGCACCCGGTTCCGCCACCCAGGCATACGACGCGCAACCATAAGTTGCGTATCGCGCGGGCCGCCGTTATCGTTATGCGCAACCGAACGTTGCGGGAGGTGGCCGTCATGGAGACGGGGACGAAGACGGAGTACGGGTCGATCACGCGGGAGATGCGGATCGAGGCGTCGCCGGAGGTGGTCTTCGACGTCGTGAGCAGTCCGGAGCATCTGCGGGAGTGGTGGCCGGACGAGGTGGACCTGCCGGGGGTCCCGGGTGTGGCCGGGCGGATCGGCTTCGGGGACGTGGCGAACGGCAAGGGTGACTGGGTGCAGTTCACCGTGGTCGACGCGGTGCCGCCGCGGCTGTTCTCCTTCCGCTGGACGCAGCCCGAGGGGGAGGCGGCGCGGCTGGGGAACTCCCATCTGGTGGTCTTCGAGCTGGAGGCCGCCGGGGAAGGGGTGACGCTGCTGCGGATGACCG
This sequence comes from Streptomyces sp. NPDC020983, assembly GCF_044333485.1. NCBI lineage: Bacteria > Bacillati > Actinomycetota > Actinomycetes > Kitasatosporales > Streptomycetaceae > Streptomyces > Streptomyces sp. NPDC020983. Next base: position 258,048 of record NZ_JBIRRA010000001.1, on the reverse strand, counting down.
AGACCGGCTTCCGCGAGCGCGGCTGGAGCGAGGCCCAGATCGTCGAGCGGTACAACGACCACTCCTCCGGCTGGGACTTCTACCTGCCGCGGCTGGTCGGCTACGCCGCCAGGGTCCGGGCGGCCGGGTAGCCGTGGCGGCCACCGGCACCGCCGCCGAGGGCGGCGGCGAGATCGACGACGACCTCTGGTCCGCGGTCGGCGACCCGACCCGGCGGCGGATGCTCGACCTGCTGCTGAGCGAGGGCAGCGGGACGGCGACGGGCCTGAGCGAGCGGCTGCCCGTCACCCGGCAGGCGGTCGCCAAGCACCTCGCGGTCCTGGACCGGGCGGGCCTCGTGCACGCGGCCCCCGCGGGCCGCGAGAAGCGCTTCCGCGTCGACGAGGAGCAGCTCGCCCGCGCGGTCGCCCAGCTCACCGGCGTAGGTGCCGCGTGGGACAACCGGCTGCGCCGCATCAGGCGCATCGCCGAGACCGTCCAGCGCCGGAAGGACGCCCAGGAGGCCCCCGACGCGCAAGAGGCCCAGGACGCCCAGGACGCCGAGGATGCGGGGGACGACAGGGACGTGCCCGGCGCGCAGGACGACGGCGACCAGAGCTGACCGGCCCCGCCGGACCCACCGGACCGACGGGACCGGCCCCACCGGACCGACCGGACCGGCGGGACCCACCGGCCCGACCGGAGATGAAACGACCAGCCCCAGTGAACGAAAGGCACGGCCATGCCCGACATCCTGCACCGCATAGGCGTCCGCGACGCCACGCCCGACCGGGTGTACGCCGCCCTCACCACGCTCGACGGCCTGTCCGGCTGGTGGGCGGAGAAGACCACGGGCTCCCCCGCGGCAGGCGGCGTCCTCGCCTTACTGTTTCGCCGTCGGCGGCTTCGACATGAAGGTCACCGGGACCGATCCGGGCCGCCGGGTGGCCTGGGAGGTGGTGGACGGCCCCGAGGAGTGGATCGGCACCACCGTCACCTGGGACCTGCGCCGCGAGGGGGAGTGGACGATCGTCCTCTTCCGGCACGAGGGCTGGCGCGAGCCCGTGGAGTTCATGGCGCACTGCAGCACGAAGTGGACGACGTTCCTGATGAGCCTCAAGCAGTTCGTCGAGACGGGCGAGGGCGCCCCCGACCCGCGGGACGTGGCCGTCAGCGACTGGCACTGACCTCCGTGGCGCCGTCCGCCGCGCACGAGGGGCACAGGCCCCGGTAGGTGACCTCCACCGTGTCGACGGTGAAGCCGAACCGTTCCGCCGGGGGGAGGTCGGCCAGCGGGCTGCCGGCCGGGTGGACGTCGCGGATCGTGCCGCAGCGCGAGCAGACGAGGTGCTGGTGCGGGTGGTGGGCGTTCGGGTCGTACCGCTTGGCGCGGCCGTCCGTGGCGACCTCGATCACCTCGCCCAGCGAGACCAGCTCGCCGAGCGTGTTGTAGACCGTTGCCCGGGAGATCTCCGGCAGCAGCTGGGCGGCCCGTGCGTGCACCTCGTCGGCGGTCAGGTGGACGTGGTCGCCGTCGAGGACCTGCGCGACCACACGCCGCTGCGAGGTCATCCGCCAGCCGCGGCCGCGCAGCCGCTCCAGCAGGTCGCTCATGTGGGTCCACCAATCAGGGTCAGGCTCCCGGTAGCCAAGAGTTTACCAAGTGCGGTCAGAGAATCGATGGTGTGTACGACTAGGGCAATTCTTGACTTGGACAGAGTCCATCGTAGGATCGTTTCCGGCGACAGGCCAAGTCTCAGGTCGGGAAGGACCCTCACACACATGACTGAGAACCACGACGCACTCGAGGCGGCCGGGCTGGCCGCGGGCGGCGGCTGCCCCGTCGCGCACGGGCGCGCACCGCACCCCACGCAGGGCGGCGGCAACCGCGGCTGGTGGCCCGAGCGGCTCAACCTCAAGATCCTCGCGAAGAACCCCGCGGTCGCGAACCCGCTGGGCGAGGACTTCGACTACCGCGAGGCGTTCCTCTCCCTCGACCTGGCCGCGGTCAAGCAGGACATCGCCGAGGTGCTCACCACCTCGCAGGACTGGTGGCCGGCCGACTTCGGCAACTACGGCCCGCTCATGATCCGGATGGCCTGGCACAGCGCCGGCACGTACCGCATCAGCGACGGCCGCGGCGGCGCGGGCGCGGGGCAGCAGCGCTTCGCCCCGCTCAACAGCTGGCCGGACAACGGCAACCTGGACAAGGCCCGCCGCCTGCTGTGGCCGGTCAAGAAGAAGTACGGCCAGAGCATCTCCTGGGCCGACCTGCTGATCCTCACCGGCAACGTCGCCCTGGAGCAGATGGGCTTCGAGACCTTCGGCTTCGCCGGCGGCCGCCCCGACGTCTGGGAGGCGGACGAGGACGTCTACTGGGGTCCGGAGACCACCTGGCTCGGCGACGAGCGCTACACCGGTGACCGCGAGCTGGAGGAGCCGCTCGGCGCCGTCCAGATGGGCCTGATCTACGTCAACCCCGAGGGCCCCAACGGCAACCCGGACCCGGTCGCCGCCGCCCGCGACATCCGCGAGACCTTCCGCCGGATGGCGATGAACGACGAGGAGACCGTCGCCCTCATCGCCGGCGGCCACACCTTCGGCAAGACCCACGGCGCCGGCCCGGCGGACAACGTCGGACCCGCCCCCGAGGGCGCGCCGATCGAGGCCATGGGCCTGGGCTGGGCGAACACGTACGGCACCGGCAAGGGCGCCGACGCGATCACCAGCGGTCTGGAGGGCATCTGGACGGACACCCCCACCACCTGGGACAACAGCTTCTTCGAGATCCTCTTCGGCTACGAGTGGGAGCTCTTCCAGAGCCCGGCCGGCGCCCACCAGTGGCGGCCCAAGGACGGCGCCGGCGCGGAGACGGTGCCGGACGCGCACGACCCGTCCAAGCGCGTCGCCCCGACGATGCTCACCACCGACCTCTCGCTGCGCTTTGACCCGGCGTACGAGCAGATCTCGCGGCGCTTCAAGGACAACCCGGCGGAGTTCGCCGACGCGTTCGCCCGCGCCTGGTACAAGCTGACGCACCGCGACATGGGCCCGATCGCCCGCTACCTCGGCCCCGAGGTGCCGGCCGAGACGCTCCTGTGGCAGGACCCGCTGCCGACCGCCGACTACGAGCAGATCGACGCGGCCGACGTCGCCGCGCTCAAGGAGCGGGTGCTCGCGTCCGGGCTCACCGTCGCGCAGCTGGTGTCCACCGCGTGGGCCTCGGCGTCCTCCTTCCGCGGCAGCGACAAGCGCGGCGGCGCGAACGGCGCCCGTATCCGTCTGGAGCCGCAGCGCGGCTGGGAGGTCAACCAGCCCGACGAGCTGGCGCTCGTGCTGCGCACCCTCGAAGGCGTCCAGGAGTCCTTCAACTCCGCGCAGACCGGCGGCAAGCGCGTCTCGCTCGCCGACCTGATCGTGCTGGCCGGCGCCGCGGGCGTCGAGAAGGCCGCCAAGGACGCCGGGGTCAGTGTCGAGGTGCCCTTCACGCCGGGCCGCGTGGACACCACGCAGGAGCTGACCGACGTCGAGTCCTTCGCCGCGCTGGAGCCGCTCGCCGACGGCTTCCGCAACTACGTGGGCAAGGGCCAGCGGCTGCCGGCCGAGTACCTGCTGGTCGACCGCGCCAACCTGCTGACGCTGAGCGCGCCCGAGATGACCGTCCTGGTCGGCGGCCTGCGCGTGCTGGGCGCCAACCACGGCGGCTCGCCGTACGGCGTGTTCACCGACCGGCCCGGCACGCTGACGAACGACTTCTTCGTCAACCTGCTGGACCTGGACACCACGTGGCAGGCGACCTCCCCGGACGCCACCGCCTTCGAGGGCCGTGACACCACCGGCGCCGTCAAGTGGACGGGCAGCCGCGCCGACCTGGTCTTCGGCTCGAACTCCGAGCTGCGCGCGCTGGCCGAGGTCTACGCGAGCGACGACGCGAAGGAGAAGTTCGTCACGGACTTCGTCCAGGCGTGGGCCAAGGTCATGGACCTGGACCGCTTCGACCTGGTCTGAGACCCGGTCCGAGACCCGGTCCGAGACCCGGTCCGAGATCGGTCCGGGGCCAGGGCCCAGATCGGTCCGGGGCCCGGTCCGACGCTCGTCGCGCCGCTGAGGGCGCACCTCCCGTGCGGGGCCCCGCGGTTCACCCGAACCGCGGGGCCCCGTCGCGTCGCGGGCACGCCCGGGCCGTTCACCCCTGCCGCTCGCCGGGCCCGGTACGGGCCCGGGGCCCACCGCGTCAGTAACCCCCGCCGGACTGCGAGCCGGAGGTGGTGATCTGCTTGCCGTCCGTGCCGACGACGTACCACTTGGCCCCGAAGTTGTTCAGGCCCTGGCCGCGGGTGTTGCCGGAGCCGGTGTCGGCGGCGAAGAGGTAGAGGGGGTGGCCGTTGTAGGTCACCTGGTTGCCGCCGCCCGAACGCTTCGTGGTGCCGAGCTTCTTGGCGTCCGCACCGCCGGCGGCCGTGGGCTTGCCGTTGACCAGCAGCGGCGGCCACACCTTCGCGCACGCGCCGGTGCAGGTGGACTCGTTCTTCTTGTCGGCGAGGAAGAGGTAGAGCGTGCGGTTCTTCTCGCCGCCCACCAGGATCTTGCCGAAGGGCGAGATGTCCTTGGTGGTGACCGTCGACGGAGTCGCCTTCGCGGCCTGGCCGGCCGGGCTCGCGGTCACGGTGGCGGCGGTCCCGGTGTCGTGGGCGCCGCTCTTGTTCCCGCCGCCGCTGGAGCAGGCGGTCGCGGTGGCGGCGAGCAGGGCGGCGGCGACGGCGGTCGTGACGGTGACGTGGTGCCTCACGGCGATTCCTCCGGGCGGTCGTGACGGTGGGGGATGCCGTACGGGGTACGGCGGGGGTACGTGCACGGGTACGCGGGGCGCGGCGGCCCGGGTGGCGGGCCGCGCACCGCCCACTACACGCCACTCCCGGGCAGCCGGCCACGCGGGAGCGCCGTCCGGAGTACGCACGCGGCTGCGCGGGCCGGGGCACGGGGCCCCGGTCAAGGGCCGTAAGCGGCCGCCGGGCGGTCCCCGGCAGTGGCGCGCGCGTGGCCGTCAGTGCCAGAGTGTCCACTCCGGTGGCGCGCCGGACGGCTTCCGGCAGGCGCACCGGCAGTCGCCGGACCAGGCGTGCGGGGCGCGGTACGAGCGCCGGCCGCGGGCGCCACGAACCATGACGGGGGAATCGCGATGGAACCGCTCAAGGCCGGTGACCCGGCCCGGATCGGTACGTACCAGCTGGTGGCCAGGCTCGGGACGAGCGGGCTCGGGCAGGTCTTCGCCGGGCGCGGCCCGGACGGCCGGCTGACGACGGTGACGGTGCTGCACGCCCGCCTCGCGGGTGACCCGCAGTACCGGGAGCAGTTCCGCCGCGACGTCGAGAGCGCCCGCCGCATCACCGGGCCGTCGCTGGCGACCGTCGCCGCCGACACCGAGGGCGACGTGCTGTGGGTCGCGACCGGCAGCGCCGACGCCCCGACCCTCGCCTCCGTCGCGGGCAGCGGCCCGCTGCCGCCCGCCGCGGTGCGCGACGTGGGCCTGGCGCTCGCGCACGCGCTGCGCGCGGTGCAGGCCGCGGGCGCGAAGCTCACCGGGATGGAGCCCTCCCATGTGGTCCTGACGCCCGAGGGCCCGCGGCTGACGCACTTCGGTATCACGCAGCCCATGGTCGGACCCGGCAGCACGATCGCCGCCGTGCCCTCCGACGCCGACGCCGTACGGGCTCTCGGCCGGGTGCTGCACGTCGCCGCGACGGGGCAGCCGGCCCCGGCGGGCGGCGGCTGGCAGCAGCCCGCCCCGCAGATCGCCGATCCCGTACTCGCCTCGATCGTCGCCGACTGCCTGGCGGCGCAGCCCTCCGGACCGGGCCTGGACACCGTCATCGAGCGGCTGACGAGCGCGGCCCCGCCCGCCATGGCGCCGCCGCCCGGCTTCGGGCCGGCCGCCGGTCCGCCGGCCGGTCCGCCGCCCGGTTTTCCGGCAGCGGGTTTCCCGGCCGGCGGTTTCCCGCCCGCCCCCGGCCCGGGCACGCCCCCGGGGCCGATACCCGCACGGCAGCCCTGGTGGCGTACGGCGAACGGCCAGCTGGTGGCGATCGTCGCCGTCGTGGCGATCGTCATCGGTATCGGCGTGGCGACCGCCGGCACGGACGGCGACTCGTCCTCCACCGCCAAGCCCGTTGTGAGCGCGTCCGGGCTGCCCTCGCTGCCGGGCACCCTGCCCGACGACAGCAGCAGCGACGAGGACAGCGACGGCAGCGGCTCCGACGGCGGCAGCGGCAGCGACTTCGGCAGTGACGAGCCCAGCGACCCGCCCTCCGCCGACCCCGTCGCGGACGCCGTGACGGGCGACTGCTTCGACAACTCGGGCACCGCCACCAGCCCCGAACTGACCTCCGCCATGTGCGAGTCGGGCACCTTCAAGGCCGTCGAGGTGCTGCACGGCACGAGTGACACCCACGACTGCGACAAGGTCGCCGACGACGACTGGAACGTCGGGTACCCCGGCCGCGACCTCGTGCTGTGCCTGAGCTACCAGTACGAGCACGGCACCGCCTACCACGCCGAGTCCGGCACGTGCGTCTACGGCGAGAGCGCCGGCAGCGACTGGGACGAGATCGACTGCCAGACGGGCGCCTTCACCGTCCTCGCCCGCTACACCGGCACCACCAGCTCCGCGAAGTGCAAGGGTCTGCGCGACTACGACTGGTCCGAGCACTTCGGCGTCACCGGCCGTTCCGACCTCGACGTCACGCTGTGCCTGTCGATGGTCTATCCGGACGACGCCGGGCACGCGGTGCTCAACCAGTGCCTGAAGTTCACCGGTTCCTACGCGCAACCGCACATGAAGTCCGTGTCGTGCTCGTCCGCGAACGTCATCGTCACCGGGCGCACGAGCAAGTACAACGCGAAGTCCTTCTGCGGCAACGACGCGTGGACCACCTGGAAGCCCACCGACTACCCGTCGCTCGCCTACACGATGTGCTATCGGCGGCGCTGACGTCCCGTCAGGCGTCCCCGGACCTCGCGTGCTGGGGGCGGGCGCGGACGTGCATGCGCTCCCCCTGCCGGCCGAAGAGGCTGAGCACCTCCGCCGGGTGCCCGTCCGCCCCGCTGAACCAGTGCGGCACGCGGGTGTCGAACTCCGCGGCCTCGCCCGGCCCGAGGAGGAGATCGTGGTCGGCCAGCACCAGCCGCAGCCGCCCGTGCAGGACGTACAGCCACTCGTAGCCCTCGTGCGTGCGCAGCTCCGGTTCGCCGGGGCGGGCCGGGACGAGCATCTTGTACGCCTGGAGCGGCCCGGGAGTGCTGGACAGCGGGACCACCGTGCCGCCGCCCGGCAGCGACCGCGGGGTCAGCCGCACCCGCGGGTCACCCACCTCCGGCGCGCCGACCAGCTCGTCCAGCGGCACCCGGTAGGCGGCGGCGAGCGGCAGCAGCAGCTCCAGGCTGGGGCGGCGCAGGCCGGACTCCAGCCGGGAGAGGGTGCTCTTGGAGATCCCCGTCGTCTCGGACAGCGCGGCCAGCGTGAGGCCGCGCCGGGCCCGCAGCCGCTTCAGCCGCGGGCCGACCTCGTCGAGTACGGCGCGGTGCGAGGGCGGCCCGGGGGCGGGGCCGGAGTCGGGTATCGGCACAGGGGTATTCCACCGCGCCGTCCCGGAAACGGCAACGGTAATTGCCGTGCGGTACGTCACGGGTGCACGCTGCCCGGCATGAGCGCTCACACGGACACCGCCCCCGGCCACGAGCACGGGAACCACGGCAGCGTGCACGGCCACGGCGGCCACGGACACGGTCACGGACACGACACCGGGATCGACTGGGAGGAGATGTCCGACCACCTGATCGCCGCCGGCGAGCTCCAGCTGCCCGCCCTGCGGGACGTCGCCGCCCGGCTGCACACCTTCGCCGACGGGACCGGCGGCGGCCACGAGGTGCGCCGGGTCCTCGACGTCGGGAGCGGCCCCGGCGTCATGACCTGCGTCTTCGCCGAGGAGTTCGGCACCGCCGAGGCCGTCGCCGTCGACGGCTCGCAGCCGCTGCTCGACCGCGCCCTCACCCGCGCCGCCGCCCTGGGCCTCCAGGGGCGGGTGGGCGTGCGGGCCGCCGAGCTGAACGGCGGCCTCGACCCCGATCTCGGTCCCGCCGACCTGGTGTGGAGCAGCAGGGCCGTGCACCACCTGGGCGACCAGCAGGGCGCCCTCGACGCGCTCGCGGCCGTTCTGAGCCCCGGCGGTGTGCTCGCGGTCGCCGAGGGGGGCCTGCCGCTGCGCTACCTGCCGCGCGACATCGGCCGCGGCGTCCCGGGCCTCACGGCGCGGCTGGACGCGGTGCAGGAGGAGTGGTTCGACGCGATGCGGGCCGAGCTGCCCGGCAGCAAGCCCGTCGTGGAGGACTGGCCCGGGATGCTGCGGACGGCCGGGCTCACGGACGTCACGAGCTTCACGTGCCTGCTGGACCTGCCCGCGCCGCTCGTCCCCGCAGGGCGGGACTACCTGCTGGCGCACCTCACGCGCCTGCGCGACAAGGTCGCCGGGGGGCTGCTCTCGCAGGCCGACCGCGACACGCTGGCCGTGCTCACCGACCCCGACGCGCCCGAGGGCATCCTGCACCGCCCGGACGCGTATCTGCTGATGGGCACCACCGTCCACGTGGGGCGCCGCCCGAGCTGACCCCTCGCGCCGTCAGGGGGCCGGCCCCCTGACGGCGCCGGCCGTACGTCAGGCGCGGGGCGCCATGTACGACGTCACGCGGTCGGCGAGGACCGCGTACTCGCCCTTGGTGAGGCCGCTGCGGGCCTGCCGCAGCACGGCCTCGACGATGTGCCAGCGCTCGTCGACCCGGCTCGGGCCCGCGTCCCCCAGCGCCTCCGCCGCGGCCAGTTCGGCGGCGGCCTCCGCGGCCTCCTCCTGCTCGACCTCGCGCAGCGCGCCCGCCGCGTCCTCGCGCCCGACGGCCGAGAGCTGCTCGGCGGTGACGCCGACCGCGCGTGCCATCCGGGCGAGCGTCTTGCCGGGGCTGCGGACGGCGACGTGCGTGCGCTGCACCAGCTGGTAGCCGGACACGAGCTGGCGCCAGCGCGCCTCGCTCATCCGGGCCCGGCGCGCGGCCTCCCGCTGGGAGATCTTCATGCCCATCTGGGCCTCTTTGATCAGCAGACCCTCGGGCGGCGCGGCCAGTGGCTCAGTCATGCGCCGAGCTTCGCACCACTACGCACACGTCGTCCACCGAATCCCCCGAAAGAGTGGCCCGTGGCAGGGCGCGCGGGATGGCCGAAAACAGAGGGGTCGGCGGGTCGGGTGGGAGAAGTTTTGTTTTCTGGTGAACAACTTCGGCGCGGGGTCCGTATGCCGTGGTGCCGGGGCGGCGCCCAGCGCCGGACCGGCACCGCTTGCTCCCCCCACACCTAAGGAGCACACCTTGGATCTCGACAAGCGGATCGACGCTGCACGCCCCTACGTCTTATCCCTCTACCGCATCGTCGTCGGGCTGCTCTTCGCCTGCCACGGTGCGTCCACCGTGCTCGGCATGTTCGGCGGCCCGGAGGGCGGCCGTCCGCACGCGGGGGCCTGGCCCTCGTGGTGGGCCGGGCTCATCCAGCTCGTCTGCGGGGTGCTCGTCTGCGCCGGTTCCGGTGACAGGACCACCCGGGCCGCGGCCTTCCTCGGCTCCGGCGCCATGGCGTACGCGTACTTCACCGTGCACCAGAAGCGCGCGCTGTGGCCGATCGAGAACGGCGGCGAGGCGGCCGCGATGTTCTGCTGGAGCCTGCTGCTGATCGCCGCGGTCGGCCCCGGAGCCTGGCAGCTCGCCCGCGCCCGCCTGCCCCGCCGGTCCGCCGACGCCGCGGCCGACCCCGACCGAGCCCCGGAGGCCCGCCTGATCTGACACGGCACGTACGACACGGAACCGCCCCCGCGGCAGGTCTGCCGCGGGGGCGGTTCCGTCCGCCGGGCTCCGGTCAGAAGGCGCCGGTGCCGTTCGGGGTGCCGAGGCCGGTGGGGCCGTCCCAGCCGGTACGGGCCTTGCACCACTGCGACGTCGAGCAGCTGCCGTTGCTGCCGGAGGTGACGTCGAAGAGCGAGGTGGAGTGGGTGTAGGGGTAGTTGTTGTCGATCGAGCCGGTGTTGCCGGCCAGTCCGTAGACCGAGGCGATGATCGGGGACGACACGCTCGTGCCGCCGAAGACCATCCAGCCGGAGGAGCCCTGGTAGGCGGTGCTGTCGTAGACGGCGACGCCGGTGGAGGGGTTGGCGACGGCGGAGACGTCGGCTTCGGCGCGCTTGGAGCAGCCGGTGGCGAAGGACGCGGCGCCGCTGAGGGCGGTGTTGTAGCTGGAGCAGCCGCTGCCGGCGCCGCTCCAGGCGGTCTCGGTCCAGCCGCGGGTGGTGGAGGCGGTGTTCAGGGTGGTGCCGCCGACCGCGGTGACGTAGTGCGAGGAGGCGGGGTAGCTCGCTCCGTAGCCGGAGTCGCCGGAGCTGGCGGTCACGGCGATGCCGGGGTGGTTGTAGTAGGAGCCGTAGCTGGAGTCCGAGGCGTCGGAGCCGCCGTAGCTGTTGCTGATGGCGACGACGCCGGGGGTCGCGGCGGCGCGGTTCACCGCGGCACCGAGGTTGGCGAAGCTGGACGTCTTCGCTTCGACGAGCAGGATGTGGCAGTTGGGGCAGATCGCCGAGACCATGTCGATGTCGAGCGAGATTTCCTGCGCCCAGCCGCCGTCCTTGGCCGGGTAGCTGGTGCCGCCGTTCTGGTCGATCTTCTTGAAGCAGCCGTTGGCCGTGGTGCAGGCAGGAAGCCCGTACTGGGCGCGGTAGACGGCGAGATCGGCCTCCGCGGTCGGGTCGTCGTAGGCGTCGACGATCGCGACCGTACGGCCGCCGCCCGCCGTCGAGGAGGGCAGCTTGTAGGCGGACTGGAGGCTGGAGGGCCCGTAGCCGGAGGGGGTGGCGTTCGGTGCGACCGTCTTCGCCGCGGCGATGTCGGTACGGACGATCGCCTGGCACGAGGCGTGCCCCCGGGCGGGGGTGGCACACGAGTGCGCGGTCGACTGGCCGGAGCCGGCCGCCGCCTGGGAGACCCCGGCGGGGCCGATGATCGCGAGCGGAACGGCCGTCAGGGCGGCCACTCCCATGCCTAACAGCTTGGCGCGTGCGCGCAGGTGCATCTGACTCTCCTCGGGGTTGTGGCCGATCGGGGTGTCGGCCCCCGGCGGTCACCCGCGCCCGGGCGCCCGGTCGGGGCGGTCCGGGGCGGAAGGCCGCCGCACAGGCTGGTGCAGTGTGCAGGTGTTGTCAGGTACAGCGCAAGAGGGACTGTGCGGTGAGGGGAGCGGCATGAGCGGTTATCGGACGCACGCGGCCTGCCCGGACAGCCCTCCGCCCCGCCGGGAACGGGACCCGGCGGGGCGGAAGGGGTGAGGCGGTCGGACGGTCAGTGCACGACCACCGGGACCTTCTCCGCCTCCGCGGCCTCGCCGGACGGGGTGTCCGAGCCGGAGGCGACGCGGATCGAGGACGGGCGGGGTGCGCGGACCACGGTCAGGGCGATCAGGGCCGCGGCGGCCTCGATCGCGAAGGCCCACCAGATCGCGTGGGTGTAGCCGTGGACCAGGGCGTGGGACTGCGTGAGCTTCGCGGCCGCCGGGCCCGCCGCGTGGTGGGCGGCGAGGTAGGTGGTGGTCGCGGAGGCGGCGAGCGTGTTCAGCAGCGCGGTGCCGATCGCGCCGCCCACCTGCTGCGAGGTGTTGACCATCGCCGACGCCACACCCGCGTCACGCGGCTCGACGCCCGAGGTGGCCAGCGACATGGCCGGCATGAAGGCCGTCCCCATGCCCAGGCCCAGCAGCACCAGGCCCGGCAGGATCACGCCCGGGTAGGAGGAGCCGACGCCGAGCCGGGTCAGCAGCAGCATCGCGACCGCCGCGGTGGCGAAGCCGGGGGCCATCAGGGCGCGGGCGGGCAGCCGGTTGACCAGCCGGGCGCCGATCTGCGTGGAGCCGATCACGAAGGCGGTGACCATCGGCAGGAAGGCGAAGCCGGTGCGCACGGCCGAGTAGCCCTGGACGACCTGGAGGTAGTAGGTGAGGAAGAGGAAGACGCCGAACATCCCGATGATGGCCAGCGCGAGCGAGGCGTAGACGCCGCCGCGGTTGCGGTTGGCGACGACGCGCAGCGGCAGCAGCGGGTGCCGCACCCGGGACTCGACGGCGACGAAGGACGCGAGCAGCACCACCGAGCCCGCCAGCAGCGCGATCGTGGAGGCCGCGGCCCAGCCCGCGGACTCCGCGCGGGTGAAGCCGTAGACCAGGGAGATCAGTCCGAGGCTGGACAGCAGCACGCCGGGGATGTCCAGCGGCGAGCGGTTGCGGCCGCCGGCCGGCTCGCGGATCACGAAGTAGGCGCCGAGCGCGGCGATCACCGCGAAGGGGACGTTCACGAAGAAGGTCCAGCGCCAGTCGAGGTATTCGGTCAGCACACCGCCGAGCAGCAGGCCGACCGCACCGCCGCCGCCGGCGATGGCGCCGAAGATGCCGAAGGCCTTGGCGCGTTCACGGGCGTCGGTGAAAGTCGTCGCGAGCAGCGACAGCGCGGAGGGCGCGAGCAGCGCGCCGAACAGGCCCTGCGCGGCCCGTGAGCCGAGCAGCATCGCCTCGTTGGTGGCGGCGCCGCCGATCGCGGAGGCCAGTGCGAAGCCGGTCAGGCCGGTGACGAAGGCGCGCTTGCGCCCCCACAGGTCGGCGATGCGGCCGCCGAAGAGCAGCAGCCCGCCGAAGGCGAGTGCGTAGGCGGTGATGACCCACTGCTTGTTGGCGTCGGAGATGCCGAGGTCGTGCTGGGCGCTCGGCAGCGCGATGTTCACGATGGTCGAGTCGAGTACGACCATCAGCTGGGCGAGGGAGATGAAGACGAGTGCTTTCCAGCGCCGCGGGTCGGGCTGGAGCGCGTTTTCAGGCATGAGGGTGTCCACTTCGGTACGCAATGCGGTGGGCCTGCGGCGGGCCGCGGCTGAAAGAGGCAACAAGGGGCCGGGCGCTCGGCTGTCGTGCCGTCGCGCCGGTGTCGGCCGGTGGCCGGGCGCTCCGTCGCGCCCGCGGGAGTTGTCGGGACTACTGCTGGTTCGTGAGGCCGTCCAGGAAGAGCTGGAGGTGGCGGTGGACGTCGTCGCCCGGGCAGTCGACGCCGGGCAGCGGGCGGGTGAGGCGGGACAGGACGACCATGAGGTCGGTACGGGTCACGCCGGCGCGCAGCGCCCCGGCACTCCTGGCCCGTGCCATCAGTTCCTCGACAGCCGCCTCGAACCGCGCTTTCTGGGCGGTCAGTTCGGGGGAGTGGGCGTCGGCGCGGCCGACGAGCAGGCCGCACAGGGCGCCGACGTTCTCGTCGACGGCGGCGTGCGCGAAGCGGCCGAGGGCCGCGGACGCGTCACCGCCGGCGGCGACGTTCGCCGCCTCCGCCACCGCGCGGTCCGCGGTGCGGGTCACGACGCTCAGCAGCACGGCGTGCGCGAGCGCGTGGCGGTCGGCGAAGTGCCGGTAGAGGGTCGCGTTGCCGATGCCCGCGCGCCGGGCGATCTCGTCGAGCGGGGCTTCCGGCCCGTACTCGACGAACGCGTCGCGCGCGGCGGCCACGATCCGCTCGCGGTTGCGTACCGCGTCGGCCCGCGGCCGGTGCGGCCTGGCCCCTCCGGTCGCCTCCCCGGTACGCGCGGTGGGACCCGCGGTCTCGGTCGTGTCTGCCACGGTGGTCACGCCGGTCGCCTCCTTCCACGTCCGTGTCGGCGATCCGGGGACGTGCTCCCCGGATTTTCATTCACGTGCATGTAACGGGGAAGGAGTCCCCGCATATTTCCCCGGGGGAAAGTGACCTGCGTCACGCGGCCGTCTCAGCGGACGTGCAGGGACTCCGCGCCGGCCGGCCGGAAGCCCGCGGACTGGAAGGCGCGGACGGAGCGGGCGTTGCCGGGGGCCAGCTGGGCCCATACGGGGCCGGGGGCCAGATGGCGGGCGGCGGTCGCGAGGGCGGCGCCCAGACCGCGGCCCCTGGCACCGGGCTCCACCTCGACCGCGGCCTCCCAGCGCCCGGCCACACCGCGGCCCAGGACGAGCACACCGCGGCCGCCGTCCGCCGTCCAGACCCGTACACCGTCGCGGTGATCCAGCGCGCGGGCCACCCGCGGGTGCGCCGGGTCGTCGGTCACGGCCAGGGGGAGCGGCGGCGGACCGGGCAGCGGCTGCGCGACGGCGAGCAGGTCGATCGTGCCGGTGCGGCGGCCGGCGCGGTCGAGCAGCGCGGTCAGGAAGCGGGGGTGCAGGGCGGCCGACAGCGGGTCGCCGTCGGCGGCGGCGAGCTGCGCGCGGACCCACGCCGGGTCCTCGTCGGTGAAGACGACGGAGTGCGCGGTGAAACCGATGACCCCGGCGTCGCGCTCCGCGTCCTGCGGCACGATCGTCGTCCCGCCGTCCGCGGGCGGGAACGCCCCGCGGGCCGCGTCGTCCAGGATCTCGCGCAGGGTGCGTTCCATGGGGTGGAGCGTAACGGGGTGCCGTGGGGGGCCCGCGCGCGTACCGCTCCCGCGGCACGGAAGGGACAGCGCGCGGTGCCGCCGGGTCCTGTGCACCCGGCGGCACCGCGCGTCACGCAGGCCCGGACGGTCAGGCGTTCCAGACCTGCAGCTCGGACAGCTGGGCGGCGGGCCAGCCGTCGTTGGCGGTGACCGTCACCCGCACGTAGCGCGCGGTCGCGGCCGGGAAGGTGATCGTGACGGTGTTGCCGGCCCCCGGCGTGAACGCGTAGGCCGCGGACGCCTTGAGCGTGCTGAAGCCCGAACCGTCGGTGCTGCCGGTCACGGACAGCGTCTCGTTGCGCGCGCCCCAGCCCGCGGGCAGCTGGAGGACGACCTTGCCGACGCTCGCCGCCGAGCCGAGGTCGACCTGCGCCCACTGCGGGAAGGCGTTGTTGGCGCTCTCCCAGTAGCTGGCCTGGTTGCCGTCCGTGAGGTTGGACGACGGGTAGACGTCGGTGTGGCTGGACTCGCTGGTCGCGCGGCCGGCCGCCAGGTTGGTGCTCGCCGAGCCCGTGCCGGTGCCGGAGAGGGCCACGGTGGTGGGGCTGTTGGACGCGTTGCCGGTGACCGTGAGGGTGCCGGTGCGGGTGCCGGACGCGGTCGGGGTGAACTTCACCGCGACCGTGCAGCTGGCGCCCGCCGCGAGCGACGAGCCGCAGGTGCTCGTCTGCGAGAAGTCACCGGACACGGCGACCGAGGAGATGGCGGCCGCCGCCGAACCGGTGTTGGTGAGCGTCACGTTCTGCGCGGCACTGGTGGTGCCGGGCGCCTGCGTGGCGAAGGTGAGCGAGGACGGGTTCGCCGAGAGCGTCCCCGACGCCGGGGTGGTGCCGCCGCTCGGGAAGACCTGGAGCGCCGACAGCTGGGCCGCGCTCCAGCCGGTGTTGGCGGTGACGTTGATCCGGACGTAGCGTGCGGTGGCCGCCGTGAAGGTGATGCTCACCGTGTTGCCGTTCGCGTTCGGGTCGAACGTCCGCGCCGCCGGGGCCGACAGCGTGCTGAAGCTCGAACCGTCCGTGGAGCCCAGCACGGACAGCGTCTCGCTGCGGGTCGCCCAGGCCGTGGACGGCGGCAGCTTGAGCGTGACCTTGCCGACGTCGGTGGCCTGGCCGAGGTCGACCTGCACCCACTGCGGGAAGGAGCCGGCGCTCTCCCAGTACGTCGACGCGTCCGCGTCGGTGACGTTGCCGGCCGTGTAACTGCCGTTGGACGAGCTCGCGGTGGCCGGGCGGCCGACCGCGATGTCGGTGCTGCCGTCGATGCCCGCCCCGCTCAGCGCCACCGTGGTGGGGCTGTTGTTGGCGTTGCTGGTGAGCGTGAGCGTGCCGTTGCGGGTGCCGCCCGAGGTGGGCCTGAAGGCCACCGTCACGGTGCAGGACGCGCCGACGGCGAGCGAGGAGCAGGAGCTGGACTGGGTGAAGTCACCGGTCGCCGCCACCGAGGAGATGGTGGCCGCGGTGGTGCCGGAGTTGGTGACCGTCACCGTCTGGGAGGCCGCGGTGGAGCCGACGACCGTGGCCGGGAAGGACAGGCTCGCCGGGTTGGTGTTCAGCACCGGGCCGGGCGCGGTACCGGTGCCCGACAGCGCGACGGTGCTGGTGCTGCCGCCCGCGGTGACGGTGAGGGTGCCCGTGCGCGGGCCCGCCGCGGTCGGCCTGAAGGTGACGCTGACGGTGCAGGAGCCGTTCGCCGGGACGGAGCTGCCGCACGTGTTGCTCTGCGCGAAGTCGCCGGAGGTGGACAGCGCGCTCACGGACGCGGCCGAGCCGGTCGGGTTGGTGACGGTCACGGTCTGCGCCGCCGAGGCCGAACCGGTCGCCACCGAGCCGAAGCTGAGCGCGCCCGGGCTCGCCGTCACGCCGCTCGCCGGGTAGGGCGGGAAGACCGGGGTGGGCCAGCCGCCGCAGAAGGGCGTGCCGGAGATGCCGGAGTTGCCGCCGCCGTCGGTGACGGCGAAGTTGCCGCCCTCGCAGGAGTAGACGGGGCTGGACGCGCCCACGCCGGTGGCGGTGACGTCGGTGAACCTGGCGGCGCCGCCGGTCTGCTCCTGGAGCGCGAAGGTGCCGGTGCCCGCGATGGTGACGTTGCTGAGGCTGACCCCGGAGACGGTGCCCTCGACCCACTGAACGGCCTCGTACGGACTCTGCTCGATCAGCGCGTTGCTGACGTTGATGGGGCCGTTGATCGCGCCCTGCGAGCCGTCGAACCACAGCGCGCCCACGCCGAACTGCCAGTTCGGGTCGAGGCTGCCGGCGCGGATGATCGTGTTCCCGGTGATGGTGGTGGTGCCGACCGGCGTGGAAGTGAAGCGCTGGCCGACGTGGATGCCGCCGCCCTGCGCCAGGCCGGTGTCCTGCACCAGGTTGCCGCTCACGGTGTTGTCGTGGCCGCCGTAGATCGCGATGCCGTTGGCGAGGATCTGCGTCTCGACGGTGTTGTTCGAGATCGTGTCGTTGGCGTCGGCGCCGAGCGAGGAGTCCGCCCAGGTGGCGATGCCGTCGTCGCCGGTGTTGCGGATCTCGCTGTTGGTGACGGTCGAGTTGGTCACGCCGCCGTGGAAGTTGATGCCGTCCGCGGTGGTGTCCCGGATCCGCACGGCGCTGAAGGTCAGCTTGTCCATCGGCCCGTCCATCCAGGCGCCGACCTTCATGTGGTCGATCCACACCCGGTCGACGGTGGAGTTGCTGAGCGCGCCGCCGATGCCGTTGACCTGCGCGCCGTCGTTGCGCTCCTGGACGTCGCCGAAGATCGCGAAGTCCTTGAGGTGGACGCCTGTGCTCGGGTTCGGCTGGTAGTTGCCGTAGAAGCCGGGCGCGGCGCCCGTCACGGTCGAGTACCACATGCCCGCGCCGGCGATCGTCACGTTGTTGACGGCGATGTGCCCGGGGATCTTGAACGTACCCGGCGGGATCCACACCGTGCCGCCCGGACCGGCCGCCGAGATCGCCGCGTTGAAGGCCGCGGTGGAGTCGGCCGCGCCCGTCGCGTCGGCGCCCTTGCCCGTCACCGACACCGAGCCGGACGGCTGTGCGAGCGCGCCGCCGACCTGTTCGAAGTCCGCGAAGTCGAGCGTCGTGGCGGTGCCGCCGGAGGGCACGGTGAGGGTGAAGGTGGTGCCGGCCGGATACGTCTGCGGCAGCAGCCGGTGCACCTCGTCGTAGAAGTGGTGCGGGTTGCTGCCCGGCGAGTTGGTGAACGGGTAGCTGCCGTAGTACCAGCTGTAGGCGTTGGTGAGCGTGAAGTCCTGCTGCGCGGCGCCGTTGATCGCGAACGACAGCGGGGCGGTGTAGACCGAGCCGCCCGAGGTGTCCGGGATGCTGTAGCGGAAGTCGATCGAGTTGGTCGCCACCGGCGTGGTGAAGGTGACGTACTTGCCGCTGCCCGAGAGCGTCACGGCCTTGCGGTACGAGGCCTCGTCCGCGAGCTGACCCGCGGCCCAACTGGGCCCGATCACGGTGCCGTTGGTCGCGGAACTCTCCGCCTGGACCTCGACGTAGGGCAGGTTCGCACCGCTGCCGCCGGTCGCACCGGCCGCGTACGCGGGCGGGCTGCCGAGGGCGAGCAGCCCGCCGCTGGTCAGCAGTGCGGTGCTGCCGGCGACCGCGACGGCCCGGCGCAGCCGCGGACCGCCCGTACTGCCACCGCCCGGCGGACCCTGTCTTCTGCGGCGTGGGGGGAGGGGGGACATGCGGAACATCACGTGCTCCTTTCGGGCGCAGACCGCGATCTGCACCGGTGGGGGATGGAGCGTCGACGCAAGGGGCACCGTAATGTCGCGGATACAGCACCGCAATATCCGTGCTCCGCATTGATAGAAAGTAACTTTCTTGCGCAAGATTCTGCGTTGAGCGGAGGCAGTGACCGGAGGGGAGGATTCCGCCGTAACCGGTCGGCGCGCGTGTGCCTGCCGGCCCCTCATGACGTTCCGCATCGCCCCGCCGAGCGCGGGCCCGAAGCGTCACGGCCGCTGCCTCCCGGCCCCTGGCGGGGTCCCGGCCGCGACCGTACGCCGCGATTCCGCACGGTCCCGGGCCGGATCACGCCGCCCTGCTCACGGCCGGCGGTTCCCCCGGGGGGCCGGAGCCGGAGGTGCGGGCGACGGGCTCACATCGGGTCGCCGTGGTGGGCGACCAGCAGGCCGAGCATGCGGGTGAGTTCGGCGCGTTCGGCGGCCGTCAGGGGGGCCAGGACGTCGTCCTGGAGGTCGGCGAGGAGGGCGTCGATGCGGGCGAGGCGGCGGTGGCCGCGGGGGGTGATCGTGACGACGTTGCGGCGCCGGTCGGACGGGTCGGGGGTGCGGGCGACGTAGCCGGCGCCGGCGAGCTCGTTGATCGCCGCGACCATGTCGGAGCGGTGGATGCCGGAGCGGTCGCTCAGCTCCGCCTGGCTCGCGGGGCCGAATTCCTGGAGGGCGGCGAGCACCGCGTAGTGCCATTTGTGGGCGCCGACCGTGGCGAGCCCGTCGGCGATCCGCCGGTCGCTCCACATCCCGGCCAGGCCGAGCAGCCGGCTGGGCAGCGTGCGCAGCCGGGCGGGGGTGCGGCGGGCGGCGGGGGCGGGGTCGGTCATGGGGGAAGTGTAACGCCGTTGCGTTAGTCGGACTAACGATGTACGTTCGTTCGCGTCACAAACGTTCGTCCCACCAACGTTTCTGCCCGATCCAGCGAAGGCGCCGCATGCCCACCGTCAACGTCCTCGACTCGACCATGTACTACGCGGAGTCGGAGCCCTCCGCCCCCGGCACCCCGTACGTCCTGCTGCACGGCAACCCGGGCAACTCGCACTCCTGGCGCAAGGTCCTCCCCGGTCTCGCCGGGCGCCGGGTGCTGGTCCCCGACCTCATCGGCATGGGCCGCTCCGGGCGGCCCGACATCCCGTACCGCCTCGCCGACCACGCCCGCTACCTCGACGCCTGGTTCGACGCGCTCGGCCTGGAACGCGTCGTGCTGGTCGGCCACGACTGGGGCGGCGTCCTCGCCTTCGACCGGGCCGCGCGGCACCCCGGAGGCGTCGCGGGCATCGCCTTCTTCGAGACCTTCCCGCGCCCCCTCGACAGCGCGGAGCTGAGCCCGCGGTCCGTCGAGCGCACCCGCATGCTGCGCACCCCCGGCACCGGCGAGGCCATGATCGCGGGCGACAACCAGCTCGTCCGCTCGGCCTTCTCCGGCGGCGTCCTGACCCCCCTCTCCGAGCCCGACCTCGACCTCTTCCTCGCCCCCTACCCCACCGAGGCCGACCGCCGCCCGCTCCTCGCCTGGGCCCGCCAGCTCCCCGTCGACGGCGAGCCCGCCGACACCGTCGCCCGCATCGCCGCGTACGGCCCCTGGCTCGCCTCCTCCCACGACGTCCCCAAGCTCCTGATGACCTTCACCGGCTCCCCGACCCTCGGCATCACCGACGCGATGGCCGCCTGGTGCGCGTCCCACGTCGCCGCCCTGACCACGGTCCCCTGCGGCGAGGCGGGCCACCACGCGGCGGAGGACCGCCCGGCGGAGATCGCGGCCGCGGTCACCGCGTGGGCGGCGAAGGAGGGCCTCGGGTGAGGCGGCCGGAGCGGACCTTCCCGCCCGGGCGGGCCCCGGTCCGGACGGTGCCGCCGGGCGGGCGGGGTGCGGTGCCTAGACTGCCGGCGTGCCGGAACTGTGGAACGAGACGGGCCAGGCGCACCGCGGCGCGGCCCGTGACACGCCGCCGGGCGCCACGGTGCTCGCCGCCGGGCGCGGCCTCACCGCGGTGACGGTGCCGCGGATCGCCGAGCGCACCGGGAACGGCCGGGCCACGCCCCGCACGGACGTCCCGGACGCCGAGCAGGTCCCCGCCGCCGGGCGCGAGCACCCGGTCGCCGCCCACCCGCCGCGGCGCACTGCGGCGGGCCCGAGGGCGGCCGTCCACCGCCCCGTGCGGGCCCCGCGCACGAGGCGCCGGGGCGGGACGGGTCCGCACAACCCGCGTGCCCCGCGCCGTACCCCCGCGGGGAGGTGACCGCCGTGCTGCCCCCCGACTTCCTCGACCGGCTCCGGGCCGGAGCCCGCGACCGCGCCGCCACCCGGCCGCGCGGGCCCGAACTGCCCGCCGTCCGCGACCTGGTGGGGCCGGGCGGTCTGCGCCTGCGGGCGTACCGCTGCACGGCGGAGGGGCCGGGCACCGCCTCCCCCGCCCGGGAGGGCGTCCCGCTGGTCGTCTACCTCCACGGCGGCGGCTTCGTCTTCTGCGACCTCGACACCCACGACCGCACCTGCCGCCGTCTCGCACGCGCCTGCGCGGTGGACGTGCTCGCCGTCGACTACCGCCTCGCGCCCGAGCACCCGCACCCCGCCGCGCTGGAGGACGCCCTCGCCGTGCTGCGGTGGGCGCGGCCCGCGGCCGTGGCGGGGGACAGCGCGGGGGGCTTCCTCGCGGCCGCCGCGTGCCTGGCGCTGCGGGACGAGGGCGGGCCGCTGCCGGGCCTCCAGGCACTGGTGTGCCCGAACACCGACCTGACGCTGGCACAGCCCTCCGTCGCCGAGAAGGGCACCGGTCATGGGCTGGACGCCGACGCGCTCGCGTACTTCGCGTCCGCATACGTCCCGGACCCCACGCGCCGCGCCGCCGTCAGCCCGCTGCACGCCGCGGACGTCTCGGGGCTGCCGCCCGCGCTGGTCGTGACCGCCGAGCACGACGCGCTGCGCGACGAGGGCGACGCGTACGCCCGGCGCCTCGCAGGCGCGGGCGTGCCCGTACGCCACCGGTGCGAACCGGGCCTGCCGCACGGCTTCATCCAGGGCATGGACCTGACCGACCCGGCCGCCGCCGCGGCCCACGACCGCCTCTTCGCCGACCTGCGGGCACTCGTCCCGCGCGGCGGGGCCGCCGGTTAGCATGCGGAGAATGCTCGGTCCCGAAGACGTCCGCCGTATCGCGCTCTCGTTCCCGCTCACCGCGGAGAAGGAGCTGTGGAACATCCCGACCTTCCATGTCGCGGGGCGGATGTTCGTCACCGTGCCGGACGACGGGACGTCGTTCGCGGTGCGCTGCCCGCGCGCCGAGCGGGCGGAGCTGATCGCCTCGGAGCCGGGCAAGTTCTGGGTGCCCGCGCACGAGGCGCACTCCTCGTGGGTACGGGCGCGGCTCGCGGCCCTCGACGACCGGGCCGAGCTGCACGACATCCTCCTGGACTCCTGGCGCCAGGCGGCCCCGCCGGACCTCGACGCGACCGCCTGACCGCCGTCGCGGGCGGCGACACGATAGATGTGACGATTCGGCGGGCGCCCCGCGGCGGGTCCGGCTGTGCGGTGATGTGCGGTGTCACGCCGGGTCCGCCCCCGGGCGGCCCGCGTGCCGCGACGGGGCCCGGCGCCGTCCGCTCACGCCGGAGGAACCATGCCGCACCCCGTACCGCGCCCGCGGGCGCTCGTGGTGGGACTGGCCGCGGTGGCACTCGCCGCGCTGCTCCAGCCGGCCGCCGCCGGCCGTGCCGGCCCGTACGAGTGGGCGGCGCTCGGCGACTCGTACACCGCCGGGCTCTTCATCGGCGCCCCGCAGCCCCCGCTGGGGGATCCGGCGCGGGACGGCTGCGACCGGACGGCGAACGCCTACCCCGACCTCGTCGAGCGGGGGTTCGCCGCCCGCCCGCCGGACAGGCCGGTGCACCTGACCGACGTCGCCTGCGACAACGCCGACATCGGCGACGTCACGAGGGAGCAGCAGCAGCCCACCAGCCCGGTCGATCCTCCCGGCGGCGACCCCGGTGCCTGGCCCCCGGTGGCACCGCAGATCCGGCGGGCCGGGCTCGGCGAGCGGACGGGAGTCGTCACCGTCGGCATCGGCGGGATCGCCCTGCCCTTCGGCGAATGCCTGGAGCTCAGCCTCTCCCACCTGTCGTGCCGGGAGCACTTCACACATCCGCCCGCGGGCGAGGAGGGACTCGGCGCGAGGCTCGCCCGGATCCGGGACGACTACCGCCGGATGCTCGGCGACCTGCACCGCGCGGCGCCGCGGGCCACCGTGGTCACCGTCGGCTACCCGGCCGTGCTGCCCGAGCGGGGCGGCGTCTGCACCGGGGGCCCCACGCAGCTGGGCCCGATCGGCCCGGCCGACATCGACTGGCTGCGCGACGACGTCCTGAAGGCCCTCAACAGGATCATCCGCCAGGAGACGGCGAGGCGGGGCGGCGTCTACGTCGACCTCTACACCTCCAGCGTCGGCCATGACGTGTGCGAGCCCGAGGACGCCCAGTGGATCGAGGGCATCTGCGGTGACGCCGGGCCCTTCTGGCCGGCCGCCCCGCCCGCCGGCCTGCCCTTCGACTGCGCCTCCCTCGGCAAGCGCGCCACGCTGCTCCACCCCAACGCCAGGGAGCACGCCAACGCCGCCCCCCTCGTGGAGCGCGCCGTCCGCGCGGCGCTCCTCGGCGGCTGACGCCCGGCCGGGCGGCGCACTCAGGCGCGCAGGAACGCGAGGACGGCGAGCACCCGGCGGTGGGTGTCGTCCGTCATCGGCAGGTCCAGCTTCGTCAGGATGCTGCCGATGTGCTTGCCCACCGCCGCCTCGGAGACGACGAGTTCGCGCGCGACGGCCCGGTTGGAGTGGCCCTGCGCGACGAGTGCGAGCACCTCGCGCTCGCGCGGGGTGAGGCGTTCCACCGGGTCGCGCCGCCGCCGCAGCAACTGCCGTACGACCTCGGGGTCGACGACCGTGCCGCCCGCGGCGACGTCCTCGACGGCGGCGACGAACTCCTCGACCTGGCCGATCCGGTCCTTGAGCAGGTAGCCGACGCCGCCGCCGTCGCCGGAGTCCAGCAGGTCGGCGGCGTAGGCGCGCTGGACGTACTGGCTGAGGACCAGCACCGGCAGGCCCGGGTGCCGGGTCCGCAGGGCGACCGCCGCGCGCAGGCCCTCGTCCTGGAAGCCGGGCGGCATGCGGACGTCGGTGAGCACGATGTCGGGACGGTGCTCCGCGACCGCCGCGGTGAGGGCGGCCGCGTCGCCGGCCTCCGCCACCACCCGGTGGCCGAACCGAGTGAGCAGGCCGGTCAGGCCGTCCCGCAGCAGGACGCTGTCCTCGGCGACGACGACGCTCAGCCCGCGGTCGGGGTCGGTCGGCACGGGATCTCCACTCGCAGTCGGGTCGGACCGCCGGGCGGGCTGGTCAGGGCCAGTGTGCCGGACACCACCGCGACCCGGTCGGCGAGTCCCGCCAGCCCGCTGCCACGCTCCGGGGCGGCCCCGCCGCGCCCGTCGTCGCGGACGTCGAGGCTCAGCAGGCCGCGCGCGTAGCCGCCGGTGAGCTCCGCACGGCCGGCGTGGCTGTGCCTGGCGACGTTCGCGAGCGCCTCGCACACCGCGTAGTACGCCGCCGCCTCGACGGGCGGCGGCAGCCGTACGTCCAGGTCGAGGCGGACGTCCACGGGGACGGGGGAGCGTTCGGCGGCGTCCGCGAGGGCCGCCGCCAGACCGTAGTCGGCGAGCACCCGCGGGTGGATGCCGTGAATGAGGTCCCGCAACTCCTCCAGCGCGGCGCCCGCCTGCTCGTGGGCCTTCGCCAGCTGCTCGGCCAGCGGCCCCGGCGGGGCGTCCAGGCGCGCGAGACCGAGCGTCATCGTCAGCGCGACCAGCCGCTGCTGGGCGCCGTCGTGCAGATCGCGCTCGATGCGCCGCCGCTCCGCCTCGAAGGCGTCCACCAACCGCACGCGGGAACGCGTCAGTTCGGTGACACGGGCCTTCGCGTCCGCCGGTACGAGCAGCGCGCGGGCCGCCGCAGCCCGTACGCCCGCCGCCGCGCCCACGACGTAGCCGCCCGCAGCGAGGCCCAGCAGCCCGAGCAGCGCCACCCCCACGGCGGGCGGCCAGCCGTGCACCGTCCAGGACTTGAGCACCTTCGTCGAGGTGCCGCCGTTCAGCGCGAGCATGGCCGGCGCCGCGAGCAGCGCCCCCGGTACGAGCACCGCACCGGCCAGCACGAGCGCGTCGAGCGGCCACAGCACCAGCGCGAGCAGAGCGGCGTAGCCCAGTTCGCGCCACGTCGCGCCCTCCCGGGCCCGCGCCAGCGCCCAGCTCCCCGGCCCCGGCGCGGGAGGCTCCCGGTGCGGGGAGGGCGCGGGGCCCGCGTCCACCAGGCGCATCCGGCGCCGCTCCAAGGCGCCCACCGGAAGGCCCGAGAGGGCTGCGAGCGCCAGCACCGGCAGGCCCACGAGCGCGAGCGACAGCACCCCGCCCACGGCCAGCAGCAGGGCCAGCACCACGAGCGTCAGCACCCCCGCGGGCACCCCCGCGGCCAGGTACGCCGCCGCCCGCCACGGCCACGCCGACACCAGAAAACGCCCCCTGGCCAGGGCCTGCCACACAGTACGGTCACGCATGCCGCCACCGTAGGAGCCCGCCCCCGGCCCCCGCGACCGGGCGGGCCCCACCTCCGGGGTAGTGCCAGGCATACCCCCAGGACTCGCCCCAGCCGTGATGTCCCCGCCGCCCGCGCCGAGTTGGCTGGAGGGCATGAACGAAGACGTGCTCACCCTCCACGAGGTCAGCCGGACCTACCCGGCCGCCGGGGGCACCGTGACGGCCCTCGACAAGGTGTCCCTGCGCTTCGCCCGCGGCACCTTCACCGCCGTCACCGGCCCCTCCGGCTCCGGCAAGACCACGCTGCTGCACTGCGCGGCGGGCCTCGAACGCCCCACCGCGGGAACGGTCACCCTCGACGGCACCGACCTCACCCGGCTGCGCGACGCCCGCCTCACACGGCTGCGCCGCGAGCGCATCGGCTTCGTCTTCCAGGCCTGCAACCTGCTCCCCGGGCTCACCGCGGCCCAGAACGTCGCCCTCCCCCTCCGCCTCGCGGGCCGCCGCCCCGCCCCCGGCGCCGTCCACGACGCCCTCGCCGCGGTCGGTCTCGCCGACCGCGCCCACCACCGACCCGCCCACCTCTCCGGCGGCCAGCAGCAACGCGTCGCGCTCGCCCGCGCGTTCGTCACCCGCCCCGCCGTCCTCTTCGCCGACGAGCCCACGTCCGCGCTCGACGCCCGCGCGGCCGGGCACGTCCTCACCCTCCTCCGCGACATGGCCCTCGCGGGCAGCACGGTCGTGATGATCACCCACTCCCCGGCCGCCGCCGCCCCCTACGTGACGGGCACGATCGCCCTGGCGGCGGGCCGCGTGACACCGGCGGCGCCATGCGGGCCCGGCCCGGCGGGCGGAGTGCCCGGCGGTACCGCGCCCCGCGCGGCGGGCACGGCCGGCGGGGTGGTGACGGCGTGAACTCCTCCCGCGCCCGCTGGGCCACCGTGGCGGCCCTCGTCGTCGCCGGCGGCCTCGTCTGCGCACTGCTCCAGGCGCTCGCCTCCGCCCTCGCGGGCCCGCCGCCGGGCACCCCGCAGCGTTTCGCCCACGCCCGGGCGGTGGTCAGGGGCGACGCCACCTTGCGCGTACCCACCGCGCACGGCACCCGTACCACCGCCCTCCCCGGCCCACGCCCCCTCCCCGCGTCCCTGCTCCAGGAGCTGAGCGCCCTCGGGGGCGTGGTCGCCGACCGCTCCTTCGCCGTGCGGACCACGAGCGCGGGCGCCCCCGCAAATCTCACGGGCCACCCCTGGTCCACCGCACCGCTCGGCGGCTACCGCCTCACCGGCGGCCGCGCGCCGGAGGCGCCCGACGAGGTCGCCGCCGGCGGCAGCTGGGCCGCGCCCGGCACCGCCCTCGGCACCTCCCGTGGCACGGTGCACGTCGTCGGCACCGTGGAGGCACCCCGCCCGTTCGAGCACGCCCTCTTCTTCACCGACGCCCGCGCCGCCCAGGTCTCCCCGCTCACCTTCCAGGTGGCCGTCGACGCGGATCCGGCCGCGGTCCGCCGCGCGGTCCGGGCGAGCGCGCCCGGCGCGACCGTGCTGACGGGCGCGGCCAGGCGCGCCGCCGACCCGGACGCGGCGGCGGACCGCACCGCCCTGACCGGCGTGGAGGTCGTCCTCGGCACAGCGGCGGGCGTGACCGGCTTCGTCGTCGTCTTCGCGGTGTCGTCCGTGACCGCCCTCGCCGTGGCGGCGCGCCGCCGGGAGTTCGGGCTGCTGCGGCTCGCGGGCGCGACCGCGGGCAGGCTGCGCCGGCGCGTCCTGGCCGAGCAGTTGCTGATCGCCCTGCCCGCGTCCGCGGCGGGCTGCGCGCTCGGCGGTGCGTACGGCGCGGGCGCGCTGGCCCGCTGGATGACCGGCGGAGGCCTCGCGCCCCCGTGGTTCGCCGCGGGCGGCGGCCACGTGTGGCCGTACCCCGCGGCGGTGGGCACCGCGGCCGCGGCCGCGCTGTGCGGCAGCGCGGCCGCCTCGTGGCGCGCGGGCCGCACCGCACCGGCGGAGGCCCTGAGGGAGGCGGACACACAGCTCCGCGCCCTGACCCGGGGCCGGGCCCTCGCGGGCGGCGCCCTGCTGCTGACGGCGCTCGGCCTGACCACGTATTCCCTGTACGCCGACCCCGCCGACCTGCTGCACCGCAAGTCCTACGTGAGCCGTCCGATGCTGCTCGTCGCGGCCGCCGCGGCGCTGTCGCCCGCGCTGGTACGCCCGCTGCTGCGGCTGCTCGGCGCACACGGCCGGCTCGTCCGGGCGCAGGCGGCCGCGGCGGCGCAGCGGACGGCCGCGGTGGCGGCACCGGTCGTGGCGATGGTGGCGCTCGCGGGCGCGCTGCCCGGTGCGGTGGCGACCGTGAACGCCGCGAAATCCGCGGAGATCGCCCGCGCGACGACCGCCGACCTCGTCCTGACGGCGCCGGGCGGCCTGGATCCCGCCGAGCTGGCCCGCGTCCGCACCGCGTCCGGCGTCCGTACCGCCTCCGCCGAAACGCCCGCACCCGTCACCACACTTGAGGACGGGGTGGCGCTGGTCCGCGCGCAGGGCTGGGCCGTCGACCCGGCGACGCTGCCGGAGACCGTACGGCTGCCGGTCGTCGCGGGCAGTCTCGCCGGCCTTGACGACGGCTCGATCGTCGTGAACACCGAATGGCAGCGGCACACGGTGGGCGCCACCGTGACCGTGTGGCGCGCCGACGGCTCCCCGCGCCGGCTGCGGATCGCCGCCGTCCTGGCGGAGGGCACCGGCGACAACGGCGTCTACGTCACCCCGCGCAACGCCCCGCCCGGCGCGGCCCCCACCGTGGTCCGCATCCGCCTCGCCCCGGGCGCGTCCCCCGCGACGGTCACGGCGGCACTGCGCCACGCGGCGCCCGGCGCGGACGTCCGCACCGGCCCGGCGTGGGCGAGGGCGACCGCCCCGCACGCCACCGCCGCCACCCGCCTCGGCCTCGCCCTGACCCTGGGCATCGCCCTCCTCTACGCCGTCCTCGCCCTCGCGACCGCCCAGGCCGTGTCCACGGCCGCCCGCGCCCACGAGCTGACGCTCCTGCGCCGTTCCGGCGCGACCCGCCTGCAGCTCCTCCGCCTGACGGCGGCGGAGTCCCTCCTCCCCGTCGCCGTCGGCGCCACCCTCGGCGTCCTGACCGCCGCGCTCCACCTCGCCGTCCTGCACGCCGCCCTCGCCCGCCTGTCCGCCCCGGGTCCCCTGGCCGTCCCCTGGCCCGAACTGGCCCTGGCGACCGGGACCTGCGCGGCAGCCGCGGCGGCCGCTGCCGTGATCCCGGTCCTCTTCCGCTTCCGCCCGACCGGCGGCCGGGCCCGCCCGTAGCGCTTCCGCTAGTGCCC
The DNA here is from genome assembly GCF_044333485.1 of Streptomyces sp. NPDC020983. Classification (NCBI taxonomy): domain Bacteria; kingdom Bacillati; phylum Actinomycetota; class Actinomycetes; order Kitasatosporales; family Streptomycetaceae; genus Streptomyces; species Streptomyces sp. NPDC020983. The sequence goes on along the minus strand of NZ_JBIRRA010000001.1, from coordinate 229,863 downwards.
GGGGGGTGCCCGCGCCGTGGCCGGGCGCCCTCCCCGCGGTGAGCCCGGCATGCGGAACCCCGCAGGCCCCGCCCGGCGCGGTGGGCGCGGGGCGGGGCCTGCGGGGCTGCGGCAGGGGAGGCCGGGAGGGCCTCAGGGGTGGATCAGTGCTCGACCCACTCGGACCAGGACATGTTCCAGCCGTTGAGTCCGTTGCTCGGCTGGATGGTCTTGTCCGGCGAGTTGACGACCTGGACGACGTCGCCGATCAGCGAGTTGTTGTAGAACCACGCCGCCGGGGTGCTCGGGTCGTTGCCGCCCTTGACGTCGTGCAGGCCGACACAGCCGTGGCTGGTGTTCTCGTGGCCGAAGGTCGACGAGGGGCGCCAGTAGTTGCCGTGCGCGAAGGTGCCGGAGTCGGAGAGCCGCATGCCGTGCGGGACGTCCTTGATGTGGTAGGCGTTGCCCAGACCCACGGTCTGCGAGTCCATGTCCACCACCTTGGACTTCTCCTCGATCACCATCTTGCCGTTGTAGGTGGTGTGCTGGGCGTCGCCGAGGCTCGCGGGCAGGGTGCGCAGCACCTTGCCGTTGCGGTAGACGGTCAGCGTCTTCGCCTTGTTGTCGGCGACCGAGGTCTGCGAGCGGCCGATGGTGAAGGAGACGTCCTTGTACTGCTTGCCGTAGGTCGTCTTGGACATCTTCACGCCGTCCAGCTTCATGTGCAGCGTGACCTTGGTGCCGGGCGCCCAGTAGGCCTCCGGGCGGAAGTCCAGGCGCTGCGAGCTGAACCAGTGGCCCTCGACCGGGACGCTGGGCTCGGCGGTCACGGTGATCGCGTGCCGCACGTCGGCCTGGTTGGTGACCGCATGGTTGAAGCGGATCGACACCTCCATGCCGACGCCGTACGTGGCGTTCGGGTTGACGTTGAAGATGCCGTAGTTGGTGGCCGAGTCGCCCGGCGTGAGGGTGGTGAAGGACGACTGGCTGGTGGCCTGCTTGCCCTTGGCGTCCGTCGCCGTCGCGGCCACCGAGTACTGCGTGCCCGTGCGCAGGTTGCCCTTCGGCGTCCAGCTGGCGCCGTCCGCGGAGATCGTGCCGTCGACCGCGGTGCCGTCCTTCGCCGTGACGGTGACCTTGGTGAGCTTGCCCTGCGCCGCCGCCACCTTGAGCCCACCGGCCGTGTCGACGCCGGTCGCGCCGTTGGCCGGCGTCACGGTGAGCTTGGCCTGCGAGGCGTTGTCCGCGGACTGGCCCTGGGCGGCGGAGCCGTTCTTGCCGCCCGGCGAGTCGGAGTGCGCGTCCGCGTTGCCGCCGCAGGCCGCCGCGCCGAGCAGCACCGCACCGAGCGCGAGTGCCGTCATGCCGCGCCGGACGCGCCGCCCGCGGGTGCCGAATATCTGTGAAGTGCCCGATATCGCCCGGGTTGCCCAGCCGTCAGGCGCGGCCGCCTCCGCCCCGGTGGCGGTGCTTGCCGCCGTCTTCTCCGTCATCACTCTCGTGTCTCCCCATTTCCGCAAAGGTCGCACTCTAGGAGACCGCATTCCCGGCCCGTGGTTGCGGCTGTTGCATGACTGATACGTCACGTTCCTGTGTACGGCCTGACCAGGGCGGTTCCTGCCCGCCCGGACCGCTTTCCGTCCGTTCCCGCTGCCCTGCCGCGGCGCCCGGCCCGGCGTGCGCCCGTGGCGCCCGCCGTGCTGCCGCCGCCCTTCCGTCTACCCCGCCCGCACCGTCTACCCGCCGCCTTCCCGACTCTCCCCACCGCCGCCGCGTCCGAAGCGCCGGCCCGCGGGTGAGCTGCCGCACGTCCCGCTGACGGTGCGCACTCCTGACCTGCTGAACCGGCTGCCCGGGCCGTCCGGTTGCCTCAATCGTATGGACGTTCGGCGCGGGGTGTCCGTTCCGTAAACGTTGCCGGTTGTCTTGACATGCCGGATGCGGGACGGGACTCTCGCCGAGAGCGCTCTCAGAACTCCCAACCCGGCCGCGCGGCACGGCTGTTGCGCCGCCACCCCCCACAGGAGAAGGAGTACGTTCCGCATGCCGACTACGGACATGAGAGACATCCCGGGCATCCGGCGCGGAAGCGGCCGATCCCCCCGGCTCTTCCGCCGCCTCGGCGCCGGGCTGCTCGCGGCCGCCGCGGCGGCCGCGGTCACCTTCGCGGGCACGGGCCCGGCCTCGGCCGCACGTGCCACGGTGCCCGCCGCGAACGCCGCCGCCGTCGCCCCCTCGGCCGTCCCGGCCGCCCCGGCCGGTTTCACGACCACCTGGAGCGACGACTTCAACGGCGCCGCCAACACCGGCCTGAACACCGGCACCTGGCGCTACGACGCGGGCGAGGGCTGGACGTTCGGCACCGGTGAGATCGAGACGATGACCACCAGCACGTCCAACGTCGCCACCGACGGCAACGGCCACCTGGTGCTGCGCGCCCTGCACAGCGGCAGCGACCCGGCCACCGGCTGGACCTCCGGCCGAGTCGAGACGCAGGCGGACGGCTTCGGCGCACCCCCCGGCGGCGTCGTCCGGATGCAGGCGTCGATCCAGCAGCCGAACGTCTCCACGGCCAACGGCGCCGGCTACTGGCCCGCGTTCTGGATGCTCGGCGCGCCGCTGCGTGTCGGCGTGACCTGGCCGGGCTCCGGCGAGGTCGACATCATGGAGGACATCAACGGCCGCAGCTCCGTCTTCGGCACCCTGCACTGCGGTGTCGGCTCGGGCGGCCCGTGCAACGAGACCACCGGCATCGGCAGCGGCGAGCGCGCCTGCTCCGGCTGCCAGACCGGCTACCACACCTACGCCGTGGAGATCGACCGCTCGACCTCCCCCGAGCAGATCCGCTACTACCTGGACGGCGCCAACTACTTCACCGTCAACGCCGGCCAGGTCGACGCCGCGACATGGGCCAACGCGGTCGACCACAGCTTCTACATCATCTTCGACCTGGCGATCGGCGGCGGCTTCCCCGCGGCCTTCGGCGGCGGCCCCAACGCCGCCACCGTCTCCGGCGGCCAGATGAACATCGACTACGTGGCCGTCTACAACAAGACCCCCGACCACGGCACGAACGTCGCCAGGGGCAGGCCGACCACGTCGTCCTCCGACGAGAGCGCGCAGTTCCCGGCGTCCAACGCCACCGACGGCGACATCACCACCCGCTGGTCGAGCGGCTTCTCCGACCCGCAGTGGCTCCAGGTCGACCTCGGCCAGAACTACGACCTCAACCACGCCACCCTGACCTGGGAGGCGGCGGCGTCGTCCGCCTACCAGGTGCAGGCGTCCACCAACGGCAGCACCTGGACCACCGTCTACAGCAACAACAACTCACCCGCCGACATCCAGGACACCGGCCTGAACGCGACCGCCCGGTACGTCCGGGTCTACTCCACTGCCAGAGCCTCGAGTTACGGCAACTCCCTCTACGAGCTCGCCCTCTTCGGAACCCCGTCCTCCGGCGGCGGCGACCCGGGCCAGGCCACCCTGCTCTCCCAGGGGAGGACGGCGACCGCGTCGTCCAGCGAGAACGGCAGCTTCACCGCCCCCATGGCCGTGGACGGCAGCACCGGCACCCGCTGGTCGAGCGCCTTCGCCGACCCGCAGTGGCTCCAGGTCGACCTCGGCGCGAGCCACACCGTCAGCCAGGTCGTGCTCAACTGGGAGACGGCGGCCGCCAGGTCCTTCCAGATCCAGACGTCCGGCGACGGCACCAACTGGACGAGCGTCTACAGCACCACGTCCGGCACCGGCGGCACCCAGACGCTGAACGTCAGCGGCACCGGCCGCTACGTCCGGATGTACGGGACGGCCCGCACCACGGGCTACGGCTACTCGCTCTGGGAATTCCAGGTCTACGGCACCTGACCCCGCCCCCGCGCACGGCGGCCGCCGCTCCGGCCGCTCCGGTACGTCCTCCCCGGCGTCCGGAGCGGCCGGCGTACCCCGCTGCCCCGCGGCCCTCACCCGGTCGGACGTCCCGGGTGGCCGGCCGGCGGGGCAGGCGCGAGGGTGGGGCGGAGGCCCGCGGGCCCGACGGAGGAGGGTCACGTGGAGTTGTTCCCGGCGCTCGCGCTCGACGATTGGCGCGACTCGAAAGAGACGCTGCACCGCTTCGTGCAGATCGTGGGCAAGATCCGCCTCGCCGGAAGCCCCCGCCGCAACCACTGGTGGAACGTGCCCTTCCATGTCACCGGAAGCGGCATCACGACCCGCCCGATGGGCCCCGTCCACGGCGGCGACGCCTTCTGCATCGACTTCGACTTCGTCGCCCACCGCCTGGTGGTGCGGACGCTCCGGGGACGCGAGGTGTCCTTCCCGCTCGCCGGGCGGTCGGTCGCGGAGTTCTACCGGGACACCCTCCAGGCCCTCGTCGCCCTCGACATCGACGCGGCGCCCGAGCACCCGTACCCGTACGACCTGCCGGACGCCCGGCGGCCCTTCGCCGAGGACTACGAGCACCGCGCGTACGACCCGGAGGCGGTCGGGCGCTACTGGCGCGTCCTGAGCCAGGTGAACCTGCTGCTGGAGGCCTTCTCCGCGGGCTACTCGGGGAAGACCAGCCCCGTCCACCACTTCTGGCACACCTTCGACATCGCCGTCACGCGCTTCTCCGAGCGGGAGATCGGGCAGCCGGCGACGGCGGACCCGGTCACGCGCGAGGCGTACTCGCGGGAGGTGATCAGCGCCGGCTTCTGGTTCGGGGACGACACCGTGCCCGCCCCGGCCTTCTACTCCTACACCGCCCCCGAGCCGCCCGGCCTGGCGGCGCGGCCGCTGGAACCGGCGGCGGCGAGCTGGTCGCAGGCGCGCGGCAGCCACATCGCGCTGCTGATGTACGACGACGCGCGCGCGACGCCCGACCCGTGGGCGACGGTGCTGGGCTTCTTCGAGAGCGCCTACCACGCGGGAGCGGAGCTGGCGGGCTGGGAGCGGCGCCCGGAGTGCCGCGAGTGCCCCGGCGGCGTGACCGATCCGCGGCTGGCGGCCTGACCCGCTGCCGCCGTTGGGGTCCCGGCCCCCGGGGCTGCGGACGGCTTCCGGCTGTCCGGAAGTTGTCCACAGGCTGAGGACGGAGCGGCTCGCGGGCACCCCCGGTTGATCTATGGTTCTGGAGTCAGCAGTCCATCCATAGGTGACCGGAGAAAGGCCAGCCGCCATGTCTGCCGAGACGTTCGAGTTCCAGGTGGAAGCGCGCCAGCTTCTGCAGATGATGATCCACTCGATCTACTCCAACAAGGACGTCTTCCTGCGGGAGCTGTTGTCCAACGCGTCGGACGCGCTGGACAAGCTGCGGCTGGAGGCGCTGCGCGATGACACGCTCGGGGCCGACGTGTCCGACCTGCACATCACGATCGAGACGGACCCGGCGGCGCGTACGCTCACCGTCCGCGACAACGGCATCGGCATGTCGCGCGAGGAAGTCGTGCAGCTCATCGGCACGATCGCGAAGTCCGGCACGGCGGCCTTCCTCAAGGAGATGCAGCAGTCCGGCGACGCCGCGTCGGGCGAGCGGCTCATCGGCCAGTTCGGCGTCGGCTTCTACTCCGCCTTCATGGTCGCCGACGACGTCACGCTGCTGACGCGGCGGGCGGGCGAGACCCAGGGCACGCGCTGGACGTCCAGCGGCGAGGGCACGTACACGATCGAGGACGTCGCGGACGCGCCGCAGGGCACCTCGATCGTGCTCGAGCTCAAGCCGGAGGACACCGAGGACCAGCTGCACGACTACACCTCGCCGTGGAAGATCCGGGAGATCGTCAAGCGCTACTCGGACTTCATCACGTGGCCGATCCGGATGGCCGCGGAGAAGCCCGCCGCCGCCGGTGACGAGGGCGCGGAGGAAGGGGAGGCCGCCGCCCCCGAGCCGCAGACCCTCAACTCGATGAAGGCCCTGTGGGCCCGCCCGCGCGACGAGGTCACCGACGCCGAGTACCACGAGCTCTACAAGCACATCAGCCACGACTGGATCGACCCGCTGGAGACGATCCGCCTCCAGGCCGAGGGCACCTTCGAGTACCAGGCCCTGCTGTTCATCCCCTCGCACGCGCCGCAGGACCTGTTCATGCAGGGCTACAAGCGCGGGGTCCAGCTCTACGTCAAGCGCGTCTTCATCATGGACGACTGCGAGGCGCTGCTCCCGTCCTACCTGCGCTTCGTCAAGGGCGTCGTCGACGCGCAGGACCTCTCGCTCAACGTCTCCCGCGAGATCCTCCAGCAGGACCGGCAGATCCAGCTCATGCACCGCCGGCTGGCCAAGAAGGTGCTGTCGACGGTCAAGGAGATGATGACCGCGGAGCCGGAGCGCTACGCGACCTTCTGGCGCGAATTCGGCCGCGTCCTGAAGGAGGGCCTGCTCGGTGACAGCGGGGAGCGCGACGCCATCCTCGCCGCGTCCACCTTCGCCACCACCCACGACAAGGACACGCCGACGACGCTGGCGGACTACGTGAGCCGGATGAAGGAGGGCCAGGAGCACATCTACTACCTGACCGGCGAGTCCCGGCAGGCGGTGGAGAATTCGCCGCACATGGAGGCCTTCCGCGCCAAGGGCGTCGAGGTGCTGCTGCTGACGGACCCGGTCGACGAGGTGTGGGTCGACGTCGTGCCCGGCTTCGACGGCAAGCAGCTGCGCTCGGTCGCCAAGGGCGAGGTCGACCTCGGCGGCACGCAGGACGCGGAGCAGGCCGAGGGCGAGCGCGAGAAGCAGCAGCAGGAGTACGCCGACCTGCTGGCGTGGATGACGGAGTCGCTCAGCGAGACGGTCAAGGAGGTGCGGCTGTCCTCGCGGCTCACGGTCTCGGCCGCCTGCATCGTCTCGGACGCCGACGCGATCACGCCCGCGCTGGAGAACATCTACCGGGCCATGGGCCAGGAGGTCCCGCAGGTCAAGCGGATCCTGGAGATCAACCCGGGCCACCCGCTCATCACCGGGCTCAACAAGGCCCGTGCCGCCCGCCCCGACGACCCCGCACTCGCCGAGACGGCCGAACTCGTCCACTCCCTCGCCCTCCTGGCGGAAGGCGGCGAGCTGACCGACCCGGCCCGCTTCGTGTCCCTCGTGACCGGCCGCCTGGAGGCCGGCCTGTAGTCCCGGGCAGGTCCCGCCGAGGCGCCTTATTCCCGCCCCGCCCCCGCGGGATGATGCGGGCATGAGCGAGTCGGAAGACGTCCCAGGAGGCGGCGAGCACGGCACCGGCGGAGGCGGGGGGAGCCTGGCGCACAGCCTCGTCCCGATGAGCGGCCGCGATCCCGGGGAGCGCGGCCGCGTCTCCTCCCCCCTCGAACTGCTCTTCGACCTCACCTTCGTCGTCGCCGTCGGCACCGCCGCCGGGCAGTTCGCGGACATGGTGGCGGAGGGCGCCTACGGCAAGGGCGCCGTCGCCTTCGTGCTCGCCATGTTCGCGATCTCCGTCGCCTGGATCAGCTTCAGCTGGTTCTCCTCGGCCTTCGGCACCGACGACTGGCTCTACCGCGTCCTGACGATGCTCCAGATGATCGGCGTCGTCGTCTTCGCACTCGGCCTGCCCGCGATGTTCCACTCCGTCCGGGAGGGCGGCCACCTGGAGCTGCGGGCGATGGTGATCGGCTACGTCGTGATGCGCGTCGCGATGGTCGCCCAGTGGTGGCGGGCGGCGCGCGCGGCGCCGGACTTCCACGACGTGGGCATGGCCAGCATCCGCTGGACGGTGGTGGTGCAGGCGGGCTGGGTGGTCCTGGGCTTCGTGCGGATGCCGCCGGCGGCCGCCTTCACCGTCTTCGCCCTCCTCGCGGTCCTCGAACTGCTGCTGCCGGTGCTCGGCCAGGGCGGTGCGGGCGCCACGCCGTGGCATCCGCACCATGTCGCCGAGCGCTACAGCCTCTTCGCCATCATCACCCTGGGTGAAGGAGTCGTCGGCACGGTCGCCTCTTCGGGTGAACTCCTCGGCGGCCGCGACGGCACGATGTGGACGTGGGACGCCGTCGCCGTCGTCATCGCGGGCGTCGGGCTGACCTTCGGCATGTGGTGGGTGTATTTCGCCGTGCCCTTCGGCGACATCCTCGTCCACCGCCGGTCACGCGGCTACCTCTTCGGCTACGGCCACATGGCCGTCTTCCTCGGCATCGCGGGCGCGGGCGCGGGCCTGCACGTCGCGGGCCTGAGCCTGGAGCACCACTCGGACATCGGCGGCACCGCCGTCGTGCTCGCCCTCGCGCTGCCCGTCGGCCTCTACCTGCTGACGGTCTACCTGCTGCACACCCTCCTGCTGTCCGCGCCCGACCGCTTCCACCTGATGCTGATCTCCCTCACGCTGCTGGTGCTGCTGGCCGCGGCGCTGCTCGCGGCCGCGGGTGTCTCCCTCCCGGTGTGCCTGCTGGTCCTCACGCTTGCGCCCTTCGTGTCGGTGGTCGGCTACGAGACGGTGGGGCACCGCCACCAGCGGCGCATGCTCGCGCGCCTCGCGGAAACGGCCGAACCGGCGGAACCGGCGGAACCGGCGAAAAGGGCGGAAACGGCGTGAGCAGCCGGAACGGCCGCCCCGCCCGGCGCGGCGGGGAATTCCTGACACATGAATGACAAATGAATGTCGAATTTTCTGCCTCATCATCCCGGGCGGGTCGCGGCAGATATTCCGTGATATCCGGAGTACGTTTCTCGGCAACGGATCTCATCAGTGGATTTCCGTTATCCGAGAGGACGTTCGATGAGCAAGGCAAGGAAGGTTCTGGGCGGGGCCGCGGCAGTGCTGTCGGCAACCGCCCTGGCCGCGGTCATGGGCATGGCCACGGCCACGGCGGCGGACCGCGACGGCGTCTGCGACGCCGGCGTCTCCGGGCAGGCCAGGACGGGTGAGTTCTGCCTGTACTACAACTCCTACCAGGCGGGGTCGCTTTTCGACAGCCGCTACGAGGACGGAAACATCAAGAACCTCGCGGGCTACACGTTCCTGACGCGCGGCCTTCCCGGGTACGGCCAGTACGTCAAGAACAATGCGGCCTCGGCGTGGAACCGCAACGTCACGAAGTCCGTGTACGTGTACTACAACAGCAATTTCATGGGCGCGTCCGACTACGTCGGCTCGCTCCAGAAGAAGCAGCTCGTGAACACCTACAACGAGAACGCGTCCTACCTCTGGACGCAGTAAGGCCCGCTGTGCCGAAGAACCACGCCCGGCCGCGCGCCGGGCTCGCGGCGGCCGCGGCGTGTGCCGCGGCCGCCGTCGTGCTCGCCGCCGCGGGCTGCACACCGTCACAGGTCCCGGACCGCCCAGGAGGTACGGCCGGCCGCGCGGCGCAGGCCCCGCCGCCCGCGAGCCCGGGCCGGGCCGCCGCCGTGCCGGACATCCCGCTCGCCGCCTACCTGCCCTCCGGGCGCCAGCTGCGCGACTACGCGACCGCCCGGCAGATCCTCGCCAACCGCTGCCTCGCCGGTTTCGGCTTCAGCCCCGATCCGCTGCCGCCCGCCTTCACCGCGGACGACGCGGACGTCACCTCCCTCACCGCGCGCCGCTACATGCTCGCCGACCCCGCGACAGCCCGGGCCTACGGCTACCACACGTCGCTGACCCCGTCGTACGTCCGCGTCGACCGGCGCGACCGCGCCGGGCAGAAGGCCGAGCAGGCCCCGCGCCCCGACCACCGCAGCGCCGCCGACCGCGCCCTGGTCAGCCTCGGCCTCGACCCGGCGGGCCGGCCCGTACCGCACCCGCGCAGCGGCGGCCGCGCCGTTCCGGAGGGCGGCTGCACGGGCCAGGCCAACCGCGCCCTGACCGGTACCGACGACGGCCTGACCCGCGCCGACCTGCCCAACAGGCTCCAGATCGAGGCCTGGCAGCAGTCCCGTACCGATCCCGCGGTCAAGCGCGCCTTCGCGGACTGGTCCGCGTGCATGGCCGCCCGCGGCTACCGCTACGCCGACCCCGTCGCGGTCGACAACGCCGCCGACTGGCAGTCCGCGGAACCCTCCGCCCGCGAGCTGGCCACCGCCACGGCGGACGTGGCGTGCAAGCGCCGGGCGCACGTCGTCACCGTCTGGAACGCCGCCGACAGCGCCCTCCAGAGGGCTGCGATCGCCCGCGACGCCGCCGCCCTCGCGACGATCCGGTCCGGCCTCGGCGCGACGACGGCGAAGGTCAGGGCCGTCCTCGCTCAGCCGTCGCCCGGCTGAGGCGACTCGGGGGCGGTGGCCGTCGGGTCGCCGCCGCCGGTGGCCGTGGGGGACGGCGCGGGCGTCGCCGGAGGCGCTCCGGGGCCGGTCTGCCCGGGCGAGGGCGTCACCTGTGCACCGCCGCCGGGCGCGGTGGTGGCGGGGTGCGGGGTGGACGGTTCGCCGCCGCCGGGGTGGCGGCGGCCGGGTGCCGAGGGCGTGGGGGCGGAGGGCGCGGGGGAGTCGGTGTCCGCCGGGTGGCTGCCGCCGCCGGAGCGGCCGGTGCCATGACCGGTGAGCGCGTTGCCGATGGTCGTGCCGCCGTGGCCGCTCAGGTTCTCGCCGGCGAGGGCCTCGTAGCCGGTGATCCCGGCCATCGTGAGCCCGAACGCGAGCGCGACGGCGACCACGGTCCGCCGCCCTCCCCGCCGCCGTCCGGCCCGGTAGGAGGTGGCCGCGCCGTAGCCGCCGTACGCCTTGGGCACGCCGGTGGGCCGTCCGGCTGACGTGTGCGGGGCCGCCGTCCGGTCCGGGTCGTGGCCGGCTGCCGTGTGCGGGGTGGAGGCCGTCCGGTTCGGGTCCTGCCCGGCCGTTCCGTGCGGGGCGGAGGCCTTGCGGTCCAGGTCCTTCACCCCCGGCGCGAAGGCCGTGCGGTACGACGGGTCGCTGCGGCTCAGCGCCCTGCGGGCGGCGGGTGCCGCCTGGACGGCGGCCTCCTGGACGCGGCGGCCGGTGTGCCGGAAGAGGTACTGGAGGACGGAGCCGCCGCAGGTGCCCAGCGCGCTGACCACGCCCGCGCCCGCGATGGTGCCGTAGACGCCGAGGTTCGAGGCGAGCTTGGCGGCGACGACCGCGGCCACCGCGCTGCCCGCCACCTGCGGCACGCTGAGGTCGAGCCCGCGCCGCCGCCCGGCGGGTGCGGCACCGGTCGCGCCGTCGGCACCGGGCACCCTCACCGGCCCGTCCGTGCCCGCGTCCGTGCCCGTGGCCGTATCCGCCGGATGCCGGTCGCCGCTCCTTGCCTCGCCCATGCCCGACTCCGCCCGTCCTTCCCCGCGCCCTCCGCCGGGCGCGCCGTTCACGGGGTGGGACGAGCAAGCGGAGGAGACAGTTCCGTTTGTCGGATTTTCGTGAGCCAGACCACGGTGCCCCGGTTTCGTCCGGTACGGGCCCGGTTACGCGCTGATCTGGATGAGCGCGCGCGTCCCGCTCGTACGCCACGCCTCCCCCGTGGCGTCGAGCTCGTCCGCCGTCCGCCGGTCCAGTCCCGTGACGACGTCGGACTTCAGCGTGCGCAGCGCGGCCACCGGGCCCGGGAAGTAGTCCGTGACCTCGGCGAAGGGCGTCGTGGCCGGCCACAGCCGGTCCTGGACGAGGCGCCGGTAGTTCAGGTCGCCCTTCATGATCGTGAGCGTGGCGGCGGCGAAGTCCGCGCGCAGGTCCGCGGGCATCTGCGGGTAGGGGAGCGGCGCGCAGGAGAACGGGTGCGTGCGCAGGCCGAGCCGCCCGGCGGCGATCGCGTCCCGCAGCCGCCGCCCCAGCTCCTCGCCCGGCCCCGCGGCCATCCGGTCCAGGCAGCCGAGCACGTCCTGCACCGTCGCGTCGGAGACGAAGTACGGGTACGGCTTGAGGTGCAGCACGACGTCCGCGGCCCGCCCCGTAGCGAGCAGGTGGTCGGCCAGCACGAGGTCCGGCAGCAGCTCGGGGCCGGCGTTGTCGGCGACGAGGCACACCGTGCCGGGCCGCCCGCCGTCCAGCACCTCCCAGAGCGCGGCGCTGTCGTCGGCGAGCAGCCCCGTCACCGCCTCGCCCACCTCGCCCGCCCCGGCGGACAGCCGGAAGCCGAGATCGGCCCTGTTGCCCCACAGCGAGGACAGCAGGACGGCCGTGTCCCGCTCCTCGGCGGGCAGTCGCGGCAGGCGCCGCAGCGCCGCCAGCTCCTCGTCGACCTTGCCCCCGGCGAGCTCGGCGGCCTTGAACGGCGCGAAGGGGTCGACACCCTGCCACGGTCCCGCCGCGAAGTAGCCCACCGCACCGAGGAGTCTGCGGTAGAAGAAGCTCTCGGCCCACAGGAACGGCACCTCCGCCCAGCGCCGTCCCACGTGCCCTTCCCCCCACTCCCGCCAGATCCCCGCCCCCGGCCCCGCGTCCTCCAGCGGCCCGACGACCCCGCCCTCACCGATCTCCGCCGCCAGCGCGTCCAGCGCCCGCTGCTGCTCCGGCGGGTACGGCGTGGCCCGCCGCACGCGCTCGACCAGCGCCGGATGCCGCTCGTGCAGCACCCCCCACGCGAAGGACCCGGCCACCTCGCCGGTGACCTCAGGAGCCCCGTCCCCCGACCGCCCGGACGCCATCCCCACGCACTCCCTCCGTACCGACCGCCTCGGGGGCCCGGCCGGCACCCCCGCCGAGTTGATCAGCTCCCGCCCGGCTCGTCCACGTCCCACGCGGAGCCCAGCTCCAGCAGGCGGTCGCGGTACTCGACGGCGTCCACCCACTCCGCGGGCCAGGCCGCGGCGCCGTGGTGGGCCCCGGCGAAGGTCCCGGCGAGGGCGGCGAGGGAGTCGGAGTCGCCGGAGGAGTACGCGGCGCGGCGCACCACGGCGGGCGGGTCGTCGGGGAGCATGAGGAAGCAGAAGAGCGCGGTGCCGAAGGCCTCCTCGGCGATCCAGCCCGCGCCCGCCGCCGTGCACGGATCGGCCTCGGGGTCGGGGGAGCGCAGCGCGTGCTCCACCCGGTCCAGTACGGCCAGGCACTCGTCCCAGCCGCGGGCGGTGAAGGAGACGGCGTCCGGGTCGTGGGCGCGGTCGGCGAGGTCGCCGAGCCAGTCGGCCCGGTGGCGGAGCCGGTTCGCGTGCGCGTGTTCCCGCAGGGCGGGCAGGAGCCGGCCCGGCGCGGTGCCCGTCGCCAGCAGCCGTACGGTGTGCGCGGTCAGGTCGCTCGCGGCCAGTGCGGTGGGGTGGCCGTGCGTGAGGGCCGATTGCAACTGGGCCGCACCGGAGCGCTGTTGCCCGTCGAGGCCCGGGACGAGCCCCACCGGGGCCACCCGCATGTTCGCCCCGCACCCCTTGGAGCCGAGGTCGCTCGCGTCCTGCCAGGCGCCCCCGCGGCGCAGCGCGGCGCAGGCACGCAGGCACGTGGCGCCCGGGGCGCGGTTGTTGTCCGGCGAGAGATACCACTCGACGAAACGCGCGCGTACGGGCGGCTCCATGCGGGCCGCGGTCAGGCCGCCGCCCGCCGTCGCCTCGGCCAGCCCCTCGGCGAGGGCGAGCGTCATCTGTGTGTCGTCGGTGACGTACGCCAGCCCCGACGAGACGGGCAGCGGCATCTCCCGCCAGGGCCCGCACTTCGCGGCGATCATCGCCATGGTGCTGAATTCCGTCGGGAAGCCCATGGCGTCCCCGATCGCGCCCCCGAGCAGGGCCCCTGTCGCCGCCCGTTTCATACCGTCCCCCTCCGTCCGTCCGCCCCCAGGTCTACCGGAGCCGGGCGCCGCGCGCTCGCGCATATGTGCCCGTGGAGGTACGGGGGCGCCCGCCCCTACCGTTTCGGGTACGGCCCCGCAGGGCGCGGGGCGGGTTCGGTGCCGGGAGGGAGGCGCTTGTGGCCGGTGCGTTCCAGGAGCGCAAGTTCAGGGGGATGTTCGCGGCGTTCGACGCGGACGGCGACGGGCGGCTGCGGGAGGAGGACTTCAGGGCGCTCGCGGACCGGTGGGGCGCGCTGCCCGCGGTCGGCCCGGACGCGGAGCTGCGCGCCCGGGTCGAGGGCGTGTGCACGGGCTGGTGGGAGGTGATGGCCGCGGTCGGCGACACCGACGGCGACGGGGCGGTCGACCTCGCCGGGCTGCTGGCGGTCGTCGACCGCCTCCCCACGATGCTCGCCGAGGTGACGGCGACCGCCGACGCCGTCTTCGACGCGGTGGACGCGGACCGCGACGGCCGCATCACCCCCGACGAGCACCGCCGGCTCGTCGAGACGTGGAACGGCGGCCCCGGGGACCTGACGGGTGTCTTCGAGCTCCTCGACGCCAACGGCGACGGCCATCTCAGCCGCACCGAATTCGCCGCCCTGTGGCGCCAGTTCTGGACCAGCGACAACCCCACCGACCCCGGCAACCACCTCTGCGGCCGCATCCCGCCCCAGCCGGCCTGACCCCGGGCCCGCCGGGTGCGTCAGGCCGGGGTGTCACTCCGCGGCGGAGAGGCAGAAAGGGTGGCCCTCGGGGTCGGTGAGCACCACCCAGCTGTCCTCGCCGGGCTGGAAACCGGGCTTGGCCGCCCCCGCGGCGAGCAGCTCCGCGACGGCCGCGTCGACGTCCGCGACGCCGAGGTCGAGGTGCGCGTGGGCCGCCGCGGACGGCCAGTCCGGCGCCCGGTAGCCCTCGACGCGCTGGAAGGCGATCTGCACCGGGCCGCCGTTGCCGAGGGCCGCGTACTCCGCGTCACTGGACGTGACGTCCCAGCCGAGGGCCGTGCGGTAGAAGCCGGCGAGGGCCGCCGGGTCGGCGCAGTCGATGACGATCGTGGTGGAGCGGGTGGTGACGGACATGGGGTGACCCTTCGTACGGTGGCGTGTGGTGCTGCCGGAACGGCCGCCGGAGCGGCGGCCCGGCATGCGCACCAGCCTGCGGCAGCGGCCCGGCCACGGTCTTGGACATCCTTGCGGGCCGCGCGCCCCCGGTGCCGGCGGGGCGTTGTCGGACCCCGCGGCTAGCGTTCAGGTGTGCGCTCGGCCACCACCCTCGCCACCCGCCCCCACTTCCGCGTCACCGCTGTGTCCTGCCGGGACGACCACACGCGCTGGTCGGCACCGGAGGTGCACGGGGACTACCGCGTGGTGCTCGTCCGCCGCGGCCGCTTCCGCCGCCGCGCGGGCGGCGCCGACGCCGACCTCGACGCGACGACGGCGTACGTCGGCGTGCCCGGCGAGGAGGAGCACTTCGCCCACCCCGCCGGCGGCGACGACTGCACGTCCGTCAGCGTGACCCCGGCCCTGTGGCGCACCATGGCCGGCGACACCGCGCGCCCGCCCGCACCGAGCGTGTACGCCGACGCGCCCCTCGACCTCGCGCACCGCCGCCTGCTGGCGAGCGCGCGCGGCGGCGACGTCGACTACGCGCTGGCGGAGGAGCTGCTCGGTCTGCTCGCCGCGACCGTCGCCCGGGCCGTCGCCGCCCCCGTCCCGCCGCGCGGCCGGAAGGACGCGGCGCTCGTCGCTGCGGCCCGCGAGGCGATCACCGAGGCCCACCCCGCCGCGGACGGCCTGCTCCCGCTCGCGGAGCTGCTCGGCGCCTCCCCCTTCCGCCTGAGCCGCGCCTTCACCCGCGAGCTGGGCGTCCCCCTCACCCGCTACCGCAACCGGGTCCGCGTCGCCCGCGCCCTCGACCGCCTGGAGCAGGGTGAGACCGGCCTCGCCGCCCTCGCCGCGGAGCTCGGTTTCGCCGACCAGTCCCACCTGACGCGCACCCTGCGCCACCACCTGGGCCGTACGCCCACGTCGCTGCGCCGCCTGCTGTCCCCGGCGGAGGACGCGCCTCCGCCGCGGGGTTCCGGGGCGGGGGAGTGAGTGCGCGTCAAAAGTGGGCAAAGGCGCCGATAGTTCGTGCCGGATCGGCCGTATTTGGCCGCCGGGCGTGCCCGGAAAGCCGTGGCCCGGCGGCCTGCCTGTGCCTAGCCTGTCCCTCGCCTGCGCTCGGCGCAGTACCGCCTGACGGGTCCCCGAGGGGGGCCGGGGCGGCAGGGACATCAGTCCGTGGGGGGATTTCGTATGTCGCACAGCCAACATCGCCGTGCCCTGGCCCTGGTGGCCACCGTGGGCGCGGCGGCCGGTCTCGCGCTCACCGGGGCCGCCCCGGCGCACGCCGACGACCGGCCGGTCATCACGCTCCAGCAGACCGCGCCGGTCGCGGTCTCCCCGGCCACGCTCACCGGGGTCTCGCCGACCGCCATGCCCTACCTCTCGTTCACGACGACGGCGAGCAGCCTGAGCGCCAACGCCACACTGACGATCGACGTGACGCAGCTCTCCGCGATCGCGAACGTGACGTTCTCCGACAACTGCACGGTCGTCCGGCACGTCGCGAGCTGCTGGGAGATGTTCTTCTACGACGACCTGAGCGGCGTCGGCTCCATCGGCGCCGTGACCCAGATGACGGTCAGGGCGAAGGCGGACGCCCCGGCCGGGGCATCGGCCGACTACACCGTCAGCGGCACCGCGGACAACGCCGTGATCGTGGGCGGCACGGGAACGGTGGACATCGGCGGACCGGCCTACGACCAGGCGCAGCCGAAGAACCTGACGGGTGTGGCCGTCGGCTCCACCGCCACCGAGCCGGTGCGCTTCACCAACATCGGCGACCGCCCCGCGGACGGCACGCAGGCGCTGCTGTGGGCCTCACCCGGCATCGGCTTCGCACGGCACTTCGCCAACTGCCGCTACAGCGGCGAGGGCGACCCGCGGCGGGCGGCCCTGGCGCTGTGCGACATCCCCGGCGAGGTGCTGCCGGGCGAGAAGGCCGCGCTCGCGCCCGCGGTCCGGCTCGACGTCGAGTCGACCGCCTACTACACGTACCTCGACACGATGATCGCGCCGGCCGGTGACCCCGGCATCCAGCAGTCGATCGCGGGCCGCCAGTGGACGCAGGGCACCGGCGGGCAGCTGACGCTCAGGATCCTCACGCCGGGGACGCCCACCGACGCACCGTCCGGCACGGTGTCGCTGAGCCAGCGCGGCGCGCACGGCGACTACCGGATCACCAGCCTCCAGGCAGCGAACACCGCGGACTTCTCGGTGACCGGGGCTACCGCCACGGCGGCCCAGGGCGACACCGTGACGCTGGACCTGGCCATGACCAACAACGGCCCCGCCACCATCTTCGACCGCAGCGGCGAGACGAGGAGCGCCGACATCCAGCTCCCGCCCGGCACCACCCCGGTCAGCTCCTCGGCGAACTGCAGCCAGCAGGGCGCCACTTCGTACCACTGCACGAACGGCGACATCGTCTCCCCGGCGGGCGAGGTCTCGCACTTCTCCCTCACCCTCCACGTCGACGAGGTGATCCCGGCCGCGCAGGGCTCGATCTCCATGGACTGGGGCCCGTCCGGCCACCCCGCCTACGACCCGGACCCGGCGAACGACACGTCCCCGATCACCCTGAACTGACCCTGCCCCCTGAGCGGCCGGCCCGCTCACCCGTCCCGCCCCCTGGAGGCCGCCTCCCGGGGGCGGGACGCGTTCAGCGCCGCCCACCGCCGGTCCGCTCTTTCGCCGACCGCCGCGCCTGACCCGGAGGTCGGCCCCGAGCCGCCCGGCGGACGGCACGGCGGAGGGCCGGTGCGCCGCACCGGCCCTCCGCGGATGTGCTCGTGTCAGCGGTGCCCGGCGCGGCGCCTGCGGCTCAGCAGGGCGAGAGCCGAACCCGCGCCGAGCGTCAGGGCGACGAGGGAGAGGATCTCCCCCATGTCCGCCGTACCGGTGTGGGCGAGGCTGCCCGACGGGCCGCTGCCCGTGTCCCCGCCGGTGTGCGTGCCGCCGGACGCCGGGGCCGACGTCGGCGGGACGGATGTCGGCGGTGCGGACGACGGCGGCGTGGTCGGGGGCGTGGGACGCGGGACGTACACGCCGGCGTCGATCGTGTGGTCGACGCCTCCCGGCTCTGCCGGCGCCGTGACCGGGGCGTACCCGTTGCACAGCCGCCCGGTGGTGGGCGGGACCACGTTGGAGTCGTGGACCCGGTCGGTGCCGGCCAGCGGGAGCGTGAACCGCAGCGCGGAGGATGCCGGACGGTCCGGGACCCCGGACGTGTCGGCGGTGCACACGTCGAACTGCACGGTGTACTTCGCGCCCGGTGTCAGCTGGTAGGAGGCGCCGACCCCGCCGAAGTAGTACTCGCCCGCGGCGTCGGTCCTGGTCGTGGCGACCTTCTTGCCCGCGGCGTCCAGCAGGGTGACCGTGGCGCCCGGCAGCATCACCTGCCCGGCGTCCTGGACGCCGTTGTGGTCGCCGTCGTACCAGACCACGTTGCCGATCTGGATCGGCGCGTTCGCCGCGGCGTACGCGATGTCGCCGAGCCCGCCGGCCTTGCCGAACCCGTTCTGCTCCTGGCCGACGAACTGGTAGGCGTTGGCGGCGGTGTCGTTGCCGGGCCCGGCGCCGGTGGTGATGTCGTAGTAGCCGGTGCCCGACGTCTCCACGCTGGTGGCCGGGTCGAACTCCGTGCTGACGACCCACTGCTGCTGGGGGATGTAGGCCACCGACCCCAGGGCGGTCTCCTCGTGGCCGCCGGCGAAGAAGTCACCGGGGAAGTACTCGACGACGCCGCTGCCCTCGCCGTGGTCGTTCGCGGGGGTGGCGTGGTCGGGGCAGTCGCCGGTGCCCTCCCACCAGTAGCCGCCCGCGGGGTTGGCGCAGGCCATGGTGATGTCGCCGCCGGACATGCCGATCTCCGGCGTGTTGTCGAGCGGCCGGGGGTCCAGGCCCTTGGCGCTGAGCACGTCCATGAACCGGTCGCGGAAGCCGAGGATCATCGACCCGTCGCGGCCGAAGGCCATGCTGGCCAGCTCCGGCTGCGGGTCGATGAAGGCGCCGCCCAGCTTCCGCGCGTCCCAGCTCGCCAGGCCGGTGTTCCACGGGTTCCAGTGGGTGGCCTGGTCGGCCGTACCGGCGCCGGTGAAGACGCTGCCGCGCTCGGCGGTGAGCGGATGGGCCAGCACCGCGGTGAACTTCCCGCCGTCGTAGGTGTAGACGACGGCCTTCAGGTCCGCGCGGTCCTGCGTGCTCTCCGCGTCGCACACCCCGCCGACGTACAGGGTGTTGTCGTGGGTGGCCAGGCCGAAGGGCCGCCAGTCGGCCGGCGACGCGCATCCCGGGTCGGGGATGGGCACCGCGGCCTTCTGCGCCGCGGCGTCCGCACCCGTCGCGTCGAAACTGACCAGTGACCGGGTGAGCAGGTTCACCACGTACAGGGTCGAACCGTCCTCCGACAGGGCCAGGCCGCCGATGCTCTCCTTGCCGGGGGCGTCGGTGAAGCCCGGGTCCTTGAGCATGTCGGCGCCGTCGTGCGGTGTCACCGTGGAGCCGGGCACCTTCGCGAACAGCTCCGGGGCGCCTGCGCCGTCGGTGGGCACGGTGTAGATCGCGCCTCCGCCCTCCGGCCCGTAGGAGGCGTACCTGCGGGCGAACGCGCTCTGGAACAGCCGGTGCCGGTACTTGTCGTAGGCCAGCCCGAACGTCGTGCCCACCTGGTCCTGCGTGTCGAGGACGTCCGGGCACGGCGCCGCGCCCGGGCACGTGCCGCGGGTGCCCGTCCCGAAGGCCACCAGCGCCCGGGTGTCCTTTCCGCTCGCGCCGTTCTGGACCGGCACGAAGTACCGCGTGTCCGGCAGCGCGTAGTCGGCGGCGTCCCACACCCCGGTGACGACGGAGGCGTCCTTGCCGTCCGAGACGTCGACGAACGAGGTGAAGCTGTCGAAGTGGTTCGCCGCCGTCGAGGCCGGCGCGGCCCGCAGATACCTGCTGTACGGCGCCGGGACGGTGACGTCGACGCGGTAGCGGCCGCCGGTCAGGTCGGACGACGGTGGCACCACGACCTTCCCGGTGGTGTCCGTGACGCCGGTGACGCGATGACCGGCGGAGTCGGCGATGTCGACCTTGATGCCGCGCTGCGGCACGTCCATCGTCGCGTTGATCACGCCGGTGCCGAAGAAGTCCCGCAGGACCTCGACGGTCACGGTGCCGTCGGATGTCGAAGCGCCGGCCTGCCCGGCGCCGGTCACGATCGTGCCGGTGGCTCCGCCCACCAGTAACAGACCGGACAGGCCGGCCCGTACCAGCCCACTTAATGGCATGGCTTTCCTTTGTGTCGTCCTACGTCAATGCCGACGCATCGACCTCAGCCAGCAGGCTACAAGTGACGGAGGGTCATGTCTCCGATACGCAAAGTTTCGAATAGTGTTCGATCGGGGAGCTGTTAGCATCGCGCCGCGTGCGAAGCATGAGGATCACCCGACGTCATCCGCGCGGCGCGGCGGGCAGGCGCGGCCGGCGGCCGTGGTTACCCCTGGCGGCAGCCGCCCTCGCTCTCGCCGCCGCCGCGGCGACCGCGTTCCTGCTCACCGGAGGCGGCGGGCACACCGGCCCGCGCGCCCTGACCGCCGACGAGGCGAACCGGCTGGCGATCACCCGGTTCCGCAACTACCAGGCGGGCGGCCGTGCGGTGACGGTCACCGTGCCGGACACCGCGGGCGGCCTGGTCGTCACCGCATCCGTCGACTTCCGCGCGGGAATCGGTTACGGGGTGGTGCACGGCACTGGACGGGACACCTCCAGCGACGGGCTCATCCAGTGGACGGCGACCACCGTGCTCGTCCGCTCCATGGCCGACGCCCCGGCCGCCGCACCGGCGGTGCCGCCCCCGACCGGCTGGTACGGCCGCCCGCTGACCACGGCCGGCAGCTCCCTCGACAGCTCGCTGGCCATCGTGCTGGGCCTGGGCAGCGACCGGCCGGACAACGCCGAACTGCTGCCGCAGAACGGTGCCGTCCGGCTCGGGAGCGACCATGTGCGCGGACACCGCACGGAGATCATGAACGGGCCGCGCGCCCGTGCCGCCGCGGGAGCGCCGGCCGCGTCCGGCGCACCGGCCGCGTCCGGCACGGTCCGCTACTGGATCGGCGCGGACGGCACGATGTACCGGGTCAGGGCCGACGTCGCCTCCGAACCGCAGCCGGTGGTCATCGACTTCGACACCCACGCGTACGTCCCAGTCCGGCCCGTGCCCGCGCTCAGGGCGCCCCGGTAGCGGCCGCTCAGGAGACCTGCACGAGCGCGTTGCCCGCCAGGAGCGAGGCCGCGGGCAGCGGCACGTCCGCGACGTCCGGAAGCACCGGCACGGCGGGCACGGCGGTGGCGCCCGCGGTGGCCGCGTCCGGGAACTGCGGCTGCGGGCCGGGCGGGGCCACGTCCGTAAAGGGGATGCCGCCGGGCGGTGACGGCCTCGACCACGTTCCGGACGGCGACAGCGACGTGCCGGCCGCGGGAGGACAGGACGCGGTCACGGCGAGCCGCGCGGGCACCGTGCTGTGCAGGACGTTGCCGTGCAGGCAGTTGCCGTGTCCGCGGGTGGCGGTGGGGAACGTCCAGCCCACGTCGACGCCGTTGGCGGCGAAGGTGTTGTCCGTGATCCGGTTGCCGTCCGCCGGGATGTCGGCGGTCGCGGTGACCACCAGGCCCGCGTCGGCGTTGCCGGTGACACGGTTGCGGACGAACACGTCGTCACTGCCGCCGTCGACGCCGATGCCGATACCCCAGCCCCCGTCGGCCTGCTGGGGCGTCCGCGCCTGCTGGTTGTCCGCCACCAGGTTGCCGGCGACGACCGCGCCGCGCTGCGGGAGGAGCTTCTCCTGGTGGTCGGAGTCCGTGGTCAGGCCGACCCGGTTGCCGGCCAGGCGGTTCCCCACCACGTACATGTCCCCGCCGGCGTTGGTGCCCTCGTAGCCGACCGCGTTGAGCTCGGCGACGTTGTCGCGCACCACGACCCGGCACGGTTTGCACTGCCCGACGTAGATCCCCGAGTCCGCCCCGCCCGAGGCGTAGGAGTGCTCGACGACGCCGTTCTGCGCGGAGAACACGTAGATGCCGTACAGCCCGTTGCGGGTCGCGGTCACGTACGAGACGAGGAAGGACTTCAGGAAGGTGACGGGTTCGTCGCCGGTGTCGTAGCCGCCGCTGTGCCCCGGCAGTCCGGCGACCGCCGCGGGCGAGCCGGTGACCAGCACACCGTTCTGCGTGTTGTTCCGCACCGTCAGGTTCTCCACGGCCACCCCGGGCGCCGCGACGACCACGCCGTTGGGCTGCTGCAGCCGCCCGTCGATGACGACCTCGTCCCGGGACACCCCGCGCAGCGTGACCCGCGGCGTGCGGATCCTCACCGACTCGTGGTAGACGCCCGCCGCCACCAGAACCAGGTCACCGGGCCGGGCCAGCGCGACCGCGGCCGAGATGGTCGGGGCGTCGGAGGGCACCCGGATCGTCACGTGCGCACCGGCGGGCCGCCGGCCCTTGTCCGAACCGCCGCCGTCGCCGCCACTGCAGCCGGCCACGAGCGCCAGCGTGCCCAGTACCGCCGCCGTCACGCGAAGAGCTAATCGAGGCATGATCCCAGTCTGGCACGGCACCTGACGCCCTTTCACCCGATACGCCTCGGTCTGCCGCACCGGCCCGCCGCCCACCGCCCGCCGCCCCTGCGGCTGTCCCCGGGGGCCGCCGGGGGGCGCCGCCGTGCCGCAGTGCCAGGCCGGGGGGCGGGGCGACGTGGGGGCGAGGGTGTCCGGCCGGTGCGCCAGGGGTGCCGCGGCGCCGCCGTGCCGCAGTGCCAGGCCGGGGGCGGGGCGCGGGGTGCCGTGCGGGGGTGAGGGCGTCCGGTCGGTGCACCGGGTTCCGGTGCGGGGGTGGTGCGCCGGGGCGTCCCGCACGGGCGTCACGCGGAAAAGCACCCACCGGGACTCGCCCACCCGGCAGGGATGTGGCACCCTTCACGCCATGCGTGGAGCCGATCACCATCCGTCACGTCGCAGATTCCTCGACGCCACCGGCGCCATGGTGGCGATCGGTCTCACCGCCGGGTGCGAATCGCACGCCGACCGGCCGGACGGCCCCGGCGCCGCCGCGCCGGCCACCCCGTCACCCCGGCCGGTGGCCCCGGCGGGCAGGCACCAGGCGGGCGTCACCGTCCCGCAGCCCGCCCAGCGCAACCTGCTGGCCGTGGTGGCCGACCTCGGCCCCGGCGTGGCCGCCGGCCCGCTGCTGGCCGAACTCGGCCGTACCGTCCTGACCTTGGCGGCAGGGACCGACGCCCGGCTGATGGGCCTGCCGCCGGGCGACCTGACGGTGACGGTCGGGGTGGGCCCGCGGCTGGTCCGCACGGCCGGTCCGTCCCTGCCCGGCGCGGCCGACCTCCCGCGGTTCTCCCGCGAGCGGATCCCCCCGCAGGCGCGCGGGGGCGACCTCCTGATACAGGTCTGCGCGACCGACGCCCTGCTGCCGCCGGTCGCCGCCAACGCCCTGCTGGACCAGGCCGGCGACCGCCTCCGTGAACGTTGGCGCCAGTCGGGGCACCGCGGCGCGGACGTCCCCGTGGACAAGGGCCGCAGCGCGCCACGCAACCTGCTCGGCTTCGTCGACGGCATCGTGGGCCCGCACACCGCCGAGGCGCAGGAACGGCACCTGTGGCTGGCCGGACCCGCGCCGGTGGCCGGCGGCACCCTCGCCGTACTGCGGCGCATGGAACTCGACCTGCCGCGCTTCGCCGCGCTCACCGTCGCCGAGCAGGAGGCGGTCTTCGGCCGGCGCCGGGCCACCGGCAACCCGCTCTCCGGCGGCGCCATCGCCTCGGACCCGCAGCTCGGCGCCAAGACCGCCGACGGACGCTACCTGATCCCCGCCGACGCCCACGTCCGCAGGGCCAACGCCAACGCGGTCGGCGCCGGCCTGATGCTCCGCCGCTCCTACAGCATCGACGAACCGGCCCCGGGCCTGCTCTTCATCAGCTTCCAGAACGACATCCGGACCTTCACCGACACGCTCACGCGCATGGACAGCTCCGACGCGCTGCTGCCGTACACCACCACCACCGCAGGCGCGGCGTTCCTGATCCTCCCCGGCTTCGGCGAAGCGAAGCCGCTCGGCTCGACGCTGTTCCGCTGACCCCGCTCCCGGACGCCCGGGCGGGCCCCCGGATCCGCCGTGCCGGCGCGGGCCGGCGGCACGGATCAGCGGTCATAGCCGCTGACCTGGGGCCGGGACGCGGAATTCACCGCAGCAGGGGCAGTTCGGTAGCACGTTCACGCCCCCTTTCACCATGCCGCAATTGCGCCGCGGCTGAGGTATAGGTGCGGTGAGAGGCCGCTGTTACTGTCGTTGCGACCAGGAATGCGGTCGCAGAATTCCCCCCACGGTAACGAGGCGTCAGATTGGTCCAGCCCAAGAGAAACGCAACCGTCACACCCGGATCGCCGATCGCCGTCCGGCCAGGTGCGTTCTCGACGCGTGCGGCGGATTTCGTGCGGTCAACGGCACATTCCTGTGAATGGAAACGGTGTCCCACTCCGATCCAGAAGGGGTCAACATGCGCGTTACCCGGACGATTGCGGGGGCGACGGCCGCCCTCACCGCCGTTCTCGGGCTGAGCCTGGCGACCGCCGGCTCCGCCTCCGCTGCGGGCGGTGGCAGCTGGCACGCCTACGGCAACACCAACCCGATCACCTCCAGCTCCAGCACCTGGGTGTGCGGCACCACCAAGACGGTCGCCAGCGAGGTGGGCGCCCAGGTCTGCGCGATCAGGGCGCCGGGTGGAGGCGCGGTGCAGGGGGCGGTGATCGTGCGCAACAACCGGTCCTCCGCCTACAGCACGTCCGCAGAGGTGACGCTCCACGACTGGAGCGCCGACGTCACGTGGGGGTGTGCGTCCTCGGGGGTCGCGGCGAATTCCTGGTCGGTGTGCTTCTCGCCGACCGTCGCCGACGACTACTACGTGTATGCGAGCGGATATGCCAACGGTGTGGCCCTGCCGGCAAGCGGAGATGCCTGAGCGGGAATTCCCGGCAGAGCGAATTGTGCGGTCCCGGCCTCCGGTGCGTCCTGAACGAAGAAGAAACATTCACAGGTCGGGCAGGGGTGCGCCGGATGCCCGGTGATCTCCGGGTGCTGTTTTCGGGGATCGCATTCAGGGGCCGTGCTCGCATGACCGGGGCGTGCGGTGCGCCACTCCCACCGCGCTCGTTTCCCTGACGCGGTCACCTGGCACCCCCTCGAATTCGGCATGAGCCCCGATCCACCGTGGATCGGGGCTCATGGGGTGGGGACGCCGGGCTGCGTGGGGTGTCGCCGTCTACGGGGTGCCGCTCCGCCGGTAGCCGGCCCAGAGGCGGCCCCCGGCCCGGGCCAGGACCTCGTCGACGGTGGCGACCAGGGGGGAGGTCCGGCCCGCGAGCGCCCGCCGGACGTCGTGGTGCAGGCGCGCGCTCAGGCCGGGCGCCGTGGCGTCGAGGCGGCGGGCCAGCCATTTGCCGCCGCCGTTCCAGGCGGTGTCGAGGGCCAGGGACAGTTCGGCCGTGCGGCGGGCGAGTTCGGTGCAGATGAAGAGGCGCTCAGCCGGGTCGGTGCACCCTTCGAGGTCGTCGAGCAGATCGGTGAGGGCGTAGCGGCGGTCGTCGATCTCCTCGGCAGGCATCGGGGGCGGCCCGGCGGCGGCCAGCGACTTCGCGCGGGCGCTGACGCGCGCGCCTGCCCCGTCCCGGTCGAAGAGCAGGATGCCTTTCGCGCACATCCACAGGAGCGGGGACCTGCGGTTGCGGACCTCGCGCTCGACGAAGGCGTGCCAGGACTCCTCGGTGTGCACGAACAGCTCCGCGGGCCAGCCGTGTTCGTGGACGCTCAGCCGGTACGGGGCGGGGGCGCCGTGGAGCAGGACGACGATGTCCAGGTCGGAGGTCGCCGTACGGCGGTCCGTGATGACGCTGCCGCCGAGGAAGGCGGCCCGGGCGCCGGGGTGGTGCTCCTCGACAAGGGTGTGCGCGGCGTCGACCGGTTCCATGGGGCAATTCTCGGCGGGAAGCGGGCTGAGCGCGCCGCACTTTGCGCCGAAGCGCCAGGACCCGGAGGACGCCTCCCACGTCGGCGAACGCGGTGGCGAGACTGCCGCCCACGGTCGTCACGCCGCCGATCGAGGCGAGAGCCGCCGAGATCCGCTCACCGTCACAGGCACTCACCGGCGGGAGCGGTAGCGTGGTCCGCCTGCCGGCGGGCGACTGTGGCGCGCGGACTCTGGGCAGGGATGACGTTCTCCGGCGCCGCTCCCCAGGGTGGCGGTCGTTGTTCACGGCCGGGCGCCGACAGGGACGGGGGAACGAGTGACTGACCAGCCGGTTTTCGTCCTGGGAGAGGAACTGCAGGCCTTGGAGCCGGCAGCGTTCGAGACCGAGGCCGAGTTCCAGAGGCTGCTGGCCCGCCATCCACGGGTGCTGGACTTCGTCGGTGAAGCGGACCATGAAGCGGACGACTTCGTTGGGCGTGTAGTACGTACCCCTCCGCTGTCGCAATTCGGGATCGTAAGCGCTCAGGAGCCGTCGGAGATGTGGAGGTAGGCGTCTCCGTTCCCGTCCTTGAGCATTTCCGGGTCGGCCGCGGAGACGTCGATCAACAAGTCGACGACCCCCCGAAGGTCGTCCAGAGCTTCGTCCGTCAGCGCTGCGAGGGCCTTGCTCATCCGGGAGTGACGTTTGCCGAGCCGCCCGACGACGTCGGGGAGGGAGAGCCTCCCCAGATCGATGCCCTCCCACTGGGCCAGCGCAGCAGGGCGCAGATCCTCGCGATGTGCTTGGCCAGTTCGCGATGCTGCCGAGCGTCACTGGTGCAGGTGTCAGGAAGATGCTGATCACCCGCTCGAAGTGGCTGTCCAGGGCGGGCAAAGGGCGCGTCCGTGCGACCAGGTCGCCGGTCGGGTGCCCGGTGGGGCCGACCTGGACGCCGAAGCGCTATCGCCCAGTCGTACCCGTCGCGGTACAGGACGTTCGGGAGGGCGTCACCATGTCCCGCAGCAGGTGCTGCTGCCCGCTGAGCTCACCGATGGCGGAACTTTGAATGACGGTCTGTGAATTGTGTCAACGTGGTCTAGCCTCGGTTGGTGATGGGCCTCGTGTACGCTCCAGGTATGACGGACAATGTTGCGGCATCGGCCGGCTCACTCGTCACCGCTTCCGAGATTGCCCGTCTGGCCGGAGTCACACGGGCGGCCGTCTCCAACTGGCGGCGTCGCTATGACGACTTCCCCGCACCTGCCGGAGGTGGCGCCAACAGTCCCCTTTACGCCCTCGCTGATGTCCAGGCGTGGCTGGACAGGCAGCGCGGGGGCCAGGAAGTTTCCCCGGAGGTGCAGCTGTGGCAGGCCCTCAGGGCTGCGTACGGCGAGCAGATGGTCGCGGGACTGGCAGGGGTGGCAGCGATGCTGGCCGGAGAGAGCGACGCGGAGTTGCCGGACGACGTTGCTACCCGGGTGAGGCAGCTGGCCCGCACGGAAACACCCGCTGACCTGGTAAACGGGCTCACCGAGCGTTTCATGGACTCGGCCCGGCGTGCGGGGTCGGAGCAGGTGACACCCGACCGCGTGGTGCGTGCCGTGTGCCACTTCGCTCCCGGGCTCCCGGCCGACGCCACGGTGTTCGATCCGGCATGCGGGATCGGATCGCTGCTCCTGTCCGCCGCCTCGCAGAGCGGGATGCGCTGCTTCGGTCAGGAGCTGGATCTGGACAGCGCGCGTTTCGCACAGCTGCGTACCGGCCTGGCGGGTCGCTCAGGCGTGCATGTCGTGGCCGGTGACTCGCTCCGCGCGGACGCATGGCCGGATCTCAGGGCGCATTTGGTTCTCTGTGATCCACCGGCGGGTGTCACCGAGTGGGGGCGAGAGGAATTGCTGCTCGACTCACGGTGGGAGTTCGGTACTCCGTCCAAGGCCGAGGGGGAACTCGCATGGCTTCAACATGCCTATGCGCACACCCGACCTGGCGGCCACGTTCTCATGGTCATGCCGGCATCGGTTGCCTACCGCAAGGCGGGACGTCGGATCCGGTCGGAGCTCGTACGCCGGGGGATCGTACGTCAAGTGGTCGCTCTGCCGCCGGGGACGGCCACTTCCCACGCCTTGCCGATCCATCTCTGGATTTTGCAGCGACCCGGAAGTGCCAACGCCGATGTCAGCGGTACGGTGCGCATGATCGATCTGACCGGCAACGCACCCGAAGGAAGCCTGAAACCACGGCCCGACCAAATCGCCGACGTGCCATTGATCGAACTCCTTGACGACGTCGTGGATCTGACCCCCGCCAGCCATCTCCGCGCCCGGCACCGTGACTACCTCGCGGACTACATCGCTCTGCGCAACGAGCTGCACGACCAGATCCGGCGCCTTGCCGCATCTCTGCCGGAGCTTGTCGCCGGCGGCGGGCCGGGAGCACTGGACAGTGCCGGTACAAGCATTGCAGAGCTTGCCCGAGCGGGGCTGGTCACGTACGAGGGCCAGGAACCGGTCTCCGCCAGCGCACAGCTGGACACGGACTACCTCCAGGGATTTCTGCGCAGCTCCCTCAACAACCGCCGATCCACAAGCGCGAGCGGAAGCTTTCGAGCCGACAGCCGCGGCGCACGCATCCCGAGCATGAGCATTGACGATCAGCGTCGTTACGGCGCGGCCTTCAGATCCCTGGCCACATTCGAGAAGAGTATGCGGACGATCGAGGACCTCAGCCGCCGGCTCGCGGAGGTCGCCCAGGAGGGCCTCTCCTCAGGTGCCCTGTCGCCCGACAGCTGATGGGGTGCGCGGCAAAAACGTGCTCGGAACTCCGCTCCAGGTCACGCTCAGCGCTTCACGGGCGCGTGTACAGGCGACGAAGAGGAGGCAGCGTTCCCGCAGCAGATCCGCTTCATGCTGCATCGGGTCGGCCTCTCGCGGGGTGATCTCGCGGGTGAAGGGGACCATGCCCTCGTCGACGCCGAGAACGCATACCGCGCGGAATTCCAGCCCTTTCATCGCGTGCATGGTTGCCAGACGCACTCCGTCGGTGCCATGCCCGCCCCTTCCTCTGACCCGCACAACTGGAATGCCCACCGTCCGAAGCCCTTCCTCGGCCGCGTCCAGGACACGGTTGAATCGGGCGCACACCCCGATCTCTCGTGGGGCGATGCCTTCGTCGAGCAGCGAACGGACCTTGGCGGCGAGAGCGCCGATCTCCTCCGGGCGGGCCGCGTACCCCTCGACTCGGGGACTGCGCCCGTGCAGCAGCGAACGGTATCCCGCGAGCGAGTCCGTGCCCTCGCCGTCGAGTCCTTCCACGACGACCGACGCGAGGAGCCGCGCGGACCAGGAGAGGATCTCCTCGGTCGAGCGGTAGTTGACGCGAAGCCGGAAGCTGCGACCCGCGGTGGCAATGCCGAGTGAGCCCAGCGAGACCCGGGAGTCGTAGATCCGCTGGTGCGGGTCGCCGGTGACGAACAGGTCGTCGGGGCCAGGGGACACGGCGGCGCGCAACACCCGCCACTGCGCCGGATGCAGATCCTGCGCCTCGTCGACGACGACGTGGGAGTACGGGGGCGCCTCGTCGGCGAGGAGATCCGCGGCGCGGGCGCAGATGTTCAGGTGGGTCGTCTCGCCCCGCTCGGCGAGCAGCCGTTCGAACAGCTCCAGGCTGCTCCACACCTGTCGGCGTCGCGCCGGGCCGAGTGCGGTGCCTCGGCCGCGGCGGCTCGCGCCGAGGTAGGCGTCGAGGTGACGGAGGTTCTGGCCGAGAACAACGTGCCGGTACTCCTGCGCCATGAACTGCGCGGTGAAGGGCAGATCGCGCTGCTTGACGACGCTTTCCCACAGCTGCCGCTGTTCCCGGTCCCCGGCCGGTGTGAGCCCGGTCGTCGACTTGGCCCGCACGACACCGTTCGCGTAGGCGTCGACCGTCGTCACGTCGACCCTGCCGAGAAGTCTCTCGTCGCCTTCGAGGAGCAGGCCCAGCATTTCCCGAAGACCGGCGGCGAGCGCGTTCGTGTAGGTGGTGAGCAGGATGCGGCCGTTCTCCGAGCGGCTGAGCAGGTGCTTGACGCGGTGAACGGCCGCGACGGTCTTGCCGGTTCCCGGGCCGCCGGTGACCTGGGCGGGACCTCCGTACGACGTGCGGTACGCGACGCGACGCTGCGACGGGTGGAGGAAGACCCGCCAGGCGTCGAAGGGCTTCGCCAGGATCTCCTCGAGTTCGTGCGGCCCGGTGACCAGACGGATGCGCGCGGAGGTGTTGGAGATGACTGTTGCCAGGTCCTCCACCGGCTCGGCGGGAGCGTCGGCGGGCCGGCGGACGGCGACGACGTCCCGGTAGACCTCGTCCGGGCTGAATCCCTCGGCGAGGTATTGCAGCACCTCCAGCTGGTCCTCCGGCAGGAGCGTGGCGAACGCCTCCAGCTGTGCCTTGTCCGCCAGCGAGCGTGCGGCGCGGAGCACCTGGTCGTCGATGCCCAGCTCGCGCAGCGTCCGGTCCGAGACCCCTGCGAACAGCAGCCGCGGAGCGGTTCGCGCTGCGGTCTCGTAGAGCGGGGTCAGCTCGTCGATTGCGACGGCATCGCGTACCTCAAGGGCACGGGTCGCGCTGTTCGCGCTGTACAGGCGCTTGGCCGCCCACGTGTACGCGTCGTCGTGCGGGAGGACCTTGACGAGGAGGAACATGTCGCTGCCGTCGTCAGGGGCGAGGACCACACCCCGCCAGAAGTCGGTGATGCGAATGGTGCGCATCCGCGGGTCACGGGCGTTCTCGACGGATTCGAGGTGCAGCCCCTTGTCCGCGTTGAGTTCCGCGACGTTCATGGCGTGGAACTTCGCCATGGCCTTGCGTACTCCGGCCCGGACGGGCCTTTCCAGACCGTCGTAGCCGTCCCAGAAGCTCTGGGCGAAGGCGAGCCGGGGCATGGTCCCTGTCCTCTCTTCCTGGCGGCACTTCGTGCTTACGGTTGCAGGGCCACCGCGGCCAGTCGACCGGCGATCTCCCGTAGGGTCGACACGAGCCGCGCGGGTTCGCGCGCGAGGTCGAGACTGTGCAGGTGGAGCCGGATTCCCCGGCCACCCGGTCCCGCGGTGCTTCCCCGGATCTCGTGGAAGCGCTCGGGCTGCCGACCCGCCGCGTACACCAGGTGGGCCTCGGGCAGTCTCAGCACCGTGGCATAGGCGAGCGCCTGGTACAGGTCGGCGTTGAGGAGCCCGTCGGGCTTCTCGACCTTGTATTTGGCGTCGACGACGGCGAGTGCGGTGCGGCCGTCGCCGGTGCGTGCGACGAGGTCGGGGCGGATCTTCACCTTTCCCGCGGTGTCCAGGTGGTGGGGGTCCTGCAGGTAAGCCGTCAGACCCCGTTCACGCAGTGCCTCGCGCAGGGCGACGGTGACGAAATCCTCGAACACCTTGTTCATGTCGAGCAGGAAGCCGTCGATGGAGAGGGGGTCGGGCCCGGTCGGGCGGTGCTCCGGTGAAACGCCACGAAGCACGGCCTCGGCCAGCCTCAGCGCAGTCTGGTAGCGCGAGTTCAGACGTGACGGCTGCCAGCGCGGCAGCTCCTGCCCGCGTACGAGTGGCAGCGCATCGGCGAGACGTACCCGCTGACGGGCGAGGCGCCGGCGGACCACGCCCGGAACTCCCGGCAACCGCAGCAGCCGCTCGGCGGCGGCGCGCAGGATCCGGTTCTCGGCGGTGTCGGCCGTGTACGCGTCGTAGGTGACCTCCACAGGCGGCGTTCGGCCGAAACGGCGCCGGATCTGCTCCGACTCAAGCACCCGTCCCCGTACGACGAGGGCGGATTCCTCCACCTGTCGGTAACCCTGGAGAACCCCCTGCCGCAGTGCCGCATCGATCCGTCGTTCCACGGCGTGCGCAAGAGCGGGTACGACGTCGTTGTACGTGCCGGTGTCGATCGTTCCTTCTGCGCTGTCGCGCCAGGCACGGGCCGGATCGAGGCTGAAGCCCAGGAGGAAGAACAACCGGTCCACCGGCGTCTTGGGCAGGATCCGCAGGACCAGGCCGCCGGGCGCGTGCACGGCGCCGACACGGCTGCCTGCTCGCAGCAGCCAGTTCCCGTTCACGGCAGGATCCGGGGTCGCGCTCTGCAGGATGCCGGACGCAGCGAGGGTGCGGCCGGCCTCGGCGGCCAGCGGGACGGAAACCGCAGGCCCGTACTCGCGCAGCGTCACCTCAGGCACGGTCGCGGATGCTCTCGTAGAGGGCCTCCAGACCGTAGCGGGCTGCGATGTCGATGCCCTCACCGTAGTGGTGTTCCTCGAGCAGCGGCAGGATCTTCGTGCGCCAGGTCCTGTCGAGACCCTTCTCGCGATATACGCCCGGCTTCATCAGATAGGAGGGGCCGATCGCGAAGTCGGCGTCGTCGATACGTGAGTTGAGGGCGTCCAGAAGGCGGGCGGGTTCCTGGTCACGCCCCTCGCCCGCGAGCCAGCGGGCAAGCATCCCCGCGGTCGGCTCGACGCGCGGGGACAGCTCGACGAAGGCGAACCGGCGCCGCATCGCCGCGTCGACCAGGGCGATGGACCGGTCGGCGGTGTTCATCGTGCCGATCACGAACAGGTTCTGCGGGAGCGTGAAATCGTCCCCCGAGTAGGTGAGGCGAAGGCTTCTGCGCCGGTATTCCAGGAGGAAGTAGAGCTCGCCGAAGACCTTCGCCAGATTCGCCCGGTTGATCTCGTCGATGATCAGGAAGTGCGGGATGTGGGCGCTGCCTTCACGCCGCGCGCGGTCAGCGAGCTCGCGCAGCGGCCCGGCCGTCAGACGGAAGGCGACCTCCCTCGTCTCCGGGTCCTCCACCGGACGGAATCCCTCGAAGAAGTCCTCGTACGCGTACGAGGGGTGGAACTGCACGACCTTGACCTGCTCGGGACCGCCACCGAAGTGCTCGGCCAGCTTCATGGCCATGTACGTCTTACCGGTGCCCGGCGGGCCGTAGAAGACGAGCTGCTTCTCGTCGAGCAGCAGTTCGCGTACCTCATCGAGCCACGAAGGGTCGTGGACGAGGAGCTTTGCGGCCATCTCGGCCGTGACCTCGGGGAACGACAACTCGCGCGGCGCTGACGTCTCCGCGACGTCGCGCACGGCGGCATCCGCTCCAGTGGCGAGGCCCGTGTGCTCCGGCTGCCCGGCGAGCCCGTCCAGCGCCTCCAACTCGCCGGTCAGGTCGACGACGTCGTGCTGGACGGACAGCTTCTGGCGGACCTCCTCCGGCAGTTCCTCGTACGCATGGCCGTCCGGAAACCAGTCGACGCTCCGGCGCACGTTCGACAGCCCGTCCTGCGACGGGCTCTGCACGGCCTCGCCGGTGATCCGCCCGAGGAAGAGCCGGTTGTCGCCGGTGGTGACCACGGTGTCGCCGACACGCATCTGCGTGAGGAAGGCGTGCAGCTCGTCGACGAGTCCCTGCTTCTGGTTGTACGAGGCGGCACCCTCGTACCCCTCTTCCACGAAGCGGCGCAGCGCGCTCTTGGTCGGTGGCCCGGCCGCCTCGAGCTTGGGCAGATACGTACCCGGGAGCGAGACGAACCCCTCCGCGAACCACAGACCCCGCACCAGGTTGTGCCCCGACACGTTGGACCCGCGTACGAGCCACGCCTTGCGGGGAGCGCGCCAGCTCAGCGCCAGGTAGTCCGCCATCGGATGCCCTTCCGCGGTGCGCCAGGACTCCGGCCCTGAGGCGTCGTAGCCGTACACCAGCGCAGCGGCGGCGGAGGGTGAGTTGCACTCGATGTCCCGGGCGGCCACCCAGCAGGGTGCCGCGTGCGGTCGGGCGGGGTCGGCCGGCGCATCGACGAGCGCGCCCTCTGCCCGCAGCTCCGCCCGGCGACGCCGGCCGTACTCCCCGAGCCCCGGTCGTGCGCCGGCGTCCACTACGGAGCCTGCCGTGAGGAGGAACTTGTAGGAGCCGTTGTTGCCCAACTCGTCGAGCAGATACCCGTGCGCCTCCCGGTCGAACTTGGGAAGCTTGATGTGGAACTCGGGTGCGTCGGCGAGGCGTTCGGGCTGCGGCATGGGTGGCCCTCCGGGCGGGCGAGGTCTGCGCGGGCGTTGCACACACCCTACTCGTTGACACTGTCAAGTCCCTGCTCTCTTTCGCGGCATGTTGACGATGTCAACGTGTTTATTCTACGATTGATCCCTCCCGGCTGACTGTGTGGGCGCCATCGGATGTCGGCCCCGTACTGCGGCTTCGCCACGTTGGAGACCTGAATGAGCACTCACGCCGAACCGCTCGCCGACGGTGCAGTCCCGATGAGCGCGTATGAGCGGCAGGTATGGGGCACGCTCAACGAGCACTGGCAGCGCCGCGTCGGTCGCCGCGGTCTGCCGACCTGGGCGGGCACCGCGCTCAGTCGAACGGGTGAGGCCGCCGGGCGTGCCGTGAGACGGGCTGCGGACGCCGTACCGGAGGCGGTCGCCGAACCTGTCCGTCGCGCAGGCGAGGCGGTCGCCGACACGGCCTTACGACCGGCGCTCGCAGCCGCGGCAGGGCTGCTCGAACTGGTCAACGACTGGGCCTCGGATCTCAACGACCCGAAGAGCGTCGAGGATCTCGCCCGCAAGCTCGGTGTGGAGCTCGACAGTTTCACCGAACTTCGGCAGCAGGATCTCAAGGTCTGCGATCGGCTGCTGACCCGCAACACCCTCAAGTGGCGCACCGCCGGTGCCTTCGAAGGTGGCGCCATGGGCTTCCTGGCCATGGTCCCCGTCGCCGGGGTACCCGTCGCGATGACAGCGGACGTCCTCGTCGTCCAGGTCCTGAGCACGTCGATCGCATCGCGCATCGCGTACTCCTACGGCTACGACGCCAAGGATCCCCAGGAGCAGGTCTTCATCCAGCGCCTTGTGCAGCGGTCCTTCATGGCGCAGGCGGCCAAGGCCAAGCCGTTGCGCGAGACCGCGCAGGCGGCCAACGCGATCAAGGGACGCGTGAAGTGGTCGAACAAGCTGCGCCAGGATCACCGCCTCCTTGCCGCCCTTGAGAAGCTGATGCAGCGGATGGGCCCGGCCGGCTCCAGGGTGCCGGTTCAGAACGTGGCCAAGGCCGTGCCGGTCGTGGGCATCCTCATCGGAGCGGGCATGAATTCCGCGATCCTCGGTAGGGTGGCTGCCGACGCCCAGCGGTACTGCCAAACCCGCTTTCTCTGCGACAAGTACGGGCTTCCGCTGCCGGCCGCGCTGTTGATCGACCCGGACGACGAACCTCGGAGCGAAGCCCCGGAATGACCGCCGCAGGCCCACGGCGCAGGATCGCGCTGCCCGCTGTGAGCTAGGCCCGGGCCGATCTCCGGCCTCGGTTGCGCATGTGGGGTCCGGTGATCATGGTGGCGGGGTGCGCGGAAGGATGCTTGGGACGCCGACTACTGCCGAGGGTCAGGGCCCGGAAGTGGCGTCGGACCACCGCGTCCTCGCCGAGGAAGAGGGCGCGGGGCGTGTACGCGGGGGTGCCGAGTGAGCCTGCCTCAAGGGCGGGCAGGTAGTTCCAACGCACAGCGGGATGTGCGGAGTGTGCATAGTGGTAGAGGTCGCCGTAGGGAAGCCAGGTGCCGCGTGCGAGCAGCGCGAGGACCGGGTTGCGCGGGTACAGGCGCAGGCAGCGGGCAGCTTCCATAACTGCCGGCGGGCCCGTGAGGGGTTCCGCGTCCCACCAGCGGTGCTCGACCAGAAGGGACAGCCAGGCGAGCTGCGGATACAGCAGCAGCCGCGGTACGGCATAGGCGAAGAGCACGGCCTTCCAGCCGAAGACGCCCGCGACGGCTGCGGGCAGCACGGCGAAGCCGAGCAGGCGCCACCGACGACCGGGGCCTGCAACGAGGTTGGAGGCGATGCCCCGCAGCGTCGTGACGATCCCGGCCGGGGTGAGCGGGAAGACGAGCGCACGCAGGAAGCGTCGACGGCTGACGCCGGCGGAGAGCCCCGAGTCGTGAAGCTCTCGGAGATTGGGGTCCACACCGGACAGCGTCGCATTGGGGTGGTGCTCGCGTACGTGACGTCTGCGCCGGGCGGACACCGGCCCGAGACCGAGCGGGACATGGACGGCCGCCTCGCTGAGCGCCGTACCCGCACGGCCGCTGCGCGTCAGCACGCCGTGGACGCCGAAGTGGCTGACTTCCTGCAGGTGGCGGAACTTGACCCCGCCGGCGGCCGTGGCGAGAGCCCAGCCCCAGGGACCGCCATGAGCGGCGACCAGGCACCACCCCGTGAACTCCAGCCAGTGGCCGAGCAGCAGCAGCGCCGGTGTGACGTCGTTGGCGCGTGCGCGCTGGAGCGTAGTGACGTCCCGCAGCGTGGCAGCGGGTAAGCGCCCGCGACGGGGGCTGAACCACCAGCGGTCCGCCTGCCGTAAGGCCGTACCCGCGCCGATGACGGCGAAGATCTCCGGACGAATGACCAAACCTCCCCCTCGTCTCGTTGCCGGAGCGGGAGCGGGAGCGTGGCGGGGCGGTGTCTCAGAGTTCCGCGGGGCCCTTCACTGCCATCTCGATCCCGGCTTCCTGCAGATGCTTGAGATTGTCGCCGTTCAGCTCGGCGAAGGCATCGGCTTCGCCGAGGAACACCTCGCCCTGGTAGTCGATCGGCCCGCCGCCGAGCAGTACCGCCGGGTCGAGTTCGGTGGCGTAGACCTTGGTCGCGTTGCCCTCCAGCACGGGACGCCACTGCTCGCCGTCGGTCTGCAGCCAGCTGCGTGCGACACCCCCCGGGTTGCGGACGACCACCGGACGATCCGGCTCGACCCGTCCCAGGCGGGAGAGCACGGCGCGGGAGGCGGCGACGCCGGAGCCGCACGAGGGCGTGAGACCGGCTCCTCGCTCGAAGGTGCGGATGAACACCTCGGCCTCGGCCAGCGGCCGCACGAACGAGACGTTCGCACCGATGGGAAACACGTCCGGAGTGTTGGCGACGCGGGTGCCGGTGGCGACCAGCTCGTGCTCGTTGTAGGTGTCGTCGAGCACGGTGACCAGGTGCGAGTTGGGCACAGCCGCAGCGGAGACGTGCCGGGTGGCGTGGTACGCGGGAAGCGTCCGGTCGACGAAGGGCCACTCGGCGTCGGCGACGATCGGCTCCGCCGGCGTGAAGTCGACCGGCGGCAGGGAGACGGAGACCTGCCGCACCCCCTGCGGAGTGGTGTCCGCCGCGCGGACCGTGAACATGTGGGGCCCGGTACGCAGCACGACCTCCTCCGCCTGGTATCGGTCGAGCAGCAGCCGCCCGGCCCCGCGCATCCCGTTGCCGCACAGGAGCGAGGGGGAGCCGTCGGGGTTGTAGAAATACGCTTCGGCGGTGCCGTCGCCGTTGTCAGCGACGAAGTAGACGCCATCCCCGCCAAGCCCCCTGCGGCGGTCGCACAGCAGCTGTACGGCGCGGGGGACGTCGGCGTCCGCGAAGTGGTCGCCCGGGGCGCCGTCGATCACGAAGATGTCGTTGAGACTGCCGTGCGTCTTGGTGATCGAGAGAGCCATCGCTTCCGTCCGTCGTCCTGCTCGCCATCCCTCCGGGAGTGGCTCGTTCCCGCCAGTCTATTCGGTCCGGGCACACCTTCAGCGGTGCGGGAGGGCCGTCCGGGTGCGGACGACGGGCGGCGCTCGTCGCCCGCGTCAGAGCCGCGCGACGGCCGCCCGCACGTCGTCCTCGTCCCAGGTCCGGGCGGCCAGCAGCGGGCGCACCTGCGACTCGTAGCTGCTCAGGATGGAAGGAGCGGAGAGCGAGCCGTGGCCCCAGACCGACTCGAACCGCCCCGCCCAGCGCTCGACCTGCTTGAAGTACACCGAGGAACGCCCACGCAGGTACTCCGCGTCGCCCTGCTCCTCCTCGACCAGCACGGCGGCGTGGGAGATGACGACGAAGTCGATGGCCTGGTCGGCGCGCAGCCTGTCGCGGACGGCCAGCGCGCACTGCACCCCCAGAGAGCGGTGGTGGTCGATGAGCTGCAGGAGCGAGCGTGCGAAGTCCTCCCTGACCAGATCGGCGGTCCAGCAGATGAAGAGCCGCTGGACGGTGCCGCCTGCCTCGATCAGCCGACGGTTGGCGGTGAGGTATTCACGGCGTGCGGTCAGCAGGTCGGGGCTGGTGGTCAGGTCCGCGGCCAGCACTCGCTGCGGCTGCGAACCGGAGTCGATCAGGACCTTGAAGAGCAGGACCGACAGACGCGGCACCTCGGAGGCGTACACCTGGAGGTGCCCGTCGGCGATCTCGCCGAAGTCCGCTATCAGATCCCTCTCCAGCTGCGAGCGGATCAGGGCGAAATAGCGGGCGTCGGCCATGTCCCGGTCGTTGGCGCGGCGTAGCTGGATGTAGATGCGGCGCAGCCACATGTGGTTCACGATCATGAGCAGGAGGAGGGCGGTCTCGCCGGCCAGAAGGATGTTCGTCAGGTCCTTCTGCTGGAGTGCCCAGGCGACCACCGGCACCGCAAGGCCGACGATGCCGATCAGGGCGTTCAGGCTCTGGGAGGAGAGTGCCTCGGCGACCCGCGTGCCCAGATCGCGGCGCGGTGGTGTGGTCATCCGTCGTCCCCCTGGCCCCTTTTTATGCCTGTCCCGAGGAACGATGGTCCCGGACACGCACAGCCCGGGCAAGGGCACCTGCTGTGACCGGGGCGGGCCTCCCCTTCTGTCCGGGTGCTGCGTGCGGGGCGCTGCGTGCGGGTTCTCAGCCGGGGAGTCGGAGTCCGGCGATGACGGAGGTGCCGCGGGTGGGGCGGGGGCGGACGGTCCAGGCGGTGGCGAGGTGGTCGACGAGGAGGAGGCCGCGGCCGGTCTCGGCGTCGGGGGCGGGGTGGGTGACGTGGGGTGCGCCGTTGCCGGGCTCGGAGACGGCGAGCCAGTAGCGGCCGTCGGCGGGCCACAGGACGAGCTCGACGACCTCGTCCTCCTCGGGGCGGGCGCCGTGGCGGATGGCGTTGGTGAGCAGTTCGCTGGTGAGCAGGCGGAGGTCGCCCCCGAGGCAAGGCCGCAGGCGCTGCGGGAGGGCTTCGGCAACCGCTTGCCGGGCGCGGGCGACGGAGGCGGGGTGCGCGGGGAAGCGCCACAGGGAGGGCACGAGGGGGATGGGGCATGGCGAACTCCGTGGTGAGGGTGGGGTGTTCGGACCCGCCGGTGGCATGCCGCCCTGGTCGCGGACACACCCGTCCCAGGGCAGACGGCAGGCTCGCGCGGTGCGCTTCCGGCGTCGCGGTGCGTAGCGGTGCGCTGTACTGACCGTAGGGCATCACGGGTGCAATTGTCCCCTGTTTCATTGCAACTACCCCCCGGTGAGTTTGAGCTGAGGAGGGACCAGGGGGCAGACTGGCCCCAGACGAACCGAGGGGGATGCATGTCGACGCGACGTACGCCAACCGAACGCCAAAGGCGTCTTGGTGCCGAGCTGCGCAAACTCCGCACCTCCGCGGACATCTCCACGGAGTTCGCGGCCGGGCTCCTGGGAATGGACCGCACGCGTATCGCCAACATGGAATCCGGCATCCGCACCATCAGCGCCGAGCGTGTGCGCACCCTGGCGACCAACTACGCATGCGGCGATGACGCCTACATCGAAGCGCTGGTGGCGATGGCCCAGTCGGGGGCCGGCTGGTGGGAGCGCTACCGAGGCAGCCTGCCACCCGGCATGCTGGACATCGCGGAGATGGAAGCCCACTCAGTACGCATGTGCGGCGCGAACACAGCCCACATTCCCGGCCTCTTGCAGACCGCAGACCACGCAACGGCCGTCTTCCGCGTCGTCGTACCCAAACTCCCGGACCACGAGGTGGCCCTCCGGCTGGCACACCGCTCCGAGCGCCAGCAGATGATCACTGGCGACGATGCGATCCCCTACGTCGCCATCATCCACGAGGCTGCCCTGCGCATGCAGTTCGGCGGCCGCGACGTGGCCCGGGCCCAGCTGGAAAACCTCCTTGACCTGTCCGAGCCCGACAACGTGACGATCCTGGTCCTGCCCTTCGCACGCGGCGCCTTCCCCGGCGCCGGGCAGAACGCGGTCTACGCCGAGGGCCGTGTTCCACAGCTCGATACGGTGCAGGTGGACAGCCTGCACGGACCGGTCTTCCTCCATACCGAGGCCCAGCTCGCGAAATACCGGGCACAACTCGACTGGTTGGAAGAGTTGGCCCTGTCACCGGAAGAGTCCCGCGACTTCATCCGTGACATCGCACACGACCTGTGAGGAGCACCTCATGCCCGACATCACCTGGGAAGCCCCCTTCTGCGGCGAAGGCAACTCCTGCTTCCGCCTCGGCACCGACATCGAAGGCAACGCCTACATAGCCGTCAACGGCCAAGAAGACCACTACCTCACCGACTCCGCCGAAGCGCTGCGCACCCTCATCGCCGACATCAAGGCCGGCAAGGCCGACCACCTGCTGTAGCGCAGGCGTACCTCCGCGGGTCCGAGCGCGCTCCCCCATCGGCGGCGGATGATCAAAACACCGAGCCGACCGCGGCCGTGATCGATTCACGGCCGCATTCCCCGGCGCCAGGCCGCGCCCGAGCGCGTGGGTCGTCAGCTCGCGATATGCAGCAGCACGTTTTCGGGACGGCTCTCGAATTTCCAACTCGGTCAGCGCGGCGCACGCGAAGTTCCCTGCGGTAGGCACAGAGCGCCGCTCCCGACGTAGGGCCGCAATCTCCGGTCCGCAGGGTCGTGCTCCTCCCTTGTTTCCGGGTGGGGATGGATGGGGACGTAGAGGGCGGTCCGCCACCGAGCGGCGGCTCGCATGTCTCACACAGCACTATCGGTAGGGAGCGCCTGGTCCAAAGTCCAAGTCGTCAGGTCGAACTGATGCACGAGCGTACCGATGCGTTTATCAAGGGCACTCGGCTGAGGTAGGTCCTCTGGCCCCAACACCTCCACGGTGGTCCACTCGCCGGTTGCGTACCTCGTTGCCACATGAGTCCCGCGATCGGAGGAGCGTCCGTAATCGTGCGCAGCCGAATAGAGAAGTTCTGCTGCCCGCCGGCTTGCAGCGGGTGAGCTGCCGTGCCTGGGCGGCTCGGCGTGATTAAAGGTGAACAGCACCTCGCTTTCGGAAGTTAGCTCCACGCTAAACGGGTGCCCACCGATGGCGTACGATCCTTCCTCTAGGGCTGCTGTATCAATTCCTGCAGCCAGGGCCAGGACTCCGTCCAGCGTGACGAAAAATTCGATTCCAGAGACGGGGTCCGAAAACTCCTTCCATAGCGGTGTCCTGCACTTCGCCCGAACCTCGTCCCTGTCGCGCAGAGTCAACGCGTGAAGAATCTTTTCTGGAGTGCGATCTTCCACGCGGCACAGCGTGCGCAAGAACTCATAATTTTCGACCTTTCCTGTGCACGGCCACACAATAGCCCGTGTTGCGTTTTCATGCATGGGGCAATACGGATCTGACCGAATCGGGCCGTCTGGGTCGTCGCAATACTGGCACAAGTCCCACGCGACCGTGCGCTGATACCAGATGTTGCGCGGACTATCCTTGCGGTCTCGCCGCCAATCTTTCGACTCTAGATATGCCTCTACGAGGGCTGAGGGCTGAGAGCGAAACGAGGCGAGCTGGACGTCCGAGATTTCGAACGGCACGGTCACGAGTCCTTTCGGGCCGGGTGGCGGGGGCCCTGGCCGGGTGGCGGGGTAAGGGTGGATAGGTAGGTGCCGGACTCGCCTTCGGTAAGGGGGGTTTCGAGCGACAGGCCTGCGGCGGCCATGCGGTCGTACTCGGCGAGGATCAGGTCCCTGGTGCGGTATGCACCGTACTTTTCCTCGTCCTTGCGCTTGACGATTGGGAAGGTACCGAGGATATACGCGGTGTCCTCGCGATTGATGTCGTAGAGGTGGAAGAAGAGCGCGTCCAGCTCTGCACGAATGATGGCACGGCGATCTTCATCCCAGCGGAAGGGGGCCCCGGTGTCGCCCACGTCACGGGCGAGCCCTGCCATGTCGTGAGCCGTGTAGGTCAGTTCCAGCGCTCGCCGAACGATGAACTCTCCGTGGGATCGGAGGTTCGCTGGTGTTGGAGTCGGGATTTGTTCGGTTGTGCTCTGTGGGAGGCTGGGCTGAGTTAGGTTATTGCGTAGCACGTAGTCATAGATGAATGAGTTGAAGGTGGCCAGGAGTAGCGTCAAATGCCAGGCATCTGGACCGGACGACAGGATCCAGCCGTAGGACGTTGCCCCCCATGGGAGCAACGATGCGATGACTGTGCGCTCATCTGTGTTCCGGGTCACTCGTCGGTGTCCTAGGAGTGCGCTTTGGCACATAGTCGGGTACCGAGCGAGGCGCTTCTCGGTCTCCTCTTCAGGAACCCAGTATTGAGGATACGGTGCGAAAAATGGATCCTGGACATTTTCGAGAGTGGCTGAATTCAGGCCTGAGGAATCGGCGTAGCGGTGGGTAAATTGGTGACCCATTCGACCTTCGTGGAGTGGTAGCATCTTTCGCTTGCCGCGAAAATACTTTGTTCCGTCAGGCGTCCACTCTCCGTTCTCGAGCTCCTCGTGGGTGATGAATAGCTCGGAGTCGTCTGTCATGTCGAAGATTCGCCGCAACCGGAGACCCCACGGATTGCCGTTTTTGCTACCGTTTACATTCAAAATCGGGAAGCGCCTATATGTGGAAGTAGTCAGTTCGGCATCTCTGGGGGTGCGGAAGACGGGAAGCGTGCCCGTGTTGGGGTTAATCCGGGCCAGGTCTTCGGGGTTTAGGGGGAAGACGCGGTTCGGGTCGTCCAGATCTGTGACATCGGTCAGAAAGAACCCTACGCGAGTGGCTTCGGCTCGACCTCCCCGACCGGTCAGGGAGAGCAAGCAGAATTTGTAACTAGAGTGCACGCCGTCAAACCACTTGCCTCCCATCGGTAGTGCGGGCGACTTCGGCCGGCGGTTCTCGAAGTCGTAGAGCGACGCCAGAGCACCCCGCCGCATGAAGTCGCCGAACAGGTGTTGCGAGCCCGCGCCGGTTGCAATTGCCGTGGGCAAAAGGAGGCCGTATCGCCCCCCCGGAGCCACTACTCTGGTCATGCGCTCGGCGAATAGTTGATCCGTCTGGAGGGAATTTACGCCCTTGACCGTCAGCCCCTTCGCGCAAAGGGGAAACACCCCCGAGTTCCCAGCGAAATGAAACGCCCCCTTCAGGGTGCGTCGCGCCCTCCGGTAACGTCGCCCGGCTTCCGGATTATCGTTCTCCCATTCGATGATTCTCTTCTTGCGTGCTGTACCGGAGATCTCCGCGATCTCGGGGTTCACTACGCTGAAGTACTGCTTGTCGAGGAAGTCCACCTTGTCCCACGGCGGATTTCCCACTACGCACGAGAACCCACCGGTCCAACCCGTAGCCGGATCGACCGCCCTGGTGGCCTTTTCCGAGGCGGCGCCTGACTCCGGGACCGTGAAGATCTCGGGGAACTCCAGGTGCCAGTGAAAGAAGGTGTACTGCTTCCGCAGTCGTGCGATCTCGTCGTGCGTGGACTGGGGTGCTGCTCCTCCGGCCTGGTCCGCTAGGTCCCTGAACACCTTGTGCGTGATGGCTGGGGGCGCGTCCGCCCGTTTGACCCATACGAAGGCCGCGCACCAGGCGTCCGCCATGTCCAGGGCGTGACGGTACTCGGCCGAGGCGGACCACTTGCGGTAGGCGGCCTCTTTCCGGCGTACCGCGGTGAGGTTTTCGGATGAGGCCGCGGTGATGCTGCGCAGCTCGCGCGCGAAGGAGGCGTTGGTGACCTTCGTCTCCGTCTCCACCTCGAACAGGTTCTCCTGGCCCCGGCGTTCCTCCGCGTTGCGGTTGAGAAGCCCCCTCGCCCAGCCGTCGTCGTCGCCCTCGGTCTTCTTGAACGCCCGGTCCGGGATGCCGTCCCGCATCAGGGCCGGAGTCGCCCCGATCAGGCCGTTGCCGTGCTTGATGTGGGCGTCCAGGAATCCCAGCGGTCGCCCCGGCTCCATGGCCTCAAGCCACAGGGACACCTTGGCCAGCTCCACCGCCATGGGGTTGAGGTCTACGCCGTAGACACAGCGGGCGACGACCTCGTGGAGGGCATGCCGGACGGCCTCGTCCGTCGGCTCGGGGTTGTGCTCGCGGACGGAGGCGACACGCTTGGCGATGCGGCGGGCCGCCGCCACCAGGAAGTGGCCGGAGCCGCAGGCCGGGTCGCAGACCGTGAGGGAGAGGAGCTCCTCGACGATCGGCTCCGTGGCGTCGAGTAGGCCCTCAGCTCTCGCGCGCTGCTCTCCTCGCCGCACGGCATCGTCTATCACCGGGTTGAGTGTCGAGTCGAGCAGGGTCTCGGTGAGCGGGGCCGGGGTGTAGTAGCTGCCGGTCTTCTTGCGGTCGTTGCCAATGCGGTCGACCAGCTCGAAGGTGCGGTCGGCCGGGCTGTGCTTGGGCACCATCTCCAGCAGGCTCTCGTAGACGGAGCCCAGTTCTTCGGCGCCCATGTGGAGGTAGTCGACGGGGCGCCAGCGGGCCGAGCCCGCGTCCCGTACGCGCGCCATCTGCTTGACGGCCTCGAACAGATGGCGGTTGGACAGCCGGGCCTCGCGCAGGGGCGTATCGGCGGCGGTGTCGTTGAACAGGCCGCCCAGGCCCTTCAGCCCCAGCTCGGGGCGCCCGTCCTCTGAACCCAGCGCCACGATCAGAAGCTCCAGCGCACGGTACTGGTCGTCGTGGGCGGTGCCCAGGCGGCGCAGGGCGTGCCGGCGCAGCCGTGCGGTGGAGAAGTATCGGGTGAAGCGCACCCGGGTCTGCTCGTCCGCCTTCGGATCGAGCAGGGCACCCCGGTCCTCGGCCACGAAGAGGAAGATCAGGCGGTAGACGAGCCGCAGCAGTGCCGTCTGGAAGGCGTGCACGTCCAGGTGCTCGCGCATCTTGTCGTTCTGCGGGTGGCTCAGGAAGCCGGTGCCGAGGACGGTGAGCGCCGCCTGTACGCCGTCCCGGAAGTGGTCCAGCGCCCGGCTGCCGGACTCGATGGCGACCGTCCGCCACTTCTCCAGCCAGCACCCCGAGGCCGCTGTTCCCTCCGGGACGGTGAAGCGGGACGCGTGCAGGACGCAGTACAGCAGCACGAACTCGCTGAACAGCTC
The DNA here is from genome assembly GCF_044333485.1 of Streptomyces sp. NPDC020983. NCBI lineage: Bacteria > Bacillati > Actinomycetota > Actinomycetes > Kitasatosporales > Streptomycetaceae > Streptomyces > Streptomyces sp. NPDC020983. The sequence continues at coordinate 185,129 of NZ_JBIRRA010000001.1, read as the reverse complement.
GCCGTCGAAGATCGCTTCGAGGTCGAATTCGACGTACGCCGCCGTCGCGAAGGACGACGAGTCGCGCAGCAGGCGCAGGCGGCGGCCGTTGGAGAGGGCGGCCCACAGGTGGGCGTCGGTGCGGTTGAGGCAGTCCTGCAGCATCGACTGGGCGGGGACCCGGCCGGGGGCCGGGCGTTTGTCGAGTTCCTGGTTCCACGGGATGAGGTGGATGAGGGCGGGGCCGTGGCGGTGGGAGACCGGGAAGTGTTTGTCCGGATCGGAGTCGGCCGCGATACCCGCCGGGCCCACCTCCGTCAGCGCGCCGAAGTCGAGCTTGCGGAAGAGCTGGGCCAGCCAGTCCGTTCCGGCCCGGCCGGTCGGATCGGTGGCCGGGGCACCCGTCGTGGGGTCGGAGGGCAGCTCGGCACGCAGGTCGCGCCAGAGCGGCTTGAGGTACTCCCAGGCGCGTTCCGCCTCGTCGCGCACCGGCACCGAGGCGGGGAGGCCGTAGTCGGCGGATGCGGTGCCCGGCAGGGTCCGCGCCTCGGCGATGCGCAGCAGCATGTCGGTCGGGAGCAGCCCGCCCACCGTGGTGACGGCGGTGAAGGCCAGGGCGGTACGTGGGACGGCGGACATCAGGCTGCGGCTCCGGACACGAGAGAGACGGGGGCGGGCTGCTGCGGCAGGTAGACGTAGATGCCGAGGACGTCGGCCGGTTCCTGCGGGACGACCTTCAGGCCGCGGCGGATCTCGCCGCCCGCCTCCCGCACGCGGCGGTGTGAGGCGTCCAGTTCCGCGGCCAGCACCGTTCCGTACTCGGTGAGGTGCCCGGCGAGCTCCGGCAGGCCGTCCAGGGACCGCGCGATCTGGTTGCGGGCCAGCTGCTCGTGGGTGTTGCCGGAGGCGCGGGCCGCGAGAAGGGCGCCGGCCGCGTCGGGTTCCAGCCAGCGGGCACGCGACGGCATGCCCTCGTACGCCAGCAGGCGCGCGTCCTCCGCGACCACCTGCCGTTCGCCGGTCCGGGACGGGAGGGTGAGGTGGAAGCGGTAGCGGACCAGCAGCAGCGTGGTGCGCGTGGTGACCGCGTCCGTGGTCACCACGCCGCAGCGGCGGGCCGGGCGGGGGCCGAGGGCCTTGGCGTCCAGCGCCGAGTCCAGGACGTACGAGGCGAGGGCGCCGATGGCCGGATCGGTGCGGACCAGGGCCGCCTCGCCCCGGCCGATCGCCGGACTGGCGCGGAAGGGGATCTCCCGGTCCTCCTCCACCAGACGGCTGCCCAGGGTGGCGGCCAGCGCGTCGCGCAGGCCCGCCGGAGTGCCGCCGACCTGGGCGGTGAAGTCACCGGAGACGTCGTGTGGGTCGCGGACCAGGGCCTCCAGGCCCCGCAGAGCCTCCAGCGCGAAACCCCGGACCTCCTCGCTGCCGCCGAGCGCGGCCCGTACGGCGGCGACCTCGCGAGCCACCTCCTCCGGGTGGATGGCGCGCTGGGCGTACTTGGAGCGGGAGGTCTGCTCGCGCTCGGCGGCCGAGGTCCACTCGCGCTCGATGCGGTCGAAGGACTCCTGGTGGCCGTCCAGGTCGAACAGGCTCTCCTGGCTTCCCTGCCGGCCGTGCAGCAGCAGCCACTCCACGACGGCGTCGGTGACGCCCGATGCGGTCTCGTCGGGGACGGAGACGGAGATGCCCAGGTCCTTCTTGATCTGCCGGTGCTTCTTGAACAGCACCTCCAGGACCTTGCCGTCGATGCCGTTGTCCTCGCCGTACATGGTGATGACGCGGACCTGGTCGCGCTTCTGCCCGTACCGGTCGACGCGGCCCTCGCGCTGGTCGTGGCGGGTCGGGTTCCACGCCAGGTCGTAGTGGACGACGGCGTCGAAGTGGTGCTGGAGGTTGACACCCTCGGACAGGCAGTCGGTGGCGATGAGGACGCGACGCACGGCCGTGGCGTCGGCCTCCTGCGCGGCTTCGGTGGCGAGCTGTTCGATGCGCTCCAGCCGCTGCTGCGGGGAGAGGGTGCCCGTCACGGCGGCGATCGTCGTCTTCTTGCCGAGCTTGCCGTCGAGCTGCTTGCGGAGGTAGTCGGCGGTGGGGATGTAGCGGCAGAAGACGATCGGGTGGTAGCCCTCGTCGAGCAGGGACTTCAGATGCTTGGTGAGCGCCTTCAGCTTCGCGTCCTCGGCCGGGCCGACAAGCTGTTCGGCCCGTTCGGCGAGCGCGAGCAGGCGAGCCCCCGCGTTCTCCGTCTCGGCGGCGCCGGGCGCGACGTCCATGCCCTCCAGGCGGTCCCCCTCCGCGGAGTCGGCCGCCACCGAAGCGCCCAGCGCGTCCGCCTCGTTCGCGGTGCGCGCCGCCGCGGATTCGGAGCGGGTCCTCAGCGTCTGCGCCGCCGCCGCCGGCGAGGAGACCATTGAACGCAGCAGCGCGATCACCGACCACCAGGCGATGCGGGCCTCCCGCTTGCCCTGTTCACCGGCGGCCTGGACGCGGTCGCGCGCGTAGGCGATGGCGTCGTCGAGGAGCGCCCGGTAGGCCGGGGTGAGCCGGTAGGGCTCGTCCTTCGTCCAGCGGTCGGACGGGAAAGCGGTGCGCTCGGCCAGGGAGTCGTCGGCGAGGCCGTCCTCCTTGGTGAGGTACTCGCGTACGTCGGCGCGCTTGCGTGCGACGAAGTGCTCGGCGAGCTTCGCTCGGCCCGCCGGAGTCTCCAGGTCCAGCGTCGCCAGCTCCGGCCGCACCAGGCCGAGCAGGTTGCGGAAGGCGGACTCCTTGCCGGAGTGCGGGGTCGCCGTCAGCAGCAGCAGGTGACGGTCGGCGTCGGTGGCGACGCGGCGCAGCAGCTCGTAGCGCAGCTGGCTGGAGTTGACCGCCGATCCCTGGGCGGCGTCGTCGGCCGCGACGCATGAGTGCGCTTCGTCGACGATCACCAGGTCGGGGCAGTGCCGTACGAAGTCCTCGCGGTGCCGCGTCGACTTGATGAAGTCCGTCGAGATGATCGTGAACGCGTGCCTGTCGAAGAGGGACTGCCCCAGCTCCAGGGCGCGCTCCAGGCGTGACACCGTGGAGGCCAGCACCAACTCGGCGTCGATGCCGAACTTCTCGCGCAGCTCGGTCTGCCACTGCTCGGCCAGCGCGGGGGAGCACAGGACGGCCATTCGCGTGGCCTCACCGAGCGCGAGCAGCTCCTTGGCGATCAGACCGGCCTCGACCGTCTTGCCGATACCGACGTCGTCGGAGATCAGCAGCCGGACCGTACGCTGCCGCAAGGCCATCAACAGCGGGACCAGCTGGTAGGCGCGGGGTTCGACGGCGATCGACGCGAGCGAGCGCAGGGGGCCGGCGCCCGACCGGAAGCCGATGCGCAGCGCGGTGCGCAGCAGGCCGGCGGCGCGCTGGTCGCCCAGGTCGTCCGGGCTCGGCGCGGCGAACTCCGCCGGACGCACGTCCTCGAAGGCCGGGAAGACGGCGGCGGTGTCGTCCTCGCTCCCGCCCAGGGGGCGCAGCACCAGCATGTCGGGGGCGCTCTCCGGCAGTACCACCCACTCCCGGCCGCGGGCAGCGACCAGAGAGCCGGCTGTGTACGTGGGGCTCATGAGATCTCTCGGTTCCTTGCGGTGGGAGTCGGCCGATCGGACGGGGCCGTCAACGGGTGTGGAAGTAGGCCGCGTTGCGGTCGACGAGGTCGTCCCAGTCCGCGTCCGTCGGGAAGCGCAGGACCTCCCAGCCGATGTCTTCCAGGCGGCCGCGGGCGTCCGCGTCGCGCGTGGAGTCCGGCGTCAGGCCCGGGAGGTCCACGAACACCGCGAGGTTGGCACCGTCCAGGTGGAAGACGAGGTCCGGGCAGGCTCCGGCCGTCGCCACGAAAGAGTTGACCGCGTCCGGCAGCCGGTGGCCTTTCGCCTTCAGCCAGCCGAGCATGTCGCCCTGCGAGACGAGATCTGCGAGGACCTCCTCGACCGGGGCGGGGGAGGACGCCTCGCCGACGTCCTCCGGGGCGGCCTGTGCACCATCGGCCGAGGGGGTGGCGAGCCTGCGGAACTGCTCGCTACGGGACTCTCCGCGGTCCTCGCGTGTCGTGGTCGCCGCGGCCAGCCGCAGGAGCAGCGGTTTGGCGGCGTGGCGGCTCAGCTCACGGTGGTGCGCCTGGTTGGCGTACGTCAGCAAACAGGCATAGCAGCCACGCGCGCACTTCTCGCGACCCTCAGGGCCGCCGTTGTCCTCGCCGGTGTTCGGGTCGAAGTGGCAGATCTCCAGTGCGGTGCGGGCGGCCTGGGCGAGGGCGCCCCTGTCGTGCTGGAGGCGGCGCAGCACACCGGCGCCGCCCTCCGCCGCCTCCGTGAACAGCAGCCGCCGGCGCGGACCCTCGCGTGGCGGGAGCAGCTCCGCGGTCAGCTCGGAGTCCTCCAGTTCGAAGGCCGCCTCGACCCCGCGCTCGAGGGCGTAGAGGAACGACAGGGCCACCGGCTCCGGCTGCGGCTCGTCCAGGGTGACGACGAGGATGTTGCGGCGGTCCTCCACGTAGGGCAGGACCCGCTTCTTGCGGCGCTTCTCGTTGCCGTCCTGGTCCACGACCGGCATGCCCGTGCCCTCGATGGCCTCTGCCGCGGACTTGTCGTTGAGCCAGCGCCCGTCGCCCTGGTCCAGCCAGTAGCCGTCCGGTTCCCCCTCCTTGTCGCGGACCCGACCGAGGTTGGTGAGGCGGACGGTGGCCGAGTCGCCGTAGTCCAGACTCGCCGCAAAGTTCCCCTCGGTGTCGGTGACGTGCGAGGTGAGCCGTCCCTTGCGGGCGCCGTGGTCCTGGAAGGCGTAGGAGGTCTCCAGGCGGAAGCCGGCCCTGCGGCGCTCCTCCTCGTCGGAGGAGATCCGCTCGCGCGGCGTGGTGTAAACGGTGTGCAGATGGAGCAGGCCGGTGCGCATCTCCCGCAGTTCCTCGCCGCACATCGTGCACTTGTCCAGGCCCACCCGCACCTCGTGGTGGTAACCGCAGCCCTCGCAGCGACGGGCCTCCGTCGTGGGCAGCTCCCCCGACGCGTCCGGTGGCAGCTGCGCACGGGTGACCTGGTAGCGGGCGCCCTCGTGATAAATGAGCGCGCCGGGGCCGAACTCGCGGATGGCCAGGAAGCGGGGGCGCTGCAGGTAGTCGCCGTCGGCGTTGCGGCGGTTGCCGGAGCGCGGGATGTACGCCGCCAGCGGCAGCCGCGGGAAGCTGTAGCCCGGGAGGAAACCCTCTGACGCGAGGTAGCGGTAGGGGTTGAAGTCGCTCATCACCGACTTGTTGTCGGTGGAGCGGTTCAGCAGCAGCTGCGTCTGCGTCTCCGCCTCGCGCCGGCGGGACCGTGCCCGCTGCTGCTCGCCCGGGGAGAGCGTGTGGTCGACGACGCGCTTGTTCTGCTCGTACTGGTCGATCACCGCGGCCCGGAAGAGGTCCCGCCACCGGTCGAAGGAGGCGTCGAACCGCCTCGCGGCCCGCTCGACACGGTCCTCGATCCACTCGTCGTACCACCAGGTGGTCGCCTCGAAGTCCGCGACGAGCGGGGCGAGGACCCTGTGCGCGGTGACGACGGCACGGCGGCGGGCGTCCTCGTCGAGCGACAGGTCGCGGATGTGCGGGTGGAGTGGGAGCGCCATCCGGGGGTCGGGGCGGTCGTCACCGTCCGGGTCGTAGGCGACGTCGATGACGTCCGTGACCGCGGCGCCGAGCTTCATGCCGGTCTCGGCCAGCCAGATGCCCTGCAGGTGGGAGCGGACGAGGTCCTCGTTGGCCAAGTCCAGCCGCGGCGGGGCCACCTGGCCGGCCACCATGTCCCGCGACCGACCGAAGTAGTACTGGTCGTGGCTGTTGCCCGTGGCGCAGTACGTGGTCACGAGCGCTGGCTGGCCGGACCTGCCCGCCCGGCCGGAGCGCTGCGCGTAGTTCGCCGGGGTGGGCGGCACGTTGCGCATGAGGACGGCGTTGAGCGAGGAGATGTCCACTCCCAGCTCCATCGTCGGCGAGCAGTACAGCAGCGGCAGCTCGCCCTTGCGGAAGAGATCCTCGCGCTCCTCCCGGTCCTCCCTGCTGGCCTGCGCGGTGTGCTCCCGTGCGTACAGGCCGGCCAGTTCGGCGCCCGCGGTGCGGTACAAGTTGCGGAAGAACGGGTTGACGCGTGGACCCTCGCCACTGCTGTACGTGCGGGCCAGCGGATCGATCACACCGCGCTCACCGTTGCCCGCGCGCCAGATCAGGGCTGCGGCCGACACCCGGTAGCCGGTGCGCCGCTCCGCCGGGCGGCGGCGGTAGGCAGGGCCGGAACGCTCAGGGGCCGCCTCGACCTCGCGTACCAGTTCTGCGTCGCGCAGCACCTCCAGCAGGTCCTTGATGACGACCTCGATGTCGTCCTGATGGCTGTTTCGCAGCTCGCGGATGTTCCGCCGCAGGTACCTTCCGAACTTGCCGCGCGGCGACAGGAACTCCGCGGAGCGCTCCATACCCGGCCGCGAACCGTACGGATAGACGATCTTGACGGCCGGCTGGTCGCCCTTGCCCAGGATCCATGCTCCGGTCAGGCGCTCCTCACTCGCCCGCTGGAGGGTGTCGAAGTCCTCGCGGAAATACTGCACGTCGATGGCAAGCGCACGTCGCATGAAGTCGAGGAGTGTACGGGCGACCTCCGCGCGCAGGGCAGGGTCGGCGTCACGCAGTGCGGAGTGGGTCCTTTCCCAGCGGTCGGGGCGGGCAGCGATCCAGGCGAGGTCCTCGTAGTCGATCCGCAGCAGGCCGGTCTGCTCCAGGTTCGGCATGGTGACGCGCCAGCCGCGCTCCAAGTCGCGGTAGAGGAGGTAGCCGACGACGTCACGGAAGGTCTTCGTCGCCCGACGTTCCATCGACGGCGGCAGGTTCCTCCCGGCCGCGTATTCGGCAAGGGGGACGTTCATCGCCTCGGTGACTGCCTCTGCGAGGTCGTCGTGGCGCAGCCCTTCCTCGCCGGCCCGCGCCGCCGCCTGGTACAGGGCGCCGCGCAGCTGCGTCACCTGGGCGAAGTCGTTGAAGTGGCCGGCCTGCAGCGAGGCGTCCTGGCGATTGTCGACGAACGTGAGGAGCTTGCGCGCATCCTTGTCCAGGCTCTCCTCGGGTACCGCCCGCAGGGACCGCACGATGGAGGCGGAGATCAGCGACGTGGCGGAGGAACGCCCCTCCTGGTCGAGGGTCGCCAGCTTGGCGAAGTCCCGGCCGCGGGTCTGCTCGTACGAGACCTGGCAGTGCACGCAGAACAGGAACGGTGCGGGGATGAACGCCGCGACCAGCCCCTCCCCGGACTCGTTGCCGTGTGCGTCCACCACCACGCGCTTGGGTACCCGGGGGCGGTAGGACTTCTTGACGACCGTCACATCCTGCGCATCCGGCTCGAGCCACGACTCGGGCAACCGCCTGTCGTCCACCGCCTTCTGCGGATCGGCCGGCCATTCGTAATCCTCACCCGTCACGCCCACGTAGAGGTAGCCCTCGCCGTCGCGGCCGCCAGAGGCGAAGGTGTCGCGCCGCGGCTCGTATCCGAAAGAGCCGCCCTTCTCGGTGCGCCAGACCGTCAGGTACTCCTGGCCGCACTCGCGACAGAAGGCGAGGGGGAACAGCGGCTTGCCGTCGCTGCCGGGCTGCTCCAGCTGGTAGGTGCGGGTCAACGGGCGGGTGAGAGGGTCTTCCAGCGTCGTGTAGACGGTGTCGCCCTTGGAGAGGAACTGGTGCAACCGGAAGGCGAACAGCGGCCGTTCCGTCACCGGGTGCTTGGCCTGCGCACCCGCCTCCAGCGTCGCCCGGATCGCGTCGCGCACCTGCTCCTCGGGTACCCCGGACTGCGCGTGGAGTTCCTCCGCGGCGTCCTCGACCCTGCCGGGATGGCACCGGCGCAGACGCCCGGTGGCGCTCTCGGTCTCCAGACCGAAACGGGACTCCACCCAGCGGGCGAGGGGGTCCCTCGTCAGCGCTTCGTACGAGAGTGGCGCCGCCTGCACCCGCAGCCGCTCCGCGGGCACTGTCGCCGGCGCCTCCTCGGTCGCCCGGACCAGCGTCTCGCCGATGACCCGTTTGGGCAGAACGGTCGTGCCGAACAGCCGGCTGGCGACCTTGGCCACCTCGCGCTGCTGGTCCTCCCAGGTGCCCTCGGTGGACATCGTCGCCGACGTGCCGATGCACTGCAGCGTCGCGGCGGCGTTGCACGCCTCGCGGACCCGGCGGATCAGAAATGCGACGTCCGCGCCCTGCCGGCCGCGATAGGTGTGCAACTCGTCGAAGACGAGGAACTGCAGACCGTCGGCCATGCGGATCAGGCTCGACCGGTCGTCCGGCCGGGTCAGCATCAGCTCCAGCATCACGTAGTTGGTCAGCAGAATGTCCGGGGGATTCCGGCGCAGCTCCTCACGGTCCTCCTGCGACTCCTGCCCGGTGTAGCGGGCGAAGGTGACCGGCTCGCGGCCCTTGCCGAAACCATGGCGCAGGTACTTCGCCAGCTCCTCCAGCTGCGAGTTGGCCAGCGCGTTCATCGGGTAGACGACGATCGCACGCACCCGACCGCCGCCCCGTCCCGCTGCCTGGCGCTCCTTCAGCACGTGGTCCACGATCGGGACGATGTACGCCAGCGACTTGCCGGAGCCCGTTCCCGTCGTGAGTACGTAGGACGCACCGGCCTGCGCGGCCTCGATCGCCTGCCGCTGGTGGAGGTGGAAGGTGAGCGGTCGGCCGTCCGGGCGTGGTGAAGACTCCTTCTTGCCGCTCTGGAAGATCTCCGCGCATCCGGGGTGCAGTACCCCGTCCCGCACGAGATCCGTGACATGGCCACCGTCGGCGAAGAACGGGTTGAGCGACAGCCATGGATTGGGCCACTGCGACTTCGCCTTGAGGTCGTCCTCGACGAAGCCCTCGATCCGGGCGTCGCGGATGACAGTGGAACTCCTGGTGAAGTCCGCGTACTCGTTGACAAGGTTGGCATGGACACCGAAGACGTCCATCGTCTCGGGCAGCCGCCGCTTCTTCTGCGGCACGGGAGCGGGTGCGGCCGGCGTGGGCTCGGGAAGCTGGGCGCGCAGGCGTGCCACCGGGTCCATCGCCTGCCAGTGCGGGGCCAGGAGCGCGGCAGTGTCGTCCGGTGCGAGTGCCAGCGGGATCAGCGTCTCGCGCACCATGGCGGCGCTCTCGGGCCGCAGCTCGGAGTCCTTCTCCAGCAGCCGGCCCACCAACCGGACCAGCTCGGCGGGCAGATCTGGCCGGACGAGCGTGATCTGGGGCGGCTGCTCGTGCTGGTGCTGCTCGGACAGCTCGTACGGGGTCCGGGCCGAGAAAGGCGGCCGCCCGATCAGCAGCTCGTACAGGATGCAGCCAAGAGCGTAGAGGTCGGCCGACGCGGTGACCCGCTTGGCGCGGAACTGCTCGGGTGCCATGTAGCGGGCGGTGCCGACGCTGACGCCCGTGCTGGTCAGCCGGGTCTGGTCCGGGTCGTCGACGATCGAGCCCATGCCGAAGTCGAGCACCTTGACGGTCCCGTCGCCGGTCAGCATCACGTTGGCCGGCTTGAGGTCCCGGTGGACGACCCCGGCCGTGTGCGCCGCGGTGAGGCCGGCGGCGATCTGGGCTCCCAGAGCGGCAACCCAGGAGACAGGTAGCTGGGGCTCCTCGTCGATGAGGTCGGCCAGGGGATGGCCGTCGAGCAGTTCCATGGCCAGGTAGGGCAGGCTGCTGCCGCCTGCGGTTCTGTCCACACCGCCGGCGATGAGCAGGGTGAGGTTCGGATGTCCCTGAGAGAGCATCCGCATGATCCGCACCTCGCGACGGAAGCGGTCAACCTCCTTGCCGCCGCTGGCGGCGTCAACGGCAATGCCGGTGCGGCCACGCAAAACGGTCTTGAGGGCGACCTCACGGTGCGGGGAATCGGCTGCGGCCTGGAGATCCTCGGCCCGCCGCACCTCACCCATGTTTCCGCGGCCCAGGAATCCTGTGATTCGGAACCGCCCGTCGACCGTCTCCATACCTACCGACTCTCCCCCGTTTGCGCCACAGCGTGCAAGGTGGCCGAACTCCGCGCCGAGTGTACACCAGTATTCGATATCTGATGGGACGACAGTGCGTTGACATCGTCAACGTGCTGTCGTAGGGTCAAGATGTTGCCAGGGCTGTCCCGAAGGTGAAGTGGAGGACGGCGCGCGTGGGATCTGCCACCAGGCTCTTCACCGTATCCCCACAAACGCCGTCTCGCCCAGGTAAGTGCGCATGGGGATCGGTCGACTCCCAACTGCCGATACGGCCGCTCTGCTGGTCCCACGAGAGGCGGGGACGACTGGGGCGCGCGGCCTGTCGCCGCCGTCGCGCAGCGTTTTATGATCGTTGCTCCGTGTGAGAGGGGTGGGTTGTGGGGGCGGATGGATCGGCGGAACGTCGGGCTCAGGAAGCACGGCGTAAGGAGAGGGAGTTACGGGAGCGCTGGCAGGCCGCGCACCGCATGGTCCAGCGGTGGGGGCGGGCAGGTGAGGGGGAGCGGCAGGTCGCCGCTCAGTTGCTATCGCTGACCGGCAAGGGGGGTTGGCGGCTGCTGGTCGACCGCAGCTGGCCCGGTGCGGAGGGGGCGGGTGCGTACATGGTGCTCGTCGGCCCTGCCGGGATCTTCGTCGTCGACGTCAAGGACTGGCAAGCCGGACCATCCGTGGTCGACGGGAAGCTCAGCGCGGCCGGTGAGTCTCGGGACGACCATGTTCAGCGGCTTCTTCAGATGACGCGCACCGTCGAAGGGGCCTCGGCGGAGCTCGGGATGACTCCGGTGGCCGTGCAGCCGCTCGTGGTCTTCGCGGGCAGGCGGCTCGACGCCGCGCCGCTGGGAAGAGTCCACCTTCTCGGTGAGCGTGAGGTCGGCCCTTGGCTCGTGTCCCGCAGCGTCCGGCTGCGTCCGGCGTTGGTGCGCGTTCTCGCCGCACATCTCGAGGAGACCCTCCAGGAGTACGAGAGCGCATCTGTGGACGAGGTTCCGGCGCTGCCAAGCACAGCGGTGGGCGCCGATGCCGAGCCGCCCGGGCTCTTCGACGTCGACGCGATGAGGGAGGCCGCTCTCGACGAGGCCATGCGCGCCCCCATCGAACAGTGGATGACGTTGCTCCATCCCGACCAGGCCGCGCTGGTCCGCCGCAACTGGGCAGGTCCGGCCCGAATCAGCGGTCCGGCCGGCACCGGCAAGACGGTGGTCGCCCTGCACCGCACGGCTCACCTGGCTCAGCGCACGACCGGCCGCGTCCTGTACGTGACCTTCGCGAGCAACCTGCCGCGCGTCCAGCAGACGTTCCTCGCCTCCCTCGCTCCGCATGTCGCCGACCGCGTGGACTTCCACAGCTTGCACGCGTGGGCCCTTGACTACCTGCGTTCGCAGGGCGTGCAGGTGAACCTGAACGCGGAGAAGGCGGAAACTGCGTTCAGCCTGGCGTGGCGACGGGTCGGCCGCGAGAGCGCTCTGGTCGATCTCGTCCCTCAGCCGCAGTACTGGCACGACGAGATCACGTACGTCATCAAGGGCCGCGGCGTCGCCACCTTCGACGACTACGTCATCGTGCGGCGGCCCGGCCGCTACACGATGCTCCGGCGTCACCACAAAGAAGCCGTCTGGGCGCTCTACGAGGCCTACGAGTCGAACCGCACCGAGCGCGGAGTACACGACTTCAACGACGTGCTGTCCCTCGCACTGGCCGAGGTCCGGGGAGGCGCCAGGCCGCCGTACGCCGCGGTGATCGCCGACGAGGTCCAGGACTTGACACTCGTCGGGGCCAAGCTCCTGTACGCCCTGGTCGGGAACGCACCGAACGGCCTTCTGCTGGTGGGCGACGGCCAACAAGCCGTGTACCCAGGAGGCTTCCGGCTCTCCGACGCGGGCATCGAGGTCCGCGGCGACCGTGGCCAGGTGCTGCGCATGAACTATCGCAACCGCAAAGAGATCCTTGAGGCCGGCCTGGACGGAGTTGCAGAGGATTCCTTCGAAGACATCGACGGTGAACGCCTCTCGGGGCGCCGCGATGTGGAGGTCACGTACCAGGAAGGCGCTGTGGAGCGGGGTGAGTGGCCGACATCGGAAGAGCACGACGAGGTGTTGGTCGAAGCCTTGAGCAGCCTCGACGTGGAACAACAGGCGGATTCAGCTGTGCTGTGCTCTTCCAAGCGCCTGCTGGAGCACTACCAGCGGCTGCTCACCCGCTCGGGCATTCCGGTCGTCTTGCTGGAACGCTACGACGGCCGCTCGGTGCCCGGCGTGAAGCTCGGTAGCTACCAGCGCTCGAAGGGACTGGAGTTCAAGCGCGTCTATCTCCCACGGTACGACGCTGCGATACCCAAAGGCGGAGGGAATGCGGAGGCTGACCGCGAGCGCCGTGAACTCGCTCGACGCCAGCTCTTCGTGGCGACGACACGAGCTCGCGACTTCCTCTGGACGGGCAGCGTGACGCCAACTGACAGCTCTCAAACGAGCTGAGCCTGAACTGTGCCGTTCGTTAGGGTGCGGATGTGCGGCGGCCTTTCGTTCTCTTCGACCTCGACAACACCCAAGTGGACCGTTGAGGGGCGCTCGGCGGTTGGGCTGCCATCGCGCCCCCGAAACGCGAGCCCGGCGACCGGGCCTGGCCCGGCAGCGGGAGCGGCACGGCACACCTTTTCCGGGCTGGCCTCCGACGGTGATCCCCGCGTTGCCCTGGCTCCGCAGATCACGAGATCAAATGGGGTGAAGGGCGCGTAGCTCGTCGGGAGCGCGCATACCGGTGTGCGTTGCTCTCAGGCGCGCGGGAGTGCCAACCACCGTTCGGCGCGACTTCGCTTGCCCGAGTCTCCGGAGCGGCGAGCGTGTGCCAGCAGGCGGGCGCGCAGGGGTTCGGGGAGGGCGGCGACGTCCGGCTTCTGGCGCGGGCGGGTTTTCCAGCCCACCAGGTGCCGCACCGCTCCGGCGTCGTGACGTTCCTCCGCCCGGTGGTCGGCCAGTGCGGTGAGCAGGTCGGCGATCGGCACCCTGCCGAGCAGTTGGCCGGGCACGTCCTCGTGGACGGGGTAGCCGGAGCAGCGCCCGCTTCCGGAGCCGTGCCAGTGGAGCAGTGCCAGCACCCGTTCCACCGGATCGGGGAACGTCGACTGCAATCGCTCCGTGAGTTCCGCGAGCAGTTCGGGGGAGGGCCTGGCGCCGGTGCGGGAGAGGTCGAGGATCCGGTCGGTGGAGCCTTCCAGCCCGGCGGGCACAGCGGCCAGCCAGTTGCGCTGCTCTTGGGCCTCTTCCTCCGCTCGTTGCCGGTCGGCCTCGAACTGCTGCATGGGGCCGGGCATGCCGTGCCCGTCCAGCCAGGTCAGGAGCAGGCGACCGTCGGCGAGGACGGCGTCGCTCTCCCACTGCTCCCACCTCAGCGTCGCCCCGTGGTGCAGGACGACGACGGCGAGCCGCTCACCGTCCCGGCCGAAGAACTCGAAGCGGACGTCCCCGAGGCACATGCAGTGGAAACCTGGAAGGGATTCCACGGCCATGGCTGTTCTGAGCCGGGCCGACTCCGCCGGATCGGAGAGGTCTACCCGGATCTCCCGGTCCGCCCCGGACCCGCTCACCGCGCTCACCTGGGCGACGTGTGCCTGCCGGAGCACGCTGTCCAACACCGCTGCCTCGTCCGTCAACTGGTCCTCCTCGCCGGGCGCCACGGGTGCCCGGTTCGCGCGATCTCACCGCAGCCCGGGCTGTCTCGCAACCCGATTCCCCCCAGGCTCATAGCTCAGCTTGCACGCAGACGGGCCGACCCTTCCGGGGTGAAAACGAAGCCGTCCCTGAACAGGGTGCCGCCGTCCCGGAAGGCCCAGAGGGCGGGTTCGGCGTGGACGGAAGCCGATGACTGGGCCGGAGTCCGGGCGAAGTCGTTCCAGAGGTGGAAGCACAGCAGGGTGTCGTCACGCAGGTCGGTCGCGTAGGCCAGCGTCTTGGGGCAGCGGGGATTGCTCCCCCCGAATCGGCTTTGCCGACAGTGCTGCAAATTCGGGGTGTTGCAGCCACTCTGATGGCAACCGGAAAGATGATCTCCGCCTTTCGGCTCGTTTCCGCCGTTCAGAGGCCTTGACCGTACAGTCGGACAGACGCGACACCGGCGCGGCGTACGACCATCCCCCGCTTGACATGTCTGTAACGTGCGGTCTGATCAGATGCCCGCGGAACTGAGGCTGACTAAACTCCCCCGAAGTATCAGCCATCTCGGTTGGTGACAGTCGCAGCCAAGGGAGAGATGTGGAAGCGGCACGGATCGTCTTCGGTCTGTCAGCGTCCGTCCTAGCTCCTTGGGGCTACGGCCTGCATCGTGCCCATCCACGGCTCACGATCGTCATCACTCTCGGGTACGGCGCCTACACTGTGGCGCCCTACGTCAGCCAGTGGCGAGTTGGGAGCGCGCTCGGAGCTACGACTTTGCTTTCATTAGGATCGGCGCTATGGCACCACTCCTCAAGCTCCCCCGGCGCAGGAGTCTCAGTTACCCTTCCGCTCTCAGGGGGATCCATGCCCGTGAGGAAGCAAGCCGGCATCGTTTCGATGGGAGCAGCGGTTGTCTTGGCGCTCTGGTCCGCCGGGGCGAAGGTGACCTCGTTAGGTTCTGAGCTGCTTTCAAGCGATCGCGTAGCTGTGATCCTCTCGGGATTACTTGTCGCTGTCTTCGCTGGCGGAGCCCTGGCTCAAACTGCGACAGAACCAGTGCATCGAGAGATTCATGCCCTTCCTGATGGCCCCGAGAAGAGGGCGGCCATGGACTTCGTGATGAGCGGTGGGCGGGGGATCGGGCTGTTGGAGCGGGGCCTCTTGTTCGCCTTCCTCGCGGGTGGTCAGCCTGATGCAGCCGCTCTGGTACTTGCAGCCAAGTCCATGGCGCGAGTGCCGGCTAACGATCCTGGCAGGTATGCGTCCGAGTACTTCCTCATCGGTACCCTGGCCAGTGTCATCGCGTCACTGGCCACGAGCATCGCTACTCGCTTAGCGCTAGGGCTGCCCATGCTCTAGGAGGGACTCTTGGAGTTGGCTAGGCACCCTCTAATCCTGAAGCTGCTGTCACTGAACCTACCAACGACGGACTACGTAGTCGCAGGCAGTGGGCCGCTTCTGGCCCACGGGCTGCGTCAGGAAATCGGAGACCTCGACGTAGTCGCGCGAGGACCCGCGTGGAAGCTCGCGCTCGGCCTGGGTGATCCAGAGGTTCCACCTTCGGGGTATGGATGCATGATCCTTCTGTTCGGAGGGAGCATTGAGATCTTCGACCGTTGGTTGCCTGGTACCCGCACCACTGATCGCTTGATCGAAGGTGCAGAGCTAGTGGAAGGTATCCCCTTCTGCACCCTGTCGGATGTGTTGGCTTGGAAGCGAAGGTCTCATCGTGAAAAGGATCAAAACGACATTGCTCTGATCGAGTGCTACCTCCTCCAAACGGGTCAACTCGGGTAGCCATTTACCCGAAGCCATCCCGGTGAGCTCTGGGTCTGGTGAACGAAGGGTGACGTCTGAACTGGCTTGCCCTGTAGGGCGTGGGGCGGATGCCGCCGTTGCTCATGCCTGATCCGGACGTGTTCCGCGAGGATGCCGTGCGGTTCGCGAGGAGCCGGGGCCCGGGCGTAACGGTCGAGCAGGTTGCTTCCGACTTCGGTGTCCACGCGATGTCGTTGTTCGAGTGGATGCGCCGTGCGGACATCGACGACGGGACCAAGCCCGGAACAACCTGCCAGGAGAGCGTGGACTGCGGGAGGCGCGTCGTCGGGTCAAGCCGCCGGAGCAGGAGAACGAGGTCCTTCGCCGGGCCACGGCCTACCTGTCGCAGGCGCACCTGCCGGGAAAAGGATCTACCTGCTCGTGAAAGAGCTGGCCGTCGGCGGTGTTCCCGTCACGGTCGCGTGCCGGGTCCTGAAGCTCTCGCGCCGGCCCTAATCCCGCTGGCTCGACGAACCGGTGGCCGACGCCACCTTTGAGCATGCACATCGCACGAACGCGTTGTTCGACGCGCACCGAGAGGATCCGGAGTTCGGCTACCGCTTCCTGGGTCGATGAAGCCCCGGCCGTGGGAGCCGGTATGGCGGATCGGACCGCGTGGCGGATCTGCCGGGACAACCGCTGGTGGAGGGTGTTCGGCAAGAAGTGCGGCAGGGTCAAGGAGGCTGGACCGCCGTGGACGACGACCTCGTCCGCCACGACTTCACCGCCGACAGGCCGAACCAGCTCTGGCTCACCGACATCATCGAACACGCCACGGGAGAAGGGGGCTGTATCTCCGCGCGGTCAAGAACGCTTTGAGCAGGGGGGTCGTGGGCTACTCCATCGACTCACGGATGAAGTCCCGCCTGGCCGTTGCAGTCCTGGACAACGCGGTGGCCTGATGTGAAGACTTTGCCGGTTGTTGCGTGCTGCACAGCGATCGCGGGTCGCTCGCCGCCGGCGACGACTGGGAGGAACACGGCCTGGTCTTCGCCTCCGCGGTCGGGAAGGAGCAGGACGCCTCCCATGTACGCCGGGCCTTCCGGGCGGCGCTCAGCAAGGCTGAGGGGATCGACGCTGCCGAGTGGACGCCTCGGGAGCTCCGGCACAGCTTCGTGTCCCTGCTCTCGGACAACGGGGTGCCGCTGGAGGAGATCAGTCGGCTGGTGGGACACTCCAGCTCGGCCGTCACGGAGGAGGTCTACCAGAAGCAGATCCGGCCCGTCATCCAGACCGGCGCGGTAGCCATGGACCGGATCTTCGCCCGTGATCCGAAACCGTAGACACTCATTTTGACACTCAGCACGAATCAGGGCCACCTAGGAACGTTCCTAGGTGGCCCTGACCTGCTGCTTTGGAGTCGGGGTGGCGGGATTTGAACCCACGGCCTCTTCGTCCCGAACGAAGCGCGCTACCAAGCTGCGCCACACCCCGGTGCAACGGGCTTAACTTTAGCGGACGCGGGGCTGAGGGCGAAATCCGGTTTCGGGGGTGGGGGTCAGGGTCAGGAGGGTGGCCTCGGGGGGGCAGGCGAAGCGGAGGGGGGTGAAGCGGTTGGTGCCGCAGCCTGCGGAGACGTGGAGGTAGGAGGTGGAGCCGGTGGCGGTGTGGGTGGAGAGGCCCTTCACGCGGTCGGTGTCGAGGTCGCAGTTGGTGACCAGGGCGCCGTAGAAGGGGATGCAGAGCTGGCCGCCGTGGGTGTGGCCGGCGAGGATCAGGGGGTAGCGGTCGGACGTGAAGGCGTCCAGGACGCGCAGGTAGGGGGCGTGGACCAGGGCCAGGGTGAATTCGTCGGCCGGGTCGGGGCCGCCGGCGACCGCGGAGTAGCGGTCGCGCTTGATGTGCGGGTCGTCCAGGCCGGTCAGGCCCAGGACGGGGCCGTGGTCGAGCTTCACCTGGCCGCGGCTGTTGCTCAGGCCCACCCAGCCTGCCGCGTCGAAGGCGTCGCGCAGGTCGCCCCAGGGGTTGCGGATGGCGCCGTGCGCGCTGTGGCTCTTGCCGTTCAGGCCGTGCTGGCCGCGGGCCTTCTCGACCAGGTAGCGCCCGGGGTTGCGGAATTTCGGGCCGTAGTAGTCGTTCGAGCCGAAGACGTACGCGCCCGGGAAGCGCAGCAGCGGGCCGAGCGCGTCCAGCACCTCGGGGACGGCCGTGGGGTCCGACAGGTTGTCGCCGGTGTTCACCACGAGGTCGGGGCGCAGGCCGGCGAGCGACTGGAGCCAGCGGGCCTTCTTGCGCTGCCCGGACACCATGTGGATGTCGGACACCTGAAGGACGCGGATCGGCCGCATCCCCCGCGGGAGCACCGGCACCTCGACCCGGCGCAGCCGGTAGGACCTCGCCTCGAAACCTGCCGCATAGGCCAGGCAGGCCGCGCCTGCCGCCGTCACACCCAGGGGTACTCCGTATCGCGCGCGCATGACTCCATCGTGTCAGAGTCGCCGCGACTCTTAATACGGGGCGGCTCTCCTCCCGGGGTGCCAGAATCGACGGCATGACCACGACCCTCAAGCAGCGGCTCAAGGACGACCTCACCTCGGCGATCAAGGGCCGTGACGAGCTGCGCGCCGCGACCCTCCGGCTCACCCTCACCGCGATCACGAAGGAGGAGGTCGCGGGCGAGAGCGCCCGTGAGCTCTCCGACGACGAGGTGCTGACGGTGATCGGCCGCGAGGCGAAGAAGCGGCGGGAGGCCGCTGAGGCGTTCGAGCAGGGCGGCCGCGCGGAGTCCGCGCAGCGGGAGCGGGCCGAGGGCGAGCTGCTCGCCGCGTATCTGCCGCAGCAGCTCACGGACGACGAGCTCGCCGCGATCGTGCGCGAGGCCGTCGCCGAGTCCGGCGCGCAGGGGCCGAAGGCCATGGGTGCCGTCATGAAGCTCGTGAACCCGAAGGTCGCCAAGCGCGCGGAGGGCGGCCGCGTCGCCGCCGAGGTCAAGCGCCAGCTGGCCGGCTGAGGCGGGCGGCCGGTCCCGGCCGCCTGCTCCCGTACGGGTCCGCCCGCGCGGGTTCTGTCCGTACAAGGTTCCGTCCGTGCGGGTCCGTCCGTGCGGGTTCCGTCCGTACAAGGTTCTGTCCGTACGGGTCCGTCCGCGCGGGTTCTGTCCGTACAAGGTTCCGTCCGTACGGTCCGTCCGTAACGGGTAAGGGGCGCCCTCCCAGAGAGGGCGCCCCTTACATGTGTGGCCGGTTACGCGTGGCCGGTCACGGCCCGTTCCCGCCGCGTCCGTTCCCTCCGCCGCCCTTGTTGTCGCCGCCGCCGTTGGCCGGCGGCGGGAAGCTGAAGCTCGGGAAGGGGTTGGGCAGGCCGCCGCCGTTGGCCGGGGGCTGCTGGCCGTGGCCCTGGCCGGGGTCGTTGTTGCGGGGCGCCGAGCCGGGCAGCTGCACGGTCACGAAGTGCTCGTTGTCCGTGCCGTCGAGGGCCCCGAGCATCGCGTCCTTCCAGATGGGCGCGGGGCCGGTCGCGCCCTCGACCTTGTCGAAGGTCTCCGGGCCGATCTTGACCTTTATGCCGCCGTGCCCCTCGCCGTCGCCGCCGTTCTCCTTGGCGCCGTACTGCATCGACAGGCGCTTGCCGCCGGGGCCCGCGCCGAACGGGTCGCCCAGCCAGACCGCGGAGGCGAGCGAGGGGGTGTAGCCGGCGAACCAGGCGTCCCTGCGGTCGTCGGTCGTACCGGTCTTGCCCGCGGTGTCGCGGCCCGGCAGGTCGGCCCTGGTACCCGTACCGTCGTCGACGACGCCCTTGAGCATGCTGTTGATGGTGTCGGCGGTGTTCTGCGACATCGCGCGGCTGCACAGGCTCTTGGGCACGGTCATCGCCTTGCCGTTCGGGCCCTTCACGGCCTTGATCGCGATCGGCGTGCAGTAGACGCCCCGGTTGGCGAAGGCGGCGTACGCGGCGGCGACGGACAGCGGGGAGACCTCGTTGGTGCCCAGGGTGACCGAGGCGCCCTCGCGCATCTTGCCGCCGTCGGCGCGGACGATGCCCACCTTGCCGGCCATGGTGAGGACCGGGCACAGGCCGACGTCGGCCTCGAGCGCCACGAAGTAGGTGTTGATCGAGTGCTTGAGCGCGTCGGGCATGGAGTAGGGCCCGACCTCGCTCGGGCTCTCGTTCTGCGTGCCCTCGTCCGCCCCGGCGTGGATGGTCGCGCCCGAGCAGGTGGTGACGTCGGGGTAGCGGTCCATGTGGTACGGGGACGGGTACGTCTGGTCGGGCTTGAAACCGGCCTCCAGGGCGGCGGCGGCCGTTATCGGCTTGAAGGTCGAGCCCTGCTGGAAGCCGACGCTGTTGCCCATGACCTTGTCGACCGACAGGTTGATCTGGGTCTGGTTCTTGCCGAAGCCGTACGGCTTGCTCTGGCCCATGGCGATGATCTCGCCGGTGCCGGGGCGCACCATCGTGTCGGCGGCGACGAACTTGTCACCCTGGTAGACGTGCTCGCTGAGCCCGTGCAGCAGCGACTTCTGCGCCTTCGGGTCGAGCGTGGTGGTGATCCTGAGGCCGCCGGTGTCCCAGGCCTTCTGCCGGTCGGACTTGGTCTTGCCGAAGGCGGCGTTCGTCAGGAACGTGTTGCGCACGTAGTCGCAGAAGAAGCCGGCGCCGTTGACGGCGGTGATGCAGCCGTTCTTCGACTGCTTGTACTTCAGGCCGAGCGGCTGCTTCTGCGCGGCGGCCGCCTGCTCGGGGGTGATGTCCTTGAGCTGGGCCATCCGCATGAGCACCGTGTTGCGCCGGGTGAGGGCGGCGTCCGGGTTGCTGACCGGGTCGTAGCGGCTGGGCGACTGCACCAGGCCGGCGAGCATCGCGGCCTGCGGGAGGGTGAGCTTGCTCGCGGAGGTGCTGAAGTAGCGCTGGGAGGCGGCCTCGATGCCGTACGCCTGCTCGCCGAAGAAGGTGATGTTGAGGTAGTTCTCCAGGATCTTCTTCTTGCCGAGCTCCTTCTCGACCTGGATCGCGTACTTCATCTCCTTGATCTTGCGGCCGATGGTCTGCTGGGTGGCCTGGGCGACCTTGTCGGGGTCGTCGCCGGCCTCCTCCACGAAGACGTTCTTGACGTACTGCTGGGTCAGCGTGGACGCGCCCTGGGTGCCGCCGTCGGAGGCGTTGTTGCTGAGGGCGCGCAGGATGCCCTTCAGGTCGAGGGCGCCGTGCTCGTAGTACCGCGCGTCCTCGATGTCGACGATGGCGTTCAGGATGTTCGGGCTCATCTTGGTGATCGGGACGATCGTGCGGTCACGCGAGTAGACCGTCGCGATGAGGCCGCCGTTGCGGTCGAGGATCTTCGACGCCTGGCTGAGCGGCGGCTGCTTCAGCTCGCCGGGCAGGTCCTCGAAGCCGGACGCCGTGCCCTTGGCGGACAGGCCTATCGCGCCGACCGCGGGCAGCGCGATGCCCGCGAGGACGGCGCCGGCCAGAACACTGACGCCGAGGAACTTGGCGGCCTGCTGGGCCGTGGTCAGCCCCCCGCCCGAACGCTTGTGAGCCATGGAGGCAGCCTACGTGGCGAATCCCCGGACGTACGCCCAGGTGTTCGCCTAGTCTGTAACAGACATGGTGCGAACGTCGGCGCACGCGTGTCCAGAGCTTGCCTTTCATCATCACCCTTGTGGGTGATGACTGTTGGCGTGCGCGCGCGTCTGGGATACATCGCACCTTATGCCCGGAACGCGCCGCGGTCACTCCGTTGGGTGATCTGCCGCGCACGCATAGTCCATTCGGGCCATGCAAGATTGGGCCTGAAAGGGCTGTTGCGCCGCGCCTACCTTCCGTAACGTCCTCATCTGGCAGCGGTGAATATGCCGCTTGCCGCCGTGGGGGAGCCTCGAATTCGGGAGAGGACGGCGCCAGCATGAGCAGCTGGGTAACCGACTGGAGCACGCAGGCGGCTTGCAGGACGACGGACCCGGACGAACTCTTCGTCCAGGGCGCGGCGCAGAACCGGGCGAAGGCGGTGTGCACCGGATGCCCGGTACGCACCGAGTGCCTCGCCGACGCGCTCGACAACCGGGTCGAGTTCGGGGTGTGGGGAGGCATGACCGAGCGCGAGCGCCGGGCACTGCTGCGCCGCCGCCCGACGGTCACGTCCTGGCGCAGACTGCTGGAGACCGCGCGGACCGAGTACGAGCGCAGCACGGGCCTGCTGCCACTCGGCGACGAGGACGACTACGCCGCTGCGGGCTGATCCCCGCGCCCTCGCGCACGGGTAGGCGGCCGGCCGCCGCGCACGGCTACGCCGCGCTGGGGCCGCCCTCCGCGAGCTCGCGTCCGATCGCCCGCAGGCCGTCCAGGTCGTGCACGTCTCCCGGCAGGGCGGTGACGTCGACCATCGGCACCTCCGGGTGGACGGACACGAAGCGGTCGCGGGTGCGTCGTTCGCGCGCGACCACCTGCATGCGTTCGGCGTGCAGGCGCAGCAGTCCCGCGGCGAGCCGCTCCGTGCCGGAGGCGTCGTCGCTCGGGTGGCCGGTGGCGTCGGCCGTACCGGCGTCGTCCGGTCGGTCCTGCCGGGAATCAGCATGCCCGGCCCCGTGATCCACAATGCGGCCCTCCGTCTTTTTTTCGGTGAGAGCCGCGTCACCCCCGCCCGTCTCCCGCTCAGCGGCGCCGTTCTCCGCGGCTTCCGCCGCCGCGTCCTCCAGTGCCTCCGCCGCCGCGAGCGCCCGCTCCGCCGTCAGCTGGGCCGCGCCGCTGCCGTGCACCCGGTTGAGGACGAGGCCGGCGAGCGGCATGTCCTCGTCGGCGAGCCGCTCCACGAAATACGCCGCCTCGCGCAGCGCGTCCCGCTCGGGGGCCGCGACGACGAGGAAGGCCGTGCCGGGCGCCTGGAGCAGCCGGTAGGTGGCGTCCGCGCGGGTGCGGAAGCCGCCGAACATGGTGTCCATCGCGGCCACGAAGGTCTGGATGTCGCGCAGCAGGCTCGCGCCCATGACCTTGTTGAGGGTGCCGGTCATCATCGACATCCCGATGTTCAGGAACTTCACCCCGGCCCGTCCGCCGACCTTCGCGGGCGCCATCAGCAGTTTGATGAAGCGGCCGTCGAGGAAGGAGCCGAGCCGCTTGGGGGCGTCCAGGAAGTCCAGTGCGCTGCGGCTCGGCGGGGTGTCGACGATGATCAGGTCCCATGCGTCCTGCGCGCGCAGCTGGCCGAGCTTCTCCATCGCCATGTACTCCTGCGTACCGGCGAATCCGGCCGACAGCGACTGGTAGAACGGGTTCTCCAGGATGGCCCGGGCGCGCTCCGGATCGGAGTGCTGCACCACGACCTCGTCGAACGTCCGTTTCATGTCCAGCATCATCGCGTGGAGTGAGCCGCCGGCCGACCGATCGATTCCGGCCACCTCACGCGGAGTGTTGTCCAGCTCGGTCAGTCCCATCGACTGCGCGAGCCGCCGCGCCGGGTCGATGGTCAGCACCACCGCCGTACGGCCGCGCTCGGCGGCCCGCACGCCCAGTGCCGCGGCGGTCGTGGTCTTGCCGACGCCGCCGGAGCCGCAGCACACCACGATCCGGGTCTTCCGGTCGTCGAGCAGCGGATCGATCTCCAGCTCGGGGCTCTCCAGGCTCATGTCACCACTCGCTTCACGCGTCGTCGTCCTCGGCCACTGCGGTGTCGTCCGGGTCGTCGGCCACGTCGCCGGCCACGGGTACGCCGGGCACCGCCTGCTTGCGCAGGCTGTCGGCCAGCCGGTAGAGCCCGCCCAGGTCGACGCCGTCGCCCAGCAGCTCCAGCTCGCGCACCGGAAGGCCCAGCGCGGCGATCTCGGCGCGCTGCTCGCGCTCCAGCACCACCCGCTGGGCGTGCTCGTGGGCCTGCGCGAGCAGCGGGTCCACCAGCCGCTCGGCCACCCCGCCGCGCCGCGCCCCGCCCAGGCCCGCCTGCGACAGGGCCTTGGCCACCGCCGTACGCCGCTTGCCCGCGGCCACCGCGCCGCTGTCGGCGGCGGCCTTGGCGATGTCGCCGTCGGCCAGCAGCACCGGCCGCACCATGTTGACGATCACGGCGCCGACCGGCAGCCCGGCCGCGCGCAGCTCGGCGACGCCGTCCATCGTCTCCTGGACCGGCATCTCCTCCAGCAGCGTCACCAGGTGGATCGCGGTCTGCGCGGACTTCAGCACCCGCATCACCGACTGCGCCTGGTTGTGTATCGGGCCCATCCGGGCGAGCCCCGCGACCTCGTCGTTGACGTTCAGGAAGCGGGTGATGCGGCCGGTCGGCGGGGCGTCCAGCACCACGGCGTCGTAGACCGGCCAGCCCGCCCTGTCCTTGCGCCGGACCGCCTCGCACACCTTGCCGGTGAGCAGCACGTCCCGGATGCCGGGGGCCACGGTGGTGGCGAAGTCGATCGCGCCGAGCTTGCGCAGGGCGCGGCCGGCGCGGCCGAGCTTGTAGAACATGTCCAGGTAGTCGAGCATCGCCAGCTCGGCGTCGATGGCGAGCGCGTTGACCTCGCCGCCGCCGGAGGCCGAGGCGATCCTGCGCTCCTCGTAGGGCAGCGCCTCCGTCTCGAAGAGCTGCGCGATGCCCTGCCGCTCCTCGACCTCGACCAGCAGCACCCGCCGGCCCTCCGCCGCGAGGGCGAGCGCCAGCGCGGCGGCGACCGTTGTCTTACCCGTGCCGCCCTTGCCCGTCACGATGTGGAGCCTGACGGCGGATGACTGTTGAGCGCTCACCTGGCGAGCCTAATTCCTTCCCCGCGGGAGGGTGGTGCCGGGTGAGATGCTCGTGGCGGTTTCGCGTGCGACGGACGTCACGTTTCCGGGCCCGCACGCCCCGCCCCGGCGCCGGGCCCGGGGGCGGGGGAGGCGATAGGGTCGCGCCATGGCGAAGAAGTGGGAATACGCGACCGCGCCGCTGCTGGTGCACGCGACGAAGCAGATCCTCGACACCTGGGGTGAGGACGGCTGGGAGCTGATCCAGGTCGTGCCCGGCCCCAACAACCCCGAGCAGCTGGTGGCCTATTTCAAGCGGGAGAGGGAGGCGTGAGCGGCGTCGTCGCCACCCGGCTCGCCGAGCTGGGCCTGACGCTGCCCGAGGTCGTCCCGCCGCTGGCCTCCTACCAGCCCGCCGTACGGTCCGGGGCGTACGTCCACACGTCGGGCCAGCTGCCCATGGTGGACGGCAAGCTGCCGGCCACCGGCAAGGTCGGGGCCGAGGTCTCGCCCGAGCAGGCGAAGGAGCTGGCGCGGGTGTGCGCGCTCAACGCCCTGGCGGCGGTCAAGTCCGTCGTCGGCGACCTCGACCGCATCGCGCGTGTCGTCAAGGTCGTGGGCTTCGTCGCGTCCGACCCGTCCTTCACGGGCCAGCCCGCCGTCGTCAACGGGGCGAGCGAGCTCCTCGGCGAGGTGCTCGGGGAGAAGGGCGTGCACGCGCGCAGCGCCGTCGGGGTCGCCGTCCTCCCGCTGGACGCGCCCGTCGAGGTCGAGATCCAGGTCGAGCTCGTTCCCTGACGCGGTCCTCCGGCGGCGCAGCCGCGGCCAGGTGAGGGGCACCCTCGTACAAAACGCCGTCGCGACGTAGAGTCCGGCTCATGACGGTGGTGAGCGGCGGGGCAGGTGCGGCGGGCCAGCCGCCGGGGTGGCCCGAGCGGGTGCGGGCCCTGGCCCGGGGGGAGCTGACCCCCGCCGTACCGCGCCGCGCGGCCACCGTGCTGCTGCTCAGGGACGACGCGTCCGGCGGGCGGCCCGCGGTGCACCTGCTGCGCCGGCGGACGTCGATGGCCTTCGCGGGCGGGATGTACGCCTTCCCCGGCGGCGGGGTCGACCCGCGCGACGAGCGTCCGGTGCGCTGGGCGGGCCCGGAGCTCGCGCAGTGGTCGGCGCTGCTCGGCCTGGAGCCGGCCGCGGCCCAGGCGGTCGTGTGCGCGGCGGTGCGCGAGACGTTCGAGGAGTCCGGTGTGCTGCTGGCCGGCCCGGCGGACGGCCCGGGCCTGGTCGGGGACACGACCGGCGCGGACTGGGAGGCCGACCGCACCGCCCTGGTGCGCCACGAGGTGGCCTTCGCCGAGGTCCTGGAGCGCCGTGGCCTGGCCCTGCGCAGCGACCTGCTGCGGCCGTGCGCCCGCTGGGTGACGCCGGAGTTCGAGGAGCGGCGCTACGACACCTGGTTCTTCCTCGCGGCCCTTCCCGCGGGCCAGCGCACGCGGGACGTGTCGGGCGAGGCGGACCGCACGGTGTGGCTGACGGCCGCCGAGGCGGTCGCGGCCTTCGACCGGGGCGAGCTGACGATGCTGCCGCCGACCGTCACGATGCTGCGCGACCTGCTGCCGTACGGACGCGCGGCGGAGGCCCTGGCCGCGGCGGGGGAGCGGGACCTCGGCCCGGTCATGGCGACGGCCACCGTGGACGCCGCCGGGACCGTCCTGCTGAGCTGGCCCGGCCATGTGCAGGGCGGCATACGCCGGCACCCGAAGGCGGCGGGGCGGTGAGCGCGGGCACGGCCCCGGGGGCGCCGCAGGCGGCGGTCGGCGGGTGGGCGACGCCCCGCGCGCTGTGCGTGCTCGCCCCGAACCCCTCGCCGATGACGCTGGACGGCACCAACACCTGGATCGTCGCCGAGCCGGATTCGGACCTGGCCGTCGTCATCGATCCGGGCCCGCTGGACGAGGGCCACCTGGCCGCGGTCGTCACGGCCGCCGAGCGGGCCGGCAAGCGGGTCGCGCTGACGCTGCTCACGCACGGCCACCCGGACCACGCCGAGGGCGCCGCCCGCTTCGCCGAGCTGACGGGCACCGCGGTGCGGGCGCTGGACCCGGCGCTGCGGCTGGGGGACGAGGGCCTGGCGGCCGGCGACACGGTGACGACCGGGGGGCTGGAGCTGCGGGTCGTGGGCACGCCCGGGCACACCGCGGACTCGCTGTCCTTCCTGCTGCCCGCCGACTCCGCGGTGCTCACCGGGGACACGGTGCTGGGCCGCGGCACGACCGTCGTGGCCCACCCGGACGGGCGGCTCGGCGACTACCTGGACTCGCTGCGCCGCCTCCGGGCGCTCACCGTCGCGGGGGAGGCGGACACCGTGCTGCCGGGCCACGGGCCGGTGCTGGACGACGCGCGCGGCGCGGTCGAGTTCTACCTCGCGCACCGCGCCCACCGGCTCGCCCAGGTGGAGACGGCGGTGGAGGCGGGCCTGCGCACGCCGGCGGACGTCGTCGCGCACGTCTACGCCGACGTCGACCCGCTGCTGTGGCCGGCCGCCGAGCTGTCGGTGCGCGCCCAGCTGGACTACCTGCGAGAGCACGGACTGATCGAGCTGCCATGACCACCACCGACCCGACCGCCGTCTTCACCCCGCGCGAGCCCGGTTTCGCCGCCGACCCCTACCCGGCGTACCGGGAGCTGCGCGCCGCGGGCCGCGCCCTGTGGTTCGAGCCGACGCGGCAGTGGCTGATCCCGCACCACGACGACGTCAGCGCCCTGCTGCGGGACCGCCGGCTGGGGCGCACGTACCTGCACCGCTACAGCCACGAGGACTTCGGCCGCACCCCGCCGCCGCCCGAGCTGGAGCCCTTCACCGTCCTCAACGACAACGGGCTGCTGGACCTGGAGGCGCCCGCGCACACCCGTATCCGGCGGCTGGTCGCCAAGGCCTTCACCCCCCGGCGGGTGGAGGAGCTGGCGCCGGTCGTGCAGCGGCTCGCGGACGAGCTGGTCGGGGCGCTGTACGCGCAGGGCGGCGGCGATCTGCACGCCGCGGTGGCCGAGCCGCTGCCGGTCGCCGTCATCGCGGAGATGCTGGGCATACCGGCCGCCGACCGCCCGCTGCTGCGGCCCTGGTCGGCGGGTATGACGGCGATGTACGAGCTGAATCCGGGCCCGGACGCGGCCCGTGCGGCGGTGACGGCGAGCGAGGAGTTCTCCGCCTACCTGCGCGAGCTGATCGCGGCCCGGCGCACCGACCCCGGGGACGACCTGATCAGCGCGCTCATCGCGGTGCAGGACGACGGCGACGTGCTGAGCGAGCAGGAGATGGTCTCCACCTGCGCGCTGCTGCTCAACGCCGGGCACGAGGCCACCGTGAACACCACCGCGCTGGGCTGGCTGCACCTCTTCCGGCACCCGGACCAGCTGCGGCTGATGGCCGCGGCCGCGGCCTCCCTGGGCGGGCTCGCGGACGGCGTCGAGGAGATCCTGCGCTACGACACCCCGCTCCAGCTCTTCGAGCGGTGGGTGCTGGACGACATCGAGGTCGGCGGCACGGTGATCCCGCGCGGGTCCGAGGTGGCCCTGCTGTTCGGCTCGGCCAACCGCGACCCGGCGCGCTTCGCCGACCCCGAGCGCCTCGACGTCACCCGCCCGGCGGCCGGGAACAGGCACGTCAGCTTCGGCGCCGGCATCCACTACTGCCTGGGCGCCCCGCTGGCCCGTCTGGAACTGGCCGCCTCCTTCGGCGCCTTCCTGCGCGACGCCCCGGGGATGCGGCTGGTGGCGGAGCCGTCCTGGCGGCCCAACTACGTCATCCGCGGGGTCCGCGAGCTGCTCGTCACCTGGTGAGCCCGCGCCCCGGGCTCAGTGCCGGGGGACCGTCAGCCGCCACGCCGCGCGCTCGACCGTCCACGTGCGGGTGCGGACGGGGCCGGTCACGGCGGAGTCGGCGCGGTAGCGGAAGTCGCGGCCCGAGACGGTGACGGTGCGCGCCCGCGCCCGGACGGGCCCGGCTCCCTCCGGGCGGCGCACGCAGACCTCGGCGAGGCCGGCGGGCGCCGGGCGGACGGACACCTCCTGCACCGGCTGGTCCAGATCGGCCAGCAGCACCCCGTCCGCCTCGACGCGCAGCCGCTGCCGCGCCGGGTGGCCGCCGGTGGGTATGGGCGCGGTCAGGGTGCGCACGAGCTGGCGCGCGGTCTTCTCGACGGGGGTCCACCAGCGCGCGGTGGTCTGGGGGAGCGGTGCGCCGCACGGGATGCTCAGGGCGCCCAGCACGATCCCGCCGCTCTCGTCGACCAGCAGGTCGAGCTCGCGGTGGGCGCCGTCGAGCACCGCGCGGGCCGCGGCCGGGACGTCGGCGGGCACGCCGAGGCCGAGGGCGAGCGCCGAGCGCCGGCCGATCGGCACCAGGCCGAGCGGTGCCTCGTGCAGGGTGCGGTCGCGGTGCAGGGCCCGTACCGTGCGGAGCAGGGCGAGGTCGTCACCGAGCAGGACGGGGCGGCGCCGGCCGCGGTGGGCGAGGGCGCGCTCGGCCTCCTCGTCGGACTCCGGGAAGACGATCTTGACCGAGCGGGCTCCCGCACACAGGACATCTTTCGCAATTCGGACGGACTCGCCGTCGGCCGCCCGTGCCGCCGGATCGACGACCAGCAACAGGTCCGACCTCCGGACGGAGTCCGGCGGGGGATGCCCGGGAGGGTGAGCCGACACCTTGGTCCTTCCTCAGGTAAAATCTCGGTGCAAGAGCCCCTTGCGCCGTTGCGTCAGGGGCTTCGTCTATTCCGGGGCAGGTTTCGACGGCTCTGCACGTTGGACATGCCCCGCCCGGAAGGGGTGTACGCCTGTGCCCGCACTTGTGCTGCTCGGTGCTCAGTGGGGTGACGAGGGCAAGGGGAAGGCCACCGACCTGCTCGGCGGCTCCGTCGACTACGTAGTCCGTTACCAGGGCGGCAACAACGCCGGACACACCGTCGTCGTCGGCGACCAGAAATACGCGCTGCATCTCCTCCCCTCCGGCATCCTCTCGCCCGGGTGCACCCCGGTGATCGGCAACGGAGTGGTCGTCGACCCGGCCGTCCTGCTCTCCGAGCTGAGCGGGCTCAACGAGCGCGGTGTCGACACCTCCAAACTGCTGATCAGTGGTAACGCCCATCTGATCACGCCCTATCACCAGACCATCGACAAGGTGACGGAGCGCTTCCTGGGCAAGCGCAAGATCGGCACCACCGGGCGCGGCATCGGCCCGGCGTACGCGGACAAGATCAACCGTGTGGGCATCCGCGTGCAGGACCTGTTCGACGAATCGATCCTTCAGCAGAAGGTCGACGCGGCGCTCCAGGACAAGAACCAGATCCTGGTGAAGATCTTCAACCGGCGCGCGATCAGCACCGACCAGGTCGTCGAGGAATACCTCGGCTACGCCGAGCTGCTCAAGGACTACGTCGCCGACACCGCGCTGGTCCTCAACAACGCGCTGGACGAGGGCAAGGTCGTGCTCATGGAGGGCGGCCAGGGCACGCTGCTGGACGTCGACCACGGCACCTACCCCTTCGTCACCTCGTCCAACCCGACGTCCGGCGGAGCCTGCACCGGCAGCGGCGTGGGCCCGACGAAGATCACCCGGGTCATCGGCATCCTCAAGGCGTACACAACGCGTGTGGGCTCGGGACCGTTCCCCACGGAGCTGTTCGACGAGGACGGCGAGCGGCTGCGCACGGTGGGCCACGAGTTCGGTGTGACCACGGGCCGCAACCGCCGCTGCGGCTGGTTCGACGCGGTGATCGCGCGCTACGCCACCCGGGTCAACGGCCTGACCGACTTCTTCCTCACCAAGCTGGACATCCTCACCGGCTGGGAGCGGATCCCGGTGTGCGTCGCCTACGAGATCGACGGCCGTCGCGTCGAGGAACTGCCCTACAGCCAGACGGACTTCCACCACGCCAAGCCGGTGTACGAGTACCTGCCGGGCTGGTCGGAGGACATCTCCAAGGCCAAGACCTTCGCCGACCTGCCGAAGAACGCGCAGGCCTACGTCAAGGCGCTGGAGGAGATGTCCGGCGCGCCGATCTCCGCGATCGGCGTCGGCCCCGGCCGTACCGAGACGATCGAGATCAACTCGTTCCTGTGAGCCGCGCCTGACGCCCCTCCCGGTGAGCCCCGCGCACCATGTGCGCGGGGCTCACCGCTGCCCGGGCGGCTACGTGGCCGGCTGCTTCTCGTAGACCGGCGGCTGCTTCTCGCCCGCGACGCCGAGGCGCCTCAGGTGCGTGGCGTCGATCAGCACGAGGGTCGTGGGGCTGCCGGGGGAGCAGGCCGCCTCGGGCTTGCCGTAGACCACGGACGACGGGCTCAGCCGGGCCGGGGAGGCCGCCTCCGTGACCGACATCAGCCACTGGCACCGGTAGAGGGTGCGCGTGCCGTCCGTGCGGTCGCCGCTCAGCGTCACCGTGCCGTCCGGGCCGATGACCAGCGTGCGGGAGTCGGTCACGCCCGCGGCCGTCCCGTAGGTCGCCCGCCAGGTGCCGACCAGCTCCGCGGGCGCCCCGACGGGCGGGGGAGACGCGTCCCGCGTGGCCTTCGTGCCCGTGGCGTCCGTGACCGGCTCCCGCGACGCGCCCGGCGTCGCGGGGGGCGCCGTGGACGAGGTGCCGGCCAGGGGCGAGCCCTGCGCGCCGCGGCCGCCCTCACGGACGAGGACGTACGCCGTGGTGCCGCCCGCGGCGACCGCGAGCAGCGCCAGGACGGCCACCAGCGCGCCCCGGCCCCCTCGGCGCCGCGCGGGCGCGGGCGGCGGGGCCTGCACCGCGGTGGGCGCCGCGGCCGCGGCCACGGACACCGGCGCCCCGGTTTCCGCCGGGGACGGCTCCCGCGCCCCGGACGCCGGCGGGGTGCCGCCGTCCGCCGCCGCTGCGCCCGGATCCGCCTCCGCACCGGCCTCCAGCTCCAGCAGCCGGACGGCGTGCCGCCCGAGCTGGGCGACGATCGCGCCCGGCAGCCACGGTTCGGCCCTTCCCTCGTCGGCCTCCCCAGCCGCCGCCCCGCCGACCAGCTCCAGCACCCCGGTGGGGGAGGGGCGGTCCGCCGGGGCCTTGGCCAGGCAGGCGGCGACCAGACCGCGCAGGCCCTCCGGCACGGCCTCCAGGTCCGGCGGCTCCTGCACGATGCGGAACATCTGGGCGTGCACCCCGCTGCCCGCCGCCCCGAAGGGCTGCAGCCCGGTCGCCGCGTAGGCCAGGACGGAGCCGAGGCAGAAGACGTCGCAGGCAGGGGTGACGCGGTCGCCGCGCACCTGCTCGGGCGACATGAAGGCGGGGGAGCCGACCATGCCGCCGGTGTGGGTGAGCGGGCCGCTGCCGTCCGCGACGGTCTCCAGGGCGCGGGCGATGCCGAAGTCGATGACCCGCGGCCCGTCGATCGTGATCATCACGTTGGACGGCTTGAGGTCGCGGTGCACCAGGCCCGCGGCGTGGATGTCGGCCAGCGCGTGCGCGAGCCCCGCGGCGAGGACCGCGACCGAGCGCTCCGGCAGCGGCCCGTAGTCCCTGACGACCTGCTGGAGCGAGGGGCCCGGCACGTAACCGGTGGCCACCCAGGGGATCTCCGCCTCGGTGTCCGCGTCCAGCACGGGCGCGGTCCACTTCCCGCCGACCCGCCGCGCCGCGCGCACCTCGCGCCGGAAACGGCCGCGGAATTCCTCCTGCGCGGCCAGTTCGGGGCGCACCAGCTTCACCGCGACCGTGCGGCCGCGCTCCGAGCGCGCGAGGAAGACCCGGCCCATCCCGCCGGTGCCCAGCCTGCCGAGCAGCCGGTAGGCCCCGATCCGCCGCGGATCGTCGGCTCTGAGCTGGTCGACCATGCGTTCCCCCCCGTCTCCGCGCCGTATGACGTGCGCGCCGCCCCCCTGCACGAGCGAAGAATATGCGTACGAAATCCCGTACGGACGTCCGGTGCCGGGCGCACCATTGCCCAGGCTCGCCTATCGTGTCCGGCGGCGGGAATCACCGCCCGGCGCGGGAACGGCGGGCGGCACGGCAGGCACGGTGGCGAGGCGAGCGAGGAGGCGGGGATGCCGGAGAGCGGTGGCCCGGCCGCACCCGTGCGGCGCAGCAGTCTGCGGCAGCAGATCGCCGACGCCCTGCGCGACGAGGTGCTCACCGGCCGCCTCCAGGCCGGACGGCACTTCACCGTCAAGGAGATCGCCGAGCTGTACGGCGTGTCCGCGACCCCGGTCCGCGAGGCGCTCGTCGACCTGGCCGCGCAGGGCCTGCTGGACGTCGAGCAGCACCGCGGCTTCCAGGTGCGGCAGTTCACCGCCGCCGACTTCCGCTCCCTCACCGAGGCCCGCGCCTTCGTCGTCGAGGCCTTCTTCCGCGAACTGGCCGGGCAGGGCGGCGTGGGCGACGTGCCGGCCGACGTCCTGGCCTCCGTACGCCGCCGCGCCGAGGCCGCCGCGCAGGCCGCCCAGGCCGGGAGCCTGGACGTGCTGGTGGGCTGCGACCTGCGCTTCTGGCGCGAGCTGTCGGCGATCCGCGGCAACCCGCACATCTGCGACTTCCTCGACCGCCTCCGCACCCAGACGTGGATCTACGCCGTCCCCCACCTGCGCGCGCTCGCCGACCCCGCGGGCGTGTGCTGGTCCGGCCACGTCGCCCTCGTCGACGCCGTCGCCCGGGGCGACATCGCCGCCGCCCACGCCCTCGTCGCCGAGTGCAACGCGCACACCCGCGCCCTGATCGAAAAGCTCGCCCCCGCACGCTCCTGACGCGACGGGCGCGGGCGACTTAGGCTGTACGCCCCCGACCGGATGGAGTTCGTACGTGGCCTGCGACCTGTGGCTGGTGCCGCTGGTGGACGTCCTCTGCCACAGCCCGGAAAACCCCTTCTCCGAGGAACTCGCCCGCTACGACAAGGCACTCGGCGACGCCGGGCAGCCGCCCGTGCCCGTCTACGCCTACATGCCCGGGCTGTCCGGCGACGTCGCGCCCGTCGCCTGCTTCGACTACGACGCCCTGCACTTCCTGCGCCGCGCCTACCTGCTGCGCCTCCAGGGCCTCGAAGTCTCACCCGTCGACGAACTCGGCGGCGACTACGAGCAGTTGCTGGAGATGTTCGAGAGCACCGCGCAGGCCTCGCACCTGGTGTGGCACTACGACCACGCGGGCGCGTACGTCCCGCTGGACTTCCCGCACCCGGTCGTCAACGACGAACTGCTGGAGAACGGCGGCCCGCTGGGCTCCAGCCACGGACTGCTGCGGGAGCTGGAGTTCGTCGCGCCCGCGATCGGCATCGACCCCGCCAACCCGCCGCAGGCCCCCGCCCCGCCCGGCCGCCACACCACGCTGGAGGAACCCGCCCTCCCCGCCGCGGACCCGGCAGCCGGCCCCTTCGCCCGCGAGCACCACGTCTGGCTCGGCCTGCACGCGGCGGCGACCCGCTCACTGGGACAGGGCTCGATGATCGTCTTCAGCTGAGCGCCGGCCGCCGGCCCGGCTACGGGCTCTCCGGAGGGCGCTGCCGCGGCATGTTCGGCCGCGCGCTCGGGTGCGGGACGCGCGGCGGCGGCGGGGGCTCGGTGCGAGCCGGGGTCCACGCGGGCGACTGCGTCCGCAGCGGGGTCCCGGCCGCGCCCTGGCCGAAGTCCACCATCCAGTCCGCCGTCTCCATCCGGACCAGGTCGGCGACGTCGTCGCAGAAGCGCCGCAGGATCGCCAGACAGCGCTCCGCGGCCTCCCCCGCGGTGCCCTCCGCCGGACCCAGCACCTCCCGCACGCTCTCCGACGCCCAGTCGAAGCGCAGCTGCTCAAGGCGCCGCTCCACACCCTGCGCGGTGCCCACGTCCCGCATCCAGCCCGCCGTCAGCCCCAGCACCCGGTCCGCGGCCACGCACACCGTGGCCAGCAGCAGCGCCAGATAGCCCCACGCCACCGGCGAGCCCCCCGCGCCCACCAGCTCCGCGAGCGGCAGCGCCGCACCCACCGCCGCGAAGGCCGCCGCCCCGCAGCGCAGCGTCCGCGCCCCGCGCCGCTTCCACACCCGGTCCCGCAGGTACCAGTCGGCGGTGCGCAGCGCCCCGCACTCCGCCCAGCGGTACAGCTCGTCCAGGCGCTGCGCGGGCTCCCCCCAGTCCCCGTGCGGAAACGGCAGCGGCCGCAGGTCCTCGCGGCGCGCCCGGCGCGGGGCGGCGACGGCGTCGTCCGGCTCCTCGCACGCGTCGCCTTCCTGCTCGTGCCGGGGGTGCAGCGCCCGCCGCTCAGGCTCCTCCCGAGGGGACTCCTCGGGACACATGTCCTGCTGGCCCACCGCACACTCCCTCGCTCCGCTCCGTGACCACCGTGACGAAGCTCTCTTCTTAGCGCCGAACGGCTGAGCCCGGCGGGGACGATCCGCGGTTTCCGCCCGTACGGGCTGCGTGATCAGGTGTGGGACCCGGACGGCGGTCGCCCGAAAGAGTGAGGTCGGCGGTGCCGGTGCGGGCCACTACCCTGGTGCGCGTGAAGGTCCTTGTCATCGGCGGCGGAGCCCGCGAACACGCACTGTGCCGTTCCCTGTCCCTCGACCCCGACGTGACGTCGCTGCACTGCGCCCCCGGCAACGCGGGCATCGCAGACGTGGCCGAACTGCACCCGGTCGACATCCTCGACGGCGCCGCCGTCGCCGGGCTCGCCGAGAGCCTCGGCGCCGACCTCGTGATCGTCGGCCCGGAGGCCCCCCTCGTCGCCGGCGTCGCCGACGCCGTCCGCGCCCGCGGCATCGACTGCTTCGGCCCCTCCGGGGAAGCCGCGCAGCTCGAAGGCTCCAAAGCCTTCGCCAAGGACGTCATGGCCGCCGCCGGGGTGCCCACCGCGCGCTCCTACGTCTGCGCCACCGCCGACGAGATCGACCACGCCCTCGACGCCTTCGGCGCGCCCTACGTCGTCAAGGACGACGGGCTCGCCGCCGGCAAGGGCGTCGTCGTCACCGACGACCCGGCCGCGGCCCGCGACCACGCCCTCGCCTGCGTCGCCGCGCCCTCCGGGCGGGTCGTCATCGAGGAATACCTCGACGGCCCCGAGGTCTCCCTCTTCGCCGTCACCGACGGCGAGACCGTCGTCCCCCTCCAGCCCGCCCAGGACTTCAAGCGCGCCCTCGACGGCGACGAAGGCCCCAACACCGGCGGCATGGGCGCCTACTCGCCGCTCCCCTGGGCCGACCCCAAACTCGTCGACGAGGTCGAGCGGACCGTCCTCCAGCCGACCGTCGACGAACTGCGGCGCCGCGGCACCCCCTTCTCCGGCCTCCTCTACGCCGGGCTCGCCATCACCTCCCGCGGCGTGCGGGTCATCGAATTCAACGCCCGCTTCGGCGACCCCGAGACACAGGTCGTCCTCGCCCGCCTCCGCAGCCCCCTCGCCGGCCTCCTCCGCGCCGCCGCGACCGGCCAGCTCGCCACGCACCCCGCCCTGCGCTGGAGCGACGACGCGGCCGTCACCGTCGTCGTCGCCTCCCACAACTACCCCGGCACACCCCGCACCGGCGACCCCATCACCGGCCTCGCCGACGCCACGAGCGACACCGCGTACGTCCTCCACGCCGGGACCCGCCTCGACGAGTCCGGCCGCGTCCTCAGCGCCGGCGGCCGCGTCCTCTCCGTGACCGCGACCGGACCCGACCTCACCGCCGCCCGCACCTCCGCGTACGCCGCGCTCGCCGCGATCCGCCTCGACGGCTCGCACCACCGCACCGACATCGCGGCCACCGCCGCCGCGAACTGAGCCCACTCCGGCGGTGCCCTCGCGGTGGGGCTTGCGGCTGCCCCGCCGCGGGGGACGCGCTTCGGGCGGTGCCCTTGCGGTGGGGCTTGCGGCTGCCCCGCCGCGGTGGTGCTGCGCCTGGCGGCGCCGCGCTCGGGCGGTGCCCGGTTGCCGGTACGTGGGCGGCTTGCCCGCCGTGGTGGACGCTTCGGGCGGTGCCCGCCCGGGGTGCGTGGGCGGCTTGCCCGCCGCGGGGGTTTCCCGCGCCTGGCGGCGCGGGGTGTTCCCACCCCCACCACCCGTGCAGATTCGACGTCGGCTCACGGTCCACCTGTGGGGCGCATTCGCCGTCGGGGGCGAACCGCAGTCCCTCAAGGACTTCACCCCCACCGGCAGGCAGCCGCCATACCGGCCCGGGAGGGGGACGATCCGGGGGTGCCCCCGCAGGAATGCGCACCCCGCCGCCCCGCGGACACGGAAGACGTCAGACGCGCATTCCGAGGAGGTACCCCCGGAGTGGCACCCGACCCCACCCCCCGAGGAAGGGCGCGATGCCCCGCCGGGCAACCCGGGGGCGCGAGGAACTGCGCGACCAGCCCCCACCGGGCGAATGGCGGACCGCCCACCGCAAGCGGCACCCCCTCAGGGGCGCGGGGAACTGCGCGCTCAGCCCCCCACCGGGGGAATGGCGAACCCCCACCGTAAG
The DNA here is from genome assembly GCF_044333485.1 of Streptomyces sp. NPDC020983. Lineage (NCBI taxonomy): Bacteria > Bacillati > Actinomycetota > Actinomycetes > Kitasatosporales > Streptomycetaceae > Streptomyces > Streptomyces sp. NPDC020983. The sequence continues at coordinate 148,617 of NZ_JBIRRA010000001.1, read as the reverse complement.
TGGCACCCCCCAGGGGCGCGAGGAACGGCGCGAGCAACCACCCACCGGCGGAACGGCGAACTGCCCGCCGCAAGCCGCACCCCCCAGGGGCGCGGGGAACGGCGCGAGCAACCACCCACCGGCAGAACGGCGAACTGCCCGCCGCAAGCCGCACCCCCGAGGGGGCGCGGGGAACTGCGCGAGCAGCCCCCACCGGCGGAACGGCCGCGCAGCGTATCGCGCAAAGTCCGGGGGAAGCCACTCCAAGGAGTGATGGCTCGGCCGTATGGCTGACCCGCTCGCGGGACGCGAACTAGGGTGCCGCGGAGGCGCACCGCAGGACATTGCGGCAAACAGCCGTACGGCCATTGCGATGTCGGTGGGCGGTGCGACAGTGGGGGGAGGCCGTCACCGGGGCGGTCACCGACGCGCAGGGGGTGAGCCGCCCGATGGCCGGAGAAGCAGGCGAGGCATTCGCGCGGGCCCGCGCCCTCGCGGTGCTGCGCGTCCGCGGCGCCGCGCTCGCCGCGGCCCTGCTGCCCGCGGCCGCCGCCGTCCTGCTGCATGTCGCCGCGGCGACCGGCCGTCTTTCCGGCGGCGCCTGGGAGGGCGTCCGCTGGGGCGTGACCGGCGCGGCCCTCGTCGTGCTGGCCGTCACCGCGGCCGTGGCCGCGGTGATCGCGCGGGCCCGGCCCGCGGTGAGCCCGGCGGTTCCCGTGCCGGAGACGGCCGCCCCGGACCTGCACCGCATGGTCGCCGACCTGGCGGAGACGCTTCAGGTGCCGGCCCCGTCCGGTATAGAGCTGACGCCGGATTGCGACAGCTGGCTGGAGGACCGCAGGCCTGCGGCCGGCGCGGTGGAGCGGCGTCCTGCTCCGGTGCTGGTGATCGGCTCGCCGTTCTTGTGGTGGATGCGTGTCGCCGAGTTGCGCGCGCTGCTCGCTCCCGTGGTCGCGGGCACGGGTGCGGCGGCGGATCCGGAGATATTCGCCGCCCGGCGCTTCGTCCGCGGTCTCGACGCGGCCGTCGCCGTCGCCGAGCAGGGCCGCCGTGAGCGGTCGCTGCTGCTGCGGCCGGCGTACGGGGTGCTGGGCGGGTCGGCGCGGTTGCTGCTGCGCGGGTGCCGCGCGCATGTCGCGGAGATGGAGCGCGGGGTGGCCGCGGGCGCGTCCGAACGGGCGCAGGCCGTGGATTACGGGCTGCGGATAGTCGCCCAGGAGCAGGTCGGGCTCGCGTACGCGGGCTGGGACCGGCTGCTGACGCGGGTGGCGCTGCCCGCGTGGCGGATGGGCCGCTGGCCCTCCCGGCTGGACGCCGGGGTGGTTTCCGCGCTCACGGAGTTGTCCCGCAGGGACCGGCTCGCGGACGGTTTCGAGACCCGGCTCGGCGAGCGGCCGGCGTGCGATCTGCTGGAGGAGCCCGGTGTGGTGGACGAGGCGGTGTCGCTGCTCGCGGCCCGGCTTTTCCACGGTGGCGCCCGGTGCGCGGGGCCCGACTGGGCGCCGGTGAGCTGGGCGCGGTATCCCGACGAGGTCGTGGACCGCATCTGGCGGGCGGAGGCGGCGCGGCTCATACGGGTGCTGGACGAGGTGCGGCCGGGTCGCCGTGCGGCTCCGGCGGGAGCCGCCTCCGAGTACGGTCCACCGGCCCGTGGGCGGGGGGTGCTGCTGGACGCGGAGCCGGGGACGGCGACGCTCGCCCGGGTGATCGACCGACTCGCCGCCGGGGGCAGTGAGGAGCTGGCCGCGCGGATCGGGGCGCTCGTCGCCGCCGACGAGACGGCGGGGGCGGCCGCCGCGGCGGGGGCGGCCGGGGCCGCGCCCGTGTACGAGTTGCTGCCGCCGCGGACGGGGCGGGAGCTTCTGACGGAGCACGTCACGGCGATCGTGTGCTGTGCCGCGGTGGACACCGCGGGGGCCGGGGCGGGTCTCGACTGGCTCGACGGTCCTGCCCTCGTGGTCGACGGTGCCCGTCGCGGTGACCTCGGGTGGCCGGTTCTGCGCCTCGTCGAGAACGGCGACGCGGCGCCGCTGCGGGCGTGGCTCTCGGCGCTGGGGGTCCGCCCGGAGGAGTCGCTCCGCCTCAACTGACGCACCGCGCGCGTGGGGGCTCGCTCGGAGCCTGCTGGCGCTTTGCGCGTGGCGGCTCGCTCCGGGTCGGCTAACGGTCCACGCGTCGGGCGGCTCGCTCCGGCTCAGCTGACGCCCGCGCGCGTGGGGGCTCGCTCCGGTTCGGCTGACGCTCTGCGCGTCGGGCAGCTCGCTCCGCCTCAGCTGACGCCCGCGCGCGTGGGGGCTCGCTACCGGCTCAGCTGACGTACCGCGCGCGTCGGGGCTCGCTACCGGCTCAGCTGACGTACCGCGGCGTGGGGGCTCGCTCCGGCTCAGCCGACGTCCGCGCGCGTCGGGGCTCGCTCCGGCTCAGCCGACGTCCGCGCGCGTCGGGGCTCGCTCCGGGCCCGCGGGCGCTCTGCGCGTCGGGGCTCGCTCGGGGCCTGCGGGCGCTTTGCGCGTGGCGGCTCGCTCCGGCTCAGCGGGCGCACCGCGCGTCGGGCGGCTCGCTCCGGCTCGGCTGGCGCACCCCGCGCGAGGACCTCCGACGTACCCCGCGCGAGGGACCTCGCGCGCGGCCCGCCCCCACCGGCCACCGGGAGGGGGAGGCCCGGTGCGTGCCCCTCGGGGCTGAATTCGGCACGAAACGTGACCGGGAGGGCGCAATCTGTGATGTGCTGGTCAGAGCACACCGCACCGTTGCCCCGGGTGACGGGGCGCGCGGGATGGAGGGTTGGGTATGGGGGCGGATCGGATCAGGCGGTGGGAGTCGGGGGCCCTGGCGCACGGCGTGTCGGACCCGTTCGGGCAGGGTCCGCTGCCGTGGCTGCGGGGGGAGTCGGCGTACGGCGACGGCGGTGAGCCGGCGGTGCCGTGGTACGTGGACCTGGCGGCGAGCAGCGGGGAGGCGCCGCGGCGCCCGCATCTGCCGGGGCCGCGGATGGCGGACGACGTGCGGCGGCAGATCAAGGGCTTCGCGTCGGCGGGGGGTGTCGCGCCGGGTGGGGCGATCGATTTCAGGATCACGGTGGATCCGCCGCAGGAGTTCACCGTGGACGTGTATCGGATCGGGCACTACGGCGGTGACGGCGCCTCGCTGGTGAGCGCGAGTCCGCGGCTGTCGGGGATCGTGCAGCCGGCGCCGCTGGCGGCGGGGCGGACGGTGTCGTGCCACCACTGGTGGCAGTCCTGGCGGCTCCAGGTGCCGCCGAACTGGCGGACGGGGGCGTACGTCGCCGTGCTCACGACGGCGGACGGCTACCGCAGCCATGTGCCGTTCACGGTGCGGGATCCCGCGGCGTCCGCGGATCTGCTGCTGCTGCTCCCGGACGTGACGTGGCAGGCGTACAACCTGTACCCGGAGGACGGCCGGACGGGCGCGAGCCTCTACCACGCCTGGGACGAGGAGGGGCGGCTGCTCGGCGAGGCGGACGCGGCCGGCACGGTGTCCTTCGACCGCCCCTATGCCGGTGCGGGCCTGCCCCTGCACATCGGGCACGCCTACGACTTCGTGCGTTTCGCGGAGCGGCACGGCTACGACCTGGCCTACGCGGACGCCCGCGACCTGCACGCCGGGCTGGTGGATCCGGAGCTCTACCGGGGGCTGGTCTTCCCGGGGCACGACGAGTACTGGTCGGCGCCGATGCGGAGGGCGGTGGAGCGGGCCCGCGATGTGGGGACGTCCCTGGTGTTCCTGTCGGCGAACACCATGTACTGGCAGGTGGAGCTGTCGGCCTCGGCGTCGGGTGCCCCGGACCGGCTGCTGAGCTGCCGCAAGCACCGTGGGGAGGGGCGCGGGGGGAAGGTCAGCCTGTGGCGGGAGCTGGGGGAGCCGGAGCAGCTGGTGCTCGGGGTGCAGTACGCGGGGCGGGTGCCGCAGCCGTCGCCGCTGGTGGTGCGGAACGCCTCGCACTGGCTGTGGGAGGCGACGGGGGCGGGGGAGGGGGACGAGATCGAGGGCCTGGTCGCGGGGGAGGCGGATCGCTACTACCCGCGCACCCCGCTGCCGGATTCGACCGAGCGCATCCTGCTCGCGCATTCGCCGTACGAGTCGGCGGACGGCCGGCGGCGGCACCAGGAGACGTCCCTGTACCGGGCGCCCAGCGGGGCGTACGTCTTCGCGTCGGGCACGTTCGCGTGGTCGCCCGCGCTGGACCGGCCGGGGCACGTGGACGCGCGGATCCAGCGGGCGACGGCCAATCTGCTGGACCGCATCTGCAAACGGGACTGATCCGGCGGGCCCCCGTGCGCCGGATCAGTCCGGCGGATCAGTCCGGCGGGCCCCCGTGCGCCGGATCAGTCCGGCGGGCCCCCGCGCGCCGCATTCTTCTCCGTACGCGAGAATCAGGGGCTGAACCGCCTATTTGGGGAGGACGACCCATGCCCGGATTCGTCGACAAGCCGGAGCCCGTGCAGGTGCCGGGACTGGTCCATCTGCACACCGGCAAGGTGCGCGATCTGTACCGGGACGCCGACGGGAACCTGGTGATGGTCGCCAGCGACCGCATCTCGGCGTACGACTGGGTGCTGCCCACCGAGATCCCCGACAAGGGGCGGGTGCTCACCCAGCTGTCCCTGTGGTGGTTCGAGCAGCTGAAGGACCTGGTGCCCCACCACGTGATCTCCACCGACCTGCCCGCGGGCGCGCCCGCGGAGTGGGAGGGCCGGACGACGGTGTGCCGGGCGCTGGAGATGGTGCCGGTGGAGGCGGTCGCCCGCGGCTATCTGACGGGCTCGGGCCTGCGCGAGTACGACGAGCACCGCACGGTGTGCGGACTGGCCCTGCCCGAGGGCCTGGTGGACGGCTCGGAGCTGCCCGCGCCGATCTTCACCCCGGCGACGAAGGCCGCGGTCGGGGAGCACGACGAGAACGTGCCGTACGAGGAGGTCGCCCGCCAGGTCGGCGCCGAGACGGCGGCCCGGCTGCGGCAGCTCACCCTCGCGGTCTACGGCCAGGCGCGGGACGTCGCCAGGGAGCGCGGGCTGATCCTGGCCGACACGAAGTTCGAGTTCGGCCGCGTCCAGGGTGGGGAGGAGGGTGATCTCGTCCTCGCCGACGAGGTCCTGACCCCGGACTCCTCCCGCTACTGGCCCGCCGACGAGTGGGAGCCGGGCCACGCGCAGCCGTCCTTCGACAAGCAGATCATCCGCGACTGGCTGACCTCGCCCGCCTCCGGCTGGGACCGCACCGGCGACACCCCGCCCCCGCAGCTCCCGCCCGAGGTCGTCGAGCACTCCCGGGCGCGCTACGTCGAGGCGTACGAGCGCCTCACCGGCACCCCCTGGTCGTAGCCGGCGGGCATGCGAAAGGCCCCGGTCGTGATGACCGGGGCCTTCGCTTCACTGGAGCGGACGACGAGATTCGAACTCGCGACCCTCACCTTGGCAAGGTGATGCTCTACCAACTGAGCCACGTCCGCAGGTGGTGCAGATACTATACCCGATCGGCTCAGCGGACCGGAAACGCCTTTCCCGCCGGGTCCCGGGCGGGGCGGCAGGGCATGCGAAAGGCCCCGGTCGTGATGACCGGGGCCTTCGCCTGACTGGAGCGGACGACGAGATTCGAACTCGCGACCCTCACCTTGGCAAGGTGATGCTCTACCAACTGAGCCACGTCCGCAGGTCGTGCAGACCACTCTACCCGATGGCCCGGGGGACCCGGCCGGGAGGCCGGTGACCGAGGCGCCTTCGTGGAGGCGATCCGAGCGGGCGACAGGAATTGCACACTGCCCCTCCCCCCTGGAAGGGGGGCGCTCTGCTACTGAGCTACACCCGCATGACAACCGCTGACCTGGGCTTTTCCGGCCCCGCCCTCGGCGTGATCCCCACATTAGCGGAAAGGTGGGGGTGGATGTCCAATCAGCGGGGCCCGGCCGCGTCGCCGCCGCGGGCCGGGCCCCCGCGGGCCCGGCGGTGCCTCAGCTCGCCTTGCTGAACGCCTCGTAGACCTTCTTGGGGATGCGCCCGCGTGCCGGCACCTCGAAACCGTTCGACTGCGCCCAGGCCCGGACGGTGGCCGGAGTGGGCGCGATCGGCGTGCGCTTGTAGGCACGGCCGGAGAGCGTACGGCGGCGGCCGGCCTCGACGTACGGGGCGAGGTCGCTGCGCAGTTTGTCGGCGTTCGCCGCCGAAAGGTCGATCTCGTACCACTGCCCGTCGACGCCGAATGCGATCGTTTCCGCGGCCTCGCCTCCGTCGAGATCGTCGGCGAGGGTGACCAGTACGCGTTGCGCCATAGGAATCGGTCCTTTCGTGGCGTCGGCGTGCGGCAACGGGTCCGCGCCGCTGGGGCCTTGGGCGGTCCGCCCGGTGGCGGCCGCGGGCCGGCTCCGCTGGTGCGGGCACGCCGACGCGCAGGGGTGTCGACAAATGTGCATTCAGGGCGGTGCTGTGCGGTGTCACGGAATGTACGGTGCCGGGACGGCAGATGTTACTGATAATTCCCGGCCCTGTGTCATCCCAAGCCTGTTCGTCATCGGGACCCTATGATTTTCCGCCGGGTTTCCCCAGGCATTTCGGCAGCCGATACATAAACGTGATGCATGATCAGCGGCTCATCCGAAGGCGGAGGACTCCCGAACCGCATATCTACTCGCGTAGAAAATCGAACCGGGTACGCTGGAGGACACCTCACGTACCACACCACCGGGAGTGCCAGTGGCACGCGTCGTAGTCGACGTCATGCTCAAGCCGGAGATCCTCGACCCGCAGGGCCAGGCTGTGCAGCGCGCGCTGCCCAGGCTGGGCTTCGACGGGATCTCCGACGTCCGCCAGGGAAAGCGCTTTGAACTCGAGGTGGACGGGCCGGTCGACGACGCCGCGCTCGCCCGCATTCGGGAGATGGCGGAAACCTTTCTCGCCAACACCGTGATCGAGGACTTCGACGTAAAGGTCGAGTCGTGACTGCCCGCATTGGTGTCGTCACATTCCCCGGCACGCTCGACGACCGCGACACCCAGCGCGCGGTCACCCTCGCCGGCGCTGAAGCCGTGCCGCTGTGGCACCGGGACAAGGATGTCAAGCAGGTCGACGCCGTCGTTCTGCCGGGCGGCTTCTCGTACGGCGACTATCTGCGGGCCGGGGCGATCTCCCGCTTCTCGCCGGTGATGGCGACCGTTATCGAACAAGCGCACGCGGGAATGCCGGTGCTGGGCATCTGCAACGGTTTCCAGGTGCTGTGCGAGGCCCACCTGCTGCCGGGCGCGATGCTGCGCAACACCGGGCTGCACTTCGTGTGCCGCGACCAGAAGCTGCGCGTCGAGACCTCCGCGACCGCCTGGACGGCCGACTACGCCGCCGGCGAGGAGATCTCCGTCCCGCTCAAGAACATCGACGGCCGCTACACCGCCGACGAGCGCACCCTCGACGAGCTGGAGGCCGAGGGCCGGGTGGTCTTCCGCTACCTGGACGTGAACCCGAACGGCTCGCTGCGCGACATCGCCGGCATCAGCAACGCCGCCGGGAACGTCGTCGGCCTCATGCCGCACCCCGAGCACGCGGTGGAGCCGCTCATCGGCACCGGACGCACCGACGGTCTGGCGTTCTTCACCTCGGTCATCAAGAAGTTGGTCAGCGCATGACTCTCGACACTGTCAAGCACGCGGCCGAGACGCCGGACGCCGCGCAGCCCTGGAAGGAGCTCGGCCTCAAGGAGGACGAGTACGAGCGCATCCGGGAGATCCTGGACCGCCGCCCGACCGGCGCCGAGCTGGCCATGTACTCGGTCATGTGGTCCGAGCACTGCTCGTACAAGTCGAGCAAGGTGCACCTGAAGCAGTTCGGCGAGAAGGCCCCGCAGACGGACGCGCTGCTCGTCGGCATCGGCGAGAACGCCGGCGTGGTGGACGTCGGGCAGGGCTACGCCGTGACGTTCAAGATCGAGTCGCACAACCACCCGTCGTACATCGAGCCCTACCAGGGCGCGGCCACCGGCGTCGGCGGCATCGTCCGCGACATCCTCGCGATGGGCGCCCGGCCGGTCGCCGTCATGGACCCGCTGCGCTTCGGCGCCGCCGACCACCCCGACACCAAGCGCGTGCTCCCGGGCGTCGTCGCGGGCGTCGGCGGCTACGGCAACTGCCTGGGCCTGCCGAACATCGGCGGCGAGGTCGTCTTCGACCCCTGCTACCAGGGCAACCCGCTGGTCAACGCGCTGTGCGTCGGCGTCATGAAGCACGAGGACATCCACCTGGCCAAGGCCTCCGGCGCCGGCAACAAGGTGATCCTCTACGGCGCCCGGACCGGCGGCGACGGCATCGGCGGCGTGTCGGTGCTGGCCAGCGAGACCTTCGACTCCACCGGTCCCTCGCGGCGCCCCGCCGTGCAGGTCGGCGACCCCTTCCAGGAGAAGCTGCTCATCGAGTGCACCCTGGAGCTCTTCGCGGAGAAGCTGGTCGCCGGCATCCAGGACCTCGGTGGCGCGGGCCTGTCCTGCGCGACCTCCGAGCTGGCCTCGGCCGGCTCCGGCGGCATGCGCGTCGAGCTGGACACCGTGCCGCTGCGCGACGCGACGCTCTCGCCGGAGGAGATCCTCATGAGCGAGTCGCAGGAGCGCATGTGCGCGATCGTCGAGCCCGACAAGGTCGACCGCTTCCTGGAGATCTGCGAGAAGTGGGACGTCATCGCGACCGTCATCGGTGAGGTCACCGAGGGCTCGCGGCTGGAGATCTTCTGGCACGGCGAGCAGATCGTGGACGTCCCCCCGCGGTCGGTCGCGCACGAGGGCCCGACGTACCACCGCCCGTACTCCCGCCCCGACTGGCAGGACGCGCTCCAGGCCGACAGCGCGGACGAGCTGGCGCGCCCGGGGGACGGCGACGAGCTGCGGGCGCAGGTGCTGCGGGTCGTGTCCTCGCCCAACCAGGCCTCCAAGGCGTGGGTCACCGACCAGTACGACCGCTTCGTGCAGGGCAACACGGTGCTGGCGCAGCCGGAGGACTCCGGCGTCGTCCGCATCGACCCCGACACCAACCTCGGCGTCGCCCTCGCCACGGACGGCAACGGCCGCTTCGCGAAGCTCGACCCCTACACGGGCGCGCAGCTCGCGCTCGCCGAGGCGTACCGCAACGTCGCGGCGACCGGCGCGAAGCCGCTGGCCGTCTCGGACTGCCTCAACTTCGGCTCGCCCGAGGACCCGGCGGTCATGTGGCAGTTCGCCGAGGCCACCCGCGGCCTCGCGGACGGCTGCCTCGCGCTCGGCACGCCGGTCACCGGCGGCAACGTCTCCCTCTACAACCAGACCGGTGACGCCGCCATCCACCCGACGCCGGTCGTCGCCGTCCTCGGCGTGATCGACGACGTCTCGCGCCGTACGCCCATGGCGTTCGCGGAGCAGGGCCAGCTCCTGCTGCTGCTCGGCGACACGCGCCCGGAGTTCGGCGGCTCGGCGTGGGCGCAGGTCGTCCACGACCACCTCGGGGGGCTCCCGCCCGCCGTGGACCTGGAGCGGGAGCGGCTGCTCGCGGAGATCCTCATCTCCGGCTCCCGCGACGGCATGATCGACGCCGCGCACGACCTCTCGGACGGCGGCCTGGTCCAGGCCGTCACCGAGTCCTGCCTGCGCGGCGGCAACGGCGCCCGGCTCGTCGTCCCCGACGGCCTGGACGCCTTCACCTTCCTCTTCTCCGAATCCGCGGGCCGCGCGATCGTCGCCGTCCCCCGCTCGGAGGAGCTCCGCTTCACCGACATGTGCGCTGCCCGCGGCCTCCCCGTGACCCGCGTCGGCGTCGTCGACGGCGACGCGGTGGAGGTGCAGGGCGAGTTCACGATCCCCCTCGCCGAACTGCGCGCGGGGTACGAGGGCACGATCCCGGCCCTGCTGGCCTGAGCCGAGCCGCCGCGGCGCGCCCCCCTCGAACGGGAGGGGGGCGCGCCGCCGCGTTTTCCCGGCTCAGGCGCCGCCCGCGGCCCTGGCGAGCTTGGCCGCCTGGGCGGTGACGACCGCCGTCGGGACGGCGGCCGGGTCGCCGTCCATCGCGAACTCGGAGAAGGTGGCGATCGTGGCACCGCAGCGGACGACCACGACGTGGTACAGCCCGTGCCCGGCCGCGGTCACGTCGTCCGGGTCCTCGCCGGGAATGGTCTGGACGGTGCGGTAGGCGAGGGCGTCGTCACCCGCCGCGGGGTCCTTCAGGCGCTCGGTGTGGCTGTACGTCTCGCCCTCGACCGCGGAGTCGAAGCGAGCGGGGCAGGTCTTCAGCGACGTGCGCAGGTCTGCCATGAGCTGCGCCGCGTCGGCCGCGGTGTACGTACGCAGGACCACCGTGACGTCGTGCTCCCCGGACGTCACCGACTCCTGCACCGCGCCCCGGTCCCGCTGCCGCCCGGCGCCCAGCTCCGCCGTCATCCCGTACAGCGCCCGGCACGCGGGATCCGGCACCTGCCGCCGCGCTCCGGCACCGGCCCTGCGCGGTCCTGACGCCTGCCACCCGTGCAGATCGGCCCCCGTCACGGCGGCCGCCGCCAGCTCCGCCTGCGTCAGCGTCCGTGCGTCCACGACCGGCCGGGCGCTGTGCGTCGCAGGAGCCTTCCCGTCCGCCGCCTTCGCGCCCCCGCCCCCGCATGCCGCCGTGCCCGCCAGCGCGGCCACGACCGCCGCGACAGCCACGGCCTTCGACGCCGTAACGCCCATGGTGCCCCCACCCCTTGTGCCCCTCGCACGTGCTGTGCGGGAGCCATGAAAGCACGCCGGGTGGGCGCCTGGCGTCCTGGCGAAAACCGCTGGCCCGGCGGCGTGGCGGGCTGGTTGGCTGCCGGGATGGGAAACAGTGAGCTTCCGGGCGGGTACGAGATATCCGCCGACCTCGCCCGGATCGACATCGCCCGCGTGCACGCATGGCTGTCGGAGGACACGTACTGGGCGCGCGGGCGGGCCCGCGAGAAGCAGGACGCGGCGATCGCGGGGTCGCTGAACTTCGGGGTGTACGACAGCGCGTCCGGCGAGCAGTGCGCGTACGCGCGGGTCATCACGGACAAGGCCACCTTCGCGTGGCTCTGCGACGTCTACGTGGACCGGTCCGCCCGCGGCAAGGGCCTGGGCACCGCCATGGTCGCGGCGATCCGCGACCACCTCTCCCAGTACGGCCTGCGCCGCATCCTCCTGGCGACGGCGGACGCGCAGGGCGTCTACGAGAAGATCGGCTTCGCGCCGATCGAGAACCCGGAGCAGTGGATGGTCCACGGACAGCAGATGTAGCGGCCCGCCGTCACCCCTCCTCGGTGACCCAGCCCAGCAGCTGCTGGGTGTCCAGCTCGAAGCCGACGGGCTCGGGGAGGGGAACGGTCTTGCCGAAGGGCACGGTCAACCGCAGGGCGTACGCGCCCTCTTCGGGCCGGCTGTGGACGGTGACCTCGCGGGTGTCCCGGTCGACGAGCAGGTAGACGGGGATCCCGGACTCCGCGTAGGCACGCGGCTTCTCCACGCGGTCGCGCTGCGTGGTGTCGCGGTCGAAGGACGTGACCTCGACGACCATGAGCACGCCGTCCGGGTCCGCCCACTCGCCGGACCGGACGAAGTGCCCGACCGGGGCGAGGGTGCCGTCGGGGATAGCCCGTCCCTTGCGGTAGGCCTCCACTGCGAGACCTTGCCCCACGTGGAGGTCCCACTGCGGGCGCTGCTGCATGCACTGTCGGACCAGCCACATGGTCATGGCTGTGTGCAGCCCGTCCGGCACGGCTTTGACCACCGCCTTTCCACCCAGGAATTCCAGGCGGAGGCCCTCGGACCGGTGCGCCGCGTCGGACGCCAGGTTCTCGAACTCCTCCGTCGCCATCTGCGCGTGATCCCGTGTCTGCGGCCGGTCGTCCACAGCTGTCACCCTGTACCTCCCTGTGCCCGGTGCTTCACGCTGTGCACTCACCCTAATGGATCAGTGAGGCGGAACGTGACCGGATGATCACACTCGGCGGTTGTCTGGTCCCTGCGTCTCACGGACGAGCGTAGCCGCGGGGCCGGGTCGCCGCCGGGACGTACGGCGCGCTTCGGCGCTCGGTCCGCGAGGTCTCGCGGGGGCCGGGCCGGCGGCGGGTGCGGGGCCGTCGCAAGGGGGAGGGCGTGGGGGCCCGCCCGTGGGCGGATGCGGTGTCGGTGGCCGCTGTTAGCGTCCGGCCGTCAGGAGAGAACTGAGGGGGAGGGGCCGCATGGGCGCGTCGGGTTGGGACTACTCCGTGCCGTACCAGGAAGACCTCGCGGGCGCGTTCGAGGCGTTGAAGCGGAAGGTCTTCGAGGAGCGGGACTACTACTGGGTGTCGGGGGCCGACTGGCGGCCGGTGGAGGAGCGGCTGCCCTGGCCGCGGACCGTCGAGGAGCTGTGGGAGGACGAGCTCGTCCGGGAGTGCGGGACGCATTCGATCCTCGACATCTTCCGGATCGTCGGCCCGGACGAGGAGCGGGACTACTTCACGCTGCAGCCGGTGTCCGAGGAGGAGGCGCTGCGCGTCCTCGGCACGCGGAAGCCCACGCGGGCCGACATGCCGAGGTTCGAGGACTTCCCGCACTCGCGCTGGCAGGGCCGGTGCGTCGTGCTCCACGACGACGCGGGAGAGCCCCGCGAGCTCCACTTCTTCGGCTACTCCGGCGACTGAGCCGCGCCCGCCGCGAGGGCGCCCGCCCCGGCGGGCGCCAGGTCCAGGACGAACCACACGACCTTGCCGACGTGGCGGCGCGGGTACGTGCCCCAGTGCGCCGACAGGGCCTCGACCAGCAGCAGGCCGCGGCCGCCCTCCGCGTCGGGGGCGTCCGCCGGGCGGGGCACCGGCGGGGCCTCGCAGGCGTCCGCGACCTCGACGCGCAGGAGCCGTCCCGGGGCCAGCTCGACGTCCACCGCGACGAGGCGGCCGGCCGGACGCACGGCGTGGCGCACGGCGTTGGTGACCAGCTCGCTCAGCAGCAGCTCGGCGGTGGCGCTCACCGCACCGTCCACACCCCACTCCGCGAGCTGCGCCACCAGCAACCGCCGCGCCCGCTTCGGGGACCTCGCGCTCCGGCTGAACGTCCACCCCGTGCACACGCCGGAGCCCTGCACCGTGCTCATCCGATTCCCACCACTTTCCGTCACGCCGGACATCACCGTCTGTCCCCCAAGCGTTGCGGTGTGCAGCTAGGCTCGACAACTGACGCGAACTCAGCTCTTGCGCTGTCAGGAAAGGCCGGTCCGCCATGGTGCAGCCCAAGGACCTCAACCCGTTCGAATCCCCCCAGGCCTTCTACGGCGCCGAGTTGCGCCGTCTCCGCGAGGCCGCGCTCCTCTCGCAGGAAGGCCTCGGCGAGCTGGTCTTCTGCTCCGGCGCGTACGTCGGCCAGCTCGAATCCGCCAACCGCAGACCGCAGCTCGACCTCTCGCAGCGCTTCGACGCCGTCCTGAAGTCGGACGGCCACCTGGAGCGGCTCTGCAGGATGGTTCTCAAGGCGACCAAGCACGCCGAGTACTTCGCGGATGTCGTTGACCTGATCGCAGGGGCGCTGACGATCCGCCAGTTCTCGACGACCCTGATTCCCGGGTTGCTCCAGGCAGAGGACTACGCGCGCGCCCTGTTCGAGGCGTCGGACCCGTCCCGGCCCGCGGACAAAGTCGCGGAGATGGTCAGCGCCCGCTTGTCGCGAGCTTCGCTTCTGGGCAACCCAACAGCGCCCAAGCTGTGGGTCATCCTGCACGAAAACGCCCTGCGGATGCCCGTTTGCGACCGTGCGGGCATGGGCGAGCAGCTCAATCACCTCGCCCAGGTGGTGCGTTCCCGGCGTGTGACCTTTCAGATTCTGCCGGCGTCTGCGGGAGCGCATCCGTTGATGGGCTGCGAACTCACGCTGCTGACCTTCAAAGACGCCCCACCGGCGGCGTATGTCGAGGGCGCCCGCTCAGGTCACCTGTTGGACTCACCGGAGATGGTTGGTCGCTACGCCGAGGACTACGATTTCGCGCGGGCAGTCGCTCTCTCGCCGGAGGCGTCGCTTCGCCTGCTCGAATCAATGGCCGAGGAGTACAGCGCGCATGAGCACAGCACCGGACCCGACGAAGGCGTGGCGTAAGTCGTCGTACAGCAACGGCGACGGCGGCGAGTGCGTCGAGGTCGCGGACGGGCTCACCGGCGTCGTGCCCGTGCGCGACTCGAAGGACCCCGAGGGCCCCGCCCTCCTCTTCGGCGCCGACGCGTGGGTCGCCTTCGTCGGGGCCGTCAAGGCGGGGGAGTTCGCGGGCTGACCGCCAGTGCGGGGGACTGCCAGCTTCCCGGCCCGGGGCCTGACCACGTCACGGGCGGAGCCGAACCCCGCTCCGACCTGCGCGGGGGAGGAGAACGCGGGATCACGACCTCCGGCCGCGCCAGGACGCGGGCAGGCCTGAGCGCCCGTGCCCGCGGGACGCGGTGCCGCGCTCCACGGCGTACTCGCCGCTCACCGGCCGGACGACGGCTTCGCCCCCGATGTCCGGGAGGGCGGGAGCTCCTCACCGTGGACAGCCCCAGGGGGCCGGTGCCAGCATCGGGACGGTGACCGTCAAAGGGGAGAGCCTGCTCAGGCACCGGGACTTCGTCCTGCTGTGGGCCGGGCAGACCGTCAGCGAGGTCGGGTCGCAGGTGTCCGTGCTCGCGCTGCCGCTCGTGGCCGTCGTCGTACTCGGGGCGAGCGCGTGGCAGGTGGGGCTGCTGTCAGCGGCGGGGACGTGCGCGTACCTGCTGGTCGCGCTGCCCGCCGGGGCCGTCGTCGACCGGGTGCGGAAGCGGCCGCTCATGCTGGGGTGCAATCTCGGGCTGCTCGTCGTGATGGGGTCGGTGCCGGTCGCGCACGCGCTGGGGGCGCTCACGCTCGGGCAGCTCTACGCGGTCGAGTTCGCGAACGGGGTGCTGTCCGTCTTCTTCGTCGTCGCCTACCAGAGCCTGCTGCCGCACCTGCTGCGCGAGGAGCAGCTGATGGACGGCAACGGCAAGCTCGCCGCGTCGCAGTCGGCGGCGCAGATCGCCGGGCCGGGGCTCGGGGCCGGGCTCGTCGCGGCGGCCGGGGCCGCGACCGCCGTCATCGCGGACGCGGCCTCCTTCGCGGTGTCCGCGCTCACCCTCGCCGGGATCCGGACGCGGGAGCCGCGGCCGGTCAGGGCGGCTGCCGGGCCGTCGCTGCGGACCGAGGTCGCGGAAGGGCTGCGGCATGTGTGGCGCGATCCGATCCTGCGCAATTCCGTCGCCTTCAACGGCACCGCCAACTTCTTCGTCGTCATGGTCGAGACCCTCGGCCCGGTCTTCCTCATCCGCACCCGGCACGTCGACCCCGGCCTCGTCGGGCTGCTGCTCGCGCTCGGCGCGGTCGGCGGGGTCGCGGGCGGTGCGGCGGCCGCGTCGCTCGCCCGGCGGGTCGGTTCGGCCCGCATCAGCTGGATCGCCATGACCGTGCTGGCCCTGCCGGGGCTGCTCATCCCGCTCGCGGGAAGCGGCCCGCGGTCGGTGCTCTACGGGATCGGGTGGAGCGCGTGGACCTTCTCCGCCGTCGTCACCGGCATCTCGCTCACCAGCTACCGGCAGGCGACCTGCCCGCCGGGCATGATCGGCCGGGTGAGCGCCGCGGCGCGCTGGATCACCTGGGGCACGCTGCCGCTCGGCGGCCTGGCCGGCGGCGCGCTCGCGAGCGTGCTGGGGGTACGGGCCACGCTGTGGATCGCCGTCGCCGGCGGTTGCTCCTCGGGGCTGTGGCTGTTCTTCTCGCCGCTGCGCCGCATGCGGGACATCCCGCTGGGGGCGGGGGCGGTGGGGGCCGCCGCCTGACCGCGCGCCGCGGCCGGGAACCCTGACACCGCGCGGGTGTTCGTGGTTGGGTGGGCCGGTCACGTGCGGCACGCACCACGCATCCGAGCGAAGGCAGAGCATGTACGAGTACAAGGTCGTCACCTTCCGCGAGTCGCTGATAGGCGACGCGCTCGACAGCGACAAGCTGGAGAAGACCCTCAACAAGCACGCCGCGGAGGGCTGGGCGCTCAAGGCGATCACCGCCGCCGACGTCAAGGGGCGCATCGGGCCCGGGGCCGTCGAGGGCCTGCTCCTCACCTTCGAGCGGCCCCGCCAGGGCTGAGGCCCGGGCCCGGGAGCCGTTCCCGCGTCCGGCGCGCGGTGCCGTTCCCGCCTCCCGCGCGGGGGTGGGCGGCTCGCGCGCCGGGGCGCCACCTGCGCCGGGCGCGCGGCTCTCCGGCCGGCGGGGCTCGTCGCCCCGCGCCCCTGGAGGTGCCACGTGGGGTGGCCGCGCGGCCTTCCGGCCGGCGGGGGCCCGCGTCTCGCGGCCTTCGTGCCGCGGGGGCCCGGCGCGCGGCTCCGTGGGCTCCCGTGCCGGGTGCGCCTTGCGGTGAGTTTCGCCGCCTTCGCGCCGCAGGGGCTGGTCGCGCGGTTCCGCGCGGCCCCCAAGGGGGCTGCCCCGCGCGGCAGGACGCGCGCCCCTGGCCCGTCGCCGCGCGCGGTGGAGGCGGCCATCCGCTGTCGGACCCCGGCGATACGCTCGGCGCATGACGACTGCCGGCCGCCGACGCGCCCGTACGTACGACCCGGACCGGACGTGGGGGGCGCTGCTCGCCCAGGCCGGGCTGGTGCGGGACGCGGTGCGGGGGCTCGCGCCCGGGGATTTCGGGCTGCCCTCCGGGCTGCCGGGGTGGGACGTCGGGCTGCTGGTCGCGCATGTCGTGCGGCAGATCGACGCGCTCGGCGAGGCGCTCGCCGCTCCGGAGCCGCTGCCCGGCGGGCGGCTGATGGGACTGGACGCCTGGACGCAGGCCACCGAGCCGGTCGCGGCGAGGCTGGACGCCGGGACGCGGGAGACGGCCGCCGGAATGGGCGAGCCGGTCGCCGCGGTCGAGGCGGCCGTGGAGCGGCTGCCGGGGCTGCGGGCGGAGGCGCTGCGGCCGGGGCGGCTGCTGCCCGAGCCGTTCGGGGGGATGCGGGCGCTGGACTTCACGGTGACGCGGCTGGTGGAGCTGGTCGTGCACACCGACGACCTGGCCCGCGCGACGGGCACCGAGCCCGTCCTCGACCGGCAGGCGCTGGCAGCGGCGGTGCGGGTGCTCGCGGACGGGCTCGCCGCGAAGGCGCCGGGCAACGCGGTGGAGGTGCGGGTGCCGCCCTACGCGGCGGTGCAGTGCATCGAGGGGCCCCGGCACACCCGCGGCACCCCGCCCAACGTCGTCGAGACCGACCCCCTGACGTGGCTGCGGCTCGCGACCGGCCGTACGGGCTGGGCCGCGGCCGTCGAGGACGCCGCCGTCTCCGCGAGCGGGGAGCGCGCAGACCTCTCGGCGTATCTGCCCGTGATGCGGTGAATCCTCCCGGGGAGGGCGGCGCCCGCCCGTGCGGCCCGGTGAGGGCACGGAGGGTGACGAGCGCCACGGCGGGGCGGACCCGGCCGCGGTCGGTCAGTCGCTGACACCGAAGTCACCGCATGGCGTGCCCGTCATGCACTGCCGTATCCGTCTCGTCCCGGAATTCCCCCCGCCCGGGATGGCGCAATTACGCCGCCGGGCCGGTGTTCCCTAGGTGCGTCCGGCCCCGCGCTCCTACTATCGATGCGGCGAGACCGGCCGCCGGAACGGACCTTCCGGCCGGGAACGCCCCGGAAGACGCGCCCGCCGGAACCCCCGTACCGGCGGGCGCCTCCGTGCGCGCGGGCCGTCCGCGCACGACGGCCGGCCGGCTGCGCACGGGCGTCCCCGGCTGTCGGGGCGGCTGATTCCGGCCACCCCGGACCGTGCCTTTCACACGCTCTGCGCGATCCGCCCCCGGCGCGAACACCTGAGCCCTATGATGCGGGCGAAGTCTCGTCGGCCGGAGAGAACCCCATGAGCGGCCGGCGGCCCCGCCTTGGGGGGTACGTCACACCCCCGTGCCCCCCAAGGCGCTACGCGCATAGAAGTGCTGTTCGGCAGCGCTCCGTGACCGTCCCCCGTTCGGACGACGGGCGATCCTGCCCTAGACTCGGAAACGTGCCACGTGGTGACGGACGACTCAGCCACGACCTGCTCCCCGGAGAGAAGGGCCCCCAGGACGCGTGTGGCGTCTTCGGTGTCTGGGCCCCCGGCGAAGAGGTCGCCAAGCTCACCTATTTCGGGCTGTACGCCCTGCAGCACCGCGGACAGGAGTCCGCGGGCATCGCAGTGAGCAACGGCTCGCAGATCCTGGTCTTCAAGGACATGGGACTGGTGTCCCAGGTCTTCGACGAGACCTCCCTCGGCTCGCTGACCGGCCATATCGCCGTCGGCCACGCCCGCTACTCGACCACCGGTGCCTCGGTGTGGGAGAACGCGCAGCCGACCTTCCGTGCGACCAGCCACGGCTCGATCGCCCTGGGTCACAACGGCAACCTGGTGAACACCGCCGAACTGGCGGAGATGGTCGCCGAGCTGCCGCAGACCCCGGGCCGGGCCACCAAGGTCGCCGCGACCAACGACACCGACCTGATCACGGCCCTGCTCGCGGGGCAGTGCGACGCCGAGGGCAACCCGCTGTCCGTCGAGGACGCCGCCCCGCAGGTGCTGCCGCGGATCAAGGGCGCCTTCAGCCTCGTCTACATGGACGAGCACACCCTCTACGCCGCCCGCGACCCGCAAGGCATCCGCCCGCTGGTGCTGGGCCGGCTGGAGCGCGGCTGGGTCGTCGCCTCGGAGACGGCCGCCCTCGACATCTGCGGTGCGAGCTTCGTCCGTGAGATCGAGCCCGGCGAGCTGGTCGCGATCGACGAGCAGGGCGTGCGCACCTCGCGCTTCGCCCCCGCCCGGCCCAAGGGCTGCGTGTTCGAATACGTCTACCTGGCGCGTCCCGACACCGAGATCGCCGGCCGCAGCGTCTACCTCTCGCGCGTCGAGATGGGCCGCAGGCTCGCCGCCGAGTCGCCCGTCGAGGCGGATCTGGTGATAGCCACGCCGGAGTCCGGTACGCCCGCCGCGATCGGCTACGCCGAGGCGAGCGGCATCCCGTACGGCTCCGGCCTGGTCAAGAACTCCTACGTCGGCCGGACGTTCATCCAGCCCTCGCAGACCATCCGGCAGCTCGGCATCCGGCTCAAGCTCAACCCGCTGCGGGAGGTCGTGCGCGGCAAGCGGCTCGTCGTCGTGGACGACTCGATCGTGCGCGGCAACACCCAGCGGGCCCTGGTGCGGATGCTGCGCGAGGCGGGCGCCGCCGAGGTGCACGTGCGGATCTCGTCGCCGCCGGTGAAGTGGCCGTGCTTCTTCGGCATCGACTTCGCCACCCGCGCCGAGCTGATCGCCAACGGCATGAGCGTCGAGGAGATCGGTGCCTCGCTGGGCGCGGACTCGCTCGCGTACATCTCGCTGGACGCGATGGTCGAGGCGACCACGATCGCCAAGCCGAACCTGTGCCGCGCGTGCTTCGACGGCGAATACCCCATGGAGCTGCCCGACCCGGAGCTGCTGGGCAAGCAGCTGCTGGAGGTCGAGCTGGCGGGCGGCGCGGACGCCGCCGACGCCCTGCGCAGGCCGTGAGCCCGGCCGCTTCCGCGATCCCCGACACGAAAGTGCCTGCAATGCCTGAGACAAACGGTGCGAGCTACGCTGCCGCCGGCGTCGACATCGAGGCCGGCGACCGGGCCGTCACGCTCATGAAGGAATGGGTCCGCAAGGCGTCCCGTCCCGAGGTCGTCGGCGGTATCGGCGGCTTCGCGGGCCTCTTCGACGCCTCCGCCCTCAAGCGCTACGAGCGCCCGCTGCTGGCCTCGGCGACCGACGGTGTCGGCACCAAGGTCGACATCGCGCGCCGGATGGGCGTCTACGACACCATCGGGCACGACCTGGTCGGCATGGTCGTGGACGACCTGGTGGTGTGCGGCGCCGAGCCGCTGTTCATGACCGACTACGTCTGTGTCGGCAAGGTCCACCCCGAGCGGGTCGCGGCCATCGTCAAGGGCATCGCCGAGGGCTGCGTCCTGGCCGGCTGCGCGCTGGTCGGCGGGGAGACCGCCGAGCACCCCGGCCTGCTGGGCGCCGACGACTTCGACGTGGCCGGCGCCGGCACGGGCGTCGTCGAGGCGGACGCGATGCTCGGCGCGGACCGCATCCGCACGGGTGACGCGGTGCTCGCGATCGAGTCCTCCGGGCTTCACTCGAACGGGTACAGCCTCGTCCGCCACGTGCTGAGCGAGGCCAACGGCTGGGCGCTGGACCGCGAGGTCGCCGAGCTCGGCCGCACCCTCGGTGAGGAGCTGCTGGAGCCGACGAAGATCTACGCGCTGGACTGCCTGGCGCTCACCCGGACGACCGAGGTCCACGCCTTCGCCCACATCACCGGCGGCGGGCTCGCGAACAACCTCGCCCGGGTGGTCCCGGACGGGCTGAACGCCACCGTCGACCGCTCCACCTGGGTGCCCGCGCCGATCTTCGGCCTGGTCGGGGTCGAGGGCCGGATCGAGCGCTCGGAGCTGGAGCGCACCCTCAACATGGGCGTGGGCATGATCGCGGTGCTGCCGCAGGACTCTGTCGAGGTCGCGCTCAGCGTGCTGGCCGACCGCGGGGTGGACGCCTGGGTCGCCGGCGAGGTGGGCGCGCGGGAGGACGGCGACGGGGCCGTACGGATGATCGGCGACTACGCGGGGTGACGGCCGGGCGGTGCGGTCACGACGAAACCCGGTCGGAGGCCAGGCCCCGACCGGGTCACCGCAGGTGGATGGATGCCGGTGTCGTTACCGCGTCAAGCGCGACGGCGTTGCGACGACGCGGATGACGAACCCGAGGACCCGTCGCCCTCGTCCTCGTCGTCATCGTTGTAGAGATCCGCGTACTGAGCGTACGGGTCGTCGTCGTCCAGCTCGTCGTCGTCATCGTCGTCGACAGACTCCGGATTCACCGGCCTCGACGACGATGCGCCCAGCTCGTCAGCCAGACGGGCAAGATCCGTTCCGCCAGTGTTGTACTTCAACTGGCGGGCGACCTTCGTCTGCTTGGCCTTGGCCCGGCCGCGCCCCATGGCTCGACCCCCTTAACGGCGGGGCTCAGCGGCCCCGAGTCTTGACACGCGTTCATGATGCGGAAGGCCTCCGGCGCGGAGGACCTGCCCGTAGGGCCTCAACGGTACCTGCTTCCGACGCCGCACGGTACGTCGCCCGCACGACGCGCGTCGGATCAGGGGCTGTTCAAGGCCCTGTCCTGCCTGGTCAGGCCCGATTTTACCTTCTTCTAGCACCAACTTGCTATCGGGCCGTGCGTTCGGTCACGTGCGTCACTCCCGGCTACTCGCGCATACTCGCGAGTACCCCCTGACCAGTCACGGGCGCAACCACTCCTCGGCCGGTGTCCGGTCGGCCATCCGCTGCTCGGCGAGCCGGTCGGCGGCGACCGCGGGCGGCACCCCGTCGGCGCTCGCGCGCTCGAAAATGGCCAGGGTCGTGTCGTAGATGCGCGTCGCCTTCGCCTTGGCCCGGTCGAAATCGAAACCGTGCAGTTCGTCCGCGACCTGGATGACGCCGCCCGCGTTCACCACGTAGTCGGGCGCGTACAGGATGCCGCGGTCGGCGAGGTCCTTCTCGACGCCGGGGTGGGCGAGCTGGTTGTTGGCCGCGCCGCACACCACCTTCGCCGTCAGGGCGGCCACCGTCTTGTCGTCGAGCGCGCCGCCGAGCGCGCAGGGCGCGTAGACGTCCAGCGGGGTGCGGACGAGCGCCTCGGCGTCGCTCACCACCGAGACACCGGGGTGCCGGCCGGTGACCGCCTCGACCGCGGCCTGCCGCACGTCGGTCAGCACGACCTCCGCGCCGTCCTCCAGCAGGTGCTCCACGAGGTGCTTGCCGACCTTGCCGACACCGGCGATGCCGACCCGGCGGCCGCGCAGCGACGCCTCGCCCCACTGCACCCGGGCCGCGGCGCGCATGCCCTGGTAGACGCCCCACGCGGTGAGCACCGAGGAGTCGCCGGCGCCGCCGTTCTCCGGGGAGCGGCCGGTGGTCCAGCGGTTCTCGCGCGCGACCACGTCCATGTCGGCGACGTACGTGCCGACGTCGCAGGCCGTCACGTACCGGCCGCCGAGCGAGGCGACCGCGCGCCCGTAGGCGAGCAGCAGGGCCTCGGTCTTGTCGCTGTCCGGGTCGCCGATGACCACGGCCTTGCCGCCGCCGTGGTCGAGGCCGGCGAGCGCGTTCTTGTACGACATGCCGCGGGCGAGGTTGAGCGCGTCGGCGACGGCCTCCTCGTCGGAGGCGTAGGGGAAGAAACGGGTGCCGCCGAGGGCCGGGCCCAGGGCGGTGGAGTGGAGCGCGATGACGGCCCGGAGGCCGGACGCGCGGTCCTGGCAGAGAACGACCTGCTCGTGCCCGCCCTGCTCCGATCGGAACAGCTTGGCGATGACACTCCCGGTGTCGGTTACGTCGGTCACGGTGGTGACTCCCATAGTCCGGTGGCCCAGTGCTGCGGATGGCTCTCGCCCCCCGTACGGGTGCGGTTCCTCGACGGGGGCCGATGCTGGGCACAGCGTAGGCCCTCCGGTGCCCCCGGGGCCCTGCCGGCGGGTCGCCCGCAGGCGTGGCCAGTGGCCGGGATCACGTCCCGGGGGTGCGGGGGCGTGGGACGATCGACACCGGACGCCGTGACGGCACGGCGGGCGCGAGGGAGCGGGTGTGAGCGGTTCACCGGTAGTGGTCCCCTACGCGGCGTACTTGCGCGTCTACGAGCCGCTGGCGGCCTTTCCCGAGCCCGAACGCACCCACTGGTACCGCTACGCCGCGGCCGGCACCTGCCGGACCGCTCAGGACGAGCTGCGGCAGTCCCTCGCGGGCCTGGTGCCCGTCCCCCCGATCGCCGTGCCCGTGCACGAGAGCGCCGACGCCTTCGTCGCCGAGATCGGCGGGGTCACCCACATCTGCCCCTGGCGCACCCGGCTGCGCGGCTGGCTGGCGCTGGAGACCTTCGGGCAGCAGCTGCCGCAGCCGGTGCTGGACGCCATGCTGCCGCCGGTCGTCCGCCGGCAGGCGGCCGCCGACCACGAGTCCTGGCGCGAGCGCAATCCGGACGCCCGGCCCTGGATCCGTACCGCGACCTGGCACGTGCCCGTGCGCTGGTTCGTCCTCGTCGGCGACGACGAGCGGGAGTACGAGCCGGCGGGGGAGGGCGAGCGCAAGGAGCCGCTGCTGCGCTACCGCACCCCGATGGTCCAGGCCCGGCGCCGGGTGGCGCGGGGCCTGCGGGTGCTCAAGGACGCGCTGGACGACGGGGGGCCGCTGGTCGACGGGCTCGTCGACGTCGGCCGCTGGCTGGAGGAATTCCACCCGCGCTCGCTCGTCGAGCTGGACTACGGCGGCCTCGTCCACGTCATGGGCCCCGAGCGGCTGGCCGGGGACCGCTCGGCCGCCGACGTCGCCGAGGGCCTCGCCTCGCTCCGGGAGGGCGACTCGGCGGCCGCGAGCGTCGCGTACGAACGGCTGACCGAGCGCTGGCGGGCGGTGCGGGAGCTGCAGTTCTCGAACTGATCTTCCGGTCCGGACACGGGTGCAACCTCCTTGCGGGCGGGGGACGTTCCAGGCGTCCGGCCGGGGTGCGATTCGGATTTTCGGGTCAAGCGTGATGGAGAGCACGTACCTGGAGTCTTGCCTGGATCACCATCTGTCATGCCAAAATGGGACAACGGGTCCGCCTCGGGCTCGATTCGAAGGTGGGGATGTTGCAGTTGATCGTCCTGTGACTGATCGTCACGCTCGCGTGACTGTCCGTTATGACACGGTCCATCGGCTTCCGCCGAGCTTGAACACCTGAGAGGGCAAATCCATCGGTTTGGCCGACGCGGCTGGACGGATGGTGTAGTTGTAGTGCCGAGGACAAGCCGTTCGTCCTATTACCGACTCGGCCCGCGCCTGCCATTTCGGGCAACGCGGGTCAAGGTGCAGAATTCAGAGGAAAGAACCGCGCTGGTTCGGTTCTCTCAAGGAGGCCGCTCATGACCGCTCGCACCCCTGATGCCGAGCCGTTGCTCACCCCTGCCGAGGTCGCGACCATGTTCCGCGTCGACCCCAAGACGGTCACGCGCTGGGCCAAGGCAGGCAAGCTCACGTCCATCCGCACGCTGGGCGGCCACCGCCGCTACCGCGAGGCGGAGGTACGTGCGCTGCTCGCGGGCATCCCGCAGCAGCGCAGCGAGGCCTGACCGGCACTTTTGGACGCCGTCCCCCTTGTCGGCGCCCGGTCCCGGCGGATCGCCTGCCCCCCATCAGGCACCCGGAGGGACCTGCTCCACCGGCTCCGTCAGCAGTGCTTCGGCAGTTGCTTCGTATGACGCGGATCCCGCCGGATCCGCAGCAGCAGGACAGCAGAACCACAGCAGCACCACAGCTTCACCGTGATCGCATCGGACTCCGCCGGGTCCGGTGCGATCCGTTTTTGTGCCGTGTTCTTGCCCTCTTTCGTGCCTTGGCACGACGTCCCGGACGAGGTGCCATTGCACATATTAAATCGACGCCCTTCCGGAGGGCGTCGGGTTCCGTGATTCCGGAACGATTTCCCGTGACTCCCGTCACATGCCGCGGGCTTGTGGATCTTGTCCGCGGTGCGGTAGTGAACTCCCGCGCCGGGAGGGGTGTGTGCAGGACGGAGGCACACAAAAAGACCCGGCTCCTTGCGGAACCGGGTCTCCGGGTCGAACGTGTGCGGTCCTGACGGGATTTGAACCCGCGGCCTCCACCTTGACAGGGTGGCGAGCACTCCAAACTGCTCCACAGGACCTCGCTGCGGGACAGACTCTACAGCAGGTCAGGGGGTGCGGTCGAACCCGATCACGAGAAGGGCCGCGGTCAGCCCCAGGCGGCGTCCAGGGCCTTGAAGACGCGCTTGTCGGAGACGGGGAAGGCCGTGCCCAGCGCGTGGGCGAAGTAGCTCACGCGCAGCTCCTCGATCATCCAGCGGATGTCGCGGACGGACGCCGGGACGGGGCGGCCGGCGGGCTGGGCGGCCAGCAGCTCGGCGTACTCGGCCTGGATCTCGCGGACCTTCTCCATGCGGGTGGCGTCGCGCTGGGCGCCCGTCGGCATCTGCTGGAGGCGGCGGTCCGCGGCGACCAGGTAGCGCATGACGTCCGGGAGGCGCCTGAGGCCCGCCTCGGTCACGAAGCCGGGGCGGATGAGGGCGGCCAGCTGCTCGCGTACGTCCGCGGTGTTGGCGAGGAGCGCGGGGCTCGTGGTGTCCTTCAGACGGCGCTCGCAGGAGTGCCAGGCGGCCAGCACCTGCTGCACCTGGCGGACCGTGCGGACGGTCAGCTCGACCAGATCCGCGCGGACGGCGTCGTAGAGCTTGCGGTAGCCCGCCTCGTCCCACGCCGGGCCGCCGTGGTCGGCGATCAGGCGGTCGGCGGCGGCCGTGGCGCAGTCCTCGAAGAGGGCCTGGACGCTGCCGTGCGGGTTGCGGGACAGGGCCAGCTTCTGCTGGTTGGACAGCTGGTCGGCGACGAACTTCGCCGGGTTGACGGGCACGCCCAGCAGGATCAGCCGGCGGGTGCCGCGCCACATCGCCGCGGCCTGCTCCGGTTCGGTGTCGAAGAGCTTCACCGCGACCGAGGCGCCCTCGTCGACGAGCGCCGGATACGCCTTGACCGGCTGGCCGGCCCGCCGGGTCTCGAACGTGCGCGGGAGCGCGCCGAGCGTCCAGTCCTTCAGGCCCGTGCGCTGCTCCACGGTGGCCAGCGCCGGGTCCGAGGCACGCTCGAAGGCCTTGGTGATGGCCGCGCGCGTCTTCGGCTTCAGGCGCAGCTTCAGCGCCTCCAGGTCCTTGTCCTCGGCGACCGTGCGGCGCCGCTCGTCGACGACCCGGAAGGTGATCTTGAGGTGGTCCGGCACCCTGGCGAGGTCGAAGTCCTCGGCGGTCACGGGTACTCCGACCATCTTCTGCAGCTCCCGTGCCAGCACCGACGGCAGGGGGTCGGGTCCGGCCACCGCGCGTTCGAGGAAGGCCTTCGCGTAGTTCGGCGCGGGCACGTAGTGCCGCCGGACGGGCTTGGGCAGCGAGCGGATCAGCTCGGTGACGACCTGTTCGCGCAGGCCCGGGATCTGCCAGTCGAAGCCGTCCGGGACGGCCTGGTTGAGCACCTGGAGCGGGATGTGGACGGTCACGCCGTCGGCGTCCGCGCCCGGCTCGAACTGGTACGTGACGCGGAACTTGAGCGTGCCCTGCCGCCACGAGTCCGGGTAGTCGGCCTTGGTGACCGCCTCCGCGTTCTCGTTGATCAGCATCGAGTGCTCGAACGTCAGCAGTTCCGGCTCGTCGCGCCGCCGGTGCTTCCACCAGGAGTCGAAGTGCGCGCCGGACACGACGTGTTCGGGGATGCGGGCGTCGTAGAAGTCGTAGAGCGTCTCGTCGTCCACGAGGATGTCGCGGCGCCGGGCGCGGTGTTCGAGCTCCTCGACCTCGCCGAGCAGCTTGCGGTTGTCGTGGAAGAACTGGTGGTGGGTGCGCCAGTCGCCCTCGACCAGGGCACTGCGGATGAACAGCTCGCGGGACACCTCGGGGTCGATGCGCCCGTAGTTGACCTTGCGCTGCGCGACGAGCGGGACGCCGTACAGCGTCACCTTCTCGTACGCCATCACCGCCGCCTGGTCCTTCTCCCAGTGCGGCTCGCTGTAGCTGCGCCTGACCAGGTGCTGGGCGAGCGGTTCGACCCACTCCGGCTCGATCTTCGCGTTGACCCGCGCCCACAGCCGGGACGTCTCCACCAGCTCCGCCGACATGATCCACCGCGGCGGTTTCTTGAACAGCGCCGAACCGGGGAAGACCGCGAACTTCGCACTGCGGGCGCCCAGGTACTCGTTCTTCCCCGCTGTCTCCTTCCCGCCCTCCACCCCGGCGTTCTTCAGCCCGATGTGCGACAGCAGGCCCGCCAGCAGCGACTGGTGGACGCGTACCGGATCGGCCGCGTCGTCGTCCGACCGCGGCTCGGTCACGGTGATCCCCATGGACTTCGCGACCTGCTTCAACTGGCTGTAGATGTCCTGCCACTCACGGATCCGCAGGTAGTTCAGGAACTCGCTGCGGCACATCCGGCGGAAGGCCGAGGACGACAGCTCGCGCTGTCGGCCGCGGACGTACGTCCACAGGTGCAGGAAGGACAGGAAGTCGCTGCCCTCGTCGCGGAAGCGGGCGTGGTTCTGGTCGGCCTGCTGCTGCTTGTCCGCGGGCCGCTCGCGCGGGTCCTGGATCGACAGCGCGGCCGCGATCACCATCACCTCGCGCACGCAGCCGTTGCCCTCCGCCTCCAGCACCATACGGGCCAGCCGCGGGTCCACGGGCAGCTGCGCGAGCTTGCGCCCGGTCTCGGTGAGCCGCTTGCGCGGGTCCTTCTGGGCGGCGTCCAGCGCGCCCAGCTCCTCCAGCAGCTGGATGCCGTCCTTGATGTTGCGGCTGTCCGGCGGGTCGATGAAGGGGAAGCGGGCGATGTCGCCGAGTCCGGCCGCGGTCATCTGGAGGATGACGGAGGCCAGGTTCGTCCGCAGGATCTCGGCGTCCGTGTACTCCGGCCGGGAGAGGAAGTCCTCCTCGTCGTACAGCCGGATGCAGATGCCGTCCGACGTACGGCCGCAGCGCCCCTTGCGCTGGTTGGCGCTCGCCTGGCTGATCGGCTCGATGGGCAGCCGCTGCACCTTGGTGCGGTGGCTGTAGCGCGAGATGCGGGCCGTGCCCGGGTCGATCACGTACCGGATGCCGGGGACGGTCAGCGAGGTCTCCGCGACGTTCGTGGCCAGCACCACCCGGCGCCCCGCGTGCTGCTGGAAGACGCGGTGCTGCTCCGCCGACGACAGCCGCGCGTACAGCGGCAGCACCTCGGTGTTCCGCAGGTTCTTCTTGCCGAGCGCGTCCGCCGTGTCGCGGATCTCCCGCTCGCCCGACAGGAAGACCAGGATGTCGCCCGGCCCCTCCGCCTGGAGCTCGTCCACCGCGTCGCAGATCGCCGTGACCTGGTCCCGGTCCGCGTCCTCGCCGCCTTCTTCGAGCAGCGGGCGGTACCGCACCTCCACGGGATACGTCCGGCCGCTGACCTCGACGATCGGGGCGTTGCCGAAGTGCCGCGAGAAGCGCTCCGGGTCGATCGTCGCCGACGTGATGACGACCTTCAGGTCCGGCCGGCGCGGCAGCAGCTGCGCCAGGTAGCCCAGGATGAAGTCGATGTTGAGGCTGCGCTCGTGCGCCTCGTCGATGATGATCGTGTCGTACGCGCGCAGCTCGCGGTCCGTCTGGATCTCCGCGAGCATGATGCCGTCCGTCATCAGCTTGACCAGGGTCCGGTCGCCGACCTGGTCGGTGAAGCGGACCTTCCAGCCGACCGCCTCGCCCAGCGGCGTCCGCAGCTCCTCGGCCACGCGCTCGGCGACCGTGCGGGCCGCGATCCGGCGCGGCTGCGTGTGCCCGATCAGGCCGCGCACCCCGCGGCCCAGCTCCAGGCAGATCTTGGGGATCTGCGTCGTCTTGCCCGATCCCGTCTCGCCCGCGACGATCACCACCTGGTGGTCGCGGATCGCCTCCAGGATCTCGTCCTTCTTCTGGCTCACCGGGAGCGCCGCCGGATACGTGATCTCCGGCACATTCGCCCTGCGGGCCGCTATACGCTGCTCCCCGCGGTCGACCTCCCGGTCGATCTCGGCGAGCACGGCGTCGCGCGCCTCGGCCTTCCTGATCCGCCGGACGCCTTCCAGCCGCCGTCCGAGCCGCTGCTCGTCGCGCAGAGTGAGCCCCGCGAGGCGGCGGGCCAGGTCGTGGGTCGCGTAAGTAGACATACGCGCCCCATGCTCGCACCTGCGGTGGGCCCGGGGCGAACCCATTTCACCGGCCCGGCGGGCACGGGCTCCCGCCCGCGCGACGCGGTGCGCGGGGGGCGTCGCCCGGCGGGAGTAACAGCAGGGGCGCGGGCCGCGGGCCCTGGCTAGCGTGCACCGTATGAGGGCGAGGGCGGCGGCGGGGTGGAGGCAGCTGCGGCAGTCACCCTTCTGGCCCGCCTGCGTGCTGGTCGTCCTGATCGCCGCGGCGGCCGGCCTGTTCGCCGGCTCGTACACCTACGCCATGGCGAACCCCACCCCGCGGTTCATCCCGACGGCCGTCACCGGCATCCCGACCTCGCAGGTCAAACGGGCGGAGTTCGTGGCCGGGATGGAGAAGGCGCTCGGGGCGTCGCTGAAGCTCCACCACTACGACACCTTCGCGCAGGCGGAGGACGCGGTCGAGGAGCAGCGGGTCTTCGCCATCCTGCGGGAGCCGGGCCGGGCCGAGGTGGGGGAGGCGATGGGCGCACCGCGGCTGTACGTGTCCTCGGCGTCCGGCGCGAGCGTCGCCGAACTGCTCGCGCAGACCGCGCCCGCGGTGGGCGGCGCGATCGGCGTGCCGGTGACCGTCAGCGACATCAACCCGCTGCAGAAGGGCGACCCGCGCGGGCTCGCGATCTTCTACATCTCGCTGGCCGCCGTGATCCTCGGCTTCGTCGGCGCCATCCAGCTGAGCGTGCACGCCCGCGCCCTGAACCCCGCGGAGCGGATCGCCTTCATCGTCGCCTACGCGATGCTCGGCGGCTTCGCGATCGCCGCGGTCGTGGACTGGGGACTGGGCGCGCTGCGACTGCCCTTCGCGGAGTCATGGGCGATCCTGGCGTTCACGATGTTCACGTCGGGCATGGTCTTCACGATGTTCAACACGCTCGTCGGGCGGTGGGCGATGCTCCCGACCTGGGGCCTGATGGTGCTGCTGGGCAACCCGTCCTCGGGCGGCGCGGTGTCGTGGCCGCTGCTGCCCTCGCTGCTGGGGCGGATCGGGCAGTGGCTGCCGCCGGGCGGCTCGGTGAACGCGCAGCACACCGCCGTCTACTTCGGGGGGCACCAGCACGCGTTCCCGTTCCTGGTGCTCGCGGGCTGGGCCGCGGTGTCGACCGCGGTCTTCGTCGTGTGGCGGCACCGGCATCCGGGCGGGCGCTGAGGCCGCAGAAACGCGAAAACGGTGGAGGCCCCGTCCCTTGCGGGAACGGGGCCTCCACCGTGCGGTGGCTGGGGCCGGGGTCGAACCGGCGACCTACCGCTTTTCAGGCGGTCGCTCGTACCAACTGAGCTACCCAGCCGCAGCGGTCCTGACGGGATTTGAACCCGCGGCCTCCACCTTGACAGGGTGGCGAGCACTCCAAACTGCTCCACAGGACCTTGCTGTACTGCTCTACTGCTTGCACTGCTTCGTACTGCTTGTGTGCGGAACAAGTCTGACACATCAGATGCCATGCTCTCGCACTGGTTTTCCGCGACTCCCGAGAGCCTTGCCCTCCGTGACCGGCCGGGCACCGCCCGCAGGCCGTTGTCGCTGGATCAGCGTATCAGACCTGCGAGGGCGTCCCGAAACCCGTGATCACCCCGTGGCGCCGGCGCCGCCGTAGTACGCCTCGACGGGCCCCCGGGCCTCGTCGTAGAGGGCGGGCCCGCCCAGCGGGACGGTCGGCCAGGCCCCCGACTCCGGGTTCAGCGTGACGAGCTGGCCGGTGGACAGCGCGTACACCACCCGCCCGAGCCCCGAGCGCATGATGGCGCCCGCGCACATCGAGCAGGGCTGGCAGCTGGTGTACATCGTGGTGCGGCCGGCCTCCTCCGCGTCCAGCTCGCGGGCGGCCCAGCGGGCGAGCTTCAGCTCCGGGTGGGCGGTGATGTCGTCGTCCCGCCGCACGGTGTTGTGCTCCTCGACGAGCACGGTGCCGTCCGGGCCGGCCAGCAGTGAGCCGAAGGGCGCGTCGCCGATCTCGACGGCGCGGGCGGCGATCGCGATGGCCCGCCGCAGCAGGGCCTCGTCGGCGGGCGTGAGCACGGTGCCGGTGCCGGGATCGGAGCCGGTGCCGGGGTCCTGGGCGGACGAGGGGTCGGTCATGGGGTGGTCCTCCGTAGGGCGGCGAGGTCGGCGAGGGCCTGCCAGGCCGGTTCTGGTGTGCGGGTCTGCTGCGGGTCCCCCTGGTAGGGGTCGAGGACGACGGCGGAGGCGCCGAGGCGCTCCAGCTCGGCGAGGTCGCCGGCTATCTGCTCCAGCGTGCCGACACCGGCGGGGCGGTCGGGGCCGGTGGCGGGCGCGGCGGTGACGTCGAAGGCGATACGGGGTGCGAGCGCGGGCAGGCCGGGGTGCGCGGCGAGGGCGGCGCGCAGCCAGGGCAGGGTGACGCGCAGCGGATGCCAGGCGTCGCCGTGCCGGACCGCTCGCCGGACCGCCGCCCGGCTGCTGCCGCCGACCCACAGCGGTACGGGCGTCTCCCCGCCGGGCCGTGCGTCGTGCAGGGCGGCGAGGTGCTCGTCGGTGAGGCGGCCGCGGTCGGCGAAGGGCACCCCGAGGGCGGCGAACTCCTGGGCGGACCAGCCCGCCCCGACGCCCAGCACGAACCGTCCGCCGCTCAGCCGTTGCAGCCCCCCGGCCATGCGGGCGACCAGCAGCGGGTGGCGGTAGGGGAGCACGGTCACGGTGGTGCCCAGCCGTACGGTGCGGGTGAGGCCGGCCAGCCACGCGAGCGTGGTGAAGGGGTCGTAGAACGGCTCGGGGTAGCGCTCCGCGACGTCCGGGGTGACGGTCACGTGGTCGGACATCATGAGCAGGTCGTAGCCGAGCCCCTCGATCCGCTCCGCCCACTCGCGCAGGACACCCGGGTCGGTGCCCGGTCCGAAGTTCGGGACGTTGACGCCTAGTTGCATGAAGCCGAGGCTATCCGGGCGGATGCGCCGCGATGAAGGGACTTCTCCCCGTCCTGCGGGCCTGTTGTGGTGAATCTCCCGGTAGGATCACCGTATGGCCGTGAATCCCGATGAACTCGACGACGTCGACTGGGCGATCATCGGGCAGCTGCAGCAGGAGGCCCGCGTCCCGCTCAGCGAACTGGGGCGGCGGGTGGGGCTGAGCGCGTCGGCCACCACCGAGCGGGTGCGCAGGCTCGAAGCGCTCGGCGTCGTCACCGGCTACCACGCGGCGGTCGACCTGGCGAAGGCCGGCTATCCGGTGCTCGCCGTCGTGCGGCTGAAGTACCCGGGCAACCGCCACCAGTTGCTGCACCGGCTCCTCGCCGACCGCCGGGAGATCCTGGAGTGCCTGCGCACCACGGGAGACGACTGCTACACGCTCAAGGTCGCGGCGACGTCGATGGAGCACCTGGAGACGCTCGTGGACGAGCTGGCCGGATTCGGCAGCACCTCCACGAGCGTCGTCTACCGGCAGACGCTGCCCTTCCGCGGGCCGGCGCGGCCCGCCCGCTAAGGCGCGCCCGCTAAGGCGCGCCCGGCGCCGCCGGGCAGACGGGATGTGCCGGACACGCCCCGGGGGTGTCACCGGCGGGCGGTCACCGTCATGTCCGCGTGGCCCACGACGTGGCCCGACATCGTGAACGTCGTGACGCTCGCGGGCGTCCCGGCGGGCAGGCCCAGGCTCGGGACGTCCAGCGCGTAGACCGTGATCCGGTAATGGTGCGTGATGTCCCCGGCCGGCGGGCACGGTCCCAGATAGCCCTTCGCCCCGGCGTCGTTGGTGCCGACGACGCTGCCCGCGGGCGGGGTCGCGCCCAGGGCGCGGGCGGACGCCGGGATGTCCCACGTCTCCCAGTGCCAGAAGCCCGCACCGGACGGCGCGTCCGGGTCGTACATCGTGACGGCGTAGCTGCGGGTGGTGGCGGGCGCGCCCTGCCAGGACAGCCGGACCTGCCGGTTGCCGCCCGCACAGCCGAAGGCGTTCGCCCAGGCGTCGGCGGGGAAGGTGCCGTGGTCCCGCACGTCGGGGCTGCTGACACCGAAGCGCGCGGCGCCCTGCGGGATACCCGAGCGGATCTGCTGGTGGCCGTACGCCGGCTGCCGCGGGGTGCTGCCGTGGGCGGTGACGGCGCCGGCCGCGGCGACGGCGACGGTGGCCGCCGCGACGGCGGTGGCGGTGCGGGCGGTGGTCC
Source organism: Streptomyces sp. NPDC020983 (assembly GCF_044333485.1). Lineage (NCBI taxonomy): Bacteria > Bacillati > Actinomycetota > Actinomycetes > Kitasatosporales > Streptomycetaceae > Streptomyces > Streptomyces sp. NPDC020983. The sequence continues at coordinate 115,729 of NZ_JBIRRA010000001.1, read as the reverse complement.
TCATGGCGTCCTCCGGTGACGTCGTGTTCCTCGGGTGTGCCTCCACGATCGGGCGGCGCGCGATGGGCGGGGAAGGCCGTGCGGAACCTGGCATCCGCAGTGCCAGGCTCCCGCGCGTTTCCCGGTGGACGGGCGCGGGCGGCACCGCGGACCATGGGCGGCATGAGTGTCACGGCGCAGAGCGGGCGGGGGCGGGGCGGCGGGCCGCGGCGCCCCGAACTGGCGGAATTCCTGCGGGCGATGCGCGCCCGGCTCACCCCGCAGGAGGCCGGCCTGCCCGACACGGGACGCCGCCGCACCCCCGGGCTGCGACGGCAGGAGGTCGCCCAGCTCGCCGCCGTCAGCATCGACTGGTACATCCGGCTGGAGCAGGGGCGGGTGGGCCTGCCCGGCACCGCCGTGCTGGACGCGGTGGCCGAAGCCCTGCGGCTCTCGCCCAGCGAACACCAGCACCTGCACCTGGTCGCGCGCGGGGAGGCGCCGCCGATCGCGTACGCACCCGTCCCCGTCGCCGACTCGCTGCGCGTGCTGCTGGACGGCATGCCGCTGTGGCCCGCCTACGTCGTCGACTTCCGGATGGACGTCCTGGCGTGGAACGCCGCCGCATCCGCCCTCTTCGGCGAGGACTTCGGCACGGGCGGGGCCGCGAACACCGCGCGGCTGCTCTTCGCGCCGGACTCGCGGCTGCGCGCCGCCCAGCTCGACTGGAAGCGCGTGGCCCGCGAGACGGTGGGCAACCTGCGGGCCCAGTCCGCCCGCCACCCCGACGACCCGCGGCTGCGGGCGCTGGTGGCCGAACTGCGCTCGGTGAGCCCGGACTTCGCCACGTGGTGGGACGACCACACCGTCCGTACCCGCAGCCACGGCACGAAGCGCCTGCGGCACACGGCGGCCGGTGACCTGACGGTCCGCTACGACGTCCTGGCCACCTGCGACGGCTCCGAGCAGTTCCTCGTCGCCCTCACCCCGGCCGACCCGGCCACCGAACGCGGCCTGCGCCGCCTGCTGTCGGACCGCGGGGAGCTGCACGGGGCGCCCAACGTGCGGGCGATCGGGGCGTAGGGCACGACGGGAAGCCGACCCGCGGGAGCGCCGGGCGGCCAGGCGGCTGGGCGGCTGGGGCGCCGGTCCGCCGGTCCGCCGGGCGGCCGGGCTGCTGGTCCGCCGATCCGCCGATCCGCCGATCCGCCGGGCGGCCGGGCCGCTGGGGCGCCAAGCGGGCGGCGGCGCTGCGGGTGGGTCGGCCGGTGGGTGCGGGTGCAGCACGCGGTGACGTGACGGGTGAGTCGGTCGGTGGGTGCGGCGGCGGCGGGCGGTGGCGGGGCGGGTGGGTCAGCCGGTGGGTGCGGCCTTCGCCCGGGCCGCGAGCAGCGCGGCCATCTGGCGCAGCGGCTCGGGGCCGAAGACGCGCAGGACGACGGTTTCCGCGCCCGCCGCCACCAGCTCGTCCACCCGCGCGGCGGCCTGCGCGGCCGTACCGGAGACGCTGAAGAGCTCGTCCGCCGTCTTGCCCAGCCAGGAGCCCTGGCCCGCCAGGAACTCCCGCAGCGCGCCGGCCGCCCGGCCCGGGTCGTCGTCCACCGCGCCCGCCGCGTAGGCGACGACGCCGAAGCCGTCCCCGGCGCCGCCCTTGCGGGCCAGCTCCCGCGCGGTGCGGACGTCGTCCGGGCCATGGCCCTCGGCGAGCAGCGTGCCGTCCGCGACGCGCCCGGCCAGCTCCAGCGAGCGCGGCTGCACCACTCCGGCGACGATCGGCGGCACCTTGTGCGGCGGGTGCACCAGCCGCACCCCGTCGAGCCGCACCTCGCGCCCGTCCAGCTCCACCTTCTCACCGCGCAGCAGCGCCCGCACGGCCGTGATCGTCTCCTCCAGCATCGCCAGCGGCGACCGCGGGGCGACGCCCACCTGGGCCATCCAGTTGGAGGCGCCGTGCCCGATCCCGGCGACCAGCCGCCCCGGAAACGCCCGCTCCAGCGTGGCCAGTTCCATCGCCAGCAGCGCGGGGCTGCGCAGCGGCGCGGGCGCGATCCCGATGCCGACCCGCAGCCGCGTCGTCGCGCCGAGCGCGATCGCGGCGGCGGAGACGCCGCCGTTCCAGCCCAAATCCTCCACGACCCACAGGTCGTCGAGCCCGGTCTCCTCCGCCTGCCGCGCGAAGCCGGCGAGCCCGGCCGGATCCCAGTCGCGGTCGTACATCACGCCGAGGCGTACGTTCGTCATGCACGGAACCTACGTCGGGCGCGCGCCCGTGATCAACGCCTTTCAGCGCCCTTCGCGCAGCAGCCGGGCGAGGGGTTCGCGCACGTCGGCGGGGTGCAGGCCGAGCGCGTCGAGGTCGTCCGGCCCGGCCCAGCGCAGCTCGAAGCGGTTCTCCGCGCAGTCCTCCTCGGCCTCGGGCCCGGACAGGACGGGCGTGCCGGTGACGTCCGCCATGAGGTAGTACGAGGCGGGCCGCCCGTTGTGCAGCCCCGTCCACAGCAGCTCCGCCGCCCGGCCGCGCAGGGTCGTCTCCTCCGCCAACTCCCGTACGGCGGCGTCCTCGTGGCTCTCCCCGTCCTCCACGTGCCCGCCGGGCAGCACGGCGTAGCGGTGGCCCCGGCACTCGGGGCCCTCCGCTCCCGTGCCCGCGCACATGGCGCAGTCGCCGGCGCGCTCCCGCCGCAGGTACCGCTTGATGAGCAGCACCCTGCCGTCCCGTACGACGACGGCAACACCGCGTGGGATGGGCCCTGTTGTGTTCTGTGCTCCCTGCACCACCATGCCCCGCACCTTAGGTGGTCGGCTCCGGAAGTCCTTCGGGGGTTGACGCCGGAGCCGGTGTCGTGCCTGGTGGCTGGTCAGAAATCGGTCGTAGATTGGCGTCCACGGGGTGGGCCGTGGTTCGCCCGAGGAGCGGGGGGATCCGCGGCACTGCTGCACTTTCGAACACGTGTCCGGTATTCTCCTGCGCGCGTCTCGTTCGTGACCCAAGAGGAGTGACATGCACTACGGCTACATCGGTTCGATGAAGGTCAAACCTGGTCACCGCGCGGAGGTGGTCGCCGTACTGGTCGCCGGCGCTCACGCTCTGCGCACAGCGGGATGCCATCTCTACATCGTGACCGAATCGGCCACCGACGAAGACACCGTGTGGGTGAGCGAGGTGTGGGAGAGCAAGGAGCACCAGGCCGCGTCGTTGCAGTTGCCCGAGGTGAAGGCTTCCATCAGCAAGGTGATGCCGCTGCTGACAGGTGAGTTCACTCGTCAGGAGACGCGCGTCGCAGGCGGTCTCGGTATCTGACCGCGACGGCGTGCCGCCACGTCGTCCTGCCCGACGCGCCGGAGACCAGGTGCGGGCAGGCTGCGGTCCCTCCTGATCCGCTTCTCCCGGTCGGCCTGCACGACGCAGACCACTAGGCTCTGGCCGACTGCCGGAGCGGCAAACGGGGGACGGGGACAGTGCCATGGCGGGAACGGGCAGAGGGCGCGGCAATCTGTCGGGCGGGTGGATCGCGGTCCTCGTGGCGGTGACCCTCGTCGCCTTCGGTGTCGCGATCTACGCCACGCGCGACCACAAGACCCCCGCGGGCTGCCACTACGACGGCCCGATCCGCCGCTGCACCCCGCCGGTGAACACGGTGCCGGACCCCTCCGGCTCCGACGCCCCCTGACTCAGCCCGCCGCGGGCGTGACGTCCCCCGCGGGCACGTACATCCGCACCTCCCGGGCGGTGGTGAGCGGCATGACGCGTCCGAGCCCGACCTCCCGGAAGTGCTCCGACGCCCGGTGCGCCGCGAAGGCCGCCCCGTCCGTGTAGCGCTCGATGCTCACGAACCGCCCCGGCGTGCCCCCGGACCGCAGCACCTCGAACGACAGGCACCCGTCCTCCGCGCGGCACGCGGCCCCGAAGTCCTCCAGCAGCCGGCCGAACTCGTCCGCGTCCTCGGGTCTGCACACCATCTCGGCGACGAGCAGCACATGATCGTCCATGCGCTCAGCGTAGCCGCAGCCCCGCGACGACGGCCTTCCCGCGCACGGCCGCGGTACGGCGTCCTCGCCCGGCCTAGTTGCAGAGCTGGCTCTTCAGCTGCGCCTGGTAGACCTCCATCGTGCTGTCGGGGGTCGGGGGCCCGAAGAGGCTGCTCTCGGTCTGGTCTTCGAGGGGCTTGAGGGCGGCGATCAGGGTGTCCATGGCCTTGCGGAGCTCGGGGGTGATGTCCTTCGCCTCCAACTCCTCCGTGTGCAGGCGCCATTGATTGGCGTCGGCGTGGACCTGTGCGATGTACGTGGCCTGCATGGGGTCGTCGAAGGGCCCGCTCCTGCTGTTGAGCGGGCGGGCCAGCTGGAGGTTGGAGCGGATGTCGATGACGTAGCGGTCGGCGTCGAGGGTGGCGTCCACACAGACCTGGACCTGGTCGGCGGTCTTGCTCTTGCCGCCGGAACCGCTGGAACCGCCGCCGCATGCGGTCAGGCCGGCCGTGGTGATGAGCAGGGCGGCGATGGCCGCGGGCACTGCGCGCATGATGAATCCCCCCGTGTCCCCCGAGATTTCGGGGGACAGTATGGCCGAAGCGGCTGCCCGCCGGGGCGCGAACGCGTCAGGCGGAGAAGAAGTGGGCGGGTGCCCGCGGTCCCGGGAAGCGCCCCCGCGGAGGGGCCGGCGCACCGCCCCGGCGTGGGGCGGGGCGGTGCGCCGGCCGGTCAGGAGGACCCGGGAGCGTCCTGGCGGAGGACCGCGGTGCCGCCCGGGGGGAGGGTGAGGCCGGCGGGGGGGATGGTGCGGGCGGTCAGGAGGTCGTGGCCCGCGGCGGCGACGGTGGCGGGGGCGGCGGTGTGGTTGACCAGGAAGAGCCAGCTGCGGTCGCCGGCCGGGGAGTGGCGGCGGACGGCCTCGACACCCGGGGGGACGGGGGCCTCGGGCCGCACGCCGGACTCGCTGAGCAGACGGGCGGTGAGGGCCGCGTACGAGGGGTCGTCGAGGCGGGTGGAGGCGTACCAGGCGGTGCCGGCGCCGTACGCGTGGCGGGTCAGGGCGGGCTCGCCCGCCAGTGCCCCCTCGGTGTAGCGGGCGACGGCCTCGGCGGGGTCGGTGAGGCGCAGCAGCTCGCTCCACTCGGTGCCGTGCGAGCCGTCGGAGAGGACGGCCACGGCGTCCGCGGCGAGCGGGCGGTACTCCTCGACCCGTACGCCCAGTGCGACGCGCAGCGGCTCGGCCGGGTAGCCGCCCAGGCGCGCGTGGTGGCGCTCGTCGACGACGCCCGCGAAGTGCTGGACGAGCAGTGTGCCGCCGCCGTGGACGTACGCCCGCAGGCGCTCGGCGGCCGCGTCGGAGAGCAGGAACAGCGCGGGGGCGACGAGGAGGGGGTAGCGCCCGAGGTCCGGGTCGTCGGGGTGCGCCAGGTCCGCGGTGACCCCGGCGTCCCACAACGCGCGGTGCGCGCGGCGCAGTTCGCGGTGGTAGTCGAGGGCTGCCGACGGAAGGCCCTGGCCGTCGAGCGCCCACCAGCAGTCGGAGTCGTGCAGCACGGCGGCGCGCGGCCGTACGACGGAGCCGGCCAGCTCGCCGAGCCGGGACACCACCGCGCCCGCGTCGGTGACCTCGCGGAAGACACGGGAGTCGGGCCCGGCGTGCGGGACCATCGCGGAGTGCCAGATCTCCGCCCCCGCGCGGGACTGGCGCCACTGGAAGAAGAGCGCGCCCTCCGAACCGCGGGCGATGTGCGCCAGGGTGTGCCGCAGCAGGTCGCCGGGCTCCTTCGGCAGCGTGCGGCCCTCGGTGTAGACGGTGTTGGCGCCCTGCTCGATCAGCAGCCACGGCCTGCCGCCGCCGAAGGAGCGGGCGCGGTCCGCGCCGAAGGCGGTGTCGGCGGCGGCGTCGACACCGGGAGCCGCCGGGTAGTGGTCGATGCCGACGACGTCGACCTCGCGGCCGAACGCCCACAGGTCCAGGACCTGGTAGCCGGGCAGCATGAGGTTGGTGGTGACGGGGCGGTCGGCCGGGGTGTGCGCACGGATCGCGTCGCGCTGCTCGCGGTAGGCGTCGAGGGCGAGGTCGGACCAGAACCGGCGGTAGTCCAGGGCGAGTGCGGGGTTGCGGTGCCACTGGGTGGCGCGCGGCGGCTCGATCTGCTCCCAGGAGCCGTAGCGCTGGCTCCAGAAGGCCGTGCCCCAGGCGTCGTTGAGGGCGTCCAGGGTGCCGTGCCGGGCGCGCAGCCAGACCCGGAAGGCGGCAGCGGCGTGGTCGCAGTGGCAGACGGTGGCGTATTCGTTGTGGACGTGCCACATGGCGACGGCCGGGTGGTCGCCGTACCGCTGCGCGAGCGCCGTCGCGATGCGCACGCAGGCCTGCCGGTAGGCGGGCGCGGCCAGGCAGTACGTGTCCCGGCTGCCGTGCGTGAGGCGTACGCCCTCGGCGGTGACGGGCATCGCGTCGGGGTGCGCGAGGGTGAACCACGGCGGGGGCGACGCGGTCGGGGTGGCGAGGTCGACGGCGACGCCCCCGGCGTGCAGCCGGTCGAGGTGGGCGTCGAGCCACCCGAAGTCGTAGCGGCCCTCCTCGGGTTCGAGCAGCGCCCAGGAGAAGACCCCGACGGTGACGAGGTTGACGTGCGCCCAGCGCATCAGGAGGTCGTCCTCCTTCCACACGGCCTCGTCCCACTGCTCGGGGTTGTAGTCGCCGCCGAAGGCGAGCCGCCCGCCGAGCCGGCGCACGAGGCCGGTCACGGGGCTTTCCGCCGTGCTGTCCTTGCCGCGCTTCACGGCCTCGGCTCCCTCACGGCGGCGTGCGGTTCGGCGCCGGGCGGACGGCAGGTGGGCATGGCGGAGCCTTTCGGGGACGGAGTCCATCGGGGGCGGGAGGAGGCGGGCGGGAAGGGATCAGCGCAACGGTGCGGGGCCCGTGCTCTCGCGCGCGGTGAGCACCGGCGTCAGCAGGCTGACCTCGGCGGTGGCCCGGTCCTCCAGCCGGTTCATCACCAACTGCACCGCCTGGCGTCCGAGTTCGTGCGCGGGGCCGGTCACGGCGGTCAGCCGCGGCGAGTACTGCTCGGCCAGCGGCTCGGGGCACAGCGCCACCACCGACGCGTCCTCCGGCACGACCCGGCCGCTGGTGCGCAGCAGACTCAGCAGCGGGCCGATGGCGCCCTCGTTCTGCACCACGAAGCCCGTGGTGTCGGGGCGGTCGGCGAGGATACGGGACAGCGCGCCCGCGGTGGATTCGTAACTGCCCTCGCAGGGGCGGTGCAGCACCCGCAGACCGCGCTCGGCGGCGCGCTCGCGGAAGCCGCTGAGGGTGCGCTCGGCGTAGCCGGCATGCCGCTGGTAGACGGCCGGGGCGTAGCCGATGAAGGCGATGTCCTGGTGCCCGAGGTCGGCGAGGTGCTCGGCGCACAGCGCGCCCGCCCCCGCGAAGTCGTGGTCCACGCACGCCAGTCCGGTGGTGTCGGCGGGCAGTCCGATGAGCGCGGCGTGCGTGCCGGTCTCGCGCAGCACGGGGATGCGTGCGTCGTCGAGTTCGACGTCCATCAGGATCACCCCGTCCGCGAGCCCGCTCGCGGCGACCCGGCGCAGCCCCTCGGGACCCTCGTCGTTGGTGATCAGCAGCACGTCGTAGCCGAAGCTGCGGGCCGCGACGGTCACGGAGATCGCTATCTCCATCATGACCGGCACGTAGACGTCGGTGCGCAGCGGGACGACCAGGGCGATGATGTGCGAGCGCTTGCCGGCCAGCGCCCGGGCACCCGCGTTGGGGTGGTACCCCAGGTCGCTGATCGCCTTCTCCACCCGCGCCCTGGTCGGGGTCGAGATGGAGCGCTTGCCGCTGAGGACGTAGCTGACGGTGCTCGCGGAGACGCCCGCGTGCTTGGCCACCTCGGCCAAAGTCACCATGCTGGTGGACCCTTCGTGTCGTGCCGCTGGTTGTCCATGGTGTCGCCCGGGGGCCGGTCCCGTCACGCAGCGGGGGATGGGCGCGCGGGACCGGCCCTGTCTGGGGTGGGCGGCGTCAGCCCTTGATCGCGCCGGTGAGCATGCCCTTGGCGAAGTGCTTCTGCATGAACGGGAAGACGATGGTGATGGGGAGCAGAGTGAGGACCACCACCGCCATCTGGAGGGACAGCGGGGCCGTCTGCGAGTGGCCGGCGACACCGAAGCCGCTGTTCACCTGACCTGGCATGTTCATACCCCGGTTGACGTACTCGTAGAGGACCATCTGCAGCGGCCACTTCTGGTTGTCGGCCGGCATGTACAGCATGGCGTTGAAGAAGGTGTTCCAGTAGCCGACCGCGTAGAAGAGGGAGATCACGGCGGTGACGGCGCGCGAGGTGGGCAGCACGACCGACCACAGGATGCGCCACTCGTTCGCGCCGTCCATCCGCGCCGCGTCGATGAGCTCGCCGGCGGTGTTGGAGTAGAAGCTGCGCAGCACCAGGATGTTGAAGACGCTCACCGCGCTCGGCAGGATCAGCGACCAGTACTGGCCGAGCCCGCCGAGGCCGTTGATGACCAGGAAGGTCGGGATCAGGCCGCCGTTGACGAACATGGTGACGACGAGCAGCAGCAGCAGGAAGCGGTGGCCGAGCGAGCGCGCGCGGGACAGGCCGTAGGCGCACAGGATCGACACGGCCATCGAGATCGCGGTGCCGACGACGGTGATGCCCAGCGTCACGAACAGCGACCGGCGTACCGTGCCGTCGCTGAGCATCGTGGTGTAGGCGTCGAACGTGAGGCCGTCCGGCACGATGACCAGGCCGCCCGCCCGGTTGATCGCACCGGGCGTGGAGAAGCTGGTGAGGATCACGCAGTAGAGCGGCAGCAGGATGAGCAGCACCACGGCGCCGAGGGTGAGGCCCTTGGCGCCCTGGCCGGCCGCGGACGGGGCCTCCTCCCAGGCGGGGCGGTTCGGGTTGCGCCGGCGGGCGGGCACCCGCGCGGGGGGTGCGGTGAGAGTCGTCATTTCCGGTACAGTCCGTCCTCGCCGAAGCGGTGGGCCAGCTTGTTGGCGCCCCAGATCAGCAGCAGCGAGATGACGCTCTTGAAGATGCCCGCGGCAGCGCCGTAGCTGTAGTTCTGGGTCCCGATGCCGTAGTAGAAGGAGAAGGTGTCGAGGACGTCGGCCGCGTCGTGGCCCACGGCGAAGCGCTGGACGAGCAGCTGCTCGAAGCCGACCGACAGCGTGTTGCCGAGCCGCAGGACGAGCATCAGCACGATGACGCTGCGCATGCCGGGCAGCGTGATGTGCCACATCCGCCGCCAGCGGCCCGCGCCGTCGGACGCGGCGGCCTCGTACAGGTTCTGGTCGATGGCCGACAGCGCCGCGAGGAAGACGATGATGCCCCAGCCCGCGTCCTTCCACACCACCTGCGAGGTCACCAGCAGCGAGAACGTGTGGGGGTTGGTCATCACGTCCCACGTGCCCAGGTCGTGCTGGCGCAGGAAGTGGTTGAGCAGGCCGGCGCCGCCCAGCATCTGCTGGAAGAGCGTGACGACCAGCACCCACGAGTAGAAGTGCGGCAGGAAGGTGATGGCCTGGATGACCGAGCGCAGGCGGGAGTTGAGGACGGAGTTGAGCAGCAGCGCCAGCAGGATCGGGATCGGGAAGAACAGCACGAGCTGCACGGCGCTGATGTAGAGGGTGTTCTCCAGCGCGTGCCAGAACAGCGGGTCGCCGAAGAGCTGGCGGAACTGGTAGAGCCCCACCCACTCGCTGTTCCGGATGCCGTCCAGCGGGTCGTAGTACTGGAAGGCGGTGATGGTGCCGAACAGCGGCAGGTAGTTGAAGACGAGCAGCAGCGCGATCGCCGGCAGCGTCATCAGGATCAGCGACTTGTCGCGGCGCAGCCGGATGCGCCAGGTCAGCCGGTTCTGGTCGGGCAGGGCCGCGAGGGCCTGCCGGGCCTGCCGCCGGGCGGCGCGCCGGGAGGGCTTCCCGGCGCCGCCGCCCTCGGGACCGTCGCCCGGGTGCTGCTGTTCGTCCTCGCCCTGGTCGGCGACGGTCGAGGCCATGGTCCGACTCCCCTTACTGGCCCGTGCCGAGCTTGTCGAGGACGTTCGACTGGTACCAGGCGACCATCGCGTCGCCGCCGCCGCTGCCCTTCCAGGTGCTGACGGCGTCCTGGAAGGCCGAGACCGGCTTGATGCCGTGGTAGACGTCCTTGATGGTGTCCTCGACGGCCTGCCCGGCGTCCGCGGTGGCGTAGCGCTGCGGCACGGTGATGTTCATGTTCCAGAACACCGGCTTGTAGGCGTACTTGGCCGCCTCGGCGTTCCACGCGCAGCGGTCCTTGGTGACCTGCGGGAAGTCAGGGTTGTTGATGACGTTCACGCCGGTGGCCAGGAAGGGGTACGTCTGCGCCTGGACGTTGGCGAGACCCGACTTGGTGGGTGTCGGGCCGTTGGCGCCCTTCGTGAAGTCGGTGCCCTCGACGCCGAAGTTCACCAGCTGGTACTCCAGCGTGCCGTACGGCGCCGCCAGGTAGTTGGCGATCCGCAGGCACTCCTCGATCTGCGCCGGCTTGAGCTTGATGTTGAGGTAGCTGAACTCGCCCGCCGAGGGGCTGAGGAAGAGCCGCGGTGCCTTGGTGCCGTCCGCCGAGAAGGGCTTGAAGGAGCCCCGGCGGTAGGTCTTGTTCGCCGCGACGCCCGCCTGCGCGTCGCCCTCGTTCCAGGCGCCGGTGCCGTCACCGTTGATGAGGGCCTTGCCCGCGTAGAAGCGGGTCTTGGCGTCGTTGTTGTTGCCGGCCAGCGCGTCCGGGTGCATGTAGCCCGACTTGGCGAGCTTGTAGCACCAGTTGAGGGCCTCCAGCAGCTCCGGCTGCTCGTACTTGTGCACCAGCTTGCCGTCGGTGACGGTGAACTTCCACGAGAAGTCGAAGATCTGGAACATGTACTGCCACACGTCGTCGAACGCCCACACGTTGCTCTTGGCGTGGGTGAGCTCCTTGCCGAGGGCCATGAAGTCGTCCGCCGACTTCACGTCGTCGGGGTTGATGCCCTTGGCCTCGAAGATGTCCGCCCGGTAGTAGTACTGGCCGGGCAGGCCGAAGCCGGTGGAGAAGCTCGGTATGCCGTAGAGCTTGTCCTGCCACATGCCGGCCGTCCACGCGCCGGTCGGCAGCGCCGCGAGGTTGGGGTACTTCTTGACCTTGTCGCCGGCGAGGTAGGGGGTGAGGTCCGCGAGCTGGGTGCCGCACAGCTCGCCGACCTTGAAGTTGGAGTTCCACCAGCCCGGCAGCTGCACCCAGTCCGGCAGCTTGCTGGCGGCGGTGAGCGTCGTGATCGTGGTGTCGTACGTGACGCCGTTGGCCGGCTTCATGGTGAGGGTGGCGCCGAGCGCCTTGTTCATGGCCTTGTAGAAGGAGTTGCTCGCCGACGGGATGGTGCCCCACAGCGGCGTCAGCGTGGTGTACGAGCCGCCCGCGCCGGGCACCTCGGCGACCGACTTCGTGGGGCTGGCCGGGTACTTGAGGAAGCCGGGGTCGGTGACGGCCCCGGCGGCGCCGGTCACCGAGGGGATGTCGGCCTGGACGGCGTTGCTCGGCACGTACGCCGGGAGGGCCGCGGCGGCGCCCTTCTTGGTGTTCGTGCCGCCCTTGCGCTTGGTCTCGCTGTTCTTGCCGCCGCCGCCGCACGCGGCCAGCAGCGGGGAGAGTGCGGCGGTTCCGGCGACGGCGACCGCGCCGTTCACAAAGGATCTGCGGTTCAACTCGATGCTCATGATGGGGCGGCCCTTCGCCTGAGAGGTTCCGTGACGAGCGTCGTGCAAGGCAGGTGGGAGAAATCCTGGGCGTCGCAGCGAGAGGGGATGCCGTCCGCATCAATCGAAGCGCTTCGACGTTGCGGTGAGAGTAACGACGGCATACACGTTCGACAAGTGGTTGCGCAAAAACTTTTCTGCGTTCGGCTCTTCATCCACGTCAGGACAATTGGCACTGGTCAGGGCCGGTGAACCGGGCACAGTAACGGCTTTCCCGGCCCCTCGTGATCATTCGCGGTGACATGGTTGACACGGCACCGACCCGCATGTCAGCGTCGAAGCGTTTCACCTCGGGTGTGTGTCCGCGTGCCGCCGGGCGCGTCCGCGACGCCCGGTGGCCCGCCCGTCCCGGAGCCGCCCTGGACCGCGCACCCGCGGGCTCCTTCCCCCCGCCGTCCACGTGCTGCCCGGCCCGCCGACGGCACCCGCACCGCTTACGTACGGCCTGCCCTCTCCTCCTCCAGACGCGGCCCAACGCCGCACTTCTCAAGGGGTTTTCCGCTGTGAGTACCGTCTCCGTGCCCGCCGAGCTGCCCGCCGAGCCGCCCGCGGACCCGCCCGTGGACCCCGCTGTGCGGCAACTGCCCTTCCGCGACCCGTCGCTGCCGATCGGCGAGCGCGTCGACGACCTGCTCGGCCGGCTCACCCCCGGCGAGCGCGTCGCGATGCTGCACCAGTACGCCCCCGGCGTCCCGCGGCTGGGCGTCGGCGCCTTCCGGACCGGCACCGAGGCGCTCCACGGCGTCGGCTGGCTCGGCCCCGCGACCGTCTTCCCGCAGGCCGTCGGCCTCGGCGCCACCTGGGACGACGAGCTGCTGCACGCGGTCGCCACCGCGACCGGCACCGAGCTGCGCGCCTACCACCACCACCGCGCCCCCTCCATCGGCGAGGGCCGCACCAGCCTCCAGGCCTGGGCGCCCGTCGTGAACCTGCTGCGCGACCCGCGCTGGGGCCGCAACGAGGAGGGCTACTCCGAGGACCCGCTGCTGTCCGCGCGGCTCGGCCACGCCTTCTGCCGCGGCCTGGCCGGCGACGACCCGCAGCGGCTGCGCACCGCGCCCGTCCTCAAGCACTTCCTCGCCTACAACAACGAGGACGGCCGCACCACCACCTCCTCCGGCGTGCGCCCGCGCGTGCTGCACGAGTACGACCTCGCGGCCTTCCGGCAGCCGGTCGCCGAAGGGTCGGCGACCGGCGTGATGGCCGCGTACAACCTGGTCAACGGCCGCCCCTGCCACGTCACTCCGCTGCTGGAGAACGAGCTGCGGCGATGGGCCGAGCCGACGGGGCGGGAACTGTACGTCGTCAGCGACGCCGAGGCGCCCTCCAACCTCGTCGAGGACGAGCACTACTTCGACGACCACGCCGTCTCGCACGCCGCCGCGCTGCTCGCGGGCATCGACAGCTTCACCGACCACGCCGACGACTCCTCCGTGACCGTCGCCCGCATCACCGAGGCCCTCGACCGCGGGCTGCTCACCGCGTCAGACGTCGACCGCGCCGTGCGCCGGCAGCTGTCGATCCGCTTCCGGCTCGGCGAGTTCGACCCGGACGGCGGCCCGTACGCGGACACGCCCTGGGAGGTCGTCGACTCCGCCGAGCACCGGGCGCTCGCCCTGCGGGCGGCCACGGAGGCGGTCGTGCTGCTCAAGAACGCCGCGGCCGAGGGGGACGCGGGCGCGCTGCTGCCGCTGGCCGCGGAGGGCCGGCGCGTCGCCGTCGTCGGGCCGCTCGCGGACAGCCTCTTCGAGGACTGGTACAGCGGCACGATGCCGTACCGGGTGACGGCCGCGGACGGACTGCGCGAGGCCGTCGAGGCGGTCGGCGGCAGCACCGAGGCGGTCGAGGGCGTCGACCGTGTCGTGCTGCGGTCCGCCTCGACGGGCGGTCTGCTCGGCGCCTTCGGCGCGGACGCCCGGCTGTCGGTGGGGGCGGCCGGAAACGATGACGAGGCGGCTCCCGCCGAAGAGGCGGCGCTCTTCGACCTCTTCGACTGGGACCTCGGCGTGCTCACCCTGCGGAACGTGCGCACCGGGCGCTACGCCGGGCTCGTCGACGCGGACGCCTCGCTCGCCGCCGACCGCGTGCAGCCCGCGGGATGGGACGTGCACGAGACCTTCCGGCTCGAACCGGCCGGCGACGGCGGGGCGCTGGCGCTGCGCGCGGTGCACGGCGGGCGGTACGCGGTCGTGGACCCGGCCACCGGCGAGGTCACCATGACCGCCGAACACGCGCAGGACGCCGAGCACTTCACGCTCACCGTCGTCCGGGACGGCGTCGGGCAGGCGGTCGCCGCGGCGGCCCGGGCGGACGTGGCCGTCGTCGTCCTCGGCAACGACCCCATCATCAACGGCCGCGAGACCCAGGACCGCGCCGGTATCACCCTCCCGCCCGCGCAGGAGCGGCTGCTGAAGGCCGTCGCCGCCGTGCGCCCCGAGACGGTGCTCGTCGTCATGAGCAGCTACCCCTACGCCGTGGACTGGGCCGAGGCCCGCGTCCCCGCGGTGCTGTGGACCTCGCACGCCGGGCAGGAGACCGGGCACGCCCTCGCCGCCGTCCTGCTCGGCGCGGCCGACCCCGCCGGGCGCCTCCCGCAGACCTGGTACCGCGCGGACGACCCGCTGCCCGAGCGCCTCGACTACGACATCATCAAGGCCGGCTGGACGTACCAGTACCACCGGGCCGCGCCGCTCTACCCGTTCGGGCACGGGCTGTCCTACACGGACTTCACGCTCTCCGGGCTCAGCCTGTCCGCGGACACCGTCGGCCCCGACGGCACCCTCACCGCGAGCGTCACCGTCACCAACTCCGGCACGCGCGCGGGCGTCGAGACCGTGCAGCTGTACGTACGGGCGTGCGCCGCCGGGACGTACGAGGCGCCGCGGCTCAGGCTCGCCGCCTACGCCAAGGCCCGGCTCGCCGCGGGCGGGTCCACGCGGCTCACCTTCCCGCTGGCCGCGGCGGAGGCACTCGCGCACTGGTCGGTACGGGAGGGCCGCTTCACCGTCGAGCCCGGCGCGTACGAGGTGCTCGCCGGGCGGTCGGCGGGCTCGCTCCCGCTGGCCGCGCCGCTCACCGTCGCCGGACCCGCACCGGCGCCCCGCGCCGTCGTCGGCCGCCGGATCGCGGCGGTGGACTTCGACGACCACGAGGGGGTGCAGCTCGTGGACGCGACACGGTCCGCGGGCGACGCGGTCTGCCCCGCCGGGGAAGCGGCCGAACTCCTCTACCGCGCCGCGGACCTGGACGGCGCCCGCCGCTTCTCCGCGGAGGTCGCCCGCGAGGCGCCCGGCGACGCGGCCCTGGAGGTACGCGCCGGCGGCTCGCTCCTCGCGGCCCTCGCG
Organism: Streptomyces sp. NPDC020983; assembly: GCF_044333485.1. NCBI lineage: Bacteria > Bacillati > Actinomycetota > Actinomycetes > Kitasatosporales > Streptomycetaceae > Streptomyces > Streptomyces sp. NPDC020983. The sequence goes on along the minus strand of NZ_JBIRRA010000001.1, from coordinate 100,654 downwards.
ATCCCCTCGACCGGCTCCCGCTACCACTGGACCTCGGTCTCGGCAGACCTCCCCGCCCTGCCGGGCGGCGTCCACGACCTGACCCTCACCGTGCGCGGCGCGGCCCGTCTGCGGGCCTTCACCTTCGAGGGCTGACCGTTCGGAGCCCGCCCCGCCGGGCGGGCCTGCCCAGGGGCGCGGGGACCGGCCGTCCGCGCGCGGGGCGTCACCGGCCCGAGGGGGCGGCTCGCTCCGTGCCGGACCACCGGCCGGCGGGCCGTCGCCCGCGCGGTGCCCCGCGCCGCCGTGAACGCTCGCCCCCCGCGCGGGGGGCGAGCCCGGATCCCCCGGGCGCGAGGGGAAACCGACCGCACCTGGTCAGGACGTGTTCACGTCATGGACAGGGAGTGCCATGATGCTGGCGCACGGAGACTACCCGCCGGTAAGCGGGGGGTGAGGACGACATTCCGACCGCGTCAGGAGAGTTCGGCATGGCCTCTTACAGCAGGCGCAGGTTCCTCGGTGGTGCCGCGGCGGTGGCCGCGGGACTGGGGCTCGCGGACAGCCCGTACGCCTCCGCCGCCGCGTACGACCGCGCGCTCGCCACCACGGCGGCGCGGGCCGTGCAGGTGGCGGGCACCACGCTGGAGCAGGTGGCGGCCCCGGTGGGGACGGGGCCCTACGTGCGGCTGGGCGCCGGGCCGGGGTGGCCGGTCGTCGTGCGGACCGAGCTGGCCGCGGGCGCCGCGGGCCGGGACGACCGCCGCACCGGCCTCGCCTCCTTCGTGCAGTTCACCGACCTGCACCTCGCGGACACCGAGTCACCGGTGCGGTTCGAGTACCTGGCGCCCTTCATCGACTCGGCCCACCGCCCGCACGAGACGCTGACGGTACGCGGCGCCGCGTCCCTCGTGGAGCGGGTGAACGCGCTGGCGGGCGGCCCGTACACGGGCCGGCCCTTCTCGCTCGTGATGGCCACCGGCGACAACACCGACAACCACGAACTCGTCGAGCTGGACTGGTACCTGTCGGTGATGAGCGGCGGCGCCGTCACCCCGTCCACCGGCGACACCAGCCGCTACGAGGGCGTGCAGAACTCCGGCTCCTCCGCCTACTGGAACCCCGAGTCGGGATTCCGGGACGACTACAAGGCCAAGGGCTTCCCGCAGGTGCCCGGCTTCCTGAGCGCCGCGGGGCGCCCGTTCACCGCCACCGGCCTGCGCACCCCCTGGTACACGACGGTCGGCAACCACGACGACAGCATCGAGGGCACCCTCCCGGACCTCGGCCTGCTGGGCTCGCTCTACACCGGCGGCAACAAGATCGAGGGCCTGGACTCCGCGACCGCCGCCAAGCTCGCCGACGCCATCCAGCACGACCCGGCGAGCGCCGTCGTGCTGCTCGGCCAACTGCTCGCCACCGGCCCCGTCCGCAAGGTCACCCCGGACGCGCGCCGCGCACCCTTCACCCCCAAGCAGTTCGCGGCCGCGCACCTCAACTCCGCCTACACCGGTGCGGGCCCGTACGGCCACGGCTTCACGCAGTCGGCGGCCGACAGCGGCAAGCTCTACTACACCTTCCCCGTCGCCCCCGGCGTGCTGGGCATCAGCCTGGACACCACCAACCGGGCGGGCTGGGCGGACGGTTCGATCGGCACCGCGCAGCTGAAGTGGCTGGAGTCGGTGCTCCAGAGCGTCGCCACCCACTGGTACGACACGGACGGCAACGTGGTGCGGCGCGGCTCGCAGGACCAGTACGTGCTGGTCTTCAGCCACCACACGAGCACGACGATGGGCAACACGCTGCCCGACCCGTACAACCTCTTCGAGGCCCGGCACAGCGGCGCCGAGCTGGTGTCCCTGCTCCAGCGCTACCCGAACGTGCTCGCGTGGATCAACGGCCACACGCACGCCAACCAGATCACCCCGCACGCGCACGCGGTCGCGGAGCGGTCCTTCTGGGAGATCAACACCGCCTCGCACGTGGACTTCCCGCAGCACGCCCGCGTCATCGAGGTGGCCGACAACGGCGACGGCACGCTGTCGCTCTTCACCACCCTCATCGAGTCCGCCGCGCCCTACACCACCGACTTCGGCGACACCTCCGAGCGCGGCCTCGCGGCCCTCTACCGCGAGCTGTCCTACAACGACCCCTACGCGACGCCCGCCGCCAAGCTCGGCGCCGCCGGGGACCACAACACCGAGCTGCTGCTCGCCCGTCCGGGCGCCTGAGCAGCGCGCCGCCGGTCCCGGCGGGGGTTCCGCCATGGCCCCCGCCGGGACCGCGGAGGTAGGCTCACCCGCGGCTGGGGAGCTGACGTGAGCAGGGGTTTGCCGTGTACGTGACGCCGGAGCCGTCCTCGCCGGTCTGGTACGACCGCCCCGCCGCGCGCTGGGTCGACGGGCTGCCCGTCGGCAACGGGCGGCTGGGCGCGATGGTCTGGGGTCCGCCGGAGGACCAGCGGCTCTCCCTCAACGAGGACACCTTCTGGTCGGGGCCGCCGCCCGCGGGGCGTCCCGCCGTGCCCGCGGGGCTGCTCGACGACGTCCGCGCCGACCTGCGCGCCGGGCGCCACACCGCCGCGGGGGAGCGGCTCAAGGCCGCGCAGGGCCGGGGCGCGGAGGCGTACCAGCCCGTCGGCGACCTGGTGCTGCGCGTCACCGGGCAGGACGGCGCGGCCCTGCCCTTCCGCTTCCGCGAACTGGACCTCGGCACGGGCGTGGCCCGGTACGTCGCGGACGGCGCCGAGCAGACCGTCTTCGCCGACACCGCCACCGGGCTCCTCGTCATCGGCCTGCGCGCCCCCGGCGGCGGCCGCCTGTCCGCCGAGCTGAGCTGGCGCACACCGCACCTGCGGCACTCCGTACGGACGGTGGGAGGCGACGGGATCGCACTGCTGCTGCACGCCCCCTCGCACGTCGGCGACGACGAAGGGCACCGCCCGGTCGTCGAGCACGGCGACGGCGGCATGGCCGCGGCCGCGCTCGCCCGCGTGCACTGCCACCGCGAAGGCGGCGGCCAGGACGGCGGCGGTGGCGACGGCGGCACGGTCGAGGCCGCGGACGGCTGCCTGCGGGTGCGCGACGCCCCGGGGTGCACCATCCTCGTCGACGTCCGCACCGGCTTCACCGCCTGGAACCGCGCCCCGCGCACGGACCCGGAGGAGTGCCTCGCCCGCGCCGCCGAAGCCGTCGCCCTCGCCCGCGGCCGGGCGGCGGACCTGCTGCCCGCGCACGCCGCCGGGCACGCGGCCGCGATGGGCCGGGTACGGCTGCGGATCGGATCCGGCGAGCACGCGCCCGCCCCGCTCGACGTACGGCTGCGCGCCTCGCAGGCCGGGCCGAGGGACGAGCAACTCGCCGCCGTCCTCTTCGACTTCGGCCGCTACCTGCTGCTGGCGAGCTCCCGCCCCGGCACGCAGGCCGCGCACCTCCAGGGGCTGTGGAACGACTCCGTCACCCCGCCCTGGCACTGCGACTACACCGTCAACATCAACACCCAGATGAACTACTGGCCCGCGGAGTCCACCGCGCTCCCCGAATGCCACGGCCCGCTGCTCGACCTGGTCGCCGACCTCGCGGACGCCGGACAGGGCGTCGCCCGCGAGCTGTACGGGACGGACGGCTGGACGTGCCACCACAACACCGACCTGTGGCGGGCCACCTGGCCGGTCGGCGACGGCAACGACGACCCCGTGTGGTCCAGCTGGCCACTCGGCGGTGCCTGGCTCAGCCTCCACCTCGCCGAGCACTGGCGCTACGGCCGCGACCGCCGCTTCCTGCGCGAGCACGCCTGGCCCGTCGCCGCCGGAGCCGCCCGCTTCCTGCTCGGGCTGCTGCACGAGGACCCCGACGACCCCGCGGGGCACCTGGTCACGGCGCCCGCCACCTCACCCGAGAACCGCTTCGCGACCCCGGACGGACCCGCGTCCGTGGACCGCTCCACCACAATGGACCTCACCCTCGCCCGCGAACTCTTCGGCTTCCTCACCGAATCCGCCGCCGAGGCCGGACCCGCCGCCGATCCCGGACTGGTCGCCGAGATCGCCGCCGCCCTGCCCCGGCTGCGGCCGCCCGGCGTGGGCAGCCGCGGCGAACTGCTCGAATGGCACACCGAACGCCCCGAGACCGAGCCGCACCACCGGCACGTCTCGCACCTCGTCGGCCTCCACCCCGGCCGCACCCTCACCGACCCCCGGCTGCGCGCCGCCGCCCGCCGCAGCCTGGAGCTGCGCGGTGACGAGGGCACCGGCTGGTCCACCGCGTGGAAGACCGCCCTGTGGGCGCGGCTCGGCGACGGGGCCGCCGCGCACCGGCTGCTCGGCGTGATGCTGCGGCCCGTCGGGGACGACACGGACGGCGGCGGGGTCTACCCCTCGCTGCTGTGCGCGCACCCGCCCTTCCAGATCGACGGCAACCTCGGGGCGGCGGCGGCGATCGCCGAGATGCTCGTCCAGAACCGCGGCCCCGAACTGCTGCTGCTCCCCGCGCTGCCGCCCGCGTGGCCGGAGGGCGCGGTCAGCGGGCTGCGCGCGCACGGCGCGGTCACCGTCGAGCGGCTGACGTGGGCGGACGGCGTGCTGGCGGCGGCGACGCTGCGGGCCGCGCGCGACACCACCCTCACCGTCCGCTGGCCCGGCGCCCACCGCACCCTCGGCCTGCGCGCGGGCACCGCCCACCACCTCACCCCGTGAACGTCAGGCAGCATCGGCGTTGTTGCCCACCCGGCCCTGACGGCGGCGCCAACTCGCGTACGGTGGTGGCGATGTGACGGCTCAGCAGTGACGGCGGCGCCGCCGTTCAGCGCGGCCCTCCCGGATCAGGCCGGGAGGGGCGGGCGGTGCCCGGCAGCGAAGGGATGCAACGCATGTCCGAGGACCTGGCCCGGCCCGACGCCGACGCAGCGGACGGCGAACCGCCCCTGATCGACACGAGCGTCGCCCACTCCGCGCGCGTCTACGACTTCATCCTCGGCGGCAAGGACAACTACCAGGTCGACCGCGAGGCGGCCGAGCAGATGCTCGCCGGCTGGCCGAACCTGCGCACCTCGATGCGGGAGAACCGCAGGTTCATGCACCGCTCGGTGCGGTACGCCGCCGAGCAGGGCATCGACCAGTTCCTCGACATCGGCACCGGCATCCCGACGTCGCCCAACCTGCACGAGATCGCCCAGGAGGTGAACCCGGCCGCACGCGTCGTCTACGTCGACAAGGACCCGATCGTCTTCGTGCACGCCGCGGCCCGGCTCACCGGCACCCCCGAGGGGAGGATCGCCTACCTGCGGGCGGACATGCACGACCCCGAGGCGATCCTCTCCTCGCCCGAGGTGACCGGCACGCTCGACCTCGGCCGCCCGGTGTCGCTGTCGCTCATCGCCGTCCTCCAGTTCGTGCTGGACAAGGAGGAGGCGTACGCGCTCGTCCGCGGCTACCTCGACCGGCTCGCCCCCGGCAGCATGCTCACCATCACCACGGTGACCACCCACACCGACCCGGAGGACGCGAGCACCGTCACCGCCGAGTACACCAAGCGCGGCCTCCCGGTCCGCGACAGCACCCGCGCCGACGTCGAACCGTTCTTCGAGGGCCTGGAGCTGACCGAGCCGGGCGTCACCCTCATCCACCGCTGGCGCCCCGAGCCCGGCACGGAGGACTCCGTCAGGGACGACGAGGTCGCGATGTACGCGGGCGTGGCCCGCAAGCCCTGACCCGCCCTCGCGCCGGCCGCCCCGCGTTCCGTGCGCGGGGCGGGCGCGTCCCTACCGGCCCGGGACGATCTCGGCGCTCACGACCCGCCCCCCGCACGGCGCCTCGGCGACACCCCACCGCGCGCAGAGCGCGTCCACGAGCAGCAGACCCCGCCCGTCCACGTCCCCCGGCCCCGGCTCCCGCCGCTCCGGCCGGTCCGGCGTCCCGCCCTGGTCCTCGATCTCCAGCCGCACCCTGACCCCGTCGAAGTGCACCCGGCACTCGAAGACCGGACTCGCGGTGTGCCGCACGGCGTTCGTCGTCAGCTCACTCACCAGCAGCGCCGCCGTCTCCACGGTGTCGGAGTCGCACCCCGCCCCGCCCAGGTACGCCCGCACCCGCCGCCGCGCCACGGCGATCGCCTCCCCGCGCGCGGGAAGCGCGAACCCCAGCCCCGCCGTCATCGCGCCCCCCGGCCGGAAAGCGGACGCCGTCGCCGTACCGGACGATCCGATACCGGACCGCCGTGGGATGTCGTTGCTCGGTAAGGCCACGGTGTGCGTTCCTCTCAACGGGAGGCGTACGTGCCAGGCGTTCAGGCGGACCGCGGTGACGCCACGTCACAATATGCCCATGGGCAACGCAAGTTGGCAAGGAACACTGTGTAATTTGCAGATCCGGAAGTCCAGGATGTGTCCCGGCAGGCGGCCGCGTGACCGTTTCCGCCCGGAGTGGGCGGACCCGGCGCCCGCCGCCCGGGCCGGGTCACCTGCCGGCGGGGTGTCCCGGGGCCCGCGGGCGGGCCGGTGGGCGGCCCGTCCCGCGGGAGCTGCCGTCGTTCTCAGGCCGTGAGGATGAGCATGATGCATTTGTCCTCGTGCATCGTCGGCGCGGCGTGCGGCACCTCCTTGGGTGTCCGGCTCCGGTCGGACGGGGGGGAAAGGGGGGAAAGCGCGGAAAGGGACGCCTCCGGGATTTGACGTGCCGCTGGCATATGCTCCATGCTTGCCGTTGCCGGGGTGGAGAGCCCGGGAGTCGCTGCTTCCGCGGTGCCGATTGCGGCCGCCCATGCCAGGCAGCCGACGAAGGCCGCGATGGTTATGTGCGTACGTGTCTTGCGCATGTATTTCCTGAGGGCTGGTGATCCATGGGAGTGGATCACGGTACCCCTGTGCTATTCCGGCGTGCAAAACCGCTGCCGCCGCCGTTCGTTATGGCCGAATTGCCCTCGGCCAGTGACCGCCGGAAGCGTTTACGCGCGTGGCGGTCAGGTGGGCCGTCGGCCCCGCAGTTCCGCCAGGCGATGGCCAATGCTCTGCGTCTCGCGGTGCTTGTGCGCACGCGCGACATCGAAAGCACGTTGCAATAGCGCGGCCGCCTCGGACAGCGCCCCCGAGGCGCGGTGGACGTCGGCGAGCAGGACGTGCGTCTCGACGACCTCGTCCGAATCCTGCGTCCTGACGGCCGTTGCGAGGGCCGCCCGCGCGTGGTGCGCGGCGGTGCCGAGCCGGCCCGCTTCCAGCTCCAGTTGGGCGAGACCCCGCAGGGCCTGCGTCTCCTGGTGCGCTGCGCCGATGTCCTGCGCGAGGCGGAGGGCCTCGGCGAAGCTCTCCGCGGCCGGGCCGTGCTCGCCCTGGGCGCGGAATGCTCCGCCCATGCTGATGAGGGTGTCCGCCTCGCCTTTGCTGTCTATCAGGGACCGGAAGACGGAAAGTGCTTCCCGGCACAATTCCATGGCGGCCGAGGGCTGCCCCAGCTCCGTGAGGACATCCGCCAGACTGCAGCGCACGGTCGCCTGGGCGTGGCGGTTTCCCGAGTCGTCCAGCCGGCGCACCGATTCCTGGAACGCGCGCCGGGCCTTCTCGAATTCCCCCTTTCGCTGGAACAGGTCCCCGACGTTGTTCTGTGCCACCGCCGCGAATTCCATGTCGCCGGTCTCGGTGAATCCGTCCGTGGCACTCTGGAAGTGCTCCAGCGCCATGTCGTAGTCGCCCAGATAGAGGTGTGTGACCCCGGCGTTGTTGTGCAGGCGGGAAATCAGCCTCCTGTCGCCGGACTTCGCTGCGGCGGTGAAGGCCCGCTCGAAGCTCCGGAGGGCCAGGTGGTGATCCCCCCTGTGCCAGCACAGGGTCCCCGCCACGCGAAGCGCCTCCGCCTCGGCGGTGGGGTCGGCGAGGGCGACCGCCAGGTCGAGGGCACGGGAGGCGGTGTCGGCCGCGCGGTCGTACCGGCCCATGCTGGCCAGGGCGTCGGACAGGCGGACGAGGGCGTGGGGCAGGCGCGGGGTGGGGGTACCGGTGTCCCAGTGGGACACCGCCCGGGTGAGGAGGTCGACGGCGGGCGGCCAGAAGCACTCGGCGTTGAGGTATCCCGATACGGCGAAGGCGAGTTGGGCTGCAAGCCCGGTGTGGCCGCGGGCGTGCGCCATGCGTTCCACCGCGAGCACGTTTTCGCGCTCCGCCGCCAGCCAGGCAATTGCTGAGGGTGCGTCAGTAAACGGTGCCGGGGTCGCGTCGGCGTCGCCGGAATCGCGGGGCCGGCGACGATAGGCCACGCGATCTGCCTGGTCCACGGTGTGGACGTAGTAGTGGATCAGCCGCAGGGTGATGTGCTCGCGCAGCGCCTCGCCGTCCTCGCCCGTCGCCAATTGCACGGCGTATTCGTGCAGAAGATCATGAAACGTGCAGCGATCCGCCACCGGCTCGCGCAGCATATGCGCCGCCAGAAGCTGCTCCAGTATTTCCTCCGCCGCCCCCGGCGTGATGTTCAGGATCGCCGCGGCCGCGGGGGCGGTGATGTCGGGGCCGGGGTGGAGGCTCAGGCGGCGGAAGGCCTGGCGCTGGGGGAGAGGGAGGCCCAGGTAGGAGAGCTGGAAGGCCGTGCGCAGGGCGGTGCCGCTGGTGTCGCGGATCTGGTCCAGGCGGTCGGGGCCGGTGAGGCGGTCGTGGAGGGCGGCCAGGGTCCAGGCGGGGCGTGCCTGGAAGCGGTTGGCCACCAGCTCTATCGCGAGGGGCAGGTATCCGACGAGGTGGACGATCCGGGCGACCCCCTCCTCGTCGGCGGTGCGGTCGTCGCCTGCGAAGCGGCGGAAGAGGGCGCTCGCGTCGGCGGCGGGGAGGACGTCGAGGTGGAGGGCGCGCGCGGCGGGCAGGCCGGTGAGGTGGCGGCGGCTGGTCAGGATGACGAGGGAGGGCGTGCCGTGCGGCAGCAGCGGGCGGACCTGCTCGGCGTCGGCGACGTCGTCGAGGACGATGACCGCCCGCCGCCGTGCGAGCGTCGTGCGCCACAGCTCGGCGAGTTCGCCCGCGTCGAGGGGTAACTCCGCGGAGGGTGTGCCGAACTCCCGCAGTAGCCGGGTGAGCGCGTCCGCGGGCGTCATGGGCTCCTGCACGGCGGAGTGGCCGCGCAGGTCGAGGCACACGCAGCCGTCCGGGTAGCTCGCGGCGAGAGCCGCCGCGCTCTGGACCGCGAGCGCGGTTTTGCCGATTCCGCCCATCCCGCTCACGGACTCCAGCGCCACCACCGCGCCGGTCGCAGGGTCGGCCGGGGTGGCGAACGCGGCGGTGAGAAGGCGGAGTTCGTCGTGCCGGCCGATGAGCGGCAGTTGGTTCGGGAGACTGCGGGGCGCGTGCCGTGCCGCGGTCTCCGGGGGCGGGGCGGGAGGTGCGGTGGCCGGCGCCGCGGGGCGGGGTGCGACCGTCTCGCGGATCAGCTCGTCCACCGGCTGCTGGCGCAGCACGCCCGTGTAGATGCGCCTGAGGGCGTCTCCCGGCCGCGTCCCGTACTGCTCCATCAGCAGCCGCCGCGCCCGGTCGTAGACGCGCAGGGCGTCGGTGTACCGCTCGCTGCCGTAGTAGGCGAGGGTGAGGAGGCCGAGGAGGGTCTCGTCGTCCGGGTGCTCGGCGACGAGGAGGTCGAGGTCCGGCACGAGTTCGCGGTAGTGGCCCAGGCGCAGCTCCAGGGAGATGCGGGAGACGGCGGCGGCCAGCCGGCGTTCGGCGAGGGAGCGCCGTACGGTCTCGGCCCACAGGCCCGTCAGCCCGGTGAGGGCCTCGCCCTGCCAGAGGCCTTCGGCCTCACGGAAGAGGCGCAGCGCGGTGGTGTCGTCGGCCTGCGCGGCCAGGCGCAGCAGCTGCTGGAAACGGTGCCAGTCGACGGCGCCGGGGTCGGCTTCGAGGACGTACGCGTGGTCCTGGCGGGTGATGCGCGGGGCGTCCGGGGTGCGGGCGGCCCTGCGGAGCCGGCCGCGCAGCCGGGAGACGTACGTGTGGGTGCTCTCCCGGGCGTGGCCGGGGGCCGCACCGTCCCAGAGACGGCCGATGAGGGTGTGCATCGGGACCGGGCGGCCGACGTCGAGCGCCAGCGCGGCGAGGACGGTGCGCTCCTTGGGTGAGCCGAGCGCGAGGCGTTGACCGCCGGCGTGCACCGCCACCGGACCGAGCAGTCGGAAATCCACCAGCGCCCGCCTTCCCCCGGCTGGCCGTCCTTCATTCCCCGCTGGTCTTCCTTGATGATGAGCATGACACGAACGTGCGAATGGTCACCAGGGACCGTGGACGGGCTGGCCGATTCGGTGCGGGGGGCCGCCCGGCGTGCGTCTCCCGTGCGCCGTACGCGCGTTTGGCATATGCGTGCGGCACGGGCCGCGCGGGCCGGATCCCCGGCGGGCCGACTAGGGGGCGCAGATGGACCGTTCGCCGTACGAGAGCCATCGCAACAGCATCGCGGGAGACGCGCACCTCGCCGGCCCCACGATCCAGGCCAGGGACATCCACGGCGGGGTGCACCTGCACGCGCCGGCGCCGCGCACGGTGCCGCAGCAGCTACCACCTGTTCCCGGCCATTTCGTGAACCGGCGAGCAGAACTCGCCGACCTGGACGCTCTGGCCGGCCGTCGTGGTGACGCGGCCGCGGGGGCCGTCCCGCTGATCGTCGTCAACGGGCCCGCGGGCATCGGCAAGACCACCCTCGTCGCCCGTTGGCTCCGCGGGCGGGCCGCGGACTTCCCGGACGGGCTGCTCTACGCCGACCTGCGCGGCCACACCCCGGACGGGGCGGCGGCGCCCGGCGAGGTCCTGGGCCGTTTCCTGCGGGCGCTGGGCGCCGTGTCCGTACCGGCGGATCTCGCCGAGCAGACGTCCGAGTGGCGCACGCGCTCGGCGGGCCTGAAGGTCGCCGTGCTGCTCGACAACGCCTTCACCGCGGCGCAGGTCCGCCCGCTGCTACCCGTGGGGCCGGGCAGCGTCACCGTCGTCACCAGCCGCAGCCGGCTCACCGGACTCGTTCTGGACGGCGCCGCCTTCCACCGCCTGCACGGCATCGGTCCGGCGGACGCCGTGGAGCTGCTCTCCCACGGCATCGGGGCCGCGCGTGTCAGCGGCGAACTGGCTGACGCGCGAAGAATCGTGGACCTGTGTGCGGGCCTGCCGCTCGCCGTCTGCCTCGCGGCCGCACGGCTCGCCTCGCGCCCGCGGCAGCGCGTCGCGGCGCTCGCCGAGGCGCTCGCGCCCGACGCGGACGGGCTCGCGGCCCTCGACATCGAAGGAGAGACCACCGTGCGCAAGGCCCTGGACGCCACCTACGCAACCCTCGCCCCGGACGCCGCGCTCCTCTACCGCCGGCTCGGCCCGCTCCCGCTCACCGCCTTCGACCCGCTCACCGCCGCTGCCGCCTGCGCCCGCCCGGCGCGCTGGGCCGAGGACCGCCTCGACCAGCTCACGGAGGCCAACCTGCTGGAGGCCACCGGGCCCGACAACGGCGGCCGTGGTCCCGGCTACCGCTTCCACGACCTCGTCCGCGTCCACGCCCGCGCCCTGGGGGACGCCGACACCTCGGACGGCGGTGCGGACACGACGCTGCGCCGGGTCTGCGACTGGTTCCTGCACTGCGCCACCGCCGCCCAGGCGCGCCTGACCGCCGCGCAGTTGGTCCTCGCACGCGACTACCTCCACCCGCCCGTCGACCTGCCGCCGCCCTTCACGGACGACGCCGGCGCGATCCGCTGGCTCGACACGCGCCGCCACGACCTCATGACCCTGCTGCGGGCCGCCGCCGACCGCGGCTGGCACGCCCTCGCCTGGCAGACCGCCGACGCGATGTGGCCGCTGTTCCTGCGCATGCGCCACTACGACCTGTGGATCGAGGCGTACGACATCGGCCTCGCCGCCGCCCGCGCGGACGGCGATCCGCGGGCCGAGCGGCAGATGCTCAACTCCGGCGCCATCGGCCTCACCGCGGCCCGCCGCTTCGACGCCGCCGTCGTGCGCTACGAGGAGTCCCGGCGCGCCGCGCGCGCCGCCGGGGACGTCCGGGACGAGGGGCAGGCGCTGCTCGGCATCGGCCGCAGCCACCGGGAGGCGGGGCGGCCAGAGGCGGCCGTGCCCTACCTCGAGCGGGCGATCGCGCTGTGGGATGCCTGCGGCTACCGGCGGGGCACGGCCCTGGCCCGCACCGTCCTCGGCGAGATCGCCCTCGCCGCGCGGGACGCCGAGGGCGCTGCCGAGCGCTTCGCGCAGGCACGCGCGGTGCACGCCGAGGTGGGCGACACCCACGACGCGGCCCGCAACCAGGCCCTGCTGGGACGGGCCCGGGCGATGGGCGGCGACCACCGGGGCGGCGCGGCCGAGATGGACGGCGCGCTTGCCGTCTTCACCTCGTCCGGTGCGGTGCTGTGGCAGGCCCGCACCCTGGAGATGCTCGGCGACAGCGCCCACGAGCGGGGCGACCACCGGGCGGCGGCCGCCCTGCACACGCGGGCGCTGGCCTGCTACGAGCTCACCAGCCCGGCGGACGCCGGCCGGCTGCGGGACGCCACGGGCGCGCCGCCTCCGCCCACGGGGTCCGAGGCAGCGGACGCGCCCGGGAGTGCGCCGCCCGGCACGGACGCGGCTGGGCAGGCACCGCCGGATGCGCCGCGACGGTGACCGCGGCGTCGGCGATTCCGCGCAGGGTGGCCTCGGGTACGAGAACGAGGCAGGCGTGCAGGCACGACGGCACCAGCGGGTGCCGGCCGGTACCCGGCGCGGGGCCGAGGGGCGGCGCGCCCAGGACGAGCACGCCGGGGCGGGCCGCCCCGGCGACCGCCCATCCGCCCTCTGCGAGGGGCACGGCGGCGAGCGCGGCGCCCGGGTACCGGAGCAGCGCCGCCGCGAGCCACCCGCGCGCCTCGTCCGCCGCCCGGACCCGGCTGCCGGTGAGGACGTCGGCGCAGGCGGCGGCGTGCTCGTCCGGGCAGGTGTCGGTGTCGACGGCGACATGCTCGTCGACCGCGGCGGGCCGCCCGGGCACCGTCCCGAGCGGGCCGGGCGCTCCCGGCACGGCGGTGAGCGCCACGCGCCGCACCCCCCACCGCAGCGTCACCGTGACCCCGGCCGCGCCCGCCGGGCCGGCGTCTCCCGGGACAGCACCCGGCTCGTGGCGGCGTACCGTCACCAGGCCGCTCACGCCGATCGCCGGTCCGGGCCGCCCACCAGCACCTGCCACGGGGGCGGCACCGGCAGGGGTTCGGTCAGCGCGGCGTGGGCGGGCTCGCCGAGGCCCAGGAACTGGTAGAGCAGCGTGCGCATGTTGCGCCGGAAGCGGCCCGGCTCCGACGTGATCCGGGCCGCGATCGCCGCCCGCTCGGCGTCCCGCCGCTCGGCGGCGGCGTAGGCGAGCTGGTCCACCAGCGGGTGGCCCGGCGACAGCGCCGGTACGGTACGGGCCAGTGCCGCAGCCGGTGAGGCCGGGTTGATCTCCTCGGCGGCGGGTCCGGCGAGCAGCAGCGCGGCCTTCGTCAGCGTCCCGTACACGGTGACCGATCCGTGGTCGCCGATGACGACGTCGGCGGCGACGAGCACGCTGCGCCAGTCCACCTCGGGCGGCACCAGGGCGATGCCCGCCTGCCGGCAGCGGGCCATCCAGGAGCGCACCTGGTAGGCGCCGTGCCCCGCGTACACGTTCGGATGCACGAGGATCGCCACGCGGTGCGACTCGCGCGGCAGTTCGCCGAGCAGCCGCGGCAGCAGCGCCTCGAAGCGGCTGAAGGACGACCACGGCCCCCACGTGGAGGCGGCCACCACGAGTTTGCGCCGTCCCGTGAGCCCGAGCGCGCGGCGGAAGCGCGGGCGCAGCGGCAGGCTCGCGACGATCCGGTCGTGCACCGGGTCGCCGACCACCCGTGCGAGCGGTACCGCCTCCGGGCACTGCCGCCGCAGGTCGCGCAGGTCCGCGCGATGTGGGAGGACGACGGCCGCGGGCAGTTTCCCCGCGGCCACCAGGTCCACCCGGCGCAGCCCCGCCACCCCCGGATCGCTCGTTCCGAGTACGCGTTTGAGGTAAGCGGCGCCGTGCGGCATCGTCACCAGCGGCGCGCGTATCGCCCCGGCGCCGATCCGGCCCGCGGCGAGCGCGAGGTCGAAGTCCATCGCCATGGCCTCTTCCCACGGGATGACGGCGCATCCCATGCGGGCGAGGAGGGCCGGTACCTCGTCCCCGAACGTGTGCGGTGGCACGGTGAACACCACCTGCACCCGGAAGTCCCCGTCGACCACGGACAGCACGTCCGTGAGCCGCTTGACGTAGGTGACGGTCTGGGCCACCACCAGGATCCTCTTGCACCCGACAACCGTCAGGTACTGGCGCGTTGACGCGCCCGGTACCCTTCCGACCGGTCGTAACGCTGACACGCAATCCCCCAGGATTTCGTCTGACTGCCGCGGACGGTCCGCCGCCCGCACCTGGTGACGGGATGCCCGGGCGGGGGGACGGAAGTCTGGCGGGACGCTTGCAGGAAGCTTGCAGAAGCCTGGAGGTCCGGCCGGAGCCTTCCGTTCCGTGAGCGGCGACGCGCCCGGTGGCCGGATTCGCACACCCGAACGGCCTGATCCCCCGTTCGTGAGTTTCCGTCCCGGGGCCGGACACCGCGGGCTGACGCTCGTGAGGGCGGCATCCGGCATGTGCCGCCCGGAAGTTGCGAGCCCAGGGGGTTGCGATGGCGGAGCGGGCGGCAATGCGGGCGGGGCTGGACGGGCAGGCGGTGCTGGTGGCCGTCGGGGTGGCCGACGCGGCGCTCGGCGCGCTGGGGGCGGCCGTCGGGGCGGTGCGCGAGCTGCTGGGGCGGGCGGACGGGGCCGAGCTCGCCGAGCAGGCGGGGCAGGACCTCGCCGCCCGCGGGCGGCTGGCGCTGGACCGGCACGTGCATCTGCCGCCCGCGTATCTGGAGGTGCTGGCCCGGCGTTCGCAGGCCGCGCGGGAGGCCGGTGGCGGCGGTGCCTGAGGGGTGGGCGCAGGAGTGGGAGCCCGCGGCCTTCAAGGGCCGGGTGGACGGGGTGCTGCGCGAGTTCGTGGGCGGCGAGGCCGCGCAACTGGCCGCGGTCGACACGCAGTTGGCGCCCGTCGCCGAGCAGCTCGCGGCCGCCGCGGTGGACGGCAAGCGGCTGCGCGCCGCCTTCTGCTACTGGGGCTGGCGCGCCGCCGGACAGCCGGAGAGCGACGCGCTGCTGCGGGCGGCGGCGTCCATGGAGCTGGTGCACGCCGCCGCCGTCGTGCACGACGACCTCATCGACGACAGCCCGCTGCGGCACGGCCGCCCCACGGCGCACATCGCGCTGCGCCCCGCCGTCCGCGGGCGGCCCGCCGCCCCCGCCGCCGCGCGCTCGCTCGCGATGCTGGTCGGTGATCTGCTCATGGCCCTGGCCGGGCAGCTGTTCGCCACCAGTGGGCTGCCCGCCGCCTACCTCGCGCGGGCCCGCCCGCTGTGGGCGGTGATGGCGCGCGAGCTGATCGCGGGCGAGTGCCTGGAGATCCTGCGGACGGGCGCCGCCGCGGACACCGAGGCGTCGCTGAAGGTCGTGCGCTACAAGACCGCCAAGTACACGGTCGAGCACCCGCTGCTGATCGGCGGCGCGCTGGCCGGCGCGGGCGGGCGGCTGCGCGCGGGCTACTCCGCCTACGCGCTGCCGCTCGGCGAGGCGTTCCAGCTGCGCGACGACCTGCTCGGCATCTTCGGCGACCCGGAGCGTACGGGCAAGAACGGCGCCGACGACATACGCGGCAGCCGCCCCACCGCGCTGCTCGCGCAGACCTGGCAGCTCGCCGGGACCGCCGACCGGGCCAGGCTGCGCGCCGCGCTCGGCAGACGCGGGCGCGACGCGGGCGGCGCCGCGCTGGACGCCGTGCGCGAGGTCATGCGGCGGCTGCGGGCGCCCGAACGCGTCGAGGACATGATCACGGCGCGGGTCACCGCGTCGCTGGACGCGCTGCGCGGGCTGGACGTCCCGGCGCACGCGGCGCGTGCGCTGACCGTCCTGGCCCACTCCGCGACCGAACGCACGGCCTGAGCGCCCCGGGGGCCACCCCGCCGCCCTTCCCCCGCCCGGACGGCCGGCCCGGCCGGCCCGGTCCCGCCCCCCTGCGCACCCGCCCGCAGGGACCCGCCCGCGTGCCCGCCGCCCCGCGCAGGGCCCCAGCCGCCGTACCCGCCCACGACGCTGCCGCGTAGGACCCCGCGCGTGCGATCCGCGCGCCGAGCCGAGGAGCCCCGCCATGACCGCCACCGACGACGCCTCCATGGACGCCCTGCTGCACGCCGGCGACGAACTCGCCGACGCCACCGTCGCCGCGCTCTTCGCCCGCGGCGAGGTCGGCACCTTCAACACCCTCATGCGCTACATGTCCACCGCCGGTTCCCCGCTGCCCGAGGGGCTCCCGGACGTCGCGCGCGACTACCTGGAGGCCACCCGCGTACCGCCGTCGTGGGTGGACTGGGAGGAGATGGAGCGGGCGCGGCTCTTCTTCATCGACAACAACGTCCACATCTCCACCGCCCTCTCCTTCGCCTCCATGCCCGCCTGCTACCTCGTGCCGCGCGTCGCCCGGCTGCTGTCCACGACGCACGGGCTCAGCTACCCGTCCAAGCGCATGGCGGAGACGGGCCAGTTCACCGTCCACCTGATGCAGCCGGACGCCTTCGAGGCCGGCGGCCGGTTCGTTCCCGCCGCACAGAAGGTGCGGCTGCTGCACGCGTCCATCCGCCACCACCTCGCGCGCGACGGCCACTGGGACACCGCCGCGCTCGGAACCCCCATCTGCCAGCAGGACATGATCGGCGGGCAGATGTTCTTCTCCCTGCTCGTGCTCGACAGCCTGCACCGGCTCGGCGTCCACATGACGCAGGAGGGCGCCGAGGCGTACTACTACGCGTGGCGTGTCGTCGGCGCGATGCTCGGCGTCGACCAGGACGCCGTGCCCCGGACCCTGGACGACGCGCGGCGGTTCCTCGACCGCTACATGCTGGCGACCATGGGCCCCTCGAAGGAGGGCGCCCACCTGACCCGGCAACTCATCGACCTCTACGAGGAAGTGGTGCCCGGCACCTTCCTCGACCCCGCCGTCTCCGCCCTCATCCGCTACCTCGTCGGCGACACGTGCGGCGACTGGCTGGGCGTGCCCCGCACCCCCTGGGACACCGTCGTACGCACCGTCCCGCACCTGCTGAACGTCCTGGAGACGATCGAGGACCGGTCACCCCTCGGCGCCTGGGCGCTGGACCGCCTCGGCCACCTCACGACCGCCCTGGAGCTCTCCTCCCTCACCCGCGGCCGCGTCATGCACTACGCCATCCCCGAGCAGCTCCGGAAGGACTACGGCGTCCCCGACCCCCTTCCGCGCACGCGCCGCTGGACGCCGCCGCCCCCGTCCGCGGACTGAAGCGGCGGGGGCGCGGGCGGGGCGGGTCAGCAGCCGTCGTGCTCCGGTGAGAACGTCATGCGGTCGCCGCTGTCGAGGTTCTGGGCGTCGAGGTAGACGCTCTTCCCGACGCGGTACCAGACGTCGTCGCGGGACTTCCTGCCCACGTCGTCCAGGCGCACGCACCAGCGTGCCGGGGAGTCGACCCGGCGGTAGGTCTCCGTGCCCTTCTGCACGCTGGAGCACACGCTGGTGTTCTCGGTGGTGTACCAGGTGCGCTTGCTGCTTCCGCGCCCCGAGGTGTGCTTGACCCGCTTGGTGCCGGGACGGCAGCTCCGCACCATGTGGGGGCGCTTCCCGAGGCTGGTCACCTCCGCGACGTGCCGGGTGGTGTCGAGCCGGCCCGACACCTTCTGCGCCCCGCCGCAGGCCGCGAGCCCCGCCGCGACGGCCAGGACCGTCACCGTGAGCGCCGCCCGGCGTGTCGCGCGTATGTGGTGCCGCATGTCTCCCCCTCGCCCCCGCGCCCGTTCACCCGCCGGCGGCGGGCACGGCCGCGCGGCCCCCCCAACAGGCGCGGAAATCCCCTGGATTATGCCGGACGGCCGCCCGCGTGCCGCAACGGTGTGCGCATGCGGGCGGCTGGTGCGCGGGCCCGGCACCGGTCCGGCGCCGGGCCCGCGTCGACCGCCGGTCCGCGGGGGTCAGCGGACGGGCGGGGCCGAGGGGCCGGGGGTCATCCCGCCTGCTGCCGCCCGGGGACGTTGACGCAGCAGCCGCTTGCCTGCGTGTCCTCGCTGAACGCGACGTCCACCGGCGGGGCCTCGGTCCGGAACTCGCGCGCCGCGTCCTGCCCCAGCACACCGACGTCGAGGGTGCACGCCTCCAGCAGGGTCACGTCCTTCACCCCGGCCTGGCGGCAGAGGGTGAGGGCCTTGTCGTGCAGCTCCTGCGGGAGCTGCTTCTCCCAGAAGGGCGCGGACGGGTCGGCCGCCTGCGTCTTGTCGCCGCAGACCGCGACCAGGGACTGGGCGTCCGGCACCCGCCAGCTGTCCCCGTAGACGCTGTAGAGCGTCTTGAAGTCCAGCGGGATGGGCAGCACCGTGCCCGTGCTCGTCCGCAGCTTGTCGTTCGTCCCGGGCGCGTTGGCCAGCAGGCCGACCACGGGCTGCGGGTAGGAGCCGAGGCCGACGTGGACGTCCACGTAACCGGGGTTGACGGTCGCGGCCATCGAGTCGCCCTGCGGGTCGGTCACGACGTACTGGCTGCCGGTGCGCACGATGCGGTCGCCGGACGGGAGGGTGACCGAGGCGCCGTCGGCGAGGGAGGCGCCGGAACCGTTCACGACCAGGCCGCGCTGGGCGCACACCGCCACCGTGTCCGCGCCCATCTGCGTCGCCACACCGCTGTTGACGGACGCGCCGGGCCAGCCGAGCGGGGCGCCGGAGACCTGGTGGGACTGCACGGTCATCGCCGAGGAGCGGGCGAGGGTGAAGGTGCCCTCGGCCTGGAAGTCGTAGTACGTCCCGCCGAAGGTCTGCAGGTGCGTGTCACCGGTGCCCTGCGCCGAGGCACAGGAGGGCGGCGAGGTCGTGAGGTTGCTCTGGTTGCTGCGCAGCGAGGGCGAGGCGCCGACCCCGTACGCGGGCGTGCCGACGAGGTTGAGGTTGTTGGTCTCGCCGGTGTAGCCGGTCATCAGGCAACTCGGCGCGTTCGTCGTGCCGTTGTGCGTCACGGTCTGGACGGTGAGCGAGGAGCCGGCGTTGAAGTTCGCCGACGAGCCGCCGCCGTTGCCGCCGACCATGAACTCCACGGCGTTCCAGCCCGCCGACAGGCCCAGCATGCTGTCGGCCGTCGACGCGCTCACGGTGCCCGCGCCGGTGTCCATCACCACGGTGTCGAGCGTGCTCGTGACGTTGCCGGACAGCTTCAGGCCGCCCAGGCCGGTGATCGGCTGCGAGGGGACCGCGACGGCGGAGCCGTTGGTGTAGCAGTGGACGGAGTACGTCCACCAGCCCGCCGGGCAGGCGGCGGCGTAGTTCAGGATCCAGAACTGGATGAAGGCCGAGCCGGATCCGGTACCGGGGTTGGCGAAGACGAACTGCTCCCAGCCCTGGCAGCCGGGGTGCCCCGTGCACACCGGGCTGGTGAAGGGCGCGCTGTTGAGCTGGAGCGAGTACGCGTTGGCCACGCCGCCGCTGCTCTCGCTCGTCACGCCGCTCACGGTCGGGAAGGAGCCGGTCGCCCCGGTGAGCAGGCCGCTCACCCCGGCGGAGAAGTCGATGCCGTTGCCGACGGTGTACGGCGTGCCGCCCGTGCCGCCCGTGCCCGCGGGTGCGTTCGCGGCGGCGGGCAGGTGCGGCCCCGCGCCTCCCGCGGCCGGCACGTTCGGGACGTACGGGCGCGGGGGCGCCGTGGTGCAGCCGGTGCTGTGCCAGGACAGCGCCGGGTAGTCCGCGGTGTAGCAGCCCCGGGACGGCGTCGTGAGCTGCGCCATGGCGCTGTGCCACTGCTGCGCGGTCAGCGGGCCGGGGGACGCGGATCCCGCGGCCGTGCCGGACGGGACGAGGAACACCGCGACGAGCGTGGCGACCGCGGTGACGAGGGCCCCGGCGATCCGGCGCGGCCGTGGGGGCGCGGATAAGGAGCGTCTGTCGGACGGGGGTCTGGCAACGGGCATGTTCACGCCTCACCTTCCTGCGGGGCCTGTCCCCGCATTTCGGCGCATCGTAGGCACGTGCCCATGCGTCGTCGATGTCATAAACAGGGCAATCCCGGGTGCGAATGTCTGGAATCTGGTCACTCGCCGGACCCACACGAGTGGTTCACACGTCGCGGCGCCGTCCCGTACCCGCGAGCGGCCCGGACGCGGCCGCGCGCGGACGGGCGGTCGTCAGCTCCCCGGGGTGTACGGCCGCTGCCCGGGCTCCTGGTGCGGCACGGTCTGGCCGCCGCCCGGCAGGGCCGGTGCGGGCAGCCGCGACGCCTCGTAGCCCGCGAGCGTCAGCGGGCCCGCCGTGTCCGGCAGGACGGGCGCCCCGGCGGGGTCGCCGGTCATCCGCAGTGCCGACGTCAGGTCGCCGAAGGTCGCGCGGCGCCAGTCGCCGATGTTGGGCTCCGCCACCCCCGTCCACCTCTCCAGCAGCCGGATGCAGGAGGTGTGGTCGAACCGCTCGCCGGCGACCCAGCCGCCCGCCGTCCAGGGCGAGACGAGGATGCACGGCACGCGGAAGCCGCCGCCGACGGGCTGGCCCGCGACGTACTCGCCGGGCGTACCGGGCGGGGCGGTCGGCGGCACGACGTGGTCGAAGAGCCCGTCGTTCTCGTCGTAGGTGAGGATGAAGAGGGTCTTGGCCCACACCTCGGGGTTGGCGGCGATCGCGCCGATCTTCGAGGCGACGTACGCGGCACCGGCCGCGGGTGTCCCGTCCGGGTGCTCGGATTCGGTGCTGGTGCAGATGATCCAGCTCACCTGCGGCAGGCGGTCGTTGACGGCGTCGTACTCGAAGCTGCCGCGCGGGCCGGGCGCGAGGCCCTTCCGGTGGAGCGGCGATTCCGCCGGGGCCTGCTGGAAACTCCTGAAGTTCTTGAGCATGTTGCAGCCGTAGTCGTCCTGTTCGGCGTAGACCTTCCAGGACACCCCGGCCGCTTCGAGGCGCTCGGCGTACGTCGTCCACGTGAAGCCGCCGGGCGGCGCGGCGTTGCCGGTGACGGGGCCGCCGTTCCTCCCGTCCGGGTCGCAGGTGCCGGTCATCCAGTACAGCCGGTTGGGCCACGTCGGGCCCATCACCGAGCAGTGGTAGTTGTCGCAGATCGTGAACGCGTCCGCGAGCGCGTAGTGGAAGGGGATGTCCCGGCGCGTGTAGTACCCCATGACGTACGGCCCGTTGGCGGCGTCCGCCTCCCGGTGCGCGGCCAGCCAGCCGTCCATCCTTCCGCCGTTCCACGCCTGGTGGTGCACCGACCACGTGTGGCTCGTCGACGGGATCGCCTGCGCCGAACTCGACAGGGTGTCCAGGTGGAAGGGCAGCAGGTAGCCGTCCGGGTGGACGGCGTCGGGCTGGTGGAAGACCGAGCGGCCGGTGCCCAGGGTGACGGCGGCGGGGTCGTCGAAGCCGCGCACACCGGACAGCGTGCCGAAGTAGTGGTCGAACGACCGGTTCTCCTGCATCAGCATCACGATGTGCCCGATGTCGCCGAGCCGCCCGGGACGCCCCGGCGCGGGCGCGTCGGCGAGCGCCTTCTGCACGCTCCGCGGCAGCAGCGACGCCCCGACGCCCGCGGCGCCGGCGGCCGCGGCACGTCCGAGCAGTCTGCGGCGGGTCAGTTCGGCCACGGGTTCTCCTCACGGGTGGTACGCGGCCCGCAGCGGGATCCGCCGCTCAAGGAGACGCCGGGCAGGGGGCGGAAACGCCGGGAACGGGACCGCGGCGCACCGATGATCACCCGCTTGGCACACGGGGCCGCCCGGAGCGGCCGGGGAGGGATCAGCTGCCGAGGACGGCCCGCTGGTAGGCGCGCAGGGCGTCCGGATCGTCGATGCTGCCGTGGTGGTGGTACTGCCGCCAGTGGCCGTCCTCGTAGCGGAAGTACCGGCTGGTGCGGATCTCCAGCGGCGTCCGCGTGCCGTCGGCGGTGGTGTAGCTGCCGCTCTCCCGGCCGGCGAACACGGCGTGGTGCTCGCCCAGGTAGGCGACCACGTCGCCGAAGGTGACCTCCACGGTCACGGACCCGTCGGCGATCCTCGCGTAGAGCCCGGCGATCGCGTCGCCGCCGCGCAGGATGCCGCCCACCGGGTTGTCGAGCTGCGCGAGGGGGTCCGTGGACCAGTTCGCGCGCAGGGCGTCGAGGTCGCGGTTGTTGAGGCCGTGGTAGAAGGTCTCCAGGGCGGCCTCGGCGCCCTTGGCGGAGGGGTCGCCCGTCTCGGAGAGCCGGTCGGCGGCCGAGGACGGGCCGAAGGAGAGGCTGGTCATCTCGATCATGACGCTTTCAACTCCCCTGCCAGCGGGGCCATTCCGTACCCCCGCCCCGCGCGCCGCGCCCGCCGCCGCCGTCCTAGGGTGTGTCCGCAAAGTCCCGTCGTCCGCCCGGAGGGCGGGGCAGACGGTGTCTGGTGCGTGCGATCGCAAGGCGGAGGGTCGTCCTCGTAGTGGGCCTACTCGGACGAGCCCGACAACGTAGCGAGCGTGCGTGCCAGGCGCCGTGTGCCAGGCGGGACTTTGCGGACACGCCCTAGGGTGTGGGCCGTGACGACAGAACGCTTTGCACTGGGTGGGGACCTGCCCGTCGCCAGGATCGGCTACGGCGCGATGAAGCTGACCGGCTGGCCGCGGGGCGACCGGCCCGACCGGGAGACGGCACTCGCCGTGCTGCGCCGGGCCGTGGAGCTCGGGGTGAACCACATCGACACCTCGCACTACTACGCGCGTGACGGGGTGGCGGCCAACGAACTGATCCGGGAGGCGCTGCACCCCTACCCGGACGACCTGGTCGTCGTGACCAAGGTGGGCGCCCTGGTCGAGGGCTCCGACCTGGCCCTGCCCGCCGCGGAGAAGACCGGACTGACCCCCGACAACCTGCGCCGCGGCGTCGAGGCGAACCTGCGCACGCTCGGCGTGGACCGCCTGGACGTGGTGAACCTCCGGATGGGCGACCTCGACCGGACGGGGACGCCCCTGGCCGGGCCGCTGGAGACCCTCCTCGCGCTGCGGGAGGAGGGCCTGATCCGCCATCTCGGCGTCTCCAACGTCACCGCCGCGGAATTCGCCGAGGCGCGCAGGATCGCGCCGATCGCCTGCGTGCAGAACCTCTACAACCTCGCCCGGCGCGACGACGACCCGATCGTCGACGCCTGCGCGCAGGCCGGGATCGCCTTCGTCCCGTTCTTCCCGGTCGGCGGCTTCGAGCCGGTCACGGCCGAGCACCTGGACACCGTCGCCGCCCGCCACGGTGTGACGGCGCCGCAGGTGGCCCTGGCCTGGCTGCTCCAGCGCTCGCCGAACATCCTGCTCATCCCCGGCACGGGCTCGCCGGCCCACCTGGAGCAGAACGTCGCCGCCGGCGCGCTGGAGCTGAGCGCGCAGGACCTCGCCGAACTCGGCTGAGCACCGGGGCGCCCGGCGGGGAGTGCCGCTTGGTGCGGGCGCCCCGCTCCGGCGTTCCGGGACGGCGCGGCGGCGGGGTGTCAGGGCGCCGGCTCCGCGAGGGGGACCGGGCGGCCCTCGGCCCGTGAGCGGGCCGCCGCGTCGGCGACGGCGAGGGCGGCACGGGCGTCCTGCGCGGTGCAGGGGCTGGGGCGGGTGCCCGCGACGACTTCGGTGAAGGCGGTCAGCTCGGCGCGGTAGGCGTCGCGGAAGCGCTCCATGAAGCCCGGGTAGGGGGTGCCGTCGGGCCAGCGGGCGCCCTCGGCGGAAGCGAGCGGGCTGTCGCCGGTCAGCCCGGCGACCAGGGTCCCCTTGGAGCCGCACACCTCCAGGCGCACGTCGTAGCCCGCGCCGTTGTAGCGGGTCGCGGTGCAGGTGGCCAGGGTGCCGTCGTCCAGGGTGAGGACGGTGACGCCGGTGTCGACGTCGCCGGCCGCCGCGAAGAAGTCGTCGCCGCGGTTGCTGCCGGTCGCGTAGACCTCGGTGACCTCGCGGCCGGTGACCCACCGGATGATGTCGTAGTCGTGCACGGCGCAGTCGCGGAAGATGCCGCCGGAGCCGGGGATGTAGCCCGCGTGCGGGGGCGTGGGGTCGGAGGTGCAGGCACGCAGGGTGTGCGTCCAGCCCAGCCGCCCGCTCGCGACGGCTTCGCGCAGGGTCTGGTAGCCGGTGTCGAAGCGGCGCTGGAAGCCGATGTGCAGCGGCACCCCGGAGCCCTCCACGGCCGCGAGGACCGCGTCGGTCTCCGCCAGGGACGAGGCGACGGGCTTCTCGCAGAAGGCGGGGAGCCCCGCGTGCTGTGCTGCGAGGATCAGCTCCGCGTGCGAGGCGGTGGGCGTGGTGATGACGACGCCGTCCAGGCCGGCGCCGAGCAGCCCGTCCAGGTCGCCCGCGACGGTGCCGCCGATGCGTTCGGCGGTGGCGCGGGCGGAGTCGGCGTTCGCGTCGTACACCACGACACCGTCGACGGACGGGAGGCCGGCGAGGGTCGCGGCGTGGAACGCGCCGATGCGGCCGGTGCCGATGAGTCCTATGCGCATGTGCGGGAGCCTTTCGTGAGGAGCGTCCCAGGGCGTCCAAGGGCTTTCTATCCGGCGGTGGACGCTCAGGGCAAGTATTTGTTAAGACATACGGACGTACGGAGATAATGCGCGAGTGCGTCATACTGACGTTCGTTCGCAGCAGCCCGGGAGGGTGACGTGGAGTCGTTCGCGAAACTGATCACGATTGATCGCAGCAGCCCTGTTCCGCTGTACTTCCAGTTCGCCCAGCAACTGCAGAAGCTGATCGAGACCGGTGTGCTGCCGCCCGGGACCCGGCTGAGCAACGAGGTGGCCCTGGCCGACCAGTTCGGTCTGTCCCGGCCGACCATGCGCCAGGCCATGCAGCACCTGGTCGACAAGGGGCTGCTGGCCCGCAAGCGCGGGGTGGGCACCCAGGTGGTCACCAACCGCATACGACGGCAGGTCGAGTTCACCAGCCTCTACGACGACCTGGAGCGCGAGGAGCGGCGGCCGCGAACGGAGGTGCTGTCCCTCGGCACCCTCCCGGCCGGCGCCGAGGTCGCCGCGGCGCTGCGGCTGGACGAGGGCACCGAGGTGCTCGCGCTGGAGCGGCTGCGGTTCGCCGACGACGAGCCGATCGCGCTCATGCGCAACCACCTGCCCGCCAGCCTGATCGAGCTGAGCTCCCAGACGCTGGCCGAGGCGGGGCTCTACCAGCTCCTGCGCCGGTCGGGGATCGGGCTGAGCACCGCCCGGCAGACCATCGGGGCGCGGCGGGCCACCGCCGCGGAGGCCCAGCTGCTCGGCGAGAGCCGCGGGGCCACACTGCTGACCATGGCCCGTACCGCCTACGACGGGTCGGGCGAGCCGGTCGAGTACGGCGTCCACGTCTACCGGGCGTCGCGGTACTCGTTCGAGATGACCGTGGCCGCGCACTGACCGCACGGTCCGGCCCCGCGCGCCGGACGCCCGCCCGGACGGGCGGCCGTCCACCGCCGGCGTCCGGACGGAGGCCTTGCGGATGACGACGCGGCGGATCCCGCACCGACCCGAGGAGAACACCGCGACATGGGCCAGCTGACCCGTCCCACCGCCCTGCTGCTGGACTTCGGGGGAGTGGTGGTGTCCACCACCAGCCGGCCGACGTGGGCGCAGGACCTGGCCGCCGAACTGCACGCCTCGCTCACCGCGGCCGGCTGCGCCGACCTGACCGCCCAGCACATCGAGGCCGACCTGACGGCGGGTGCCACCGCCGAATCGCACTGGAAGAACGCGATGAGCCGCCCCGCGGCCCCCGTGGAGATGACCTACGGGCGCTTCTGGACCGAGTTCGTCGCCGCCGACTGGCCGCCGACCGCGCTGGCCTGGGTGGCCGCCCACGCCGGGCCGCTGTGCCACCGGATGGGCGAGCTCAAGCAGGAGCGCGCCACCCGCGACGGTATGACGGAACTCCTCGACAGCTGCGACGAGCTGGGCATCCCGGTCGCGATCGTGTCCAACGCGCTGGCCGGCTCCGTGCACCGCGACTACATGGCCGCGCACGGCCTGGACAGGCGGGTGGCGCTGCAGGTCTACAGCGACGAGGTCGCCGTCCGCAAACCCAACCCCGAGATGATCCGGATCGCCGCGCGCGCCCTCGGCGCCGATCCGGGCGCCTGCTGGTACGTCGGTGACAACTTCGACCGCGACGTGCTGTGCGGGCGGCGCGCCAAGGCCGGCGGGACCATCCTCATGGAGGCCCGCGGGACGTACGACCGGCCCTACGTCGTCCAGGCCGAGCCCGACGCGGTCGTCGCCGACCCGTACGGGCTGCGCGACCTGCTGCTCGGCGCGCAGCCGCCCGCGGCCGGATGAGCCGCCGGAACGTCCACGGCCCCCGCGCGCCCCGGCCCGGTGGGGCCCTGCCGGAGCTGCCCGGCAGCGGCGCGCAGGCCGAACTGGTACCGCGCCTGCCGGAACGGGAAGGGATACCGCAGGCGGCCCTGCCGGAGGAGGAGAAGGGGGCCGGGCGGTACGGGCGTGCGTGGAGCCCGAAGGCAGGTGTGGTCACTACGACAGAATGTCCTGACAAACGCTGGACACGCCGGTGTGGGAGAGGGCACGCTCAAGGCACGTGAGCGGGGCGCCCGCCCGGCCCACGACTCGAACAGGCGGAAACGACAAGGGGGCTTGGAATGCCGATCACGTGGGCCCGCACCGGGCGGACCGCTGAGGGAGGCCTGCTGTGACCGCACCCCTTGCCCGGCGCGTGGCAGGGGCGCCCATATCCTGGGGCGTCTGCGAGGTCCCCGGCTGGGGCCACCAGCTGGAGCCGGAGCTGGTCCTGCGCCAGATGCGCGAGGCCGGGCTGGCGGCGACCGAGTTCGGCCCCGACGGCTTCCTCCCCGACGCACCGCACGACAAGGCGGCCGTCCTGGCCGCGCACGGCCTGCGGGCGGTCGGCCAGTTCGTGCCGGTCGTGCTGCACGACCCGGGGCACGACCCCCTCCCGGAGGTCCGTGCGGCCGTCGCCGGCCTCGTCGCCGCCGGCGCGGGCACCGTCGTCCTCGCCGCCGCGACCGGCGCGGACGGCTACGACACCCGTCCCGAACTCGACGCGGCGGGCTGGTCGGTCCTGCTCGCCAATCTCGACCGGGTCTCCGCCGTCGCGGCCGCCGGCGGTCTGGTGGCGACGCTGCACCCGCACGTCGGCACCATGATCGAGTCGGGTGAGGAGACCCAGCGCGTCCTGGACGGCTCGGGCATCGGCCTCTGCCTGGACACCGGCCACCTGCTCATCGGCGGCGGCGACCCCGTCGCGGTCGCCGCCCGCAGCCCGGAGCGCGTCGCGCACGTCCACCTCAAGGACGTCCGCGCGGATCTCGCCGCGCAGGTGCGCGCCGGCCGTTCCCCGTACGCCGAGGCCGTCGCCAAGGGCATGTACGTGCCGCTCGGCGCCGGGGACGTGGACGTCGCCGCGATCGTCGGGTCGCTGGAGGCCGCCGGTTACGACGGCTGGTACGTCCTGGAGCAGGACACCGTCCTCACCGGACCGCCCGCCGGGGGCAGCGGCCCGCTCGACGACGTACGGGCCTCGGCCGCCCACCTGCTGTCGCTCGGCGGCGGCACCGAGGAGGGCTGACCCTTGGCCCACGACCTCGTCACCATCGGGCGGACCGGCGTCGACCTCTACCCGCTCGACCACGGCGTCGGGCTGGAGGAGGTGCGCACGTTCGAGAAGTTCCTCGGCGGCAGCGCCACGAACGTCGCCGTCGCGGCGGCGCGCCACGGCCGCAGCGCCGCGCTGATCAGCCGGGTCGGCCGCGACCCCTTCGGCCGCTACGTCCGGCAGGAGGCCGCGCGGCTGGGGGTGGACGTCACGCACGTCACGCCGATCACCGCACCGGACGGCCCGCCCACCCCCGTCACCTTCTGCGAGGTCTTCCCGCCCGACGACTTCCCGCTGTACTTCTACCGGTATTCCGCCGCGCCCGACCTGATGATCGAGCCCGCCGCACTGCCGCTCGACGACATCCGGCAGGCGGCCGTCTTCTGGGCCACCGTCACCGGCCTGTCCGCCGAGCCCAGCAGGGCCGCGCACTTCGCGGCCTGGCGGGCCCGCGGGCGGCGCGGCACCACGGTCCTCGACCTCGACTACCGGCCGATGTTCTGGGACGGTCCGCAGGAGGCCCGGCAGCAGGTGGAACGGGCCCTGGAGCACGTCACCGCCGCGGTGGGCAACCGCGAGGAGTGCGAGGTCGCGGTGGGCGAGACCGAACCGGGGCGGGCGGCCGACGCGCTGCTCGACCGCGGCCTGGAACTCGCCGTCGTCAAGCAGGGCCCCAAGGGCGTGCTCGCGGCCACCCGTGAGGAGCGGGTCGAGGTGGGACCCTTTCCCGTCGAGGTCGTCAACGGGCTGGGGGCCGGTGACGCGTTCGGCGGAGCACTCGTGCACGGACTGCTCAGCGGCTGGCCGCTGCGCCGCGTGATCGAGTTCGCCAACGCGGCGGGCGCCATCGTCGCCTCCCGCCTCGCCTGCTCCACCGCCATGCCCACCAGCGCCGAGGTCGAGTCCGTCCTCACCTCGGCGCCACCGGTCCACTCCGAAGGGACCCCCTGATGCACGCCGCCCACCTGACGGAGATCCGGGCCCGCGACCCCGAGGCCGTCGGCCGGTCCTGGCAGAAGCGCTCCCGCCGGCCGCTGGTCCGGGGCGACGGACGGCTGCTCGTCGTCGCGGCCGACCACCCCGCCCGCGGCGCGCTCGGCGTCCGCGAGGACGGCGGCGCCATGGCCGACCGGGCCGCCCTGCTGGAGCGGCTGGCCACCGCGCTGTCCCGGCCCGGCGTCGACGGCGTGCTCGGTACACCGGACCTGCTCGACGACCTCGCCCTCATGGGAGCGCTGGAGGACCGGGTCGCGATCGGCTCGATGAACCGCGGCGGGCTCCAGGGCGCCGCCTTCGAGTTCGACGACCGCTTCACCGCCTACACGCCCGCGGCGATCGCCGCCCAGGGCCTGGAGGGAGGCAAGGCGCTCGCCCGGATATGCCTCGACGACCCGGGCACCGTGGCCACCATGGAGGCGACCGCGGCAGCCGTCAACGGCCTGGCCGCGCACGGCCTCATGGCCATGGTCGAGCCGTTCCTGAGCGTCCGTGAGGAGGGACGGGTGCGCAATCTCCTGGATCCCGGCAGCGTCGTGAAGTCGATCCACATCGCGAGCGCGCTGGGCGCGACGAGCGCCCACACCTGGCTCAAGCTGCCCGTCGTCGACGACCTCGAACGCGTCCTCGCGGCCACCACGCTGCCGACCCTGCTGCTCGGCGGGGACCCCCAGGGCGACCCGCACGACACCTACGCGTCGTGGGAGGCGGCCATGTCCCTCCCCGCGGTGCGCGGGCTGGTGGTCGGGCGCACTTTGCTCTACCCCCCCGACGGGGATGTCGCGGCCGCCGTGGACATCGCGGCCGAACTCGTCCACGGGAGCCCGCGATGAGCGGCGACGCGCGCTGGGTACGGCCCCGCGGCAGCTCCGCGGACGCGAACTGGGAAGTCTCCGTCAACGTTTCCGGCCAGGACTGGCGGCACACCACCCTGCGGGTCGCCGACCTCGCCGCGGGGGAGAGCCGCACGCTGCGGGCGGGGGAGTGGGAGCACGTCGTCGTACCGCTGTCCGGCGGCGTGCACGTCACCGCCGTCACGGCGGACGGCGGCACCCACGCGGTGGACCTCGCCGGAAGGGCCGGCGTCTTCGCCGGGCCCACCGACACCGCGTACGTGCCCGCGGGCGCGCGGATCACCCTGCGGGCCGAGCGCGGCGCCGCCCGAGTCGCCCTCGCCGGCGGCCTCGTCCCGGGGGGCGGCACGGGCTCGCCGGGCGGCCACCGCTTCCGCCGCCTGGCCGCGGACGAGGTGCCCGTCGAACGCCGGGGCGCGGGCACCGCCTCCCGGCAGGTGCGCAACTTCGGCGTCCCCGGCGTGCTGGACGCCGACGCGCTCATCGCCTGCGAGGTCGTCACCCCGGCGGGCAACTGGAGCTCCTGGCCGCCGCACAAGCACGACACCGAGCGCCCCGGGGAGGAGACCGCACTGGAGGAGATCTACTACTTCGAGACCCGGTCCACCGGCCCCCGCGGCACCGATCCCGTCGGGTACCAGCGGGTGTACGCCTCGGACGGCGGCCGCCCGATCGACGTGCTGGCCGAGGTGCGCACCGGCGACGTCGTCCTCGTCCCGTACGGCTGGCACGGGCCGTCGATCGCGGCGCCGGACGCCGACCTGTACTACCTCAACGTCATGGCCGGCCCCGGCCCGCAGCGCGCCTGGCTCATCTGCGACGACCCCGCCCACGCCTGGGTCCGCGACACCTGGGCGGGCCGGCCCTTCGACGCCCGGCTCGCCCCGCCCGGAGCGCTCCCCACGATCCCCCCGACCCCAGGAGGTGCGGCATGAACACGGCCCGGCCGGCGGACCCGCGGCCCACGACGGTACGGCTGACGGTGGCGCAGGCGACGGTGCGTTTCCTCGCCGCCCAGTGGTCCGAGCGCGACGGCGAGCACCGCCGCTTCTTCGCCGGCGTCCTCGGCATCTTCGGCCACGGCAACGTCGCCGGCGTCGGCCAGGCGCTGTTCCAGGCCGAGCAGGACGGCGACGGCCACCCGGACCTGCCGTACGTCCTCGCCCGCAACGAGCAGGCGATGGTGCACACCGCCGTCGGCTACGCCCGGCAGCGGGACCGGCGGGAGACCTGGGCCTGCACCGCCTCGGTGGGCCCCGGCTCGACGAACATGCTGACCGGTGCCGCGCTCGCCACGATCAACCGCGTCCCCGTCCTGCTGCTGCCGTCCGACACGTTCGCCACCCGGGTGTCCGCACCGGTGCTCCAGGAGCTGGAGCAGCCCGGTGCCGCGGACGTCACCGTCAACGACGCCTTCCGCCCGCTGTCCCGGTTCTTCGACCGTGTGACGCGGCCCGAGCAGCTGCCCGCCGCGCTGCTGGGGGCGATGCGCGTGCTCACCGACCCCGCGGAGACGGGGGCGGCGACGATCGCCCTGCCGCAGGACGTCCAGGCCGAGGCCCACGACTGGCCCGCGGAGCTGTTCGCGCCGCGCACCTGGCACATCGCCCGGCCCCCGGCCGAGGCCGCGCGGATCGCCGCGGCGGCCGCCGTGATCCGCTCCGCCCGGCGGCCGCTGGCCGTCGTGGGCGGCGGGGTCCACTACTCCGGCGCGGAGGACGCGCTGCGCGCCTTCGCCGAGGCCACCGGCATCCCGGTCGGCGAGACGCAGGCCGGCAAGGGCTCGCTGCCGCACGGCCACCCCCGCGCGATGGGCGGCATCGGCGCGACGGGCACCACGGCGGCGAACGCCCTGGCCCGCGACGCCGACGTCGTGATCGGGATCGGCACCCGGTGGTCGGACTTCACCACCGCCTCGCGGACGGCCTTCCAGGAGCGGGGGGTCCGCTTCGTCAACGTCAACGTCGCGAACCTCGACGCGGGCAAGCACGCCGGCCTGTCCGTGGTCGCCGACGCCCGCGAGGCACTCACCGCCCTCACCGGGGCCCTGCGCGGCCACCGCGTGGCGGACGCGTACGAGGAGGAGCAGGCGGCCCTGTGGCAGGCGTGGGACCGCGAGGTCGAGGCCGCCTACAACCCGCCCGGCTCCGTCACCGCGAAGCTGCCCGACGGTGTGCTCACCCAGGGCACGGTCCTCGGCTGCGTCAACGAGCTGACCGACCCGCGGGACGTCGTCCTGTGCGCGGCCGGGTCGATGCCCGGGGACCTCCACAAGCTCTGGCGGGTCCGCGACCGCAAGGCCTACCACGTCGAGTACGGCTACTCCTGCATGGGCTACGAGATCCCCGCCGCCCTCGGCGTCCGGCTCGCCGACGACACGCGGGACGTCTTCGCCATGGTCGGCGACGGCGGCTACCTGATGATGCCGGCGGAACTGTCCACCGCGGTCCAGGAGCGCATCAAGATCGTCGTGGTGCTCGTGCAGAACAACGGCTTCCACTCGATCGGCTCGCTCTCGCAGTCGCTCGGCTCCCAGCGGTACGGCACGTCCTACCGCTACCGGTCCGCCGCCGGGCGGCTCGACGGGCCCCCTCTGCCGACCGACCTCGCCGCCAACGCCCGCAGCCTGGGCGCCCACGTCATCGAGGTGCACTCGCGCGCGGAGCTGGAGGCGGCCGTCGCGGAGGCGAAGGCCTGGCCGTCCGACGGCGGCCCGGTCGTCATCCACGTCGAGACCGACCCGCTCGTCCACGCCCCCGGCAGCGACAGCTGGTGGGACGTGCCCGTCAGCGAGGTCTCGACGCTGGCGACGACACAGGACGCCCGCGCGGACTACACCCGCCACAAGGCCGCCCAGCGCCCGCTGCTGGACCCCGCGCTCCGGCCGGAGCACGGCCCGGCGGACGAGGGCGGCACGGCCGGCCCGAACGGAAGGAAGCAGCCTTGACCGCGACACCGAAGGAGCCCGTCGTGAGCACGCCGGCCCGGATCACCCACTTCATCGACGGCAAGCCCTGGCATGGCCCGGCCGGGCGCACCGGCCCCGTCCACAACCCGGCCACCGGAGAGCAGACCGGCACCGTCGACCTCGCCCCGGCCGAAGTGGTCTCGGCCGCCGTCCGTTCGGCCCGTACCGCGTGGCGGGAGTGGAGCGGCCTCTCCCTGGCCCGGCGCTCGCAGGTGCTCTTCGCGTTCCGGGAGCTGCTCAACGCCCGCAGGCACGAGGTCGCGGCCCTCGTCACCGCCGAGCACGGCAAGGTCCTCTCCGACGCGCTGGGCGAGGTGACCCGCGGCCTGGAGGTGGCGGAGTTCGCGTGCGGGATCCCGCACCTGCTCAAGGGCGGCTACACGGAGAACGCCGCCACCGGGGTCGACGTCCACTCCGTCCGCCAGAGCCTCGGTGTCGTCGCGGTGATCTCCCCCTTCAACTTCCCCGCCATGGTGCCGATGTGGTTCGTCCCCCTCGCACTGGCCTGCGGCAACGCCGTCGTGCTCAAGCCGAGCGAGAAGGACCCGAGCGCGGCCCTGGCCCTCGCGGCGCTGTGGAAGGAGGCCGGCCTGCCCGACGGTGTGCTCCAGGTGGTCAACGGCGACAAGGAGGCGGTCGACACCCTGCTGACCCACGAGGACGTCAGGGCCGTCTCGTTCGTCGGCTCCACACCGGTCGCGCGGTACGTCTACGAGACCGCGACCGCCCACGGCAAGCGCGTGCAGGCCCTCGGAGGCGCCAAGAACCACATGCTCGTGCTGCCCGACGCCGATCTCGACCTCGCCGCGGACGCGGCCGTCAACGCCGGATTCGGCTCCGCCGGCGAGCGGTGCATGGCCGTCTCGGCGCTCGTCGCCGTCGAGCCGGTCGCCGACGACCTCGTGGCCCGCATCGCCGCCCGGATGGCGAAGCTGCGCGTCGGGGACGGCACGCGCGGCTGCGACATGGGCCCCCTCGTGACCCGGCAGCACCGGGACAAGGTCGCCTCCTACCTCGACGCGGGAGTCGCGGCCGGCGCGGCCCTCGTCGTGGACGGCCGCGACACCGCCGTCGACGCCGACGGCGAGGGCTTCTTCCTCGGGCCGACGCTCTTCGACCGCGTCGAGCCGCACATGTCCCTGTACACCGACGAGATCTTCGGCCCGGTGCTCTCCGTGCTGCGCGTGCGGTCCTACGACGAGGGCCTGGCGCTGGTCAACGCCAACCCGTACGGCAACGGCACGGCGATCTTCACCAACGACGGCGGCGCGGCCCGCCGGTTCCAGAACGAGGTGGAGGTCGGCATGGTCGGCGTCAACGTGCCCATCCCCGTCCCCGTCTCCCACTACTCCTTCGGCGGCTGGAAGCAGAGCCTCTTCGGCGACACCCACGCGCACGGCACCGAAGGCGTCCACTTCTTCACCCGCGGCAAGGTCGTCACCTCCCGCTGGGCGGATCCCTCCCACGGCGGCCTGAACCTCGGCTTCCCGCAGAACGACTGACGCCGCTGCGGGGGCACCCGCCGCGACCGGGGGCGCGGGTGCCCCCGGCGTACGTCAGGGTTCCGGCGCGGTCAGGTAGCGCTGGAGCGTGGGTCCGAGCCAGTCGACGATCTCCTCGCGGCTGAGCGCCACGCTCGCCGGGAACCTCAGCACGTAGCGCGTCAGCGCGAGCCCCAGCACGGTCGAGGCGCACAGGGCCGCCCGGGCCGGCGCCTGGTCCGGCTCGGGGCACACCCGGCGGGCCAGCGGGATCAGCTGGTCGCGCAGCACGGCCTGCATGCGTTCGGCGGCGGCCGGGTCGGTGGCCCCGACCCGTATGAGCGCGGTGAGCTCCCCGTTCTCCTCCCACAGGTGGAGGAAGTGGCGCACCATGGTGCGGCCGATCTCCTCGCGCGGTTCGACGGGCAGGCCGGGCAGTCCGGGATCGATGGCGACGGCCGCCGCGAACAGGCCCGCCTTGTTGCCGTAGTAGCGCATCACCATCGACGGGTCGATCTCCGCGTCCCGTGCGATGGCCCGGATGGTCGCCCTCTCGTAGCCCTCCGCGGCGAACCGCTCGCGGGCCGCGGCCAGGATCGCCGCGCGGGTGGCGTCGGACCGCCGTCCGGCCTGCTGGTTGTCCGTACTCCCGGTCACGCCAACGATCGTAGGCCAACACGTGTTGACAGTCCAGGGCGCCGGGTTCCCGGACGACGTCCGGTCGTACCCGCACCTCTTCGAGCCGATCGACGGAGGACACGGGACCGGCCGGCCGCCGCACACCCGGAAGGAGCGGAGACCGGCCGGTCCCGTGCCGACGTCAGCCGATCGCCAGCGCCGTCACCGATCCGTGCCCGCCGGTCACACCGTAACGCTGGTAGTCCCCGGTGCAGTTGGTGCTGGAGGCGTAGGCGTCGACCGAGGCGCCCCCCCACCACCAGTTGGCGGCCAGGGTGTCCCAGCCGGGGGTGGCCCAGCACTGGGACACCCAGATGTCGTCCTGGTTGAAGCCCATGATCCTGATCGAGTTGATGCGGTGGTTGTTGTCGTAGACCTCGACCTGCTGCGTCGCGGTCGTGGACACGCGGGGATTGTTCGTCACCGCGTACCAGTCCCCGGAGACGTTCGGCGAGATGTAGACGTGCGACTCCCCGACGATGTCGCTCCCGTCGCAGCCGCCCACCGGGTAGGAGTACACGTCGACGTTGCCGGTCCACCACCAGCCGGACAGTTCGTTCTTGAAGTACGGGGTGTTCCAGCAGTGCGAGACGCGTGAGCCGTACTGGTTGGAGCCGACCACCAGGACGGAGTAGGCGTTGTTGGCGTTGTCGAGGAGCAGGATCTGCCGGTTCCCGCCCCCCGCGTACGCCGTCCCCTGGAGCATCGGGAGTCCGAGGACGGCCAGGGCGGAACAGAAGAGAACCGCAAGCTTCTTGCGCAGTGTCACCGATTCTCCCACTCGGGTTTCAGTTCGCGGGCCCGTGAGGATTCTCCCCGCGTGACCGTTGCGACGACCGCCACCGTAGCCAGCGGCGTACCGCGGAAGGTGTGCCCTGCGTGCAGGGTTCCTTGACGGAGCGTGCGCCGCGGAGCCGGGGGCCGGCCCGCCGGCGCCGGAGCACGATGGCCCCCCGAGCGTCCTGATTCGGTAACGGCGTCCCCGCTGGTGGGATGTGTCCCTACTCTGGGCGATCTGCCGGGCAAGGGGGCCCGGTCACGAACCAGGGGAAACGCATGCACTCCACCCGTACCACCGCCGCCGTGCTGGCCGTCTGCGGCGCCGCCGCCCTCGCGCTGGCCGCCGCGCCCGCGCAGGCCGCGTCCGGCTCGGTCCACCTGTACAAGATCTACTACAACAGCCCCGGCACGGACACCCGGTCGGCTTCGAGCCTGAACGCCGAGTACGTGCAGATAAAGAACACCACCACCAGGAACGTGTCGCTCAGGGGCTGGAGCGTCACCGACGCCTCCGCCCACAAGTACACCTTCCCCGCCTTCACGCTCGGCGCCGGCAAGACGGTCACGATACACACGGGCAAGGGCACCAACACCGCCGCCAACAGGTACTGGGGCAGCGGCAACTACATCTGGAACAACGACAGGGACACCGCCACCCTCAAGAACTTCGTGGGA
Organism: Streptomyces sp. NPDC020983; assembly: GCF_044333485.1. Classification (NCBI taxonomy): domain Bacteria; kingdom Bacillati; phylum Actinomycetota; class Actinomycetes; order Kitasatosporales; family Streptomycetaceae; genus Streptomyces; species Streptomyces sp. NPDC020983. The sequence continues at coordinate 64,595 of NZ_JBIRRA010000001.1, read as the reverse complement.
ACGAGGATCGGCGCCTGCTCCTACAACAGCACCAGCTCCAGCTACAAGATCTGCTGACCGGCACCCGCAGGCCCCGCCACCTCGCGGGGCCTGCCCGGACGCCGGGCCGTGCCGGGCCCGCCGTTCTTCCCCCGCCGCCCGCGGAGCGCGTTCCCGGCCCTGTGCCTCGACCGGGGGCGGGTGATTCCACTGAGCACGCCGGCGGTCGAAGGGCCCTGCTGGTTCCGTGTCGAGCCACGCTCGACGTCCCGCACGAGCTCGCCGGGCCCCACGCGCGCGGGGCGCGTCAGGGCGGTCCACGGAAGGTGAGTCAGGCACTCCAGCCGTGGATCGCGGTCTTCACGGCAACAGCGGCCGGCCGACGGTGAGGGCAGTCCCGTACTCGGGCTCGAGGCCGGCGTCGCCGGGCCGACGGGCGGAGTGGCATCCGCGTGCCCCCCGTTCCGGTGCCGACGCCTGCGGCCCGGAAGCGGGGTTGTGCAAGGATGAGGCCAGTGTCGATGGTGATATTGAAGCTCCTTCTCGCGCCGGCGCTCGTCGTCCTGTCGTCCCTGGCCGGCCGGCGCTGGGGGCCCTCTTTGGCCGGCACACTGGTCGCTCTGCCGATCGTGGCCGGACCCATCCTCGCCATCATCTGCCTGGAGCACGGCCGGGCGTTTGCCGCACGGGCCGCTTCGGCCTCGCTGCTGGGCCTGGTCTCGCTCGCCCTGTTCGCGGTCGTCTTCGCCCTGCTGTCCAGGGCGTCCCGCACCGGCCACTGGGCCGCCACGCTGGCGCTTGCCTGGCTCGTCTGCCTGATCGCGGATCTCGGGCTCTCACGCTTTTCGGTCACGCCCGTCGTCGCGTTGGGCCTGTCCTTCGTCGCGACAGCCTGCGGCGCGAAGATCCTCGCGCGCGGGGAGAGTGAGACCGAGGCAGGCCCACTGCGGCTGACGCCGCCCCCGTGGTGGGACCTGCCGGCACGAGCTGCGGCCACAGCGGTGCTCGTCACCGCGGTGACCACGGCGGCGGCGCACCTCGGCCCCGGCCTGACCGGTGTGCTTGCGCCTTTCCCTATCGGCACCAGCGTGGTGGCCACCTTCTCCCTGGCCCAGGGCGGAGCAGGCCTCGCCACGGCGACACTGCGTGGCGTGCTCCGGGGCCTGTGGGGCTTCGCCGCCTTCTGCTTCCTGGTGGCCGTCCTCGCCGAACCACTCGGTGGCGGCCCCGCCTTCGGGACCGCCGTGGTGGGCACAGTTGCTCTCCAGGCCGTCATCGGCCGCGTCGAGGCGGTGACCACAGCGCGCCGGCTTCTTGCTTCCCAGGCGGCCCGGCTCCAGCCGTAGCCCGGTGATCGCGCAAGGCGGACAGCGGAGGCGAGACGGCCGAAGCCACCGTTCGTCATCGGCGTGTGGCAGCAGAGATCAGACGGCGGTCGCACCTTGCGGCGCGGACCCTGTCCGCCGGCGGGATGCCTTCGAGGGTTCGATGAGCCGAATCGCCGGCCGGTTGAGCCGAGTTGAACCCCGCAGCCGAGTGCGGCGACCGGTCTCCGCGTTGCCGGATCGATCCGCGCTGCTGGACCGAGGAGAACATGCCCGCACCCGGACGAGGCGCCGGACATGCAGGGTTTGTGGTGCCCCCAACGGGATTCGAACCCGTGCTACCGCCTTGAAAGGGCGGCGTCCTGGGCCACTAGACGATGAGGGCAGAGGGCCTGCCGGCGGGGGCCTCGCGGCGCACGTCGGGGACGTCAGAAGCTTAGGGGATGGGCGGGGCGTTAGCCAAAACCCTTTCGGTGCGGCGGGGAGGGAGCGCGCGGGAGAATGGGGGCGTGCTGGAGATGAGCCGCGAGGAGTTCGAGGAGCTGGTCGGGGAAGCCCTGGACCGCATCCCCGTCGAGCTGACACGTCTGATGGACAACGTCGCCGTCTTCGTCGAGGACGAGCCGCCCGCCGGGGATCCGGACCTGCTGGGGCTGTACGAGGGCACGCCGCTCACCGAGCGCGGCGAGTGGTACGCCGGGGTCCTCCCGGACCGCATCACCGTCTACCGCGGGCCGACACTGCGGATGTGCGAGTCGCGGGAGGAGGTCGTGGAGGAGACGGAGATCACCGTCGTCCACGAGATCGCCCACCACTTCGGCATCGACGACCGGCGGCTGCACGAACTGGGGTACGGGTGACGGCCCGGGCCGCGCGGGCCCCGGCCCGCACGCTGACGTAGCAGGCCAGGGCCCCCGTGCGACGCCCGCGCCGGCGCGGGGACGCCCGCGTGCGTGTCCTGGCGGGCGGCCGTGGCGTTGGACACGGTGTCGTACGCCCGCAGCGCGCGTGTGCTTCCCGCACCCGAGCCGAGCCAGAGGTCCGTGCCCGATGCCCGCAGCGCCCCCGCCCCCGCCCCCGTCCCTGGTCCCGTCCCCGTCCCGGCCCGGGGTCCCGCCCCGCCGGGGCGCCGCGTCCGTGCGGTCCGCCGTGCTGGTGGCGCTGCTCGCCGCCGGGGTCGCGGCGTGCGTGAGCGCGGGGAGTGAGCAGGGTCACCCCGCGCCGCTCACCGCGACCGGGAGCGTGGCGGCCTCGGGCGGCGGGGGCCATGACGCACCGGCGGAGGAGGCACCCGCGCGCGGGCCCGTCGCGGCGGCGCCGGCCCGGGCGGCGGGGGAGGGCTCGCCGTCCGCCGCCGCGGAGCCCGGCGGCTCCCGCACACCCGCGCACCGCCCCGTACCGCCCCGGGAGGGCACGCCCGTACCGCAGCCGACCGCCGGGACGCCGCCCACCGCGGAGCCGCAGACGAGCGCCCCGCCCCCGGTGGACGAGACGACGTCCGCGCCGCCGCCGGACGACACGCCGTCCACCACCGCGCCGCCGGGCGACGGGTCCGGCGAGTCGACGGATGAGCCCTGAGCCCCCGAAGCCTGTGCCGTAACCGCAGGTCAGGGGCCCTCCGGGGAGGGGATTCGCCAATGCGGTGCGGGATGCGTATGCTGGTAGATCGTTTGATCCCCTGATCCCATTGCCCGGCGCCTGATCCGTAACGCGCCGCGTGGCGCGTTCCTCATCTCCTGTGGCTGACCGCATCGAGGCGGTCGTAAGCAAACCCTTGGAGCTGGCGCGTGCCGTAAGTCTCCGAGAGGTTTTGCTTTCGCATGTCCCTTGACAATGCCAGCCGTTCCGCCCTGCCCGAGTACGCCGCCGACGCGGCCGAAGCCGTGGACACCGCCGAGGCCGCGGTGACCGCCGAGACCGCGGTGACCGCAGAGACCGCGGCGACCGAGGTGACCGCCGAGCCGGAGCCCGGCATCACCTTCGCCGACCTCGGGCTGGCCGACGAGATCGTCCGCAAGCTCACGCAGAACGGCGTCGTCACCCCCTTCCCGATCCAGGCCGCGACCATCCCGGACGCCCTGGCCGGCCGCGACATCCTGGGCCGCGGCCGCACCGGCTCCGGCAAGACGCTGTCCTTCGGCCTGCCGCTGCTGACCCAGCTGGCCGGCGGCCGCACCGAGAAGCGCCACCCGCGCGGCGTCATCCTCACCCCGACCCGCGAGCTGGCCATGCAGGTCGCCGACGCCCTCCAGCCGTACGGCGACGTCCTCGGCCTGAAGATGAAGGTCGTCTGCGGCGGCACGTCCATGCAGAACCAGATCTACGCCCTCGAGCGCGGCGTCGACATCCTCGTCGCCACGCCCGGCCGTCTGCGCGACCTGATCAACCGCGGTGCCGCGATCCTCGACCAGGTGCAGATCGCCGTCCTGGACGAGGCCGACCAGATGTCCGACATGGGCTTCCTGCCCGAGGTCACCGAGATCCTCGACCTCATCCCGGCCGGCGGCCAGCGGCTGCTGTTCTCCGCGACGCTGGAGAACGAGATCGACAGCCTCGTCAAGCGCTACCTGGTGAGCCCGGTCACGCACGAGGTCGACGCCGCCCAGGGCGCGGTCACCACCATGACCCACCACGTGCTCGTGGTGAAGCCCAAGGACAAGGCCCCCGTCACCGCCGCGATCGCCGCCCGCAAGGGCCGCACGATCATCTTCGTCCGCACCCAGATGGGCGCCGACCGCGTCGCCGAGCAGCTCGTCGAGTCCGGCGTGCGCGCCGACGCGCTGCACGGCGGCATGACCCAGGGCGCGCGCACCCGCACCCTGGAGGACTTCAAGCACGGGCAGGTCAACGTCCTGGTCGCCACCGACGTCGCCGCGCGCGGCATCCACGTCGACGGCATCGACCTCGTGCTGAACGTCGACCCGGCCGGCGACCACAAGGACTACCTGCACCGCAGCGGCCGCACCGCGCGCGCCGGGCGCTCCGGCACCGTCGTCTCGCTGGCCCTGCCGCACCAGCGCAAGCAGATCTTCCGGCTCATGGAGGACGCGGGCGTCGACGCCTCGCGCCACATCATCGGCGGCGCCGGCGTCTTCGACGAGGACGTCGCCCGCATCACCGGCGCCCGCTCGCTCACCGACGTCCAGGCCGACGCCGTGCAGAACGCCGCCGCCCAGGCCGAGCGCGAGGTCGCCGACCTCACCCGGCAGCTCGAACGCCTCCAGCGCCGCGCCGCGGAACTGCGCGAGGAGGCCGACCGCCTCACCGCCCGCTCCGCCCGCGAGCGCGGCGAGGACCCGGACGAGGCGATCGCGGCGAAGGCCGCCGAGGCCGCGGAGGCGCTGGCCGCCGCGACCGTCCCCGAGCCGCAGCCCGCCGCCTCGACGTACCAGCGCCGCGACGACCGCGGCAACTTCGACCGCCGCCGCGACGAGCGCCGCCCGTCCTCGTACGACCGCGGCTCCTCCTACGACCGCCGCGACTCGCGCCCGTCGTCCTCGTACGAGCGCCGTGACTCGCGCCCGTCGTCCTCGTACGAGCGCCGTGACGCGCGGCCGTCGTCCTCGTACGAGCGCCGTGACTCGCGGCCGTCGTCCTCGTACGAGCGCCGCGACACCCGCCCGTCCTACGACCGCGACACCCGCCCCTCCTTCGACCGCGACCGCCGCGACGACCGCCGCCCGGCCCCGTCCTCGTCCTCCTACGAGCGCCGCGACACCCGGCCCTCGTACGGCGCCCGCGACGACCGCCGCGACGACCGCCGCCCCGCGTACGGCCGCCGCGACGACTCCCGCCCGTCGTACGAGCGCCGCGACTCGCGCCCGTCGTCCTTCGACCGCGACCGCCGCGACGACCGCCGCCCCACCTCCTACGAGCGCCGCGACGACACCCGCCCCACCTCCACCCGCGACGAGCGCAAGCCGCGCTGGAAGCGCAACGGCTGACCCACCCGCACCACCGGGTGCCGGGGCCCCGCCCCGACACCCGGTAACCCTGCTGAGCTGCCTCCGCGACCCGGTTATGCTGTCGGGTGCGGGCCGTTAGCTCAATTGGCAGAGCAGTGGACTTTTAATCCATTGGTTGTGGGTTCGAGTCCCACACGGCCTACCAGAGAAGCCCCAGGTCAGTGACCAACTGACCTGGGGCTTCTGGCGTTTGACGGCCCTTCAAGATCACACGCTCGCACGGCGCTCGCACGAGCGACAGGCTCCACGTCGCTTCACAGCGCTGCGTCTCGATGCACATGGATGCACGTGAGTCCACCTTGCTGTCATCCGTGCGAGTGAAGATCTGCCGTTTCCTGTGGACAAGATGGGCTCGTCGGGTGTGGGATCGATGTTGCCGTCGCCACATATCGCTACGGTGTTCGATTGCAGGGGGGATGCATGCGGTGCAACCGGTGGTTACCGAGGCGCTGAGACGCGCCCTGCCCGCTCCCTTGCCCATCTCCTCTACGCGCGTCGTCCCCCCACTGCTCGCGAGCGCCACGCCCGCCCGCTGGACGACCTGATCATGGAAGGAGGACCCGCAGGCTCATCCCCCCACGCAGGGCGCGACCGACGCCGCCGACCTCATCACTTGGAGGACCCTTGGGTACTCGGGCCTTGACCGGCCTCGCCGGCATCACCTACGCCGCTGGCTGCGCTCTCAGCGTGGCCGGCATACCTCGCGCCGCCAATGATCCGGCGCTCTTCCGACTGGGCGCGCTGCTGACCCTCGCCTCCGTCCCGGCCTGGATCGCGGCGTCCACGCGGACGTCGGCGCGGCTGACCGAGGATCAGCTGATCGACGCGCACCAGGCCGGATACCAGGAATGCCTCGCTCAGCTCGGAGCCGCTGCCGGTAGCTGTGCGCCCCGCCGAGAGGTGGGGACGGGCGTGAAGGAGCGGCACGGCCGCTAGGCCGTGCCGCCCGTGGGCCGCCGACGGCTACTTGGCCGTCCCCGCCGGCGGCCCGGCATCGGGGTGTGGGGCGCCGCAGGTGCCGAGCAAGATCTAAAAAAGCCCGCAGGTGCGTGCTGACATTATTGCCCCATACACGCAGCGTCTGTCGAGTGCCGCGTGATCCACAGCCTGACCCGATGTCCGACGTCCGCCAGGCCGTAGGGGACCGCATCCGCCGCCACCGCGAGTGGCGCGGCCTGACGCAGTGGCAGCTCTGCGAGGCCGCCGAAATCCCGCGCAGCACGCTCCAGGAGATCGAGCGCGGCAGCACCGACGCTCGCCTGTCCTGGCTCGCCCGCATCGCACATGCGCTCGGCCTCACTCCCGGGCAGCTGCTCGACGAGGACCCGCCGCGGCGGCCGCCAGTACCGCAGTAGGCCTGCTACCGGATTTGGGCGTTGGGCCACCTCTCGTTGAACCGTCTGTGGTCCTCGGCCACCTCGGCCGGTGTCGGCGTAGGGGCCTCGGGTTCCTCGGGTTCGCTGGACTCCGGCTGCGTGGGCGTGGGCATGCTCGTCTCCTCGTAGTGAGTGTGGGTGGTGGGTGCCTGCGCGGCCCGGCATGGGGGCGCTGGGCCGCGCAGGCGAGGGGCCCGGCGGCCACCGTTGCGCCGGACCCCCGTATCAGGGGGTGCGCCGGACGGACGGCGCGGGCCCGCAGTCGGCCTGGTCGCGGTGCCACAGCACGTCCGGGCTCGCGCTCGTCCCGTGATCGACCGGGATCAGCAGCGCGCCGCCGGACTCGACCGGCCGGCCGCACCGGTGGCACCGACCGCGCGCCGCGACGGACTGCTCGGCGGCCATCAGGGGCGTCCCAGGGCAGCCGTCTCCGCGGCCTCGTGAGCGAGCATGCAGTCCTCCGGGTCGCGGCACCACGTCACCGTGATCTCCCCGTCGTCGCTATCCGGGTCCGGGTCCGGCTCCACGGAGATCGTCCAGTCGTCCGTGGCGCACCCGCACAGCTCGCAGCGGCGCACCTCCCGGGTCATGACCTGGCCCCCGACAGCAGCCGCACCAGGTGCTCGACCAGCGCGGCCGGCAGCGGCGGCACGTAGACGTACGGGAGCGTCTCGCTGATGTCCGTCCACCCCTGCACCCGACCGGCGAGGTCCGGCTCCGCGCCGAGGCCACACAGCAGACGCCGTAAGCCGTCGGCTGCCTGCTGAGCAGTCGAGGTCTCCGTTGGTGCGGTCACGTCCTCCATCGGCACTCCCGCGCAGCGATCCATCAGGGTTGATCCCAGCGTGACCGCGACGGAAGGCCGGAACGCTCACAGAACTGTGAGCACGGTGAGCGTGACCTACAGGCCCACCCAGGTAGCCATCCCGGACAGCGTCTCGGGCGCCCGGCGCGCGGCGTGCACCAGCCCGCTGATCGTCTCCCGGGTGGACGGGTGGTAGCGCGTCTGCTCCGGTGCGACCCGGCGGGCCTCGACGAGCGACGCGAGCGAGGCATCCGTACGGCCGGTCTCCAGCTCGGCGCGAGCCCGGTCGACGAGGAAGCGGGCACGGCGCGACGCGGGCATAGTGGCTGGCCGCACAGTCCGGGCCAGCCGCAGGACGGCGTCGTACCGGCGCATCTCGATGTCCGTGCTCATCGTGTGCAGCGCGACGTTCGCCTCCCCGAAGGAGAGCCAGTGCACTGCCTCCGAGCCGGTGCCTGCTCGTCCGGTGAGCGCCCCAGCCTGTTCCAGGTGTGCGGTGACCAGGCTGGCGTCCCGGGCGCGTGCGGCGATGACGGCGGCGCCGAGGTGGAGCTGGCCGCGCACGGCCGCGGTCTCCCGGCCTGGGTCGGCCTGGTCGAGCATCCTGTGGCCGGACGCAACCAGGCGAAGGCCGATCGTCGTCGCGCCTTCGCGCCGGTAGGCCAGGGCCCGCCGGTACTGGCGGATCGCGCCGAGCTGGGCGTCCGAGGCGCGGTCGGCGGCCCAGCCCAGCCGGTCCAGGGCGATCGAGCTGAGGTCGTGATAGCCCAACTTCAGGGTGATGTCGTGCGCACTGCGGTACGCCGACGCGAGGGCCCGCCACAGCTCGGTGGACGGGGTGGTGTGCGCGGCGGCGGTCAGCTCGGCGATTAGGTCCGGCGCCGCGTTGGCCGCGGCGCGGAGCCGCGTGGCCCGGACCGTGCGGCACAGTTGGTCCGCGGCAGCCACCAGCTGCTCTGCGGGCCGTGCCGTGACAACGGCGTCGACATCGAGGTCGTAGAGATCGAGGGCCTCACGGATCGGCCGGACCAGGGCGGCCAGGCGGTCCTGCTGGAGCTCGGTCACGTAGGGCTGTCCTGTGAGTACGGCGGCGTCGATGCGCAGCGCCTGGGCCACGGCGGCGACGAAGTCGGCGGTCGCCGGCCGCGCGCCGCACTCGACCTGGTTGAGCAGGCTGTAGGAGTACGGGATCCGGGCGGCGAGCTGCCGCTGCGTGAGCCGCGCGAGGCGGCGCTGCTCCCGGATTCGAGTACCTGTGTGGTCGTCGTCCCGTGCGGGCATAATGGTCCTCTGTTCCTGACTCGTCATCTGGAACGGTACCCGCGCCGCCCCCTCCATCACCTGGTGTTGGGGGCGGTTGCATGCCCGGGGGCAGAAGCGGTTCGCTGAGCCCCATGACGACGACGCGCACGCTGTACCTCTTCGGGTCCGCCGCCCCGCCCCTCTTCGACGTGGCCGACGTCATCGCGGCAGCGCAGGCAGTCGGGTGGGACGTCTGCCTCGGGCTGACGCCGACCGCGGCCCGGTGGCTCGCCGACCGCCTCCCCGCCCTGGAGGCCCTGACCGGGCACCCGGTGCGATCGGAGTACAAGCTCCCGGGCGAGCCCGACGTCTGGCCGAAGGCAGACGTCATCGCGGTGGCGCCGGCCACCTTCAACACCATCAATGCCTGGGCGCTGGGGATCACGGACAAGTTCGTGGTGGGGGTCGTCGCCGAGGGCATCGGCAAGGGGATCCCGCTGGTGGCGATGCCGTGCGTGAACGCCGCCTACGTGCAGCACCCCGCCTTCGGGCGGTCCGTCGAGAGGCTTCGGGGCGCGGGGGTTCAGGTGCTGTACGGCGAGGGTGGATTCGTGCCCAACCCCCCAGGGTCGGGCAAACCGCGGGACTACCCGTGGATGGCTCTCCTGGCTGCGGTCCGCGCCGCCGCAGAGTCGTAGGAACGACAAAGCGCCCCCGCTCCGGAGAGCGGGGGCGCCTTCGTCGTCATGCTCAGTCACCGGCGCCGTTGCGCCCGGATCACCATCCATGTCCGCTGCACCAGCAGTCCTGCCAGGCCGAGGACCACCACCACCCGGGCCACCCGCAGCACTGTCGCGGCCGTCCCGTCCGGCCACAGCGTCACCGCCACCGTGTACGCCCCCAGCGCGCCCACCGCCGCACTGAACGTCATCACGTGCCGACCCGTCGCGCTGGCACGCCACGGCGCGAGCACGTTGTACGTCACGACGAACACCGCCGCGGCCAGCGCCACCGCCCCCGACGCCGCGGCGTTGGCCACCTCTGCCCAGCTCATCCCTGCCCCCCACGTAGTGCAGCGGAGATCATTTCCGCGAAGTGGTTCCGCTCCCGCAACTCCCGCAGCCTCCCCGTGACCGCGGCCACCTCCGGCCGCCGCTCCCGCGCCTCCTGCCGTGCAACCTGCGTCCGCGCGAGCGCGAACTCCGCCTGGGCCGTCCGCGCCGCCCGCCTACCGCGCCGCGTCCGCATCCGCGCCAGCCACCCCATGACCCACCTCCCCCGGTCGGGGCAGAGACGTCAGCACGTGATCGGCGACCCGGGCCACCTCGAGCAGCTCGCGCGTCTGCGCCCGCTCCTCCGCGCGCGCCGCCTCCGACTCGCGGTGCGCCTCCTGCCAGGTGTCCCGCTGGTGCTGCACGTCCCGCAGGACGGACAGGGGCACGAGGCGGCCGGTGAGGACGAGCATCACGGCGGCTGCGAGGATCCCGGCGGCGCCGCCCTGGATGGCTATCAGCCCGTCCATGCGCTCACCTCCAGCCCGCTTCGTGCCCTTCCCATCAGGCCCCCGGCATCGCGGACGGCGGGACCACCGTGGCGGTCGGGGCCGTCTTCGCCGCGGGGTACTGGGGCGGCCGGGCCAGCCCGAGCAGCCAGCCCCACCGGCTGGAGACGTGGGCCTCCAGGACGCGGAAGAGGGCGTAGTAGGCGGCGGAGAAGGCTCCGCCGAGCCACACCGTGGCGGTCGCGGAGTCGACGCCGATCCCGGCGTGCGCGAGGGCCGCGACGAGCGCGCCCACGATCATCGGCACCACGGTGCGCCAGAGCGACGCGAGCGTGTCGTACAGGGTCATGGGTCAGCTCTCCTTCACCGCGGCGAGCAGGGCCGCCGCGAGCTTGGCGTAGTCGATCTCCGGCGCGGCCGTGGCCGCGAGCTTGTCGACCTTCGCGGCGAGCGCCGAGAGGCCGGAGCCGTTCTGGCGGGCCTGCGCGAGCGCCGCACTGGCGTTCGCGGCGGCGTCCTGCCAGGTCTGGTGTACGTCGGGCTTGTCGCCGTGGCTGTACGCCGCGATGGCGTGGGCGACCTTCGCGGCGTCCTGGTCGGTCAGGGGCATGTCGTCGTCCTCCTGGACGGTCGGAGCGGGGGTCGGCTTGGTGGCCGGGGTGGGCGTGGTCTTGGCCGCCCAGGCGCGCAGGGCGGCGCGGTCGGTGAAGTTGCCGAGGTTGTGGTCGATGCCGCCGGTTTCGCTGTACTGGTGGAACAGCCACGGGTGCTCGACCCGCGGCTGGCCCTTCGGGGCGGACGGGTCGGCGATCCACAGCCCGTCGGCGCAGTAGGAGGTGTGGTCGCGGTGCAGCCAGAAGTCGCGGTTGCAGTACAGGATCGTCCGCAGGCCAGGCGCCTTGCCCAGCACGTACCGCAGCCACGCGTCCTTGTCCGCACCGGACACTGCGGCGTCCTCCCAGTCGAAGGCGAGGAAGTCCCCGGGCCGCGGCTGGGCGTGTGTGAGGAAGTAGTCGGCCTGGCCGCTGACGGATCCGGGCCGGGCGAAGTGGTAGTGGCCGACGATCAGGCCGTGCGCGCGGGCGTGCTCGACCTGGTCGTCGTGCCGGGGGTTGACGTAGCCGGTGCCCTCGGTGGCCTTGACGACCACGAAGTCCAAGCCCGTCGTGCTGTAGTTGGTCGGCTGGTATTTGGCGACGTCCACGCCGGTGACGGTCATGAGGGTGCCCTCCGGGCGGTCAGACGAAGGTGGTGTCGGGGAGATCGCCCTCGGTGACGATCTCGGTGATCTGGTGTTTGGTGACCCACGCCTGGACGTCGATGCCCTGCGGCAGGGTGAGGTTGGCGAACGCTGCCGCGAGCGCGAGCGCCACCTCGTCGGTCATGCCGCAGGCGGTCGTGAAGACGAACCCGACGTTCTCGTACACCGCTTCCTGGCCCTGCGTGGCGGCGCGGTGCATGGTCAGCGTGTAGTTGTAGGTGGTGGAGTCGTTGTTCTGCATGGGGTGCCCTTCCGGTGGGCTAGGGGTGCGGTGTCAGGCGGCGATCCACAGGCAGCTCATCTGCGTCTGGGTGCCGCCGCCTCCGCCGCCCACGGCGATGGGTGAGCCGGAGGTCTGCAGCGCGAGGATCTGCACGTAGTCGCCGACGGCGAGGCGGATGTAGGTCGGCGGCAGCACGATGGTCAGGGTCTGGCTCGCGGACGGCGGCAGCAGGGACTCGCCGCCGGGCGGGACCGACGCCGAGCCGCCGGCGGTGGTGACGCGCCATTCCGCCAACCTCAAGCCGGTGGTGTTCAGGGCGGCGAAGTTGACCTGCCCGGTGAGCAGGTACACGCCGGGGACCTGGCAGGTGTAGCGGTCGGTGTTGGTGAGGGTGGAGTGCCCGCCGTCGGTGTCCTCGACCTCGGTGTCGAAGGTGAGGGTCGCGGAGATGTTGTGCGCGAGCGACTGCTGCACGGACGAGTAGAGGTTGCAGCGCGGCGGGTTCATCAGGAAGTCGCCGAGCGCCTTCAGGTTGGCGTTCCACAGTGCGCCGGTCAGGTAGTTGCCGGGTGCCTCGCTGGCCAGGACGGGCACGGTGCGGGCCATCAGGGGCTCCGATCAGTAGGTGAAGGCGACGGCGTCGAAGGCGCTGGCGGCGTCGTAGGCGGTGGGGTCGGTGACGCCGGCCGGGAGCGGCTCGCACACCACGTCGCCGGCCGCGTGGGCTTTGGTGGTGGCTGCGGTCAGGGTGATGACGGCGGACGTCCACCCGGCCGTGGTGGTGCCGACCGACTGCACGGTCACGGTCTCGGCGTTCGCGGTGCCCTGGCCGAGGACCAGGGACTGCCCCTGAGCGAGCTGGGCGGCGAGCGGGTTGACGGTGTCCTGGCTGGCGTTGACGGTGATCGTGGTCGCGCCGACGGCGGCCGCCACCTTCAGGGTGGTGTGCCAGGCGGCGAAGCGGCCGTAGACCAGGGTGTCGGCCCGGGACGCCTGGACGATGAGGACAGCCTCGCCCCGGTCGTCCATCGTCCAGTCGAGCTTCTCGACGAAGCAGTCGATCGAGATGGGCGGCGCCCCCAGGGGCCGGCGCATGACCCGGATGCGGGTGCCCTGCTCCAGCTGGAGGCAGATCGGCCACAGCGCCGGCACCGCGGAGGGGTGGAGCTTGAGGGACGCCACGCGGGTGGAGGGCTGCGCGAACCGGGACTTGAGGTAGTTCGCGGCGTCCTGGCACTCCAGCGGGTCGGAGGCGTTGACGGTGCGGGCGAGGCTCCGGGGAAAGTAGGCCTGGACGCTGGCGTCGTCGATCGCGGTGAAGATCTGCCCGGTGGTGGCCTGGGTGACCTCGACGATGCCGCCCAGGTGGGTGCTGTCGAAGTCGGGCTGGCAGTCCTCGTAGGGCCACTCGCCGAGGTCGGTGCGCTCCCCGAAGGTGAACGCCGGGGTGAGCTGGTTGTAGCGGGCGGTGCGGGGCCGGAAGGTGAGGGTGCCGGCGCCGGTGATCCAGTGCGCGCCGCCTTCGGTGTCGACGACGGCCTGCAGCGCGGAGAAGGCGTCGATGCCGTCGAGCTGGGCTGGGCCCATGGAGGTGGTGGCGCCGGCGGCGACGTCGTAGTACCCGAGGTAGCCGGCGTAGGTGAGGATGCGCTTGTAGCGGGTGTCGGTGCTGTCGCCGGTGCAGGCGTCGCGCCATGCGTCCTGCAGGTCGAAGATCGCCTGGTCGGGCAGGTAGCTGTCCCATTCGGCGGCGTAGGCGAGGTCGCCCTTGAAGTTCCACGCGGTCGCGTTGCCCCGGGCGGGGTCGGCTTCGGCGCCGATGGAGTCGGAGACCAGGCCGGTGGGGACCCGGGTGGCCGCGAGGATGGAGCCGGTGCCGGTGCCGTCGACGTTGACGGTCAGCGCCCTGGTCGCGCCCCGGTACGAGGCGATGGCCAGATGCCAGTTCCCGTCGTCGACGGTGACCGCGTTGATGGTGACGCCGCCGCGGTCGCCGGTGGGACCCGAAGCGATCAGCGCGAAGTGACCGTTCGAGTCGATCATGAATTCGAGTGCGGACCCGCCGTAGAGCACGGGGTTGCGGTCCAGTGAGCACCACAGGGACGCGAAGTTCCCGGCGGTGGGGCGCGGCCCGGTGTAGCGGAAGGCGATCATTCGCGCCCAGTCCCCGGCGCTGTTGGCGGGCCCGCGGATGCCCGCCGTGGTGAGGTCGATGAAGCTGGCGCTGGCGTAGAGGTTCGTGCCGGGTGAGGAGTTGGAGACCGTGCACACCGTGCCGGAGCCCGCGAAGATGCCGCTGACCGGGTCTGTCGCGGTGATGGTGGTGCCGAAGGTCACCGATCCCTTGCCGTACTTGCTGGAGTTGATGCTGGCGGGCCCGTAGGTGCCGCTGGCGTCGGTGACCTGGCCTGAGCCTTGCGGGTCGCCCAGTGCGTAGAGGAATCGCAGGCCGTGGCTGTAGATCTCCTCGGTGAGCACGTCGCGCAGGGTGCGCTGGGACAGCAGCGCGAAGGCGTCCACGCTGCTGGGCTGGACCACGCCGCGGGTGCCGCCGTCGAGCCACGCGGCCGGCCACCTCTCGGTGAACTGGGAGGTGATCCAGTACCAGGTGCCGGGCTGCACCCACGCGGTCGCGGCGGGGCCCTTCTCCAGCTGCCACCCGTCGATCTGCACGGTGGCGGTGGCGCCGGGCGCGGTGACCAGCTGCACGCCGACGGCGAGGGCCGCGGAGGTGGCGGCGGCGGTCGCGGTGACCGTGACCTGCGTCCACGCGGCGGTCGCCGACCCGGCGAGCGTGACAGTGCTGCCCGCCGCGGTGGTGGCCGCCGTCCCGGTCGCGGTCAGCGTGCGGATCCCCGCAGCGACCTGCACGGATGTGCTCGGGGTGACGTTGCGGACGCGCAGCTGCACCGTGTACGTCGTGCCGGGGCGGACCGCGGGCTGCTCGGTGTAGCAGATCCACTGCCCGGCGGCCGCGCTGGCGGGCACGGCCATGGCGATGACTGTGCTGCCCTGCCACGCGGTGCCGGAGGCGACCAGGGCGCCGCCGGCCGGGTCGGTGCCGGTGAGGATCCGCGGGCCGTCGGTGCCCTGCGACAGGGTTCCGAGCGGGTATCCGCCGCTGTCCCCGCCGGTCGCCTGCACGCCCCGCAGCAGGTTGGGGGTGGGCGGCCACTGGGCGCGCCACCTGACCGGCTGAAAGGGGCGGATCCGGCCCGCGAACGGGCCGGTGGTGTTGTCGGGGTCGTAGCGGCCGTCGGTGTTGGGCAGCGTCATCGAGCCGGTCCCGGCCTGGACCTGGTCCAGTGCGTACTGGCGGCCGCGGCCGGTGGCCAGCGACCCGATCGGGACGACCTCGCACCACCGGTCGACGGGGACCAGGCCGCCGCCGGCGTCCCACATCGGCCCCCACGCGGTCTCCAGGACCGGCCAGTTCGGATTCAGGACCACTCGTGCCTCCTCAGCGCCGGTAGGGCTGGTAGCTGCTGCTGTTCTGCGCGCCCAACTCCAGGAAGCCCTCCTGGACGACCGCGACGAGCTGCTTGTCGGTCATGACGTGGCCGGAGACCTGCACCGTCAGGTGCTTGTGCACGACCGTGCCGCCCCCACCGGCACCGCCGAGCCCCGCCCCGACCCCGGTCCCGCTGACGGCACCGGCCATCGCGGCGACCGCGTTCGTGGCGTGGTGGGTGCCGGCCTCGATGCCCTGCGCCAGGCCCTGCGGGATGTACGCGCCGAGCGCGGCGAACACCCGGGACGGGCTGTGGATGCCGAGCGCGACTTTGATTGCCTTCTGCATGGACTTGGCGATGCGCAGCATCTGCGCCTCGATCGCCGCTTCCTGCGACTGCAGCCCCTTCACCAGGCCCTGCGCGGAGCGGATGCCCGCCCCGTACATGCTGTCGGCGACGGCCGCCCCGGTGCTGTTCGCGGCGGTCTGCAGGCTGGCCTGCATCTGGTTCATCGCCGCGAGCTGGCTGCTGCTGCCGCTGTCCAGGGCCCGGGCGGTTGCCCCGGCCTGGTCGACGCCTGCCGATGCCAGCTGCTGGATCAGATCCGTGCGCAGGCCCCGGCGCCGCAGATCCTGCAGCTCCGCGGCGAACTCGGCTGCGGCCTGGACGCGCTGGCGCATCTGCGCGAGCACGTCGGTGGCGTTGACCGCCCGCCCCTCGTCCGGAGAGGCGGTGATGATGCTCGCGGACTGCATGATGCCCTGCGCCACGGAGGCCTTCTCCGAGGCCCAGTCCTTCTGCAGGTCCGCCAGCTTCTTCTGCGCGGCCTTCAGCTGCCCGGCGACAGCGTCACGGTGCCGGGCCAGCGCGGACAGCTGGGTGTTGTCCCGGGCGACCGCGGCCTGCAGCGCCTTGTGGTGCGTCCCGAAGTCGGAGTAGAGCGCTTCGGCGATCCGCCGTCCGGCGGCCTTGACCTGCGCCTGGGTGCCGGTTAGCCCATCGACCAGGCCCGCGGTGACGTAGGCGCCCAGCGTCCGGAACTTCCTGGACGGGGAGTTGATCTCCAGGGCCGCCCCGAACGCGTCCACGGTGCCGCCGGCCATGTCGGTGACCGCGGCGTGCGCAAGGTGGGCGTGGTCGGCCACGCCCAGCGCGATGCCCGCGGGGATCCACTGCCCGACCTCGGAGGCGAACACCCGGGACGGGGAGTTGATGCCCAGGAACGACTTCGCCGACGACAGGGCCCCGTTGGCCAGGCCCTTGAGCTTGTCGGTGATGATGCTGCCCGCGCTGGTGATGCCGCGGGCGATGCCGTCGACGATGCCCTTGCCGATCGACTCGAACCGCGTGCCGATGCTGGCGACGTTCTTCCACGCCCTGTTCAGGCCGTCGCTGATCGAGGACTTGATGTGCCCGACCGTGGTGGTGATCGCCGACCAGGCCGCCGACAGCGGCCCGGTCATCGCGGTGCGGATCCGCCCCCAGGCGGCGGACGCGGTGCCGTGGATGGAGCTCCAGCGGGCCGACAGCCACCCGGTGGCGGCCGTCCACACCGCCTGGATGGCGTGCCAGGTGGCCAGGACCGGGTTGACGATCGTGATGCGGATCGCTTCCCAGGCCACGGCCGCCACCGCGGTGACGACGCCCCAGATGGCCCGCAGCACCCCGAGCACCTGGTTCCAGGCGGCGACGGCGATGGCGATGATCTGGGTGTGGAAGTGGTTCCAGATCGCGACGAGCACGGCGATCGGGAACGCGAAGATCACGAAGAGCAGCGGCCACCACTTCTTGAACCACCCAGCGATGAAGTCCCAGGCCTGCACCGTCACGTCGGCGACCGCGTGCCAGGCGGCGACGATCGGGTCGACGACGGTGTGCCAGGCACCGGTCAGCCACGCCGCGGTGGCCGCCCATGCGTCCTTCACGGCGCCGGTGATCGAGTGCCAGATGTCCTCGGTCTTGCCTGCGACGGCGTCCCAGACGCCGGCGATGTAGGCGCCCGCGGACTTGGCGGTGGCCTTGATCGACGCCCAGATCTGGTCCCAGTAGACGACCAGCAGGACGATCGCGGCGATCAGCGCCATCACACCCAGCACGATCCACGTCATCGGGTTGACCGCCGCGGCCGCCGCCAGGTCGATCATCGCGGCCGTGGCCGCCGCCAGGGCGAAGACGAGGACCCCGCCGATGATGATCGCCAGCGTCTTCGCGGCGGTCTGGTGCTGGGTCAGCCACGTCACGGACTGGGCGACCCACGACACCAGCGTCTGCACGTAGGGCATCAGGATCGTGCCGACCTGGATCCCGAGGGCCTGCGCGGACGCCTTGGCCTGGTCCAGGCGCTGGTTGAAGTTCTTCTGGACCTCCGACCAGCCCTCGACCTCCTTGCCGCCCTCCCGCACGTGGTCGGCGATGCCGGCCGTGTTCTTCTGGAAGTCGGCCATGTGGGGGCCGGTGAGCTGGAGGGCGCCCATCATCGACTTGGTGCCGCCGACCATGGTGGCCAGCGCGCCGATGTAGGTCTGCTGGGTGGGCGGCAGGTTCGCCAGGATCTTCTGGTAGGCGGTGGTGCTGCCGGCGGCGTCCCGCAGCTGGTTGATGAGCACGGTGCCGGCCGGGCCCATGTGCGACTCGATCGCGTCGGTCAGCATCGTCAGCGTGGACGCGAGCCCGTTCGTGCCGAGGTTCTTGCTGACCTCGACCGCGTCCAGGCCGAGGTTCTTCATCTCCGCCCGCGCCTTCGCGGTCGGGTTCGACAGCATGCCGATCGTCATGCGCAGGTAGGTCGCGGCGACCCGGGCCGGGGTGCCCTGCGCGGTCATCGTCGCCATCGCGCCGAGCACCTCTTGCAGCCCCACCTTGGCGGCGGCCGCGGTCGGCAGGATGCCCGACATCGACCCGGCGAGGTCTTCCAGGTTGGTCTTGCCCTCGGCCTCCGTCGCGATGAGCGCGTTCATCGTCGGCACGACCGAGTCGACGCCGGACTTGTACGCGTTCATCGCCGTGGTGACGGCGTCGGTGGTGGTGTGCAGGTCCGCGGCGCCGACCTTCGCGCCCTCCGCGCTGACCTCCAGCACCTTCAGCGCGTCCGAGCCGTGGTAGCTGGCGGACTCCACCATGTACAGGCCGGACGTCAGCTCGGACGTGGACTGCCCGACCCGGCCGGCCATCTGCAGCACGCCGTCCGAGACGAGCTTCATGTTGGCGGCGGCCTCGCCCGCGCCGGTGCGCACGCGGGTCATCTGGAACTGGAAGTCGCCCGCCATCTCGACGCTCTTCTTCGCCGCCTCGGCCGCGGCCAGGCCCAGGCCGAGCATCGCGGCCTTGCCCATCATCCCGGTCTTGGCGAAAGCACCGGCGCCCTCGGCGTCGACCGTCGCCAGCTCGGCCTGGACACCGCGGATCGCGGTCTTCACGCCGGTCGAGCGGCCCAGGAACTCGATGAACACCGGAGGCAGGGCGCCCACAAGATCACCCCCTGCCCCTGGTGTGTGCTGGTCAGGTGGTCACGCGGCCCCGGCTACCGGGTGGCCTTGGCCCATGCGGCGTTCCACACGGCGGTGATCTTCGGCTCGGCCTTGCGCACCCCGGGCCGGAAGTACGGGTACTGCGCCTCCAGGCGCTTCTTGTACAGGTTGCGGACGCCGCCGCCGACCCCCACACCCCCGGCGAACCCGCCGCCCGGGAGCGGCTTGGGGGTGCGCACCCCGCCGACACCGCGCGACAGGGTGCCCGTCAGCCGGCCAGGACCGCCGCCCTTGCTGACGTGGTGCGGCGACAGGTTCAGGCTGACGGCGGCGCCGGTGCGGGTGGATGCGCCGCGGTGGTCCCACCGCGGCCGCCCCCGCAGCCCCGACCGGATGCTGGTCTTCGCCAGCTGCTGGGACGCCTTGAGCGCCTTCAGTGTTGCCAGGTCGATGCGCTTGTCCATCGCGCGCACCGCGCCCTGGGCCTCGCGCACCCCCCGCACGCGCACCGTGATACCGCCGGACCCGGTCACCCTGCCCATGCCGCCCCCTTCACTTCATGCTGCGCATCTCGCGCTTCTCGCGGTTGGCGCGGGCCCGCGCGACGGTGTCATCGACCGCGAGCAGCCAGTCGAGCCGCACCGCGGACTCGCCGTCCAGGGAGGACGGCGGGCAGTGCAGCAGCGTGCACAGCCGCCACTCCCGCAGCTCCTCGGTGGGCAGCTCACCCGGCTCGTACTCGAACAACCCCTCCAGGTGGCCCCTCAGGCGCTGGAGGGCCCGGTAGGGGACCCGGCGTCCGGGGTCGGCTCGAAGTTGGGGTTCATCGCCTGCTGCCACGGCGCGACGGCCTGCCGCAGCGCGTCCAGCGCCGGGGTCGGCAGGTCCAGGACCCCGTCGGCGCTGACCGGGTGCTCCCACGACCAGCCCCGGGTCACCGCGACGACCAGGGCGTCCTGGAGCTCCTCCAGGACGTCGAAGGCGTCGCCCATCGAGGCGGCGATCGCCAGCTGCTGCTCACTGCTCAGCTCCCCGCCGGCGGCCTCGCCCTGCTGCACCGCTTCCATGAAGCTGGGGTAGCTGGTGAGGCGGGTGGACAGGCGCTTGATCGGGCGCCGCATTCGCTCGGTGATGTCGCTGACCGGGCGCAGGTCCGCCCAGCCGCCGGGCAGCTCGACCCGGTGCGCCTGGGTCGGGTCCAGGGCCGCCTTCTTCGGCGGGTCCACCGGTCGTGGGGCGCGGGCGCCGGGGTCGATGTCGAGGGTGTCGGGCATGGCCGTCCTTACGCGTAGGTGCCGGTGGCGACGGCGTTCTGCAGCGTCGCCTTGATCGGGGAGTAGCCGCCGGACGTCCCGGCGTCGGTGGTGTTCGCCAGCGCGTCGAAGTCCACGCCCAGCTCGATGTAGTCCTTGCCGCGGCCGATCTCCGCCGCCGAGTACGACGCCTTGGACATGTGGAGCTTGACCTGCACCCCGGTGGCCCCGGCGCCCTGCTGGAGGTTGATGTCCAAGCTGGGCCGGGAGTTGTTGAGGTAGTTCAGGTACTGGGTGTCGTCCTCCATCACCAGCGTCAGCTTCCCGCTGACCTCCAGCGGGCCCGCCCACAGCGCGTAGGGCGCCTGCGTGCCGTCGCTCGTGTTGACGATGGTCACGTCCCGCTTGAGGGTGACCTCGCCGTCGGTCACGAACGTCACGGCGGTGCCGCCGATGGTCACCGCGAGCGCCCACCCGGCCAGCGGCGGCACGGAGGTGTAGGACGGGGTCGGCGCCGTCGTCGTCGCTGACGCCAGGCTCAGCGCCTTCGCCGAGTACGTCAGCAGCCCGTCACCGGAGAACTTGATCCCGACCTCGCTGAACCGCAGGCCCGCGAACTGGCGGGTGGCGATCGTGTAGAAGTCCGACAGCGTGTAGCTGGGCGGTTGACCGGTGCCGGAGTTGAGCAGGGACATCACGTGCGTGTACGGCGCGCTGGCGCCGGTCGTGGTGACGTCGCCGAGGATCCCGGCCAGGCACCAGCCGAAGGTGTCGGGGAAGACGTCGCCGTCGAAGCCGTACTCGGCGCTGACCGGTCCGGCGATCTTGTCGTAGGTCTTGACCATGCTGCCGCGCATGCCCTCGTCGGCCAGCAGCGTCAGCTTGTCGCTGGGCGACATGGTCTTGACCGGGATGAACGCGGTCGCAGCGACCGGGGTCCCGAAGACGGTCTCCTTGGCGATGCCGAGGAACGACCGGAATGTCGGCTGAGGCATGTCAGCCCTCCTTCTGGCCGCTGTCGGCCGGCGCGGGCGCCGGGGAGGGCGCGGGGGCGGTGGTCTTCTTCTTGGCGGCCGGGACGGGCTCCCACCGGCCGTCGTCCGGCGCGTAGCGGGCGCCGTCCGCGACCGGTGCGGGTGCTATGCCGTCCGCCGCCGCCGGGCGCTCGTCGAACGTGGCGACGGTCGGGCCGCCCTCGGCCCCGTCCGGGACGGCGGACAGGCCCAGGCTCGGGTAGTAGCGGGCGTCGTCGCCCGTGTAGCGGTAGTCGGGCACGACGGCCCCTCCTTGTGCTGGTCTGGGCTGGTCAGATGCGGGCGTAGCACTCCACGCCGAGGTTGACGACGCTCTGGCGGCCGGTGTGGTCGTCCAGCGCCAGGCCCTCGGTCTGCGAGGACACCGGCCGGCCGACGAGGACGGCGCCGCCGAGCGTGGGGTCGGCGCGGATGATCGCGACGACCTGGTCGAGCAGCGTGCATGCGCGGTCGAACACGCCCGCGGCGTCGTCGCCACCGCGGGCCACGTCGATGATCAGGGCGATGGTGTAGCGCTCCTCCAGCCACCCGGCGCCGCCGGAGCCCACCATGGCGCTGATGGCGATCTCGCGGGTGACGCCGCCGACGGAGATGATGTCGCTGGGCTGGTCGGTGCTCGGCTCGTCGTAGCAGATCAGCAGCGACGCGCGGGTGTTGTCCGGGTCGGGCTGGATCTGCGCGGTCAGCTGCTCGTACAGCCACCGGCGGGCCGCCGGGGCGGTCGAGGCCGGGATGGTGCTCATGCCACCCCCGGAGGTCGGCGGTACGGCTTCCACAGCTCCATCACCCGGTTGGGGACGGCGAACCCGGCCGGGACCGGCCCGCCGCTGTCGCCGTCCAGGGCGCCGCCGCCGAACTGGCGGCGGCCGGGCTGCTGGGTGAGCTGCCACAGGTGCCGGATCAGTTCCAGCGTCCCCAGGCGCACGCTGTACGGCACCACCCCGGCCCGGCCGGCGGTGTACACCACCTTCACGTTCCGGGAGCCGGGCGCGAAGAGGATCGCACCGCCGACGGCCCGGCGGGTGATGGTGCCGCGCTCCAGGTCGGTGGTGTAGCCGTAGGCGTCCATCCCGCCCGTGCCGAGCGGCTGCTCGGTCAGCAGATACGTGCTGGCGGCGATGTACTCGGTCACCGACGCGACCGACGCGACCGGTTGCCAGTCCAGGGCGATCGTGGTGCGGCCGCCGTCGTGCCACTCGGTGTGGACCTCCGGCAGCACCGGCCCGACCACGTCCCGCGCGAGGTCGGCGGCAGCCAACACGAATCCGATCAGCTCGTCGTCCTGCCGCGTGTCACTGGTGGGGATGTTCAGGTGGGCCTTGACCGAGGCGAGGTCGACGAGCTGCTCAACGCCGGGCGGGCGGACCTGGAACTGCCCCTCATCCGCCCAGTTGACGCCGGTGCCGGTGGCCTGCCAGCGGTACAGCCACACCCCGGGAATGGTGACGGCGGGCACCACCGCGGTGTAGACGCCGCCGCCGGCCGCCGTGGCGGCCGGTGTGGAGGTGGCGCCGGCCGGGTCGGTGACCGTGAGCGTCACGACCAGGTCGCCAGCTGGCGGTGCGCCGGTGGCGTCGACCACCGCGGCCCGCAGGCCGACGTCCTGCCCCGTCACGTACACCAGCACGCCGCCACCCCCTCATCAGGTCTGCTCGGGCGCCTTGGGCGCGGCCGCGGTCCGCTTGCTGGCGCCGCGACCGCGGGCGGGCTTGGGCTTGTCGTCGCTGTCGTCGCTGTCGTCGCCGAGGACACCGCGGAGCCGGTGCTGCTCGTCGCGCTGCCGCAGCTCGTTCGCCGCGCCCAGGGCGCGGCCGCGGGCCTCGGCGAGCGCGACCCGGGCGCGCGGGTCCTCCGGGTCACCGGCGGACGCCCCGGAGGCCTCGTCGGCGTCCAGCGCGGTCCGGATGACCCGGGCGGCCACCGCGGCGTCACCGGCGCGACCGTCCTGCCCCTGCTCGGCCAGGTCCGCGGACTCCGCTTCCAGGCGGTCGGCGTCGTCGGCCAGCTCGCCGCGCAGCCGCTCGATTGCGGCCTCGATGTCGGGGACGGAGCCCTTGCGCTGCTCGCGCCGGGGCCCGTTGGTGGCGGTCTGGAGCTCGGCGCGTAGGCCGGCCAGCTCCGCGATGCGGTCGTGCATGTGTCCTCCCGGACGGTTGGGGCCCGGCCCGCCGCACCCTCGAACGGCGGGCCGGGAGCAGGCGGCCGGTCAGAAGCCGGTCGGGGCGACCAGGCCGGTGCCGGAGATCACGGAGATCGTCTCCGGGCGCCGGTCGGGCATGAACGCGGCGTAGTTGTAGACCTGGAGGCGGACCTGGAGGGTGCCGGACAGCACCTCGGCGAGGACGCGCGAGCGCATCGAGCCCTCCCACAGGAAGACGTCGGACGTGCGGAGGGTGACCACGCGGTCCTCGTTGGTGCCGGCGCCGAGGTTGGCCGGGATGTTGCCGTCGGCCAGCAGCGGGAAGTTCAGCACCCTGCCCACCGGGCCCTCGACGTCGCCGCCGGTCTGGAGCGCCAGCGGGTTGAAGGGCGCGTTGGTCTCCGGGAGGATGAACGGCCGGTTCTGGGCGTCCAGCTGGGACGCCATCCAGAACCACCGCGCCGGCGTGAGGAACACCGCCGACGGCATCATCTTCCGCTTGGTCGCGGACTGAGACAGCGCCTGCATCATCGGCGCGTACATCTCCGGCAGCGTCGGCGTGGAGTCCGTCCACGTCACGGAGTTGATCCCGGAGACGTTCAGCAGGCCCTTGAGCTGCCCGTTCGACCCGGTGCCGTTCCAGCACTGGATGTCCAGCTTCTGGTTGTAGTCGGCGATCAGGTCGGTGAAGACGATCTCGTCGAAGCCCACGGGGCTCTGGTCGAGCAGCTGGAGCGCGATGTCCTGCTGCCCGGCCAGGGTCCGCACCGGCGCCGTGACGTAGGTGTCCGTCAGGTCCTGGGAGGTGACCGCGCCGGCGTCCGCGGTCTGCACACCGACCGCCGTGCCGGTGGCGACCTTCGGGACGTTGATGCTGTCCGTGCCGGACGGCAGCGCGAGTGGCCGTACCGCGTTGGCCAGGGTGCGGCCGAAGCGCGGCAGGTCGACGTAGTCGTCGACCAGCCACAGCGGCGGCACGAAGTAGCCGCCCTGCCCGTCGGTGCGGTTGGGGTTGACACGCTTCTCGAAGATGGTCTCCCGGCCGCCGCTGGAGCGCCGCAGGTCGCGGTCCAGGGACGTGCGGTCGCGCTCGGCCGCCGCGTCGCGGGCCTTGGCCCGCTTGACCATCTCGACGTCCATCTCAGCCGCGTGGCGCTGGAGCCGGGCCGCCGCGGAAGCCACGCCACCGTCGGCGTCGCCGCGGTTGAGCTGCACGCGCGCCAGGTCGAGGAAGTAGGAGTGGCCGTTGCCGTTCTGGTAGGTCAGCGGCTCGCTGCGGACCTCGATCTCGGGCTTGAGGTCGTAGCGCTTGCGGGTCGCCTCGGCGGCCTCGTCGGCGCGGATCTGCTCGTCCAGCTCGGCGACCCGGGCGTCGATCTCCTTGATCTCGCCCTCGCCGGCGGTGAAGCGCGAGCGCTCGTCCTCGGTGAGCTTGGTGCGGTTGTCCTTCTGGACGGCCTCCAGGATCGCGTCCAGCGCGGTGCGCTGCTGGGCACGCTTCTCCTGGAGGCTCTTGATCATTTCCCGTGGGTCCACGGGGGCCTCCTTCATGGGGATGGGGATGGGCGTGCCTGACGTGCTCGGGTGGTGGCCCGGGTGGTGCCCCGTGCGGGGTCCGGCGCGGGCTCCGGCGCAAGGCCGGCCAGGCGAGAGGGTGGGTCAGCGGTACCAGCCCAGACGCTCGAACAGCAGCGTCAGGGCGTACACGGCGGCGCCTCCGACCGCCCAGAAGGCGACCGAGGCGATGATGCGGTTCACAGGCCCAGCACGGTGGCGCGGGCCCGGAAGAAGTCGAGGTCTTCGTCGACCTCGACCAGCTCGGGAGCGGGGGTGAATTCGGCGGCCAGGCGGTCGAAGACCTCGCGCCGCTGCTCCGCACTGAGTCGATCCAGTTGGCTGGCGACCTCGCGCGCGTTGAGCTGCGCGCCGGCCGTCGCCGGGTTGGCCCCGTAGTTGACGATGCTGACGTCGCCTTTGTGGAGGGAGACCTCCAGGATGTCCCGCTGGTCGAAGTCGGGGCTCCACTGCTGGCGGGTGATCCAGAAGCCGAAGCTCATCTCGTCGACGTCGCCGCGGTCCATCGCGGATCGCAGGGCGGCCACGTGCGGGCTCGCCGGGTCGAGGCGGGCCTCGACGTGCAGGCCGGTGGTGTCCTCGTCGAGCTGCATGGTGCCCGACTTGGTGCGGGCGAGCGTGAGGCCGCCGTGGTTGACCAGGAAGGGCACGTCGGCGCCCTCGTTGAGGGTCTTGGCGAAGGCGCCCTGGCGGACGACCTCGGTGAAGTCTCCAAGCCAGTCGGACATCTCGTAGCCGGTCTCGGTCACGCACGCGTACCCGGTGAACGTCAGCTCGCTGCCGCCGGTGGCCGCGGCGCGCAGCTCCACGTCCCGGAACGGGACGGCCCGGCGCTGCAGGGTGGTGGGCCGCTCGGCGCGGATGGACAGATCAGACATGAGCAGGCCCCTCCGGATCCCCCTCCGGCGCCTTGCCGGTGTTGGTGTGCGCGCTGTTCAGCGGCGCATGGATGTCGTCGCCGCCATCGACCGGCGGTCTGTTCTCCTCGGCGCGCAGCTCGTTGATGGTCAGGACGTTCGCGGTACGGGCCTGCACCGCGGCGGACATCCGGCCGGCGGTGTCGGTGCGGGACAGCTTGCGGGTGTCGCAGACGGCGACCTGGCCGCGCGGCAGCATCCCGGTCCAGGCGTCCTCGAACATCCCCAGCCAGTCGCCCATGGTGTACGCCAGGAAGGACAGGGCCTGCTGCTCGATGCCGGTGCCCCACGACGTGGTGCGGTCGACCTGGCCGAGCATGTGCGGCGGGATCCCGTACAGCATCGCCATGTCGATGTTCGCCGCGGCGCGGGTGCCGAGGAACTGCGCGTCCTCCGGCGCTACCGTGATCGATTTCCAGGTGGCGCCGCCGGACAGGATGCCAGCAGCGTGGGCGTTCTTCAGACCCGTGTGGGACGCCTCCCACGCCTCCTTCATCTGCCGGGCCTGCTCGCGGTTCATGTCCTCCTTGACCTCGATCACGCCGGACAGGTGGGCGCCGTCGCCGAAGAAGCGGGCGCCGAACTCCTCCGCGGCGAGACCGAGGCCGATGGCCTGCCGGGCGTAGGCGACCGGTGACATGCCCGTGGCGGCGCCGGGCATCGACAGGCCCATCAGGTGCACCATGTCGGCCGTGTCGACCTTGACCCGGTTGACCTCGTACTCGCGGGCGCCGCTGTCGTCGACATCGACCCGGACGGTGTCGGGGTGGCAGACCGCCAGGCGCGACGGCCGGAACAGGTAGTCCCGAGCGGTCACCACCCCGTACCCGTCACCTCGCAGCGCCGCCGAGACGGCCATCTGCTTGATGCCGTCCCGTCGGGTCAACCAACTCGCCGAAGACGCCCCGCCGAACGGGTCCACCACGATCGTGGGCTGCCGCTCGACCGGCACCAGGATCTGGCCCTGCTGCTGCATGGCCCGGATCGGCAGCGACGCCAGGGTGTTGGAGATGATCCGCACGCACGCCTGGAGCGCAATCAGCTTCATGGCCTGCTGGTCGTTGACCGGCACGCCGGCCGCGGTCATGTGCGCGAGCGACCCGTTCGTCGGGATCGACGAGTCGCCGAACTGCTGCACCGCGTTGGCACCGCGCGCGGCCCGCCGGAGGATGCTCACCGGTCCATCACCCACCCGACCAGCAGCAGCATGCCGCCGAGCACGATCAGGCCCGCCGGGGGCCACAGCCACCACGCCGCGGCGTCCAGACACCCCAGCCCGGCCACGTCGACCAGGTCCGACAGCACCCGGCGCGATCCCGGCCGACGGAGGCGAGAGAAGATCCCCACGGCGCACCTCCTACAGGTCGGCCCAGCTCCAGAACTGCGGGGTGGGCGGGCGTTCGGGCGGCGTGCAAGCGCGGTCCAGGGCGATGATCGAAGCGACTGCGAGGTCGATCTTCCGCGGGCTGCCCTTGGTCTCCTTGAAGATCATGAAGCCCTTCGCGGTGTTGCGGACCACGGCGTTCGCCATGTGCCGGGCCAGCCGCGGGTCACCGGAGTGCGTCAGGCCGCGGTTCATCACGGCCTCGAAGAGTCGCTGGGTGGCCGGCACCATCCGCTGCGGCGACTGGGGGTACTCAACGACCGGCAGGCCCTCGTCCTCCAGCACCTGGTACGTGCGCGCCCACCGCGCCGGGTCGCACACGATCTCCCGCACCTGCCACTTCTTGCAGGCTGCGCGGATCGCGTCCTCCACCTCGGCGATCGGCACTGCCCAGTCCGGGGGCGCCTTCGCCGGGCGCTCCCAGGCCTGGACGACATCGAGGTGCGGCAGGCGCAGCCCGGCGTTCAGCTCGGCGGCCAGGCGCGCGCGCTCGTCCTCGTCGAGGTCGGCGTGCTCGGGCGCGGCCGGGTCGAAGACCAGCTCCTCGCCGGGCCGGGCCACGACCAGCGCGGTGCTGTCGTTGTTGAAGGACCCGTCGAAGCCGAGGCACACCTCGGCGCCGTCCGGGATGACCTGGTCGGCGTCCTCACACCGCTCCCACACCCCGTCCGGCAGCCACACCTTGGCCTGATTGACCCAGATGTTCAGGCGCTTCGTCTTGAAGTCCGGCTCGCTGATCTTCCGGGTGACCGCGGCCATCTTCTCCGGGTCGAGGAAATCGCCGTAGGCGGGGTTCGCCTGCTCCCACACCGCGCGGTCCAGGTAGTTGAAGCCCCGGACGCGGTCGTTGGTCTCGTAGATCCGCGCGCCGTACCGCGGGTCGTCGACCTCGCCCTTCATGACCTGCTTGGCGTACTGGTACTGCTGGTAGCAGACGGTGTCCTCGCCATCGGTCTGCGTCCGCTTCCCGAACGTGCTGATGGCGATGATGAGCGGCTGGGCCCTGGTGTCGCTGCCCTGGTTCATCACGTTCCACAGCTCGTCGTTGGGCTGCGCGTGCAGCTCGTCGAACAGCACCCGCGACGGGTTCAGGCCCTCCTTGGTGAACGCGTCGGACGACAGCGCCCGGTACACCGCACCCGTCGCCGGGTACTCGATCGCGTCGCGGTAGACCTTGAGCAGGCCGCCCTTCTTCGCGTCCAGCTCCGGCGACATCTCCACCGCGGCGCGGACCTCGCCGAAAATGAGCTTCGCCTGATCCTTATCGGCCGCGCAGGAGTAGACCTCGGCGCCGGGCTCATCGAGGATCCCGTCGATCGCCAGGCCGGCCCCCAGCAGACTCTTGCTGTTCTTGCGGGGCACCAGCAGCAGGTACGTCCAATACTGCCGCTGCTGGGTACCGGGGATCAGCCGCAGAATGTCGCAGATGAGGTCCGCCTGCCACATCCGCAGCCGCACCAGCTGACCGCGCTGCACGCCCTTGGTCAGCCGCAGGTACGACTCGATCAGCTCGCATGCGAAGATGCCGTCGGTGTTGTCCTCGGTCCAGTGCGAGGCCTCTGGGGTCCACAGCTGCGGCCCGCGCGGCAGCACCTTCGGGAACCGCGGCGGCACCGCCGCCCTACGCGCCACCGGTACGCTCCGCCCGGCGCTTGAGCAGCGCCTCCAGCGCGGTCTCCTTCTTCACCTCCGCCACGCCCAGCCGGGCCCGGTCGGTCGGCGTCAGCCCCAGCTGCGAGAGCAGCTTGGCCAGCTCCGTCTCCAGCGTGGAGAGCATCCCGACCAGCGGGTTGGCGTAGGCGTAGCCCTTGTCGGTGTAGAGCACCGGGTCGGCCGCCTCCAGGCGGGCCATGAAGTCCTGGCGGCGGTCGAACTTCTCGCACAGCATCACCAGGGTCGGCCGGTCGGACTCCGCCAGCCACTTGCACTGGTCGGTGACCAGGTCCCAGACCGCCTTCCCGGCCGGGCCGAGCTGGGCGGGCGCGTCGTCGGCGACCGGCGGCAGCGCGACCACGTTGGAGGTGTCCGGGAGCGCGCGCTTCCCGGGGTTGCCGGTCCGTCGCTTACGTTCCGTAGGCGTAGGCGGGCGACCTGCGGTCAAGATCGTCACCCCCTCAGACCCCCCGGGGTCAAATTTCGCGGTCGTGTGTGGGGGCTGGGGGGCCGGGTCCCTGGATGATCATGATCCGAAGATCGACCCACCCCCCGGTGGCCGTGGCACACTGCGACATTCGTCACGCAGTGTCACTTGATGAGGGCCGTGGTCAGCACCGCGATGGTGAGCTGCATGGCCTGGTCCTCGGTGAAACCGGCACGCACGTAGGCCTCGTACATCTCGTGCGTCTGCGCTGCGCCTTCAGCCAGCGCGCTCATGGGGTCGGCAGGCATCTCGGGCATGAGGGTGTCCTTCACCTGGTCATCTGTGTGCGTGCTTGCGGCTGTTGCAGGGACGGCAGAGCACGGCCACGTTGGACGGCTCGTTCGTGCCGCCGTGCGCGAGCGGTGTGACGTGGTCCGCGGTCAGGTCAGTGGCGTGGTGGGGCTGGACTCCCCAGCCTGGGCACCAGTCGCCGTACTCCTGCCGCCACCGGTCGATGGCGGCGGCTGCCACCTTCCGCCACTCGCTGTCGTACCCGCGCTGTGTGGCGCTGCCTCGCTGCTGGTCTCGGCGCTGCTGCCACGCGGCCTGGTGCTCGTCGCACCTGCTGGCGTTGCGGGTGAGCACACTGCAATCGAGGCAGGGTCGGGGTCGGCGGGGGGCGGGCATCGTCGTCCACCCCCTTGCCGTGAGATCGAGGAAGGCCAGGATCAGACCTGCTCGGGCCAGTGCCAGGTCTCGCCGTCGCTGCGCTCCCCGTCGTACTTCACAGCGCCGTCGAGGAGCTGGCCGTTCGGGGTGAACACGGTCAAGTCGACGTAGGCGTCCGGCGCGCCCGGTTCGATGACGTTGGTGACGATGGCTGCTTGGCACGGGCCAGGACGGAAGGTCCCATCTCCGTATTCGACGAGGGGGCCCACGTAGTGGACGATGCGGCCGACGCTGGGCTGCGGCATGGTCAGTCCTCCGGGTAGTTGGGCCCGCGCAGCGAGGCGGGGATCGCGGGAGGCTCGTGCTGGGTCAGCGGAACCGGGCGTGCGAGGCGGTGTACGAGCGAGGGGTGCACGCCGATGGGCGCCTGCTCGACCCAGGCCTCGAAGTCGGCGGCGGTGAGTTCCACGGGATGACTCCCTCCGGAAATGCCGCAGGCCCCGGACCGTGGTGGTCTCGGGGCCTGCGGTGAGCGTCTGTGCCCGGACATGCCGGACGTGGGGTCAGTGTTACAGCGGCTCAGAGTGATCGTCAAGCGGCTGCCCGACGCTGGGCGTAGGCGGTGACGTCCTCCAGTGCGACGAGGGTTCGGCCGGTGTGGTCGTGGCCGTGGGCGGCGAGCTTGCCGCGGTGGAGGAGAACGCGGATCGTGCCAGGCCGGATGCCGGTGGCGACCGCGGCGGCGTAGGTGTCGACGAGGGTCAGCGCGGGGGCGGCGGTGCTCATGGCCCCATGATGCCGCGGTTGCCCGCCGGGGTGTGCCCGGCGGGCCCACAGCTACGGGTGGCTGGTGCCGAGTTCCTCCGCCCAGAGGCGGTGGTACTCCTCTTCCACGGCGCCGAGGTCGGGGCCGATGACGGTGAGCCAGCGGTCGCCGCCGTCGCGGGTGGTCCAGTAGTGGCGGAGGTCGGTGGTCTCCACTCCGTCGGGGCTTTCGGTGAGGCCGGTGCGGAAGGTCGGCTGTCGGCGCTGGTGTGGTGTGCCGCCGCCGGTGAGGGTGGCGTAGGTGGCGCTCATGGTCGGATTGTCCTCTCGGGCTAGTCGGTGTGTCCGCACATCGGCCGGGACCACCACCCGCACGTGGCGCAGTAGACGTAGCCGAGGATATGGGCGATACGGCGGATCATCGGCGGGCCTCCTGGCGGATCGCGGGGCCGTGTCGGACGAGCAGGCCCCCCTCTCCGTACTCTTCGGTCGTGGGCTTGTTGGTGTTGTTGTTGGGGTGTTGACCTGCGTCAACAACGCCAACAGGGGTCGCCGAGCGGGCCGGGGGAGATGGCGGGATGTCGTCGCGGTGGATGCCGGTGGTGACGGCGGGGGTGGCGCCGGGGACGCGGACGCCGGGGCGGACGCGGATGCCGGCGGCGTCGCACAGGGCGGTGACGGCGGGGCCGGACCAGTCGGTGCCGGGGAGTTCGAGTGCGAGCTGGCGGCGCACGGTGACGAGGTGGACGTTGCCGCCGTCGGCGAGGTCGCGCACCAGCTCGGTGAAGGCGTCGGCGTCGAGCAGCTGCTCGTGGTCCGACTCGCTGTCGTCCTCGGTGGGCTCGTCGTCCTCGTCGTCCTGGTCCTCGTCGTCCGGCTCGGGCTCGGGGGCTCCGGCGACGAGGACGGACAGGACGGCGAGCGCGCCGGCGCTCCCCCAGGCGATCGGGCCCAGTTCGTAGGCCACTCCCCCGACGACCCATGCGGCGATGCCGCCGCCGAGGGCGCGGCCGAGCGCGGTACGGGTGCGGTGCTCGTCGACATCGGCGGCGCCGAGCCAGGCCGCGGCGGAGCGGGCGAGCTGGTCGATGCCGCGGGCGATGCGGGTTTCGGCGGGGCTGAGGTCGGTGTCGGTCATCAGGCCATCGCCTTGGTGAACACGACGCCGAGCGCGTCGACTCCGGAGCCGAGCGGGACGGCGGCGGCGCCGGCCATGGTCCCGGAGAGGGCCAGGCAGATGCCGCAGAGGATGCCGAGTGCGATCTTCCAGTTGCGGACCTTCGGCGCCCAGCGCCACAGGGCGACGAGGGCGACGGTGAGGAGCAGGACGACGACGTGGCCGCCGGGGTCGAGGACCAACTGGCGGACGCGGGTGACGTCCATGGTGGTGCCGCCGACGCCGTAGTGGAGGGCGCCGTCTCCGAGTCCGTTGGCGCCCCACAGGGCGATGCCTGCGCTGCCGCCGAGGAGTCCGCCGCCGGAGAGGATGAGGAGCATGCCGTAGGCGATGGACAGGGCGAACGGTACGAGGTGGGCGGCCTTGTGTTTCTCCTGGAAGTACCAGCGGATGAGGACGCCGACGAGGATGGCGGAGCCGACGGTGACGCCGCCCAGGCTGACGTATTGCGTGGTCATGGGTGTCCTTCAGAGCGCGAAGAGGATCGCCACGTATCCGCCCGCGGCGACGACCAGTGCGGCCGTGGCGAGCACGGGCGTGAGGGCGTGCCGGTCGACGGCGAGCAGCCCGAGGGCGGCTCCGGCCATGAGGGCGAGGAAGAAGCCCAGGCACAGCGCGGTGCGCATGGTGGTCTCCGGGGTGGTGTGGCGGGGTGACGCTCGCGGTCTGCTCGCCGGGTCTGCACGTGGTGCTCGCCGGGTCTGCTCGCGGTCTGCGGGCTGCTCGGGCAGCCTCGGCCGACGCCGCGCCGGTGGGGGCGGCGGCGACCGGGGCGGTCCGTCAGCGGGCGGCGGTGCCGTCTTCCTCGCGGGACATCAGGTCGCCCCAGGCCCGCCGTACACGCTCCTCGGACCCGACGTACCCGGCGTCACGAAAGGCCGTGACGGCGGCGCGGTACGAGCGGGGCGGGTCCTCCTGGTACCGCAGCCATCGCAGCACTACGACGAGCTGCTCGGCGGCGAGCTGGTCGCCGGGGGCGGGCGTGGGCACGCCCGCGACCACGGCCAGTTCGGCGAGGTCGGCGGCGGGCGGCTCGGGGCTGGTGGCCTGCGTGACGTCGCCCGGCACGGGCGTGACGGCCTCGTCCTCGACGGCCTGCTCGATGTCCAGCTCGGGCCCGGCGGGGAGGGCGGGCGGCACGGGGGCCGTCACGGCGTCACGCTCGACCGTGCCGGGTGTGACGGCGGGCGCGAACATCTGGCTGAGCGCGGCGTCCGCGCCCTCGACCAGCCGGGCGCGCTGGACGGCGAGCAGCTGCTCGCCGAGCTGGGCGTCATCGCGGCCGACCTGTCCGGCGAGGCGCCAGGCCCGGAGCTGGGCGACCCACCGGGCGGCGGTGAGCGGGTGCCGGGCGGCGCGCGCCTGCTGGTAGGCGAGGGCGCGGACGGCGGCGGCGGCGCGGCGCTCGGCCTCCGCGTCGACACCGCTGGTGCGGACGACGATCCGCCGGGCGAGCAGCCCGACGCCCTCGGCGGCCGCGACCATGGCGAGCGGTGTGGCGGCGTAGACGACGGTGGTGCGCGTGCCGTGGGCGGCGACGGCGCCGAGGGCGGAGCCGACGGCGGGCAGCATCCAGAGGCCGGCGCGGACGGTGCGGGGGGCGCCCTGGCCCAGCATCACCAGCCCGACGTAGGCGAGGGCGAGGATCAGCGTCGCGCCCTCACCCGCGGCGACAGCGCCGAGGGCGGTGGGGCCGCTGTACAGGCTGGTCAAGTTCGAGTAGGTGCCGCGGGCGCCGGCGGCGCCGATGGCGAGCATGCCGAGCATCGCCGCGCCGAGGACGCAGCCCTGCGGGAGGGTGAGGCGGCGGCCGGTCACAGTGCACCCCTCGCGCAGATGGGGCAGCGGTGGTCGGCGATCTCGTTGTCGTGGCAGCGGTCGACGCAGGCCCGGCAGTACGGGGTGTCGCGGTGGCGGGCGTGGCCGTCGAACCGGGTGTCGGCCGGGTCGAACGGGCGACGGCAAGCGGCGCAGGCGGTGCCGGCTGGTGCCTCCGGGTCCTCGCGCACCTCGAACTCGACGGGGTGGGCGGCGGTGTTGTCCCGGATGGTCTGAGTCAGGGCGGTGAGGTGGGTCTGGAGGTTGCCGGGGTCGAGGTCGACGGCCAGCTGTGCGGCGATACGCACGGCGGTGGCGCGGTCGGCGATCAGCTCCTCGCGGCGGTGGCGCCGCTCCACCATCTCGGCGAAGTCGGCGACGCGGGCGGGGCGCGGGACGGTGAGGGCGTCACGGACCGCGGCGAGGAAGGCCAGGACGTCGCTGGACAACGTGGACTCGCCCGCGGTGCGGGTGTCCTTCGCGGCGGCGTCGGTGGTCGGGGCGGGCTGGCAGCCGCGGGAGCAGATGAGCTTGCCGTTCCCGGCGATAGGGTCCGGGAGCAGGGGGCCGGTGGTGCTGCCGCAGAGGTGGCACCCGGCGGGGTGGGGCTCGACGGCCGGCGGGCCGGAGCGCGTGGGAAGATCCATGGAGCCGGTCTCCTGTTGGTAGCAGGTGGTCGGTCAGGCCCGCGGTTGGTGTTGGTAGCACCGTCCGTGGGCCGTTCTGTTGGGCCGTAGCCCCGGTGTCATGACACCTACCGTAGCCCTGGTGTCATGACACCGCAAGCACTACGCTCAACCCATGCCGAACGTAGAGAAGACGCCGCGCAAGACGGTCCGGGTCGATAAGGACCTGTGGGACCGCGCGGGGCGCGCGGTCGGCGAGCGTGGTCGAGGCGAGGCGATCCGCGACTTCCTGCGGTGGCTCACGCACGAGACAGACACGCTGCCGGCCCGCCCCCCGAAACCGAAGGGCTGAGCGCCCGCTGCGCGACCCGCAGCGCGGCCCAGATGCCGGGCGGGTACGTGGCCCCGCACCAGGCGCAGCGCAGCACCTGCACGCCCGCGGGCAGCAGCAGCTCGGCTCCGCACGGCTGGCCGCCTACGAGCTGCGGGCAACGGCCCATCCGCGCAGGGAGATCGGCCGCGCCGGTGACGGACCGCGCGCCGTCGTACAGGTCGCGCACCTCGCGCGCGCAGTCTCCGGCGGCCGGCCACTGCGCCGCGATCCACGGCACGGCGGCCCCCAGAGCGGCGCTGGCGGCCCGGACGCGGTCGCCAAGGTCGTCCCTGACCCGGCGGCGGACGGGGGACACCTGCCAGTCGGCGGCGAGGGCCCGCGCCCACCCCTCCAACAGCACGAACTCGCCGCGCGCGTTCACGACGTCCACGCGCACGGGCAGCGGCGCCTCGGTCGCGGTCGCCGACCGGCCGCCGCCGTCCGCTGACTGCGCCGGGGCGAGCATGTCGCCGAGCGCGGCGTACAGCCCGGGGAGTTGCTCCAGGCGCTCGGTGAGGTCGGCCGCGCAGCGGCGGCACAGGTAGTCGGTACCGGCCGGGCGGTCGCACAGTTCGCAGGTGGTCGGCATGGGGGTTCCTCCGGGTGGTGCTCCCGGGGCGGCGGGCGCGAGGCCGGCGCCGCCCCGGGGCGATCTGGGTGGGTCAGGGCTGGCGGTCGGCGGCGTCGATGAGGCTGAGCGCGTGGAGCAGCAGGCCGCGAGCGAGGGCCCGTTCGCGGGCGGTGCCGGGGGCGCGCTCGTCGACCACGACCTCGTCGCCGGTGGTGGTGCGGTAGGTGAGCGTCGGGGCGGTGCTCACCTCCGGCTCGGCGGGCCCGCGGAGCGGGAGGCCGAACCCCATCACTCGCCGTCCGTAGCGGTGGCCCAGTCGTCGAGCAGGTCGGCGGCACGCAGGACGCCATCGGCGGTGTGGCGGCCAGCGTCGGCGTAGACGGCGGCGTGCTCCCGGCGAAGGCGCTCGGCCGCCCGCCGGAGGTGCGCGGGGGCCTGCATGCCGGTGACGCAGCTGCGCAGGGTCCGCAGCTCGGTGCCGGTCAGCGTCTTGCCGCGGTCGAGCCGGTCGAGGATGAACGAGATGGTGACCGCCGGGTCCGGCGCAGTGCGCGGCTGCGCGTCTTCGGCCTGGCGGGCGTTGTACGCCTTCGTCCGGCCCTGGTGGACGTTGTTCCGACGGACGCGGGTGCCGGAGTGCGAGGTGCACAGAGCGCCCGGAGCCGAGCCGCAGTCCGGGCAGGCCACGACGAGCGCGGGCAGGGCGTAGGAGTCGGTGGTGTCGGTGGTGGTGTGCCCGAGCGCGGCGGCGATGTCGGCGGGCTGCGGGGTGAGGGGCTGCTCGGTCATGGGTGGTCGTCTCCTTCGGTCAGGCATGGGCGGTGGTGCCGAGCAGCGCGGCGTCGGCCGCTGCTCCTTGGGTGAACAGGCCGACGCCGAGCGGGCGGTTCGCCCACAGGACTTCGGTGCGACGCTTGGCCGAGCGGGCGTTGCCGGTCATGGTGGCCAGTTCGAAGCGGTGCCAGTTGGCGTACAGCGAGGCGTACAGCGGGCTGTCGTAGCCGGAGAGGACCACGGCCGCGCGGCAGTCAGCGAGGGCGGCGGCCAGCTCACGGTGTTCGCCCTCGGTGCGCATCTCGACGCCGTACCGGGAGTTCGAGTCGGTACGGGTGGCGCCGAGGTACGGCGGGTCCACGTACAGCAGCACGTCGGCAGCCGCCCCGTACTTCCCGATGACCGTGAGCGCGGGCAGGCACTCCAGGGAGACATCGCGCAGGCGCTCGGCGGCTGGCAGCAGGCGCTCGCGGTAGGCCTCCAGGTAGCCGGGCATGCCGATGCTGGAACCGGAGGTGGTGGCGTAGTGGCGCCAGCCGGTGCGGCGCATCATGCCGCCGCGGCCCTGCGACAGCCGTACCCACACGCGGCGGGCCCGCTCGACCTCGTCGGCGGTGGGCTCCCACGCGGCGGCGAGTTCGGCGCGGGCGTGCGGTGTCAGCTCGCAGGCGCGCACCATGTCTTCCGGCCGCTCGCGCAGGACGCGCCAGAAACACATCAGGTCGCCGTCGAGGTCATTGACGGTCTCCATGCGGCTCGGGGCCTTGGCCAGGAGCACGGCGAGGCTGCCGCAGTAGGGCTCGACGTAGTGCCCGTGCTCGGGGAGCAGGTCGACGATCTGGTCGGCGATGCGTGCCTTGCTGCCGAAATATGGCGCGGGAGGCTTCACGATCTCCGTCTCCTTCGTGGTGAGATGGGGTCGCGGCCGGGCCTGGTACGAACAGGCCCGGCCGATCACGTAGTGGTCTGGGCGGAGCAGCGACCGGCGTGGACGGCGCGGACATGCTCGACGAACGAGGCGACCGGGCGGGGCCCGGTGACGGGGCCCTCGGTGGTGCCGCAGCGGTGGCAGTCGTAGCGGGCTGCCGGGCTATCGCCGAAGACGACGTGGAGCAGGCCCGTGATCTGCTGCGGTCGGCTGGTCATGCGGCACCTACCAGGGCCGTGTCGAGCCGGGCCGACGCGCGGTGGACGTCTTGGAGGTCGGAGACGTCGCCCGCAGTGGCGCCGGGCGGGACCGGGATACGGTGGAAGCGGCAGAACTTCACCTGCCGCTCGGTCGGGCGCCCGGAGCGCCAGTTGGCGGCGCGCGCGAGCAGCGCCGAGCTGACGACGCGCCGGGCGTGCTCCTCCATCCAATGCATGGCGTCCGTGAGGTCGAATGCCTGGTCGCGCTGGGGGGCGATGTGGCGGCCGTCCGACCACTTCCGCAGCCTGTATCCGCCCGCGGTGTGGTCGGGGATGAGGTACAGCAGTAGCTCGCCGGCCGGGATGAACCACGTGCCGCGGTAGGTGCGCAGCCACCGGATCCGCGAGCCGCCGAAGACGTCGATGTCCTCGACGCGCAGGACGGGGAGCACGGTCGGGGTGACGGCACGGGCCATCTCGGCGGCGGCGCGCAGTGACTGCCCCTCGCGCACCTCCGCCACGGCGTCGCTCGACAGGTCGACGAGCGACGCGAGCTTGTGGCGGGTACTCGCGCCGACCACGTCGAGGATCAGCGCGTCCGTCTTGCCGGTCTCGGGGCTCAGGCGCAGTGCGCGGCCAGCCATCTGCACGTAGAGGCTGGCGGACTTGGTCGGGCGGGCGATCACGGCGCAGCTGGTGTGCGGCGCGTCGAAGCCCTCGGTAAGCACCATGCAGTTGGCCACCGCTTGGAGGTCGCCCGCGGCGTACCGGGCGAGGACGGCCCGGCGGTCCTCGCGAGGCATCTCGCCCCACACCACACCGGTCGGGATGCCGGCGCCGGTCATCACCTCGGCCATCACCTGGGCGCTGCTGACGGTGGGCGTGAAGATGACGCCGGGCCGGTCGGCGGCGTGCTCGCGGTACGCCTGGGCGACCACGGCCGCGGCGTTGGAGGCCTCCAAGGCCTGGCCGAGCTGCCCGTCCTGGAGGTCGCCGCCGCGGCTCTTCACGTTGTCCAGGTCGAGGCCGTCGACCACGACGCGCTTCCCGCGGACGTCGACCAGGTGTCCGGCCTCGATGAGGTCGAGGATGTCGAGCTGGTAGACGACGTCGGTCCACACGTCGCCGAGGCCACCGTCGCCGCGGGTGAGGGTCGCGGTGAACCCTGCGGTCGGTACGTCGCGCCAGGCGCCGAAGTGCCTGAGGACGTCGAGGTAGGTCTGGGCGGCGGCGTGGTGGCACTCGTCCACGACGATCAGGCCGACATCGCGCAGGGCCTCGCGCCGCTTCGGCACGGCGAGGGTCTGAACGCTGGCCACGACGACGTCGGCGTAGGTCTCGTCCCGCTCCGCCTTGACGATGCCGACGGTGCGGTCCGGGACGACCGCCCGGATCTTCTCGGCGGCCTGGTGCAGCAGCTCCTCGCGGTGGGCGATGACGAGCGCGCGGCCGGGCAGCTGCCCGGCGCGGTCGCGGGCGGCGATGAGGCCGGCGAAGGTCACGGTCTTGCCCGCCCCGGTGGGCAGCACGACCGCGAGCCGGTTACGGCCCTCGGCCCATGCGCTCTCCAGGGCGCTGATGGTGTCGGCCTGGTACGGCCGGAGTTGGAAGGTCACGGTCACCTCGGATCGGGGGTGAGGGGTGGGGCGGTACGCGCTGCGTACCGGCTGCGTACCGGCTGCGTACCGGGGCGAAATGGCCGTTGACCTGCTGTTCTCTCTCTCAAGGAGGTGAGTGGTACGCAGGTACGCAGGAAGACAGGGGCGTACATGTGCGCGCACACGCCCACGCACGCGCACACGCGGGCGGGCGCACGCACATGCCCGAGGGGTGCCATTTCCAGGCCCGCGCGTACCGCCCCCGTGTGGGGCGTCAGGGAGTGCCTGACCTGGGGCGATGAACGGGCCCGGGTGGTACGCAGCCGGTGCGTACCACCCCCGCGACGCGCTCACGCGACCTCGTCCTGGTCGCCGAAGCTGATGCCCGCCGGGGTGAAGGCGAGGCACTTGGCCCGGGCGCCGTCGAAGCGCCGGGGGACGAGGTGGGGAGGGCGCTGGCTCTTGAGCGTCTCCAGGTAGCCGGAGTCGACCCAGCTGCCGACCACCGCGTCGAGGG
Source organism: Streptomyces sp. NPDC020983 (assembly GCF_044333485.1). Taxonomy (NCBI): domain Bacteria; kingdom Bacillati; phylum Actinomycetota; class Actinomycetes; order Kitasatosporales; family Streptomycetaceae; genus Streptomyces; species Streptomyces sp. NPDC020983. The sequence goes on along the minus strand of NZ_JBIRRA010000001.1, from coordinate 25,600 downwards.
AGTACCCGGCGTCCGCGAGGATCCGGCGCACGCGTTCCGGGAGGAGGGCGACCTTGAGCGTGCCCTTGTCGCTCGACAGCGCGCCCAGCCAGCCGGAGTACGGCGGACGCTGCTCCTGGAGCGCCGCCATCGCGGGCGAGTACAGCTCGTGTGCGTGACCGGCGACGTACTCGCGGAGGACGTCCAGGGCCATCTCGGGCCGGTTGTCGGTGGGGTTGTGGGCGGTGAACAGGCCGCGCCACACGTCGTGGGCCAACGGCGCGTAGGGCAGCAGTCCGATGCCGGACGCCAGGGTCTCGGCCAGGACGAGCGCGGCGACCATGGGCGCCCTGCGGTTGGTCATGTCGCCGCCGCCGCGGAACTCCTCCACCAGCTGGCGGTGGCGCTGCTTGAGCGCGTCCTGTCCCTTGGGCTGGGCGAGGCCGCTGAGGATGTACCGCACGAAGGCAGGTCCGGCGTGGCCGTGGTTGGCGAGCACTCCCTCGCGGGCCGCGGCGGCGACGGGGCCGCCGCCGTCTCCGAAGGGCGCGATGGTGGTGCCGAGGATGCGCGCCGCGGCGCCCTGGCTGGTGGTGAAGCTGAGGGCGGGCCGCTCGCCGGAGGACAGGAGGATCGTCTCCCAGGGCAGCATGTTGCCGAAGGCGCCGCCGCTGCGCGCCTTCCCGTGGTTCATCGGCAGCTGGTACAGCACCTCATCGATGAGGCTGTCGTCTGTGACGGCCATGGTCTCGTCGAAGACCGTCACGATGCCGCGGACGAGGTTCAGCCGCTTCTCGATCGCGTACAGGGTGGTGCGCCAGTTGGACATCGCCGAGGCGTGTTCGGACGGGTCAGCCCAGACGCTGAGCGCGCACTGGAGCGCGGTGGTCTTGCCCTTGGTCGAGCGGCTGGAGATGTCCAGCGTGAACGAGTTGAGGCCGAGCGGTCGCAGCAGCGGCGCGGCGAGCGCGGCCGCGACAGCGACTCGCGGCACCGGGTAGCCGGCCAGCTGCCCGATCGTCTCCTTCCAGGCGTCCAGGCTGCCCTTGGCGGCGTGCGCGCGGGCCGGGCCGCGCTGCTCCTCGAAGGGGACGTCGACCTTGATGCCGTCCTCGGGCGACGACACGAACGTGCCGTCGTCCTGCCAGCCGAGCCACCGGGCCAGCTGCTCGGAAGGGATGCGGGCCACGTTCTCAGCCTCGAACTCCGCCAGCCACTTCTCGACGGCCCGGGCGTCGCCCTCGACGGCCGGGAGCCCGGCGGCGCCGAGGGTCTCGATCAGCTTGCGGCCGCGCTTGGCCGTCTCGCGGCTGACGATGCGCGAGATGCGGCGCGGCCGGCCGAGGCTCTTGTCGATCCAGGACAGCTCGACGTACTGGTCGCCCTCGGGGTCCTCGAACGTAGCGGTGACGGCGAGGGGCGCGAAGGTGACCCGGTTCCAGCTCTCGGCGTTAGTGCTCAGCACCTCGACGCCGCGGCCGGTGACGCGGTACCCGAACGGCGTTCGGACGGAGCGCGGCAGGCCGAACGTGGTGTCGTAGCCGAAGCCCTTGTCGTCGCCCTCGTCGTCGCCCTCGTCGTCGTCCGGCACATCGGGGGCGGCGGCCGGTGCGTCCGGGGACGAACTGGGGGCGGCGTCCGGCGCGGCCGAGGCGGGGCGCGTGCCGACCGAGGACAGGTGACGGCTGCCGTACCCGGCATGAGCCAGGGCCCGGGCGGCGGCCTTGTGGTCCCCCCCGTGCTCAAGCACGGCGAACGCGCCGAACTTCGAGTAGGGCACCTCCGGCTGGAACTCGGATCCCGTGGCAAAGACAAACAGCCGGTCGTGCTCGTCGCGGCCCGTCGTCGCCTTCACGCCGCCGATGCCGTCCGCCCACCCCCAGTACGTCGTGCTCCCGCGGGTCACCAGCGGGCGGAAGGTGCCGCGCAGGATCTCTTCCCAGTTCGCGCGGGCCTCGAAGTCGTCGCCGGGTCGCAGGCTCCCGTCCGGGCGCGGCGGGGCAGGGCGGGGAGCGGTCTTCGCGGTCTCGGCGACGGGGAGCTTGCAGACCATCCGGCAGACGCTGTGGATGGCGTCCAGGACATCCGGGGCGAGCACGGGCACGGTCCCCGGCCCGCCGGCCAGCCGGACGTACGGCTTGCCGGACGGGTGCACGGTGCCGCTGGACGGCTCCACGAGGCCGTAGCCGCCCTCGCCGCGCGTCTCGATGAGGACGCGCACGATCTTCGTATTGGGCCGCTCGGCGACCCGCTGGCGCTCGTCGGCGGTGTACTCGTCCGGGTTCGCCAGGCGCGAGGCGAGCTTGCGGTTCGGCGGGACGGCGGCGCCGCCGGCGAGGCGCACGCGGTAGTGGCGGCCGCCGCTGGGGGACTCGGTTACCCAGCCGGTGAGGATGGCCGACCAGGGCTCGCCGAGGCCTGAGCCCTCCATGATCTCGGTGACCTCGGCGAGCAGGCCCTCGCGAATCGCGAGCCCCTCGAACTCGATCAGCTCGACTCCGCCGGAGACTGCGCCGTAGACGACCGCGATCCCACGCGGCCGGTCACCGGCGAACCAGGTGTCGTGCTGCTCGGGGGTGCTGCGGTCCACCTTGTACGGCATCCACGAGCCGATGGGGGCCTTGCTGCCGTCCGCCTTGATCGGGAGGACGCAGAAGCCCGCATCGTGCAGCTCCGCAGCGGCAGCCCGTAGATCGGGTGCGTCAGTGTTCACGGAAGTCCTTGGGGTTGCGCTGGTGGTGGTCCGTGAAGGCGGGCCCGGCGCCGGGGAAGGGACGCCGGGCCCGCGGGCCTGTCACCCGGGGGCCGTACTGGCGACGTAGATGGCGATGAGGTGGCGAGCGTCGTCGAGGTGGCCGGCGCACACCGGCCAGACGTCGGTCTCGGCCTGATCGCGGTAAAGCCGCAGGACGGTGCTGGCCGGCCGCGCGCAGCCGCCGCAGGCCACGGTGTCGGGAGCAGCTGCCGGGCAGTTGCACCAGCAGCACCTCTCACCCGTGGAGAAGTCCGCAAAGAGGACCGGCTGGCCGTTTGTAGCGAGGTCACGTACGAGCGCCTGGGCTTGGTCGCGTGCGGCGACAAGATCCGCACTCAGCGCGGTCATGCCCGCACCTGCTCGCCCGTGCCAGCCTCGGCGCTGTCGCTCTGCTCAGCGCCGTCCTCGCCGAGCGCGGAGAGGATGTCCGAGCGGTAGACGAGCCGCTTGCGACCGAGCTGATGCGTCGGCACCGGCAGCTGGTTGGCGCGCAACAGCTTGTAGTAGAGGGACGGTTTGATCCCCCACACTGCGCAGATGGTCGACTCGGCGGGGGTGACAGCGGGAAGCGCGCGGATTTCCTCCGGCGTGAGTGTCACGGGCTCCTCGACGGCGGCCGTCATGCCGAGTCCTTGACCGGGTCGGAGGCCTCGGCCTGCCGCTCGACCAACTCTTCGACCGGGACGCCGTAGGCGCGGGCGAAGGCCATGAGCGAACTGACCGAGGGCGTGGCCACCCCCTTACGGAGGCGCCCGACGGCGGTCTGCGACAGGCCGGTGCGCTTGGCGATCGCGTAGCTGGTGTGGTCGCCGCACTCGGCGGCGGCTTGGCGGAGTCGCTCCGCCCGGAGTCGGTACGTGGACATGCAGTCTCCTAGCTCTCGCCGGAGCAACCCGAGGTGCTGCTAGCTCCGGCGAGAGCTACTTAACTACGACTCTTAGTCTCGCGCAAGCGAGTACGCCCCCCCGTGTGTCCGAATCGCACCCCATGCGCCCCTGCTTGCTCTCGCGGGAGCGACTACTCTCGCGCTAGCGTGTAGTCATGACCGACAAGGAGAAGCCCGCCGGCCCCACCCAGGCGGAGCGGTTCGGCCAGTTCGCCATGGCTGCGGCCAGGGAGGCTGGCTACGACGTCGACTCCCCGCGGGGTGGTGGGCGGAAGGCCATCGCGGAGGCGTCCGGCATGGGGCAGACCGCCGTGGGTCGGATGCTCGCTGGGCAGTCCGTTCCTGATCCGAAGTTTTTCCCCGGGCTGGCGACTGCCTTGCGTATCGACCTGAGGACACTGCTGATTCGCTCCGGACTCGCGACGGAGGACATGCTCCCTCTCGAATCCGTCCCGCCGACCAGGCCGCACCTAACCGCAGAAGCTGCCGCGCGCGAGTTGGGAATTCATAGCGAGCGCGGAATTCGACTCTTTGAAAGCCTCGTCGATGGCATCCTCGCGCAGGAACCTAAGGGTGACGAGCGTAGTGGAAGACGCGGTGTTGCCTGATGGGTGAGGGGGCATCAAAAGGGCGGCACATATCTACTGATTTTAGCGAGCGTCGAATGAAGGGACGACTGCATAGGTTTATGTATTACGGATACCCTGGACTCTTCCTTTTGTTTTCTATGTATCTCATTTTTTACGGTAAAGATGGAATACAGAAACTCACCGGGGTCTTGGCGGCGCTAATCAGCCTCATGATGTACCAAATAACAGCCGAACGAATAAAATACTACAAATATCGACGCCTTTACAATCATGAATTGAATCGCCGTGTGGCTACCGATAAGGCATTTAATCAACTCCGCAGTCAATTCGACGCAGAGATAATCCAGTCCCGGGCGGAGTTGCAGGAATCGGAGACCGCGGAGGGACACTCCGGGCGTGAAGAGCCGTCGGACGACTACATGCGCGGCTACGTGCAGGGTCTCGTGCACGGGCGCGATCTGATCCCCACGAAGTCCCCGGCTGAGCAGGAGGATACTGGGGACGGGCGTTCGGGCTGGCGTGCCCGGCGTCACCTGAGATTGGTGAAAAGCAGTCACGAGGCCGAGTAGGGGGGCGCATGGCAAGTTCTCGCCGTGCAGGCGGCGTCACGAAGCGATGCGAGTGCCGAGAGGGCGGCACGCGCACCGGCCGCCGCCTCGGCGACGCCTGCCCTCTGCTGAGCAAGTCCAACCACGGCACCTACGCGCTCGCCCAGGAACTGCCGCGCGACGAGGAAGGGAAGCGCCGGACCTTCCGCCGCACCGGCTACGCCAAGGCGGCGGCGGCGAACAAAGATCTCGCCCGGGTCCAGTCCATCCTCGAACTCGGCGAGGGCGATGAGGCCGACCTTCAGCGCCTGGGTGACTTCCTCGCCGGCCTGATGCGGGAGCGCGCTGACATCCCGGCGCCGGCCGATGTCGCGGCGAAGCTGGGCGTGGGGATCCCGCTCGACGGCCGGATGACCGTGGGCCAGTGGCTGACGAAGTGGCTGGCCAACAAGAAGACCCGCGGGACGACGACCGCGAGCTACCGAAGTCACGTCAGCTACCACCTGATTCCCCGCATCGGCCATATCCGACTCGACCGCCTGGGGGTCGCCCACCTCGACGCCATGTTCGCCGATATCGCCGAGGCCGCCGAGACGATCGCGGCCGAGAACGCAGCCAGGCGCGAACAGGAAGCGCGCTGCCGGTGGGACAAGCCCGGCCGGCCGCCGGCCGCCGCGCGCGAGCAGCTGGCGAAGGAGCGCGCCAAGCTCGCCGAGATGAAGCCGTACCGGAAGGTCACCGGGCTCGGCACGCTGCACGCGATCCGGCGCACGCTGCGCACCGCCTTGAACACCGCGATCGGCCAGAAGCTCATCACCTTCAATGCGGCCGCGCACGTCGAGCTGACGTCCCACCGGCGGCCCCAGGGGCTGCTCTGGACCGCGGCCCGCGTGAAGCGCTGGGAGGAGACAGGCGAGGTGCCGTCGCCGGTGATGGTCTGGACGCCCGCGCAGCTCGGTCGATTTCTTGACGCGGCCGAAGGCGACCGGCTCTACGCCTTCTTCCATCTGATCACCCACCACGGCCTGCGCCGTGGCGAGGCTGTGGGCCAGGATTGGGCGGGGGTCGACTGGGAGGCCGGGACGATCGCCGTGCAGAAGGAGATCGTGGTCGACGGCGGCCGGCCGATCGAGACCGCGCCGAAGACCGCGGGCAGCCAGGACTACGTCAAGGTCGACGCCGAGACCCTGGCCGTCCTCCGCGAGCACCGCGAGTACCAGCTGGCCGAGCGCGACGCCTGGAACGCTCGCGCCGCCGAGCTGCGCGCGAAGGGCGAGAAAGGCGAGGGCTGGGTGGACACAGGGAAGGTCTTCACGGCACCGGACGGCCGCTGGCTCCACCCGGACGTCGTCTCGGCCGCCTTCGTCCGTATCCGGGACGCGGCCGGCCTGCCGCCGGTGACCCTGCGGGACACCCGGCACGGCGCGGCTGGGTTGGTGAAGGCCGGCGGCGGGGATATGGACGACGCGAAGCGGAAGCTGCGGCACTCCACCATCACTCTGACGATCGACACTTACATGCCGCTCTGGGCTGAGTATGACGCCGAGCTGGCGGAGCGTTCCGCGGCGGCCGTCCCGCGCGCCCGCCGACGTGCTCAGCCAGCGTCAGCGCCTGCCGAGTGACGGACTCTGGCGGTACGATGGAGGGGCTTGAGGGACGCTGCGCACGGCCCCTGACCTGCGGGTCAGGGGCCGTTGTGCTCGCACCGCGCTCGCACGAGCGGCGCGAAGTGGCATGCAGCGGGGTGGAGTGAGACGGAGCCCACGAGTGCCCGAACGCCCTCTCACCAGCGGCTTAGCAAGCCACGCGAAGCGGCGTGAAGTGAGGCGGAGCGGGGGAGCCGGTAGGGGTCCAGACTTTTAATCCATTGGTTGTGGGTTCGAGTCCCACACGGCCTACCGCATCAGCCCTCTTCGCAGGGTGCTGACCTGCGGTTTCTGTGCCCCGACCGTCCCCGGACGGCCGGGGCACAGGCGTGTCCGGGGGCGTGCGTGAGCGATGCGTGAGTGGCTGTCCGGTGCCAGTGCGAACGGGCGCCGACACTGGCCAGGCACGGGCGCGGAGCCCGACCGCTACGGCGAGTGGTGGGCGTCCTGCCGTATGGGGCATAGCCTTCGCCGGTGGCCGTAAGACCTGATCACCAGGGCAACCCCGACTCCGCCCGACCGCTCGCGTCCGAGGTGCTGCTCGCCGAGACGAACTGGCGGGAGCTGAGCCACGCACGGGGAGGCGCGGAGGAGATCCCGGCCGTTCTGCGCGCGCTCCTCGACCCCGATCCGGCGACCAGTGCCTGCGCGCTGGAGCAGGGACTGGAGCCCGTGCGTCACCAGAACTCCATCTATGCGGCAACGCTGCCCGCTGCTCTGTATGTCGCGGCAATCCTCCCCGACCCACGAACCGCAGTTGTCGGCAGCTATGTGCTGGAAATGCGGCATCAGCCGAAACGTCAGCAAATACCGCTGCGTGCAGCGCTGCTGGACTGGCTGCACCTGCTGGCCCTGGACGCCGACGACAGTTGTCTGGCAACCGCCGAACAACTCGGCTTCGAAGATCCACACATGGAGGCCTTGCGCGCCCATCGTCCTGCGTTCTTCCACGCCGTGTTCGAACATCTCGCTGACACAAACCAGACCGTCCGCCACGCTGCCCTGGCCGCAGCCACCTCCTTCGCGGAGGACACCGGGCTCATCGGCTACCGCGTAGGCCTTCTCCCCTTTGCGGAGCAACTTCTCGCCACCAGCGCCGACCACCGGTTCAGGACTGCGGCACTCGCCGCTCTCGACAGGTGGGGCGAGGTTCGGGACAACGACCAGGAGGCGGGGCTGCCCACCCGGCTGCCGGCCGACATCCGCGCGGTGTTCGCCGCGTGCGGCGACCCGGAGGCTCTGGCCACCGAGCAGATCCTCGCCGGGCTGAGGGCCGACAGCGAGGCCCCGTGGGGCGAGTACGGCACGGGCGGGCTGACCGCGCGGGCCGTGCAACTGCTGCTCAAGGACTTCGGGATCAGCTCGTCCAACCGCCGCTTCCATGACGGCAGCCAGCGCCGGGGGTTCGCCCGGAACCAGTTCACCGACGCCTGGACCCGCTACTGCCCCCAGCCCGAACAGCCCGCAGCCACCGGCGGGTGACCCTCCTCGACCCGCATCACCCGTCCCGTCGCAGGTCGGCGCGGGACGAATGATGCGCCCGTGACGCGTCGACCCGCAACGCCGCGGTGACTCGTACCTGAGGTGAGCAGGCACGCAGGGGGTGGGACAGGTCGCGTACGGTCCCAGTTGACGCGGGGCGCCGGGCGGGACCGATGGTGGCCGGGGCGGGGGAGCGGCGAGCAAGTTGGGGGGGCAAGGAGTCCTTACCCGGCGGAGCAAGCTGTCGCGTAGGACGATCCTTCGGGCCGTTCTACGCACGTGTCCTCGCCGGGGGACGAGGACAGGGGTACCTGAGCGACGGCGCCCGGGTACAGGGGAAGAAGACGCAGCGCGGCCGTAGAGCAGCTGTTCGACGTGTGATGCCGATGCTCGCTACTCCGGTACCGGCTTTCGCCGGGCCGTCCTCGGCTACAGGTTCGTGCTGAGGGCGTGTGCCAGCGCCATCGCTCGCTCCGCCATCGCCCTTTTCCACGGGGTATGGTCCTGCTCGGCGATCTCCCGCCACAGGGACGCCGTCGCCGTACCGAACGCCGCAAGTGCTTCGGGCGCTGCACTGCGCCATGACGGGAAGCGGCTGGCGAACTCGATCGCGGCCGAGGCCGGGTGTCCGGCGTCCATGAGGCGCAGCGCCAGGGCGCCCGGGTCGATCCATGCCGCGCCGCGTGTCGGCCACGCCCAGTCGATGAGCCGTGCCCGACCTTGGTCGATCAGGACGTTGTCCGGGGCGAAGTCCGTGTGCAGCAGTGCGTCACCGTCGAAGTGCTGCAACGTGCCAGGTGGCGCGTACTGCGTCCACCGGTCCACGGCCTGCTTGATGCCGACGTCGGCCGGTGCCGTGATCCCTTGCAGTTCGGTGAGCGCTACTTCCACGAGGGGCAGGTCTGGGGAGCCGGGCGTGTAGTCGGCGTGTCGGCCGTCGACCACCTCGTAGCCGAGGAGGCTCCAGTTGCCGAGCTCCAGGTGCCAGTACAGGCGCGGGCAGGAGGAGGGTAGGTGCGGGGCCACCGCAGCCTCACGGCGCTGGGCTCTCACCTGGGGATGGTCGGTCGGGATGCCCTTGACGAAGACGGGGCCGCTGTCTGTGTCGAGGACGGAGGCGATGCCGGAGTTCATTCCGCCGGGCGCGGTCATCGCCTGGTGCACAGAGCCGGTCTTGTCGGCGACGGCACGGCGGACGACGGCGGGAAGCTGCTCGAAGGGGATACGGGACATGGACACGACGCGCGGTTCCTTGGCTGCTGGGGAATGGGGGTGCCGCCCCGGCCAGAGTAAGGCCGGAGCGGCACTGTGCACGCTTCGCTGGAGTTAGTACGGCTGGTCGTCGCCCGCCGAGCAGGAGCACTCGGCTCCCTCGGCGGCTTCGTCCAGGTCGGCGACGATCTGGAACTCGTCGTCGCCGATCGCAGCGACGGTCAGAGGCACCGGCAGGATGGCGGTCGGCTCGGCGGGCGGGCGCAAGCCGATGGTGACCGGAACGGGCTGACGCGGCGGGGCCAATGCCGCGGTGGGTGGTGTCATGATCCGTAACCTCCGTGTTGGCAGTAGAGATCTCTGCGGTCCCCCGCCTCCTGGTAGAGCTTGGCCAGCGGTCGGCACGTACGGCACGTGCCGACCTTGGTGCAGCCGGAGCATCCACCGGTGCGGAGTTGTAGGGACTCGGCGATCGCGCCGAGCCGGGGAAGAGCGTCGATGCCCTCGGCGATGAGGTTCACGCTCGGGTCGCGGCCGACCTTGCAGATCGACGCGATCCCGTGCGGGTCGACGTGGAAGAAGGTGTGGCCGGCGTTGCAACCGGTGAAGACGCTCCGGGGCCGCAGGTGCTCGTACGCCTGCGTCGCCAGCGGGTTCGCCTCGCCGTCGATCGTGGGCGACATGCTGCTGTACACCTGGTGTGGGAAGCCGTACGTCTCGGCGAGGCGGACCATGGCGTCGACCTCGTGGGCGTTGTCGTCCGAGACGATCACGTTGAGCCGGATCGGCAGCCCGTCTTCCCGAGCGGCGTCCAAGCCAGCCATGAACCGGCCGAAGGCGCCGCGGTTCTTCGCGACCTTGTCGTACGTTTCGGCGGTCGCGCCGTAGAGGCTCACGGTCAGGCGGTACGGGCGAAGGCGGGCGAACAGCTCCCGGATCGGCGGCTTCCGCAGCGAGCTGCCGTTGGACGAGACCTGGACCATCATGCCGAGCTGGTGGGCGTACTCGTACGCCGCGCCGAACTCGCGGTCGATCAGCGCCTCCCCGCCGGTGATCTGCAACCACAGGACCCCGGCGTCCCGCATCACATGGAGGAGCTGCTGCTTGCCGTCCCAGTCCAGGCCGCCGAAGCGCTTCTGGCCGAGGTAGCAGAACTCGCAGTCGTAGTCGCAGCCGAGGTTGATCTCCCACGACGCCTTGGCGTAGCCCCACCGGGACTGCTCCCGCACGAGGAGGACATCACGGAGACGGGCGCGGGGAAGCTCGGTGCCCCACGCCTTCGCGGCCGCGTCGACCAGCCAGGCAGGGGCCTGCTGGTTGCTTGCGACGGCGCTCCGCAGCTGCTCATAACGGGCTTCGGGGATCCGTACGCCTGCGGCCCGACCGGGCTGGACGAGTAGGTACTGGCCGAGGAAGGGGCTGGCGACGAGGCGTGGTGTCACGGGAGGCTCCAAGTGTCCGGTGGGGTCGTCTGAGTCAGTCCCGGTGGCGGGCGGCCCAGTCGTCGCGGGCGGCGACGAGGGCGGGGCGGATCTTCTGGTCGAGGAGGTCGGCGTGCTCGCGGAGCTTGGCGGCGATCTCGGTGAGCTGGTGGGGGTCGAGTCCGAGGATCCAGCGGCCTTCGGCGAGTTGGAGGTTGGCGACGGGGATGCGCTTACGGGGGTCGGGGTCGTGGGGGTTGCAGTCGATGCTGCCTTCGAGGACCGGCTCGTCCTGGGGGCCGTCCCAGAGGTCGGGTGCGGTGACGGGCATCAACGGCCCCTCGAAGAAGGTGCGGTGGTTGACGAGGGCCAGCCGCTGGGCCAGCTCGTCGGGTGGGACGTCGACCTCGGTGGGGTCGTCCTCGGCCCAGTCGGGCAGGTAGCCCTCGTTGACGGTGCCGTCGGTGGTGGTGAATCGTCCACGTCCCCGGCGTGCTCCAGGGCGGCGGCTGCTCGCGGGCCCCGACCTCGAACCAGACAACCTTCCCGGCGGGGTCCTCGGCGCTGCCCCAGTCCGCGGCGAGCGCGTCGACGAGCAGCAGCCCCCGTCCACCCTCGGCGTCGAGCGAACCGTGCCGCGGCTTCGGCCGGACCGGGCTGGCGTCCGTGACCTCCACTCGCACCCGGGCGCCGGTCCATCGCACGGCCACGACGCACGGGGCTTCGGTGTACCGGATTGCGTTGGTGACGATCTCGCCGGTCAGCAGGCCCAGATCGTCGAACATCGCGTTGGTGAACGGCACGCGCCATCCGCGCACCACGTTGAGCACTTCACGCCGGGCCGCCGTGACAGCCGCCTCGTCTGCCGACACGCGGAAGCCACGGCTGCGGGCACGACACGGGGCGCTCGCGTTCGGCCGGGCTGGGGGAGCAGCGGAGGTCGTCATACCCGGCGCGGTGCTGTGTGACATGTCAGGGAGACCCTTCGGGGATGGGGCGGAGCACGCCGGTGACGGGGTGATGAGAAGAGGCTCCGCCGACCGCCCGCCTGGCGCGAGTGTGTGCGGGGTCCGGCTGCGGGGTCCGCGAACACACACTGTGTGAACGCGGATTGGATACGCTCGGCTGCACTGAGTGATGCGAGGACTACATGGAGCCGAACACACTGCTCGACGCCCTGCTCGATGAAGCCGGCATGTCCCGTGTCGGTCTGGCCGCGCGGGTGAACGCCGCAGGCAGGTCTCGGGGCAGGCAGATGCGCTACGACCACTCCTCGGTGATCCGCTGGCTGCGCGGGCAACGTCCACGCGGTATCGCACCCGACCTGATTTGCGACGTTCTCTCCGCGCGCCTGGGTCGGCCGGTCAGCCTCGACGACATCGGCATGGGCCTTCCCGGGACGGGCGGGCACACCTCGCCGCTCGCGGGTTTCATCGAGCGGTCCACCGCGCTGTGGCGGGGAGACGGGCAGCAGCGCGAGGAACTCGTGCGTGCCCCGCTTCTCACCGGCATGGCCGCGATCGGACCGGTCTGGGAGTGGGAGAACCCGCCGGAGGACTTGGACGTCTCGCGTGCCGGCAGCCTTCACGTGGGACGCGCCGACGTGGAAGTGCTACGCCTCGCCCGTACGCACTACGAGGCGATGTACCGGCAGACGGGCGGCCTCGCCACGCGAGGCCGGGTCGTACGGTTCCTCGCCGAGCACACGGCCCCGCTCGTCAGGGGCGCCTACACCGATGCCACTGGGCGTGAACTCCACCGTGCAGTAGGTGGGTTGGTGGCCGTTGCCGGTATCTGTGCGTACGATTCGGACGCCCAGGGACTCGCTCAGCGCTACTTCCACCAGGCGCTACGCCTTGCCAAGGCGTCCGGTGACCGCGCCTTCGGCGGCTACGTCATAGCGCTGCTGGTCAACCAGGCCGTGTTCGTACGGGATTTCCGGCAGGCAGTGGCCTTCGCCGAGGCCGGTATTCGTACCGCGGGTGCTCACATGTCCCCGGCGCTGGCCACCGACCTGTACGCCATGCAGGCCAAGGCGTTCTCCCGCATGGGGGACCAGGCTGCCGCCCACCGCTGCATGTTGCTCGCCGAATCTGCTGCCGCGCGCATCCGGCCCGCTGACGAGCCGGCCGAGCTGGGTTATGTACAGCCTGGCCTGGTTGAAGCGCAGTTGGCGGAGGCCCTCATCAGCCTGGGTGACTGGGTTCCGGCTCAGACGTATGCCACCGAGGCCGTGCGCGCCCGCGCGCATGCCCGCGGCTCGGTACACCGTCTGGCCACCCTCGCCACGGCCGACCTCGGCCGTGGCAGTCCCGAACAGGCCGCCGTACACAGCCTGGACGCACTGGAACTGGCCAAGGGGCAGGAGTCGCGGCGGCTACGGGACCGCTTCGCCAAACTCCGTGGTCTGCTCGCCGACCACGGCTCTGCGGCCGGTCGCGACGCGGTCGAGCAGATCGACGCCTCCCTTGCACTACCGCTGTGACGGGCACGGCGGCTGTTCGGTGCGATAGCGTCCCAGGCACCGAGGCAGGCGATCAGGTACGGAGCGGGCACGTGTCGGTCTGGAAGAACCACGGCGAGAAGACCGTCTACGAGAATCCGTGGCTCACCCTCAACCTCGCAGATGTCGAACTGCCGGACGGCCGTCACCTCGACCACTACGTCATCCGGCAACGCCCGGTCGCCCTCGCCACTACCGTCAATGCGGCTGGCGAGGCCCTGTTGCTGTGGCGGCACCGGTTCATCACCGACTCGTGGGGCTGGGAGTTGGCCGCCGGGGTCGTCGAGCACGGTGAGGACATCGAAGCCGCAGCCGCTCGCGAAATGCTGGAGGAGACCGGCTGGCGCCCCGGCCCGCTCCAGCATCTGCTGACCGTCGAGCCTTCCAACGGCCTCGCCGACGGCCGCCACCACGTCTACTGGTCCACCACCGCCGAATACGTCGGCCACCCCGAGGACGACTTCGAATCCGACCGCCGGGAGTGGGTCCCGCTGGCCTCCGTCCCGTCCCTTATCGAGCGCGGCGAGATCAGGTCCGCCAATGCGGTGGCCGCGCTTCTCCTGCTGCATCGGATGCACGCCGGAAGGTAGGGAGCCGCCAGGGCGCTGCTCGAATCCGCGGTCTTCGGGACGGAGTTCTAACGCTGTATGCGCGAGCGATGCATGAGCGGATGTGCCGGCACCGGGCGGAACGGTACGGACAGTGCGGCAAACTCGGTCCGTCTGACCTGCGGGTTTCGGATGGCTGCCGACCGTCCACCACCGCCCGGCATGCCCTGGCCTGGACTTTTAATCCATTGGTTGTGGGTTCGAGTCCCACACGGCCTACCGCGTCCGCTCTCCTCGCAGGGGGCTGACCTGCGGGTTTCGCGCCCCGACCGTCCCCGGACGGCCGGGGCACAGCTGTGTTCGGGGGGTGTGCCGCTTTCTACGGGTGCGCGCCGAGGGCACTGGCCAACTCGGCGGCGTGGTCCGCCATCGCCCTTTTCCCTTCGGTGCCGTCCTGTTCGGCGATCTCCCGCCACACGGAAGCCGTCGCCGTAGCGAACGCCGCGAGCGCTTCGGGCGCCGCGTCGCGCCACGACGGGAAGCGGCCGGCGTATCCGATCGCGGCCGAGGCCGGGTGTCCGGCGTTTATAAGGCGCAGCGCGAGGGCACCGGGGTCGATCCACGCGGCCCCGCGTGTCGGCCATGCCCAGTCGACGAGCCGTCCCCGGCCTTCGTCGATCAGGACGTTGTCCGGGGCGACGTCCGTGTGCAGCAGCGCGTCACCGTCGAAGTGCTGAGCCGTGCCCAGGTGGCGCATGGCAGGTGCGGGGCCACCGCGGCCTCACGGTGCTGGGCACTCGCCTGGGGATTGTCAAGGCCACTGTCCGTGTCGAGGACGGATGCGAGGGCGGATTCCATGCCGCCGGGCGCGGTCACCGCCTGGTGCACGGCGCCGGTCCTGTGGGAAACGGCCCGACGGGCTTCGGCGGGAAGCTGCTCGAAGGGGACAGGGGACATGGACACGACGCGCGGTTTCTCGACTGTCGGGGGAGGGGGGTGCCGCCCCGGCCAGGTAACTCGCGGAGCTTCGCGGCGACCTCGGCAAGCTGCTCCGGTCTGAGCCCGAGGCTCCAGCGGCCGTCGGCGAGCTGGAGGTTGACGACGGGGACGCGGCGGCGGGGGGGCGGGTCGCGGGGGTTGCAGCCGATGCTGCCTACGACGACGGGCTCGTCCTGTGGGCCGTCCCAGAGGTCGGGGGCGGTGACGGGCATGAGCGGGCCCTCGAAGGTGCGGTGGTTGACGAGGGTGAGCCCGGGTGGGTTCGCGCGGCGCGACTCTGCGTGCGGGGCGGCTCCGGCATCACCGGGAGTGCGACCGGAACGCGGTACGTCATCACTACATGACTGGACGTGTGCGAGATGTCCCGCCTATTGTTGGGCCGTCTCGTGACGTCTTGAGGTCGATGAATGCCGAATGAGCGCCTGCGTGCCGCGTTGCTCGAACGCGGGCTCACACTTGACGAGTTGGCCAACTCGATCGATGTCGACCCGAAGACCGTCGAGCGGTGGGTGACGACCGGACGCACCCCGTACCGCCGTCACCGGTACGCCGTCGCCGCGCAACTCGGCGTCGACGAGACCTACCTCTGGCCGGACGCACTCACGCCCGACCAGATCG
This sequence comes from Streptomyces sp. NPDC020983, assembly GCF_044333485.1. Taxonomy (NCBI): domain Bacteria; kingdom Bacillati; phylum Actinomycetota; class Actinomycetes; order Kitasatosporales; family Streptomycetaceae; genus Streptomyces; species Streptomyces sp. NPDC020983. The sequence continues at coordinate 10,413 of NZ_JBIRRA010000001.1, read as the reverse complement.
CGGGCGCGTCGGAGAGCGAGATCCTCACCGTCTACCCGCACCGCTGGTCCGTGCCGTCCGATCTGTGGCGGCGCATGTTCGATACCGCGGAGCACGAGATCGGCGTCCTGGTCTACAGCGGGCTGTTCCTGTCCGAGGACGCCGGGACCCACCAGGTCTTCCGCGCCAAGGCGGACGCCGGCGTGCGCGTCCGGATCCTGCTCGGTGACCCGCAGAGCGCGGCCGTGGCCCAGCGTGGCGCGGACGAGGGGCTCGACGACGCCATGGCGGCCAAGATCCGCAACGCCCTGCTGATGTACCGGCCCCTGCAAGGGGTGGAGGGCATCGACTTCCGGCTCCACGACACGATCCTCTACAACTCGATCTACCGCGCGGACGACCAGCTCCTCGTGAACACCCACATCTACGGGTTCAACGCGGCCCAGGCCCCGGTGCTCCACCTGCGGAAGGTGGCCGGGGGCGGCATGGTCAACCACTACCTGGACAGCTTCGAACGGGTCTGGGACCGCGCCCGGGAACTGGACTGACGACGGCAATGGCCACTCGTATCGACTACTTCGACGACCCGCGTGCCCCGAAGGCCAACAGCATCGTGCCTTCTGCCAACGTCATCGTCACCGACGACGAGGGCCGGATCCTGATGATCCGCCGCAGTGACAACGGAAACTGGGCCGTTCCCGGCGGGGCGATGGACATGGGGGAGTCCCTCGCGCAGACCGGGGTGCGCGAGACCCTCGAAGAGACCGGAATCCACTGCGAGATCACCGGCCTCGTCGGGATCTACACCGACCCCCGCCACGTCATCCACTACACCAGCAACGACGAGGTCCGGCAGGAATTCTCGGTCGTCTACACCGCGCGGTACGTCAGCGGTGAACCGACCCCGAGCGACGAGTCCCGGGAAGTGGTCTGGGTGCCCAGGGACGAGGTCGGCGACCTGAAGATGCACCGCTCCATGCGGCAGCGGGTCGAGGCGTACCTCCGGGGCGAAGGGCTGCCCCAGCTTGGACAGTGACTGGGTCAGCGCTGCGGCGGACGTCTTCAGCGCCGTCGGCACGGTAGGCGCTTTCGGCACCGGCTTCGTCCTCCTCCGCCGCGAGCACCGCCGTGACGCCGACCGCGAGGAGGAGGCCCTCCGCGCCCAGGCGGCGCGCGTCAGCGCGTGGGTCGAGGCGTACAGCCGCCCTGACGGTGTACGGGAACTCGCCCTGCACGTCCACAACGCCAGCGACATGCCCATATACGAGGTCGAACTCCCGCTGCCCGCTCCGGTGGGCGAGGAGTCGCGCACCGAATTCATCGGGCTCGTCCCGCCCAGCCAGACGGTCCGCCGTGCCGCGCCCCGCGAATGGCTGCGCTCCTACGTCGAGCCCGAGCCCGTCGAGATCGGTTTCCTCGACAGTGCGGGGCACCAGTGGAGCCGCGACGAACAGGGCAAGCTCGTGCGGGCGAACCGCTGAGCTACGTGCCGAGCAGCTGCTCGATGCGCTGCACTGAGCCCTTGATGTGCGGAGCCGCTTCGGTGATGGACTCGGTGACGACGTCCCCCGGGCCGTACCGCGACAGGATCTCGGCGAGACGCGCGTCGACGTCCGTGGGTTCGCCGACCGGGGTCGTCGTCATGTCGCAGTAGGTCAGGGCGTCGGAGAGCAGGCCGCCCACCGGCGGGAATTCGGCGGCGAGTTCGGCATCAAGGCCGCGGTTGCGGGCTTCGACGTGGGCGCAGGAGTGGTGGGCGACCAGGGCGCACAGGCGCGGGTCGGCGTGCTCGACGTCCCGGAGGTAGCGGGCGCCGTCGAGGGCGTGAAGCCCGGTGTCGACGAGTTTCGGGGCGTAGCCGACGTCGTGCAGCCACGCGGCGCAGGCCAGCAGATCCGCGTCGTCGCCGAGAATGCGGCCGAGGGACTCCGCTTTGCGGCCGACACCCTGGCTGTGCGCCCAGCGACGCGGAAGCGCCTCGGCCAGGAGATCGCCGGCAAGCTGTTGGGCCCACGAAACGGAATGCACGTATCGAGGCTATCGCCGTTGGCCGTCACTTCACGAAGCGGCCTTTGCCGTGCCGCGTCTCGATGAGCCCCGCGGTCTCCAACTCGGTGAGCGCCTGCCGCGCGGTCCAGCGGGAGACACCGTACCGCTCCGTCAGCGTGGCCTCACTGGGGAGCACGTCCCCGTGGTGCAGCTCGCCGCCCTCGATCGCGGCCCGCAGCTCCACCGAGATCCGTCGGAAGGCCGGTGCCGGAGCGCTGCGGGTCTCTCCGGCTGCGGCGACCACGCGCCCCCGGCCTGGCATCGAGACGAGCAGGCCCTCGTTCTCCAGATCGGCGAGCGCACGGCGGATCGTGTTCCGGGCGACGCCGAACTCGGCCCGCAATGCTGCCTCGCTGGGAAGCCGTGCCTCGGACGGGAAGCCACCCTCGGCGATACGGCGACGCAGTACATCCGTGATCGTCTTGTACGCGCCCCACGGCGTCGCGCGCGAGCCCACTCGTCCTCCCTCCTCGTCGGGCGCCCGGCCCGACACTGATCGTCGCCCTGGGGGCGGTCCCAGGCCGACCGGTCGATGGCGCGCCCCGGGTGTCACTGGCCATCGTCGAGCACGGGGCACCCTTCGAGCAGGAGAAGGCCCCCCGCGTGAGCACGACCCCGCGCCGGCCCCAGCTCGGTCGGCGCGGGGCGCTCAGGTGCTGCCCTTACCCGGATACGGCAGCCATCGGTTGGTTGCCAGCAGCAGAGTGCTACGGCTTGGGAAGGCAGTCCGCGGTTCGGGCCCCCGTGAAGCCACACCGTCCCGGGCCGCCCAGCTCTCGCAGGCTCACCGAGAGGCCTCGGCGATGGGGCCGGTCGGCGCATACGGCCCACACCACCTTGCCCGGCCCCTGCCGGGCACTCACACCCCACCGGCCATCGGTGAGGGCGTCCACCAGCGCCAGCCCCCTCCCGGACTCGTCGTCCGCGGAGGCTCGCTGAAGCTCCGGCTTCCACTCGCTCGCGTCGTGGACCTCGATACGGACACCGTGCTCAAGGCGCTCGAAACGCGTCCCGATCCGCCGGCCGTGGGGCGGGCGAGCGTGGTTCACCGCGTTGGTGACCAGCTCGGAAAGCACCAGCTCGGCGGTCTCAGCGAGATGGGCCAGACCCCGTTCGTCGAGGACTCGTGCCAGTGCATGCCGCGTCCTGCCGACGGTGCGTGCGCTCCGTGGCCAGGTCTTCAGCACAGGGGTTGGGACGTCGTTGCTGTTCGGCTCCGGGGCAGTCGTCATCGCTCTGCCCTCGTCCGTCCGATCGGGTGATGGACAGGCTCGTGCACGTCATCGCCTCTCACGCGGTGGCCATGCCCCCGGACCGGTCGCACGGTCGCGGGGGTCTCTCGCAAGAGGTTGGACGTGACGTCTCGGCACGGACACCACGTCTTGAGGGACGTCTAGGGATTTCTTGGCTACGCTGAAGCCGTCCACACCCCGAACAAGGGGGAAGCGTGAACGACGCGCTCCGCCGTGCCCTCATCTCCGCCGGCCTCGACTTCGCCGACGTCGCGGCGCGCCTCGGCGTCGATCCGAAGACCGTCGAGCAGTGGTGCGCGGGCCGCACGCCCTACGCACGCAACCGTGCCGCGCTGGCCGAACTCGTCGGCCGCGCCGAGCGTGAACTGTGGCCCGGCGTCGGCCACATGCGTCCCCGTATTCAGCCCGGCGGCGAGATCGTGTCGATCTACCCGCACCGCTGGGCGGTCCCCCGTGAGACGTGGCTCCGCCATTTCTCAAGCGCGGAGCACGAGATCGGCATCCTCGCCTACAGTGCGCTGTTCCTCATCGAGGACCCGGGAATCCTGCGCACCCTGGCGGACAAGGCACGGGCAGGCGTCAAGGTCCGCCTCCTGCTCGGCGACCCGGACAGCCCCGAAGTCGCAGAGCGAGGCGAGTCCGAGGGCATCGGCGACGCCATGTCGGCCCGCATCCGCAACGCTCTCGCGTTGCTCCCGCCGCTGACAGGGCTGCCCACGGTCGAGATCCGCGTCCACCGCACGGCGCTCTACAACTCCATCTACCGCTCCGACGACGATCTCCTCGTCAATCCCCACATCTATGGCCAGCCCGCCGAGACCGCGCCAGTCCTCCACGCGCGCCTGATGAAAGCCGGCATGCTCGCCGCCACTTACCTGGAAAGCTTCGAAGGAGTCTGGAACGTGGCCCTGGGTTCGGAGCCTTGAGGCTAGCCGCGCGGAACCAAGGCGCGCGGATGACGGAGCGGGTGGCGGCTGCCGGAAGGGGGCCGGTGGGCGTCGGGGGTGGGGGCCGTGGGCCGGTCCGTTGTCACAGGGGGCTCGTATGGTGCGTCGCAGTGCGATGGGGCGAATTCTGAGGTGCCGTTCATGGGGACCAGCTACGAGGGCGTGCTCGTGGTGGCCGGAGTCGGGCCGGTGCGCACGGCGCTGGCCGAGGCCGGCGTGCGGGCGATCGTCGCCCCCGTCGGGGTGGGGCGCACCGCGATACTGCCGCGCGAGGGCGCGCACAATGTCGCGGACGTCGACGAATTGGGGTGCCACCTCAGCGGCACCTGCGGGTTCGACGTGCTGGTCCACAGTGTGTACGACTCCGACCTGCTGAGTTTGTACGTCTACCGCGGCGGGGAGTGCGTTCACGAATACCACTCGGACACGGCTTTCCTGGGAACCGCTTTCGAGGACGACGACGGCGAGATGAAGCTCTTGTCGGAGGGTGTCCTCCACGATCTCGACGACCCGGCTCTTCCGAGCGGTCCCCGCGGCGCCGAGCCCGACGTCTTCGCGCCTTTCGGCACCGGGGACGTGGACCTGGACCGGCTCGGCGGGCTGCTCAGGGGGTGAGGGTCTGGACGAGGACGAGCAGGTGTTCGCCGAGGCGCGCCACTGGGCTGTCGCGGAGGCGCTGAACCTTCGGCCCGCCGCGCTGACCACGGCGTACCGTCATGCCCAGGTGGGCGACCACCCGGACGTCGTGGCGGTCTGACGCCTGCGCGTCCGGCTCCGCGCCGGCCGCGGCCCAGGCCCGGTACGGCTCCGGAGCCGGCCACGACCGGCGCGGAGCGGCGCGGTGGCGGAGGCGCTCCCGGTCCGGTGGGGGCGCCCGTGCGGGACGGCGGGTGCCGCCTCGCGCGGTGAAGGGTCAGTCCCCGGGGGCCGTCGGGTCCCACAGCCCCGCGGCCGTGCCGCGGGCGACGTGTTCGGCGTAGACGCCGACCTTGCGGGCGATGACGGAGCGGCACTCCTCCAGGGCGCGGATCTGGTCCTCGACGCGGCGCTGGTGCGTGTCGAGGAGCCGCAGCCGCTCGGGCTCGTTGCCCGGGCCCTGCCGCACCAGCTCGGCGAACCGTTTCAGTTCGCCGAGGGGCATCCCGGACTCGCGCAGCCGGACGCAGATGTCCAGCCAGTCGACGTCGGTGGGGCTGTAACGGCGGCGGCCGCCCGCGGTGCGGTGGACGGGGCCGACGAGCAGGCCCTCGCGCTCGTAGAAGCGCAGGGCGTGGACGCTCAGACCGGTGCGGTCGGCGACCTCGCCGATGCCGAGTGATTCGGTGGGGGTTTCGATCGTCGCCATGGGATCACCCTAGGACTTGATCTAGACCTTCCTCTAGATCGTAGCGTTCCCGGCATGAGCACTCGGACCGCTACCGCACAGCATCCCCTCAACTCCCCGTTCTCCGCTGCCTCCACCGCCGAGGAGGTCATGGCCGGGATCGACCTCTCCGGCAGGACCGCCGTCGTCACCGGCGGCTACGCCGGCCTCGGCCTGGAGACCACCCGGGCCCTCGTGGGCGCCGGCGCCCGGGTCATCGTTCCCGCGCGCCGGCCCGAAGCCGCCCGGGAGGCACTCGCCGGGCTCGGAGGGGCCCCCTGCGAGATCGTCCCCATGGACCTCACCGACCTCGGCAGTGTCCGCGCCGCCGCCGCGCGCATCCGGGAGTCGGCCGGGCGGCTGGATCTCCTCATGGCGGTCGCCGGGGTGATGGCCACACCGGAGCAGCGCGTCGGGCCCGGCTGGGAGTACCAGCTGGCCGCCAACCACTTCGGGCACTTCGCCCTGGTGAGCGAGCTGTATCCGCTCCTGCGCGGGGCGCAGGGCGCACGCGTCGTGGTCTACAGCTCCGGCGGCCACGGCATCACCGACTTCCGCTGGCACGACCCGCACTTCCGTACCGGCTACGACCGCTGGCAGGCGTACGGGCAGGCCAAGACGGCCAACGCACTGTTCGCCGTCCACCTGGACGCCCTCGGCCGCGGCGACGGGGTCCGGGCGTTCGCCCTCCACCCCGGGAAGATCATCACCGGCCTCCAGCGGGAGCTGACGCGCCGTGAGCAGGTGGAGCTGGGATGGGTGGACGAGGACGGCACCGTGATCGGCGAGGGCTTCAAGAGCCCCTCGCAGGGCGCCGCCACCGGCCTGTGGGCGGCAACCTCCCCTCTGCTGGCCGGACTCGGCGGGCTCTACCTGGAGGACTGCGAGGTGGCACGGGTCACGGACGAGGACGGGCCGATGGACGACGGCTGGGTCCGCGGCTACGCCGTCGACCAGGCCTCGGCCGCGCGGCTGTGGGAGCTCTCCGTCGCGGCAACGGGGGCCGGGCCGCTCGGCTGACGTGACGCCGCGCCGGCCGCCGGCGCCTCCGGGCGGCGGCCGCCCTGCGGGGCACCGCGGGCCCGCGGTGCCGTCAGCCCCACCTCCCGGGCGTGGACCGCGGCGGCGTCAGCCCCCCATGTCCCCGGCGTGGCCCGCGGCGCCGTCAGCCGCCCACGTCCCCGGCGTGGCCCGCGGCGCCGTCAGCCCCCCACCTCCCGGGCGTGGCCCGGGGCGCCGTCAGCCGCCCACGTCCCCGGCGTGGTCCGGGGCGCCGTCAGCCCCCCACCTCCCCGGCGTGGTCCGGGGGGCGGCGGCGCGGGCCCGCCCCCCCCGGCCGGGCGGCCGGCTCCCGGCCGGGGTCAGTACCAGAGGGTGAGTCCGACCGCGCCGGCGCCCGTGCGGGCGGCGTGGCGCAGTACCCGGAGCGGGCCGTCGATCAGCTCGTCGATGTCGCAGTTCGGGTCGTCCGCCGTCTCGTCCAGCCACAGCCGGATCCGGGCGGCCGTGCGGCTCCGGCGTGGCGGGGAGAGGACGAGCGCCCGTTCGGCCGCGGGGAGCGCGGCCCGTACGCTGGCGGCGTCGCACAGGAACTGCCCGCAGCAGCCCGGGAGCCCGAACACCGCGTCGGGGCCGAGCCCCCACAGGAGCGCGGCCGCGCCGTCGCCCCTGGGCACGGCGGAGCAGAAGAGGCCGTCGCCCTCCTGCTGCGGTACGGCGCGCAGCAGGTGTTCCTGGAGCTCGTCCGCCTCGGCCGCACCGGTGCGGGCCCTGTCGACCGCGTCGGCGAAACGCGCGATGTCGCCGCCGGTGAGCGGGCTGTGCGACGGCTGCCCGGGCGTGCCGTCACGCGTTCCCGCGGGAGGCGCGCCGTCACGCGTCCCCGCGGGTCCGAACCGCTCGCGCCACCGCCTCGCGCCGGCGGGGGGCTCCGGCCACACCCCGTGGGCGCGTGCCGCGTCCGGGAACCGGCGGTGCGCCTCCTCGACGGCACCGTCCGCCACGGCGCCGACCACCCAGACCCCCATCACGCTCATCCGTGCTCTTCCCGCCGCTCGTGACCGACGGGGAAAAGGTAGTGGCGCGGCCGGGCGGCCGTCCCCGCTCCGGCCCGAACGGGCGGGCGCGGGCCGGGCGCGGTGATCTCTGCCGGCGGCCGTGAGCGCGGTGGGGACGACGTCGGGGGGTGGGCCCGTACGGGTGGATCAGCTCCCCGCCTGGAGGCGGAGGCCCGCCAGGGTGAGGTCGAGGGCGGCGCGGAACTGGTCGAGGTCGTCGTGGCCGTCGAACTCGTCGACGATCTCGTGGACGAAGGGGTATTCCGCGGGATCGAGCTCGCGCCAGGTCTGGGCGTAGCGGCCGAGGTACTCCTCGCGGGTCGTGGCGCCGTTGAGGACTTCCTGCGGGGGCTCCTGGCCCATGTCGACGGCGCTGCCGACGACGACTCCGACGACCGCGGAGACGGCGTGGAAGCGCTGGCGGGCGGTGAGGTCGAGGCGGAGGGTCTGGCGGCCGAGCTCCTCGTAGAGGCGCAGGGAGTTGCCCTGGACGTCGGTGTTGCGCATGAAGTACGCGCCGAGCCAGGGGCGGTCCACGATCGCGTCGAAGAGCGTGAGAGCCATCGCGCGCAGGTCGTCGACGGGGTCGTCGCCGGCCGGGAGCTTCTGGATGTCGGTCAGCACCTGGCCGATCACGTGGTCGGTGGCCCGGTCGAGCAGCTCCTCCTTGTTCGCGACGTACCAGTAGATGCTGGCGACGCCGCCGCCGAGGCGCTGGGCGAGGGCGCGGAAGGTCAGGGCGTGCGCACCGGCCTCGTCGAGGAGGGCCACCGCCTCGGTGAGGACGGCCTCCATCGAGTGCGACGCCCGCCGGCGTCCGTCGACCGAACGGTTCTGCAGGCGTGCCATGGCTCACATCCCAACCTGTCTTGCGTCGTATCGAACGTTGTTCTATCGTACCGTATCGTACGCTGTTCGATACCCGAACGGTGTTCGATAGGAGGACGCCATGACCACCGCCACGCTCGAAACCTCCCCGTCCCGCACCTACCCGTCCCTGCGCGCGGCGTGGATCCCGCTGGCAGCCCTCTGCCTGGCCTTCTTCGTCGAGATGGTCGACAACACCCTGCTGTCGATCGCACTGCCCACCATCGGCCGCGACCTCGGCAGCGGGACGACCGCGCTGCAGTGGGTCACCGGGGCGTATTCGCTGACCTTCGGCGGCCTGCTGCTCACGGCCGGGTCGACGGCCGACAGATTCGGCCGCCGCCGGGTGCTGCTGACCGGACTCGCCGTCTTCGGCTCGCTCAGCCTGTGCGTGGTGCTCGTCAGCACGGCGGGTGAGCTGATCGCCCTGCGGGCCGCGCTCGGCGTGGCCGCCGCGGCGATGGCGCCGATCACGAACTCGCTGGTCTTCCGGCTGTTCGACGACAAGGCGCTGCGGATGCGCGCGATGACGGTGATGATCGTCGTCGGCATGTCCGGCTTCGTCCTCGGGCCGCTGCTCGGCGGCACCGCGCTGGCGCACGTGCGCTGGGAGTGGCTGCTCGTCGTGAACGCCCCGATCGCGCTGCTCGCGTGCATCGGCGTACGGCTCGGGGTCCCGGCCGACCGGCGGGAGGACCTGACCGAGGACCGGCTCGACCTGCCGGGTGCCGCCCTGAGCGTCACCGCCATCGGGCTCGCCTGCTACTCGCTGACCAGCGGCGTCGACCACGGCTGGCTCTCCGCGCCCACCCTCGCGTCGATCGCCGGCGCCCTCGTGGCCGGCTTCGCGTTCGTACGGCACGAGCGGCGCAGCCCGGCGCCCATGCTCGACCTGCGCCTGTTCTCCAGCGGCACCGTCCGCGGCGCCGCCCTCGCGCAGACGGGGACGGCCATCGCGATGGCCAGCGTGATGTTCGGGCTCATCCTGCACTTCCAGTACGCGTACGGATGGAGCCCGGTACGGGCCGGCCTGGCGAACCTGCCGATCATCGTGACGATGATCGTCGCGACCCCGCTGTCCGAGGGGCTCGCGCGCCGCTTCGGCCACCGTGTCGCCTGCCTGGTCGGCGCGGCCTGCCTGGCCGGCTCGCTGGCGGGTCTGGCCTGGGGGGTCTACCACGGCTACCTCGCCATCGCCGTCTGCATGGTGGTGATGACGGTGGGGCTGCGCACCGTGATGACGATCTGCGCGGTCGCGCTGGTCGACGCGATGCCCGGCAACCGCACCTCCATCGCGGCGGCGCTCAACGACACCGCCCAGGAGGTCGGCACCAGCGTCGGCACCGCCGTCGTCGGCACCCTGATCGCCGCGCTGGTCACCAACGAGCTCCCGGCCGGGGTCTGGAGCAGCGGCCTCGTCTCGTCCTTCTTCCACGGGGAGCGGATCTCCTACGCCGTGCTCGCCGCCGTCGTCGGCCTGGTCGCCACGCTCGGCGCGCTGACCCTCACCGACTCGCACTCGACCGACGAGCACGGCGGCGAGGAGGCGGAGGCGGAGGCCGGGGGCGGGACCGGCGGGGAAGCTGCCGCGGAGGTGGTCGGGGAGGCCGCGGGGGAGCGCGTCTGACCGGCCCCTTCCGTCGCTCGGGTGCGCCGGCGGCCCGCTTTTCCCAGGGCTTTGCGGAATTCGCCGGCCACCGAATATCTGTCGACAAATCGGCTCGGTAACACCGCCGGAGCAAAATGCGTCCGTGACGTTTGATTTCGCCGCGGGGTGTGCGGGCAGGGGCAACACCCCGTGTTTGCGACTGTACAGAAAGCGGGTTTGCGGGGCATAATCGCCGCCTGGGCCAACTGGCCCCGGATCACAGGACTTTTCGGCGGCGAGACGCCTCGCA